>JAWKMJ010000001.1:0-16696 GCA_041392305.1 Crocinitomicaceae bacterium
AGGTCTCTGTGAACTAGGTGGATTAAAGGGACGCTTATTCTTTTTACCAATGTGGATCCTTGGTGTTCTTGGAAGTATTGGCTATACCTATATGGAATACAGTTGGAAAGGGATTGGTATATTTCTAGGTGTCTTAGTGGCTATCTTAGGACTAATATTTTTCCTAGTCTACTTGTCTGAAAAAAGTGATTGGAAGAATGCCTATAATAATTTCACAGAGCTGAAAAAGATGAATAAGAAGGAAGAGAAGGCGTTTTGGGAGCAGGTTGAAAAAGCCAAATTCTTTCCTAGTATGATGAACTATACCCACCGCATGTGCGAACACAATTTTGAAGTTCTCGCTTATTTAAAGTTTATTGGTTTGGAATGGGAAGAAATTGAGGCACTGATTCCAGTTTTTCAAAATGCTAGCGTGGCTGGCAATTCTATCGATATCAATTCTGAACTAACCGACGCCTTTGAAGCTAGATTGAATGAAGAGTTGGAACAGTTTGAAGATGAAGAATAGATTTTAGTTGACTAGAGGACTAGAAGACTAGAAGTGGACTAGATTTATAGATCACTTCGTATCTAGGTGCAATTATTTGCTCTAATTCTTGATTTTTCTAACAAAGCAAAAAACACCCCCCTCTAACTCCCCCCTTGTCAAGTGAGGAGAACAGTCTTCGAAGCTTTGACTCTTGTTTGTACAATCTAACTATCTAATTCTCGAGTCTGCTAGTTAGCTAAGCAACTATTTCTCTATTTTTCTAATTCTCTAGTCATCTAAAAAAGGCCTCACCCCTAGCCCCTCTCCTTGGAGAGGGGAACTATTTCGAACGAGTATCATTATTGTGCTTTTTTATATAGACTAATAGATTTTTGAGCGCTTTGCTTTTAGATAATTTCTTAAAATATGAATATCTGATCATATAGAGCCCTCTAGTTGTCTAATTTTCTATTTTTCTATCCCTCTAAAAGCACCCCCCTCTAACTCCCCCCTCATCAAGTGGGGAGAACAGTCTTCGAAACTTTGACTCTTGTTTGTACAATCTAACGATCTAATTCTCTAGTCTGCTAGTTAACTAAGCAGCTATTTCTCAATTTTTCTAATTCTCTAGTCGGCTAGTCAACTAGTCAGCTAAGCAACTAATTCTCTACAAAGCCATCAGATATATTAAAATTTTACTTAAATTGCGAAGCTTATAAACTAAATTTTGAATCCTTTTAGAAAGCTTAAATTATCATATAGTCTTGCCATTTTGGGCTTGCTTTTGGTTTTTTCTCTCCCCCTATTTATGCAACTTGATTATTTAAGCATAGATTCTTGGGATGAAGCACTCTTTGCCATTAGAGCGTATTACATTGCTGAAAACGGAGTACCGATCAAAGACTTCTCGCAGCTTCCCGGCTTAACAGAAGTTCACAATAGCAAACCTGCTTTAGTAAGCTACATACAAGCAGGATTTATGAAGCTAATTGGCTACAATGAGCTAGCCTTGCGACTACCCACTAGTCTATCTTTTTTAGCTCTTTGCTTTAGTATTATTTACTATTTAAAGAAGATTCACCATTCGTATTCGGTAGGAATCCTAGCTTCCATAATTTTAGTAAGCACAAGAGCAATGCTTAATCCACATATGGGTAGATCTGCCAACCAAGATATTCCTTTTACCTTATTCTGCTTTTTGTTTGTTGTTCAAGCCTACCTTTATATGGAGGATCAAAAACTAAAGAATTTAGTGTTGAGTCTACTGTTTTTTGTCATGGCTTTTTTCACAAAAAGCGTATCCATTTTCCTTTGTTTTCCCGCTCTTATAATCTTTGCTCTCCATAGCAAAAAACTTAAGCAAATGTTTCAAGACAAAGCATTTTGGACAAGTGCTGCCATACTCGCATTAATTGTATTAGGAGCATATTTAAATGGCGCACGACATTTGAATAATGTGAAGCGTATTACTCATGTAATAATGCATGAAGGGAATATCTTTTTCTATTTGGAAAGAATATTCTTTGAAGCAAGTTTTCCTTTAGTCTTCGTAATATTCTTTATTTATTCTATTACTCAAGTAAAAAAGTACGCTTTTTTACAACTTGCCGTTTTACAAGTTCTGGTTATTCTAAGCATACTTTCATTAGCTCAAACCAAGCTCATTTGGTATGCTGCTCCGATTTATCCATTTTTAGCCATAGGGAGTGCTTATGGAATATACGAAGGTCTAAAATCCTTACAAGCCAGATATGAACTTCCTAAGTTCTCGCCAAAGCTAGCTGTTCTATTATTGGTCATTCTGATTCCTCCCTATGTTTCTGCAATAAAAGGTGTTTACCTCCTGAATGAACCAAGCGCATCGAATGAAGTTTGCCAAGTATTGAAAAGAGCAAAAGATTCTTATCCGCACATCAAAAACATTAAATTAATTTTTCTAGACGAAGGCGAGTTTAACCCAAATATTGAATACTATAGTCTTCTTTATGAAGAAAAGTATGGCTACCAAATTGAGTATCATTCCGATCTTAGCAAGGTTCATCCGGGAGATTACCTCATTCTATATAACGATATACTCATAACCGAATTAATGGAACATTACGAAGCAGAAAAAAAGATTCAATTTCAAAGCAGTTATTTGTATTTAGTTGGAGCAAGCTTATTTTAGAATCTTAGAGTGTTAGATTTATAGATTTATAGAGCTTTTGCTTTTAGCCCGAATGATTAAGTTTAATTTTAAAAATTCAACCTTCCTAAAGGTAGATTCCAAATGCTCTATGCAGATATATTCATGGCCCGCAAGAAATTTGAAGGCATGTTTAATTTAGAACTCAGTAATAAAGTTCGAGCCACTTACGGAGCAGATAAAGTCTTTCCATACATCTACACCAAAGTTATTCCGGAGCGTTGGTTGATGAATTTGGAGGAAGTGGCGGAGAGGTATGGGTGAGGAGGTAATGATTTTAGTCTATTAGTAACGGTGGTTTAAAAATCAAGTTGGTTATAAACCTAATTTGAATGTATCTACATGAGTCATGCCTGTAGGCTAGACCATCGACAAAGGAAGTATTGAGAACTACTTACTTTTTTGTATTTTTTTGGGAAGGATTGATATTTTGAAATCCGTTTACTTTTACCCTTAAATTACTAAATCATATAAAATCGCAAGCTGAAACTTTATTTTATCAGTTTCACATATCTCAAGCAGATATACATATACTTATTCTAGTTGATTTGCATTATGTCATTCATTAATTTATTATCTGGAAATCCAAGAAAAGTTGTGCGGCCAGATTCATCTATGGAAATTTCAACATAATTTAAATTACTTTGAATAAATTCTTTATACCTATCAGACAAAAAATGAATTTCTTGATTTGTTGAACCAATCCACTGATGATTTAAAGTTCGTTTAGATGCAACATAACGGCCAGTAACAAGTATATCGGCTAATCTAAGAATTTCATTCATCCCACTATTGGTTATTTCATCCATTTCGTACCCTGTAAAAACCATTGTGCTCAAACCATTCGCTATGCATTCATTAAGTAATTCAACGACTTCATCAATTTGATCCAATGGCTCGCCTCCAAGTAAAGTAATACCTTCAATAAAACCTTCTTCCCGTTTGATTTTAACGAGTAAATCTGCAACGGTAAAATCGTCTTTTATCTTAGAACTCCACATTTCTTTATTCCAACATCCTTTACAATGAATTGTGCAACCCTGAACCCAAATTACAAATCTACAACCTGGTCCATAAATAAAACTTTGTTCTTCAATGTGAGATATATTCATATTAATATGTATTTCGAACAAGAATCAATTTTATTTTTCCCTTTATTTTTTCTTCCTGAATGGAATATCCCTGTTCTTTTGCCTTTGCAATTATATTTTCTCTTTGACTTTCAACAAATACTTGTCTTTCCTTTTCCAATCTTGCTCGCTCTTCCTCCTGTCTTTGCTGCTCCAATTCTTCCATTCTTTTATTATATAAAAGCTGATATTTTTTTTCTAAGGTCTCAAGAAAACTTCTAACAGTTTTACGACTTTTCATATTCATATTTTTCCACAGAAAACTATCGGCATCCGAATCATGCTGAAAAACATATCTTCCATTCTGTAACACAAATTTTTGCTGACCTCTAAAATCTACTCTATCAGTATAAATTACATTTGAACGCACAGAATATTTACACCCCATTGCATCTAATGCCTTTAACAATAAATCCTTATTAATAAAAGGAGTAAGAGTTTTAACTACAGCGCTCATTGCTTTCTATTTTGAATTTTATTTTGAGATTTTAATTCATTCGTTTGGTAGAATTCATCAGTTTTAATGATGGATTGTAGTTCTTCCAAACTACTAAGTAATTCTTGCAATTGATCAAGGCACAAATCTCCTTTAACACCTTCTGTAGATGCATTGATTTTGCCATTTTCATCAATAGTTATAACTATACGTTCTTCTGCCATAATTTTCACTTTTTAATTGCACACAGCTTTGCTTTCAGCCTATCTGCTTCTAATTTTCCTTGATGATATTGTTCCCAAAATTCTATTGCAAGATAGCTTTGGTTATTTAATTCATAAAGTTTTCCAATGATTGGTAATTGAGGCATATCAGGAACTAAAAGATATTTATTATTACTCGAAATCTGCTGTGATGGCTGATTCGAAACAAATTCATCTAATGACGATTTACTAAAGGCATTTTGATTCGTCTTAGATTTCTCATTCTCTTTCCTCATTATCTCATCATTATTACGCTTAACTTCTTTTTCCAAATTTTCTATTTCACTTTTTATTTTGTTTAGGAAAACTTGATTTTGAATTTCTTTTAGCTCTGTAAGTTTAGATTCAGCTTCTTGTGCTTCTTTCGGATTCTTTTGTTTGTTTTTATGACCAGAATGCTGTTGCCATTCATTTTTCAACTTACCCAACAAAGATTCCTCTATCTTATACTTTTCAAGAAAATTTTTAAGCTTTTCGTTACTGATACTTTGCTTCTCATCTAGATCTAATTTCTTCTCAGAAAGGAGCTTGTGTTTTTCTAAATCTTTTCCCTTTAAAACATCAATCTCTTCATCTAATCTCGCTTTTTTATCTTCTTGTTCAATCTCTCCTATTTCGACTTCCACCTGATTGCATATCTGATTGATAGTGGTAATTTTTTCTTTTAGTTCTATATTGGTGATATTAGCAAAATCAACCTGCTTAATCTCTTCAATTTCCGATTTTAATTTATTAAAGGAATTCTTCTTCCCTAAAAAGAATCTTGACAAGGCCTTTGAAATTGTCTTTTCCTTATTCTCTCCCAATTTAATTTTCTCCAAAAATGAATTAAGATGATTATTAATTATTTCTGATTCCTTCCTCCACTTCTCATACATAGAACTTTCACTGCTTTTTTCAGGAAGATAAAATGGCACATTACTCCATTTGAACTCTATCTTGCAAGATTTTCCATTGTCAAGAAATTCGGGTGTGTGTTTTTCGAATTCTCGTGGTGATAACAATTCTTCTAGATTGATATTTCCTATTTCAATTTCTTCCGTTGGTTTAATAAATATTGGATCTTGATCTTCTTTTTCAAGAGGCACTATAAGACTACCCGACAATTTGTTACGGGTGGTCTTTTCAACAAAATCAAACAATGTAGAATAAATAAAATCTCTTTCGCCAAATGCCAACTTATCGTGAAACACATCAATTGGCTTTGTATCTATGCTGTTGTGTTTTCCTTCTTCTTTAACTTCTTTTTTTGCAGATTCCCAAAAGTGAAAACAGAAATGACGAAATAATTCGGAAATTTCTTTTTCCTTTATCTCAATTAAAATTTGATTTGATGATGTCAAAGACTGCTCCGAAAGTTTACCTCCAAAAAACAAACCTTCTGATTGGTTTGAATTTGGATTAGATAAAATAAACGTACCTGTATTACTTAAGTCATAACGAATCAAACAAACACCACTTAGCAAATCGATTTCAGGAGAATACTGATTTAAAAGAAGATAAATTTTGACTTCTCGGCCTCTTGCAGTGTCAAAAATTTGCTTTATCACCTGTTTATCAGTGATTGAAGCAGATTGAATACAGACCACTCCTTCTGAAACGGATTTTAAAAATGCAATAATGCTTTCTTTATAGTTTATGGTGGTATTCCTCAACTTGCTATCATTGACCTGCCATATATTTTCAATTGGCTCACTGCTGTAATCAACAATCATTGATTTGGATATGGGTAGAATATTATTTGCCATTTCTAATTTCATTCTGTATAAAGTTCAATAAATCTTTATCAAGCATTTCTTTACTCACTGGAGTGAAAACAACGCTTTGTCTGATGGTTCCCTTCGTGCTTCTATCAATGTTTTTATCTAAAAAGGTAATGTAATCAATAGAATTGCTGATGTTCCAAATTCGCAGTTCTTCATTGTTACCAAACACTATGTATCTATCGTGAGGGAATCTTGACTTGAAAATAGTCTTACAATCCTTTAATTTAATGGCAGACTGATTCTTTTGAATGAAATCACTGCTGTTTTCCTTTGGAGTTAAATCTGTTACAACTATTTTGTTTTTGCAATCTACTGCGGAAAATAAAGTGTCAACAGATTTTTGCTGATTTATATTTATCACATAACGGTCATAATATACAAACAACGAAATGTTTTCAAAGCTCTCAAAGCCTAACATAGCAACAATTTCACGGAAGGATATTTTGCTGTCTTTTCTTAGCTCAATTGGTTTGGCGTTCAGTTTTACTTTGGTATTTGGATTTAAGTCTAAAGGTGCATTTAGATGCCAAAAAGCGAGTGCATCTTTCTTGACAATGCTACTAAAAGTTTCAGACTTTGGAATATCTAATGATTGAGAATACGACTTAAATCCATCCTTTTCATTGATTTCAATTACTCTATTTTCAAAATCACTAGGACTGAGATAATCCTTCTTGAGATTTTCGTTAACTAAACAGTTTCTCCATTTTGCGGCGTCCTCTTTGTTATATGGTTTCAAAGGTATACTTTGAAAATTAACTTCAAAATCATTCCATTTTGTTTGTAAGTTATGCTCAAATGACATTCTACTTTGCTCACTTAGTTCCTCAAAAGGAATTTTTAAACGTTGGCTGTCTTTATCCCAGTTCGAGAGCATTTGTTCAATCAAATCTTTAACTTGTTCTTGGCAAGGAATACTCTTTTGTTTTAGCTTGATTACATTTTCACCTTTTCCCAATTGCCCATCAAAAACAAAACTCGATTTTTCAAGATTCTCCCATGTCCAACGCAAGGAAATAGGATTTTGGTAACTTATGTTCTGACCAAAATAATCATTCATAGGTAAGAGCTTCAAATTTGAAAATGAATTGGTTTCAGTAGGCAAATAGAAATGATCTTCATTACCAAACCATAATTGCAACTTTCCATCAGAACCCCCTCTTGTTGGCTGAACTCTTTTAAAATAGAAAATCTTATTGCCAAAATATGAATCTCTATCTGAAAACCATATTTGATACTTACCTTCTTCAACAGTAGGCAACATTCCAGAATCCTTCACCGAATTTCCTAATGCCGTGAGTTGATACTTTTCATCAAAAACCTTAATGTTCTTAAGATAATCTTTTACTCTATTTTCAATGAGGCTGTTGTCAAATTGTTTCCCTTTCAAGTATTCCTGAATATCCTTGCGACAGAGCTCCTTTTCAAATCGGAGATAAACAATAGCGGTGTGCAGTTGTATGTTTTTATCAAGTGTAACTTTCATTTCTATTGCTTGTAAGTATTCTTTGCTAATTCTTTTAAATCATCTGAATTAGACTTATTTAAAAAATAGTCGTAACTCCCAATTATAACTAACTGAAATTTTGCCCTGGTAATGGCCACATTAAGGCGATTGGGATTATCCATAAATCCATCTCGGCTTGTTTGAACCATGGATAAAAAAACAATATCTGCTTCATGTCCCTGAAATTTATCTACCGTGTGTAGCTTAATGTTGACTTTGTTTTTGCCTTTGGTGACATTGAAATTTGAAAAACTGCTTTCATTGCCTGGATATTTTTTCAATTTTTCTCTTATTAGTGTCTCTTGCCCTCTGTAAAATGATAAACAGGCAACTGTCCATTCCTTACCTTCGGGTTGTGTATTATTTTTAGCATATTCTAGAAACAAGTCTAAATGATCAATTAAAGCTTCAACCTCATCTATATTATAGTTTTTAGTGGTTTTGCCTGGAACGTCAATCCACACGCTTCTATTATTGTATTTTAGATAATTCCAGTCCCTTAATATTTCAATATGCTTAGGGTATTCTAAATCCAGAAGAGCATTTTCTGATTGATAAAATTGTTCTCTTGGAAATTTTGAAATTTCAGGATGCATTCGGTGCTGATAGACAAGTGTTGTTCTCCGATACTGTAGGTCTTCTATTTCAAAACCCTTTGATATTGTGCTCTCAAAGCTCAATTTTCTTCCAGAGATACCCTTTACTAAAGATTCAAGAATGGAAGGAAATGCCATTGAAGCAATCAGATTAATCTTTTCCTCTACCTTTTCTTTGTCAATGGATTTAGGCATTAATTCTGCTATAACTTTACCATAGTTTCCTTTTGACCGGCTTTTCTGAACCATTCTCAATTGATGCTCTCTATCAACTCGCCAAGCTACTTCTTCTGCCCAGTTTTTTTCATACAAATAGCTGTTAATTTGGTTTACAACTTCATTACTATCAGTTGTTTCTCTTCCTTTTTCTTTGTATTGAAATTGATGTTGTTTCTGAAAGAAATTATGCACAAAGGCGTGAGCTGATTCCTGCCATGTTTTACTTCTTAGTATTGCATGGCTCTCAGGAATATAGTCAAGTACTTTTTCTAGCTGATCATCCTTAACAATGATTAAATCTGCCGCGCTTAATTCTAAAGTGTTTAGTTCATCTGGTTTACGAAAAAAAAGTTGATCTATTTCAATTTTTCCAGTTGAAATAATGAAAATGACTTTGCTTTTGAAATCGGTAATCCTCCCATTTTCCAATTCCTGAATTATAAATTTTATTGTATTAGCAGAAGCAGGTAAAACAAACTTATTGTGCTTACTATGAAAGCAGCTTTTCAATTTATGTAAGAAAAAAACTGCTTGCTGTAATTCGTATAGCAATGGTTTTCCTTCAACGGTTATTTGCTCAATATTGCAAACAATTTCTTGTCTTTCTGTGAAAGGAGAAAGCTGCATTACATCACCAACCAATACCCATTTTTTTGCATATAAGGCAGGAATAAGAAACTCCTGAAATGTAGTTTTACTGCTTTCATCAATTATTAAATAATCAAATTCTGGATTTATAGGAGTGTCACGCCAACTTTTATTTCTTTCTTTAAATTTAGGATGTTGCAAAATCCCTACAGTCGTTCCACAAACTAGGTTAGACGATTCTAGTAGGAGCGTTTGATCTATGCCATTTTCCTCAATAAGATTATTAATTTGAAACTCGCGAATATCCTCATTGATCCTTTTTTCATCCCCTATTCTTACAGGTAAAATGTGTAATTGCTCAAGCAAGTTTGACCCGTTGCGATGTTCTTTTAATCGTTCTAGTACATTGTCAATGGCAACATGTGTTGAACCACAGAGCAAAACTCGTTTGCCCTGAGCTGCCAATTGGCAAATCAATTCTAAAATCACGGTAGTTTTTCCTGAACCTGGTGGACCTTCTAAAATTGCAAAATCGGGTGTATTTATTGCCTGACTAATAAAATTTCTCTGTTCAAGACAACCGCTTCGACTTTCATCAGTAATCACAAACCATTGATTGATTCTTTCTCTTTCAGGTTTTTGCCATTCTGTTCGGTCTCTCTTCTCGAACAGCTTAATTAATTTTGATTGCTCATTAACAGGTAATCGAAGAAGGGTTGATATTGCTTCCTTTTGTTTTCGTAATGAATAAGTATTTACTTTAACAGTTAAAATAGCACCTTCAGGCGGGAAGCAATATTCCCAAAAAACCACCCTTTTTAGATTCAAGTTTACGCCTTAAAACAATTTTGTTTTCTGTATCATTTCCTGCTGCAACTGCATACTCATTTTTTATCGTCCGTAATCGTAATATCATCATCAAAGAAGTAACGTAGTGGTGAAAATCCAGGAATGTCCTCGACCGTGTTATCATCCAGTTCCAATAACTGAATCCAAAAAGCGTCCTCGCTATATTTTCTGGGTCTTTCAATCATAAACTTGATCTGATTTGAAACAACCTTTTTCTCATAATCAATACTATCGGCAAGCGTTATACTTAGCAACTTATTCCGAGAGGCTAATAGTTTAGTGCCATTTTCAAAAGTCAGGTTGTCAAAATCAATGAAAGAACTCAACTTATTATCTGGGATTCGAGTTGCAATGTTACCTTTATTTTCAGAGTAAATAATGTATCGGTTTGGATCGTCTCTGATTATTGTTCCTTCAGGTTTAGGTGGATGAAGAATTATAAAATTGTGCTGTTCATCATTCCAAAATAACTTCTCCTTTGACTCGGGAATTACATCAAATAAGTAACCCTTTTCCGTAATTGAAACTATTTTGTGTTCCCCACGACTACCATATACAATTTCTCCAATTTGAGCATTTTCCAATGATCCACCTTCAAATTGAACTAAAGTTTCCTTTGGCATCTCAAAGATTCCTCCAATAATTCTTAACTCAGCAACATTATCGGAACCTACTTTTTTCCAACTTGCTTTAATGTTTTCCTTTTTCTCTAAGGCTGCAATTGCATTTTGTAAGTAGCCTTCAAAAGGTTCAAATGCAGCCTTTGCCGTTCTTTGAATAGCAAAAGAAGCTCTAAGATTTCTCTCAAAATCTCGATCTATATCCTTTGGTAAATTAAAATAATAAGATAGCATCTAATCGTTGATAAAAATGTTATTGTAAGATTCCTGTTTAAGCTTAGGAATTTCTTTATCTTTCTCCTTATCCAATTTATCAGGTTCTTCTGCCGAAGCTGATACTGCTCTGCTTTTTGCCCAAAGCCTCATTTTTTCAATCGTTTCATGCATTGTTCTTGACAATGGGAACGTTCTCGCAATCGCAGCAGAAATATGCTCATCCGTAATTTCCTTTTCTTCGTCATAAGCTTGAAACAACCCTTCTTTGATTACTTCTTCTAATTCTGCTCCAGAAAAACCTTTACTTTCCAGAGCTAATTTTTTGGTAGCAAAATTTTCTGGTTTACGATGTTTCTTTTTCAAATGAATCTTAATGATTTCTTCTCGTTCCTTTTCAGAAGGTAAATCCACAAAGAAAATTTCATCTACACGTCCTTTCCTTAATAATTCAGGAGGTAATTGTGAGATGTCATTAGCTGTTGCTACTACAAAAACTGGTTTGGATTTTTCTTGCATCCAAGTCAAAAATGTACCTAAAACACGAGCAGTCGTTCCTCCATCAGATCCACCGGATGAAGAGATTCCAGACATTCCCTTTTCAATTTCATCAATCCAAAGAATAGATGGTGCAATAGCTTCGGCAATATTCAATGCTTCACGAATGTTTTTTTCTGACTCACCAACTATGCCACCAAATATTTTCCCCATATCAAGCCTTAATAAAGGAAAGTGCCATTCATTACCAATTGCTTTTGCCGTTAAGCTTTTTCCTGTTCCAGGAATACCCAATAAAAGTATACCCCTAGGGTACGTCAGTCCGAATTCTTTTGCTCCTTTATCAAAACCCCGTCCTCTCTTTATTAGCCATTCTTTTAAGTTGGTCAAACCTCCAACATCTGTCATGGTTTCCTTAGGATGATAGTATTCTAAATAGCCACTTTTTTTAATGACATTTTCTTTCTCTCTTATTATTAAAGGAACTTCAGTGCTTGATAAACTTCCGTTTTCAATAAATGCTAAGGAAAATGCTTTTTCTGCTTCCATAATGGTTAAGCCTAAAGCCGCTTCTATCAAATCTGTATCTGGTTCACTTAATTTTGAAATTCCATGTTCGATGCAAACTTTTTTATAAATAGCTTTAAGATCTTCAAAATCAGGATAAGGTAAGTCAATAATATGGATTTCTTTTTCTAACTCTCTAGGCAATTGATGAAAAGGCTGTGATAAAACCAAAGTTTTGCTTTTGTTATTACTTAAGGCAATGTTTCTTAAGGTTTTAATGATTCTTGGCTTATCCTCTGATAAGTCGGGATGAAAATCTTCTAATAAGAGAATGAGATTTTCATTGTCGTTAAAAAACTTGAGTGCCATATCGGGATTTTGAGCTTCCTCTTCTTCATCTATGAAACTACGTTTTTCGGTATTCCATTTTTTTATACCTTCAACTCGATTCCAAAGATAAAAGTCTTTTTCAGTTTCCCTTGAAACCCTAAGCAAGGCAGCATGAATTCGTAGCGTCTCAAAACTAATAATTTGAATAATTTTGGTTTGAGCTTTTACGAGGTTTAATAAATCTTTTTCCATTTAGTTTAAATTTGAATAATCTATAACCATAGCGCAGAATAAGCTAGAATTAAAAATATTTCGATTTTAAAAATTTTCTTATGTAGATATATGCTTCAGTGGTTTTTTCTTTTCGGCTATTATTCGACTCTCTTTCAAGTGTAATATCGAAAGTTAATAAATTTATTAATTCAATTTTTATATTTCTTAATATTTAGTGTTTTAATATTAAGAATTTTATCTAGATTCATTGAAATCATATCCAGTTAAAATACTCCCTCAATGAAAATCGCCACCTGGAACCTAGAAAGACTTATTAAAAATAAGAACGAAGCTGTGTTGGCAAAAATTAAGGAAATTGATGCAGATATCTTTGTTTTGACGGAGACAAATTCTACAATCAGCTTGGAAGATTATAATTCTGTGTGTACAGAAACATTGAGCAAAGGACAAGATGGCATTGCTTATAAAGAAAGGGAAAACAGAGAAAGTATTTGGACAAAGTACCCTATTCTAAAAAGCTACGAAACTTATGATCGCTTTACGAGTGTTTGTGCTGATATTGAAACGCCCCTTGGAGTACTAACAGTTTATGGAACCATCATAGGCGTTTTTGCCAACAAACAGCCTCGCTTTGATGAGGACCTCTTCGGACAAATAGAAGATTTCAACAGGATCTTTCCTGGTAAGCAGGTTTGCATCATCGGTGACTTAAACATTATGTTCTCTGGCTTCGCTTATCTAGTCATAAGGCACGTATCACAATCAATGAAGTGTGTCGCTCGTTTGAAAACAACAAACATCATATGCAAGAGTGGACCACATTATTTTATCTTCTTCTTTTTTACAGGATAATCCTTATTCCTTAGAGACTTGGAATGAGGATGAGAACTTTAGTGATCATAAGAGGGCTTGGCTTATTCCTAAAAAAAGATTAAAGACTGATGAAAAAGTCATTTCGAAGAGGCGCTGTTCTATTAGAGGGCTATGCTTAAAAAACCACTTTTCGATATTTGATTGTTAGAGATTTTGATGCATCTTTTCGATTTAAAGCTTGAAGATTGCACAGACGAAAAAAAATCTAGCCAAGAGGGCACAAAGCATCTTTATAACTCCCAAACTACGTCATTCATTTTTGCCCATTCTGTGATTATCTCTTTTTCATTTTCAGTTATATCCCGATTCTTATATCCATAGGCTTGGAGAATGAATCCTCCATTTGTTTCAAAGCTTACCCAAGGAACAAATCCTTCATTAACTTTTTTGCGCAAACCAAGGATAATTGAACTATGTTTCATGCAATCTTCAATATATGAAAACACACAATGTTTTAGTGCCTTTCCTTCTTCACTAAGTTTCCGTCGAGTATTTAATTCTTCAATCTTGTAGATCTCATTGTCTTTGTTATACTCTTCCAATTCACCTTATAGAGTACTCCATTCCGATCTTAAATACTTTTCTAAAGACGCAAAATCTTGTTCTTCGTGCCACTCATTCATTAATCGAATAAGAGATATAAATGTTCTTCCCTTAAGACTGAAGGTCCTATCTGTTTCTTGATAACGCATATATTCTACATAATCAATAAGTGACCTTAAATCCAACCACAGTCCATTTCCGTCGGCGTTCTCTGTCTGATTTTGCAGGATTACAAACGATTTCCAGAAGCTCCAAATCTTCATAAAATTTCAATGGATTCTCGCTGAACATTTTACTGAAATTCATTATCTGATAAAACAAGTGGTGATTCTCACTAAATCGTATCAGTTTGGCATAGATAATTAGACGAAGAAACACATTATCCTTGAATTTAATCAATTGATCACTCTCCGTGTGCATGAAATAATGTACGTCTTTTTTTGTGAACGGGAAGATTGATTATAAAGGCATATTCACGCAAACTTTTTCCCTCTCAATAATTGCGCTAATAATAAAATTTCATTTTTATCTAATACATCAAAATTATAAAGTATTGATTTTGGAATTGGGTATTGAACAAAGATCATAAATAAATTGCACCTGTCACTCTTCTCGGCACATTTGTTTTACTTTTCGAAAGCAACTAATGACTCCTTGATAGGCTAGTCCCAGGATAAAGTCCCGTAAAAAAGAGCAACTTTAATAAAAGGTCAACAAATTTATTTTCAGGAAGTTTGAACTCACCTAAATGCCGAGTATCAACATTTGTTTCAACCAGTGATGTAAAAATCATGAATAAATTTAAGAGATAATCTACAAAAGCGCGACTCAATCTACTCTCCTCTTGACTTATTCCCTGTACGCAAATTATGTATTGCCTGGAATATGGCAAAAACTATTTCTTCTCCAAGGACTGAATAATCCTTGCTGTGCAGTTTAATCTCCTAAGCCATAAATCAGATTCGATTTAATAAGTAAGGGCTGATACCAAATCACTGCTACATATGTGTATTCGAAGCTTATGTGATTATCGATTTGATCTTAAATGCATCTCTTAGCTGTACAAAGCAGGATACTTTCAAAAACTGCTGGTCTCGATGCGAAACTTTGGATCTGGTTGAAGTCATTTTCGAACATCTTATCTTACAAGTCTTGTGGTATATTCACTTTGTTCTAATGAATTAACTCTTTTCTCTAAGCAATTGATAGATTTTTAGTTTTACCCACAATAATACGATTGTTAAACGCAGTCTATCTGCGCTTAATAATTAAATTTTCCACATGTTTATATCTTATTTCACCCTATTTTTTGGTATACTTTACTGAAAATAGCCACCTGGAGCTTAGAATGATTAATCAAGGCCAAAAACAAAACGATTTGAGCAATCAGGTTTTCGGCTCCGATTCCGAAACAATCGTTTTGATGAGACTAATAAAACTATTCGGCTTGAATACCATCATTATGTAGCAGTAAAACATTATACAAGTGACAAGGGAATTGCTTATAACGAAGGAAACAGGCTAGCTATATTAACGAAGTACCCTATTCTGAATACTTATAAAAATACCACAGCTATACGAGTGTTTGTGCTGATGTTGAAACTGCTAAGGGCTTTTTTAATTATTTATTGGAATGAGGATGAAAGTGAGTGATCATAAGGGGGTATCAATAGGCTAAATTGATTTGCTCTAAAGAGATATGTTGATTTCTTCTGGCTTATTTCATTCTTTCTAAGCCCAAATAATTCTATTTTTAAACCACTTTCATAAAAATTCATCATCTCTATTAAATGCATCCAAATACTACTGCAATTTTCGAATCAGTTCAAGATAGAGTTTTTAAACTACCTGAATTTAAAATATTTGTAATGCTCTTCTTAAGAAGTGAAGGAAAAGAATACCAACCATCTCTACTAGATGACCTAACTAAATTTAAAGACTATGCCTTACTCTTTTTAGATGGCTTGTTTCATCATGGCAAACATGAAGACTTAGTTAACACCTCAATAAGAAAATCTGAAAGATTTATTCAACAACAAGTACAAATTTTAGAACAAAATAGCCTTGATTTATTTGAAAGCGATGAAGAAAAAGATTTTTGGTCTTTAACTACGTTTAAGGATTTGTATTTGTGGAATGGATAGCTCTGTTATATTTTTCAATAAATAGAAGTTAAATTGAACAATTATACATTAAAGGATTGTGTTAAATCATATTTTTATATATATTTTTGAGAAACCAATTAACTAACAATACCTGGTGACGTAATCCTTAAACAAAAATGGAAACATACATTCTTTTTATTTATTCTTCTATTACAGTGTGGACGGTGTTTTCACTTTTCTATTCTGTTCGGATTTGGAGAAAAGGTTTATCAAGTGTTAACCTTTATGTTTACGAATCTATTCCTGGTATATTTACCACTTTCGGCATCCTAGGTACTTTTTTAGGAATCTATTTTGGTCTTCAAACTTTTGATGTAAATAACATAAATGATAGTATCCCATCATTACTTGAAGGACTTAAAACTGCATTTTCAACTTCCATTATTGGTATTATTCTTTCATTGGTATTTGGTAAAGTAATTCAAATCTCCTTCTATCATGCAGAGAAAAAAAATCCTATTGTTCCTACAGATGAGCTTGATGCATTACAGAAAATAAATTTAAATATAACTGAAACTAATACCGCAACACAAACAAACCTTTTAAGGTTAAACGAGTCACTTATTGGAAAAACAGATTATTCGATTACTACACAGTTATTACTCTTGAATCAGAAATTCAATGCTTTTGAAGAAAATCAGTCTATTCAACATAACACGTTGCTAGATATAAAGCAGATTCTAGGAGGCAACGATGAATTTAGCA
>JAWKMJ010000010.1:0-133484 GCA_041392305.1 Crocinitomicaceae bacterium
AAATCATAAATCAATAATTCAAAAAACTTAATGAATTCTTAATCTTTTTAAATCATGTTAAACGGATATAAACAATTAAATTTGCAATAAGCTTTTTCATGATCTCCTACAGGCTAGATGGCTCAAACCATGAATAAGTTAATTGTTAACTCACTGAAATGAACCGTTTGTTGAAATTAGGCTTCCTGGAAGTTTATGTTTCAAACCTTATCCAATTGAACCTATTCTTATTTATCCTCTTTTTTTCAAGTGGATTACATGCGCAATTACTTTTTCAGGAAACTTTTGATGAAGGAGATAATGCTGTAGTTGGATCGGATGATTTGGGAACAGGAGTAACTTGGTCAACTGCTTGTCCAGATTGTTTGCCCGGTGGAGTACCAAATGGTCCAGATGATTTTTTTAAAATTTTGGGTGGTCAGCTTCAAGGTCAGGACACAAATGGTCCGGCTACTTTCGAAACTTCTGATATCGACATTAGTTCCTGTAGTGGTAATTTAGAAATCAGTTTGGATATTCAAGAATCAGGAAATTTAGAAGATTGTGGTACGGGATGTAATTCTGCAGATTGGGTGCAATTACAATACAGTTATGATGGCGGAAATACATGGCTGGAACCCACAAATACTTTTTTCTGTCTAGGTCCTTGTGCTGATAACAATGTGATAGTAGCAGGAGATCAAACTGGTGTGGTAAATTACAATTCTGGTTGCTTGCTTGGAGGATCAACCCTTCGTATCCGAATTACTATTCAATGTTGGGCATCAGATGAAATTTGGATGATCGATAATTTAGAAGTGAATTGCGTACCTGTTGTGACTCCTACTTTCAATTCGATTGCTGCTATTTGTAATGGGGATGTTTTGAATCCTTTGCCCACAACATCAACAAACGGGATTTCTGGAAGTTGGGCGCCTTCCTTAGATAACACAAGTACAACAACATATACCTTCACTCCGGATGCTGGACAATGCGCTGAACCTGTGGATATGACGATAACCGTGAATCCAACATTTGCAAATACCGAAAATGTTAATGTTTGTCAAAATGCAACTTACACTTTTCCAGATGGAACTCAGCAAACGATCACATCAAATACTTCTCATATTAGCAATCTAACTACTCAGGGCACTGGTTGTGATTCAATCATCACAACGAATGTAACAATGGTATCGGGCGTTACAAATACGATCAATGTAAATTTATGTGCTGGTCAGGATTATACTTACGCAGATGGAACGATTTCAACAAATATTCAATCTAATGAAAGCCATGTCTCTGTTTTTCCTTTGGGTTCAGGTTGTGATTCTTTGGTGACTGAAAATCTAATCATTGGATCTAATTTACCTCTTGATCTTGTGGTCGCTGAACCTCTGTGCTTTGGACAAGATAATGGTTCTGTAAGTATCAATGTGAATGCAGGAGGAATTCAAGCAGGAGCTACATTTGTTATCACAGATGCAGATAGTAATGTTTTGAATCAAGGGAATTCAAATGCAGCAGAATTTTTAGGAACAGGATGGTATTTTTGCTATGTAGATAATGTGACAGGCTGTGATGGAATGGATTCTGTATTTTTAGACCAACCAGATTCACTTTACTTTACTCTAAATACGGATGATCCTTTGTGTTTTGGCTCTAACAATGGAGAAGCTTCAATTAATCTTGTGTTCGGAAATCAGGGACCTTACACTATGGCTTGGGATGGACAAGTAAATGGAGAAGATACGATTTCCACATTGATCGCAGGGTCGCATACCGCTTTGTTGGTGGATTCTGTTGGGTGTAGTGCTCAATTAGATTTTTCATTAGTCAATCCTCCTCAAATTGTTATTGGTGCACTAACAGGAAGTCCATCTCAGTGCAGGGGAGACAGTTTTTATCCTGGAAGTGGAACTGTAAGTGCAACAGCAAGTGGGGGAACAGGAACTTTGAATTACATTTGGACAAATGGAATAGATACGTCTTTCAATAATACTTGGGGAAATAGGATTCCAGATTGGTATTATTTGACGGTAATTGATGGTAATGGATGTGTAGCTGTAGATTCTGTTTTGGTTGATTCATTATCACCTTTTGCAAATTTTAATATAAATCCTGATTTTGGATATACTCCCTTGTCTGTGGAAGTCACTGATCAGTCTGAATTCAGAACCACAAACACATGGATTTACAACGATTCGACTCAAAATTCTTTGCTAATCGACTTCGATAGTCTACAACCAGTCTTCGATTCAATATTTGTTGAAGTAGGCTTTCATTCGATTTGTCTTGTTGTATCTAATGACTATGAATGCTACGATACCTTGTGTCAGGAAATACAAGTGAATCCACAAGTTCAAATTGAATTGCCTAATGTCGTAACTCCTAATGGCGATGGAATGAACGATGTTTGGAATCCGTTTGAAAACAAAGGATTGCAATCTGTAACATGCCTTATTTACAATCGATGGGGGAATGAAGTTTTTCGAATTGAAAATATTTCCACTGATTTCGAAGGGAAAGATATGAAGGGCAAAGATCTGGCCGATGGAGTCTATTCTGTAGTGTATACTGCTTTAGGTTTGGATGGGTTAGAATATTCGGGTCAAGGCTTTGTACATGTAATTAAGAAATAGCAAAAAAATCTAAGAAAATTGTGAATTGTTAGTGTATAATTTAATAAAAACTTAACTATTTATTCGTTTTTAAGCAATTACAAGTACTTAAATTTGCTTCAACCCTTTGGATGTTCTCCTAGATAATGATTCGATTCAAGAATTATTTGAAACCATTCAAAGGAAAACTCTAAAAATTAAGAAAATGCTTTTATTGGTAACATACATACCAAATCCAAATAGGGGAGGATCAGGCATTTCCGCTGTTTTCCTTCACTAGATTGATTTAGCATTTTTTTGGTTTTGAAAGTACGCGCTTTTATAAATCATGAAAAATCACTCACTTGTTTCTATTGTTAGAACCTTTGCTGCTGTTTTTCTGTTGATCCTTTCGGTAAATGTCCAGGGTCAAACCATTGTAATCAATGAAGTGTCACAGGGTCCATCCGGATCTGCAGAATATGTTGAGTTTTTAGTTTTAGGTCCCGCATTAGTTAATTGTGATGATACTCCTCCTTGTATTGACTTAAGAGGTTGGATTTTCGATGATAATAATGGGAATTTGAATCCTGGAGGACCTATGTCAGGTGTGGGAATCGCTACCGGTGCTTGCAGATTTTCAAATGATCCATTCTGGGCTTGTGTGCCTGCTGGGACGATTATTTTGATCTATAATGATGCCGATATTTTTCCTGGACTTTCATCTGATACAGACATGAGTGATTGTTCGGTTTCTGTTCCTATAAGTTCTGCATTATTTGAGAAGCATACTACTCAACCCACCAGCTCTAATTCCACTTATGCCACAACTGGATGGGTTTCTGGAGGCGGTTGGACACAAATATCCATGGCAAATGGAGGTGATGGGTTTCAAATCGTAGATCCATCAAATCCGGGAACTCCTGTGCATTCAGTGGGGTGGGATGAAAATAGCAATGTGGATATCTACTTTTCAACTTCTTCTATGTCGGGAGATGTCGTTTACGCTACAGATTGTGATCCAACACAACAATCAAGTTGGGTTTATAATACAAATGCATTGGGTGGTGGGACTCCAGGTTCGCCCAACCCTGGACAAGCAGATTGTATTGGAAACATGAATGCAAATTGTAATCCACCTACTGTAACAATTGCTTCTACTCCAGAATCGTGTACAGGTGCTTGTGATGGAACGGCAACAGCAACAATTACTGGTGGAACAAGTCCTTACGATTTAACTTGGTCACCCGCTCCAGGGGGAGGACAAGGGACTGTTAATGCTACTGGATTATGTGCTGGAACTTATACATTAACCTTAGTTGATGATAATGGAAATGGCTGTACTTTAGATACTGATGTAACCATATCTTCCGGTGGCGGGTCTACTACTCCAACATTCAATCCAGTGGCAGCAATTTGTTCCGGAGATGCACTAGCAGCTCTTCCTACAACAAGTACAAATGGAATTACAGGATCTTGGTCACCAGCATTGGATAATACAGCTACGACAACTTACACATTTACTCCAACTGCAGGACAATGTGCAACTACAACGACACTTACAATTACTGTTAATCCATTACCAACATTTACTGTGACTCCATCGAATCCTACTTCTTGTTTATTAAGCAATGGAACTATTACAATTTCTGGATTAGATCCTAATACAGTTTATATTGTTAATGATGGAAGTGGACCGCTTGTCAATCCTTCGGATGCTTCTGGAGAAATTGTACTTTCTGGTTACGGACCTACAACAATCAATTCAATTACAATTGAAGATCAAAATACAGGTTGTACAACTGTAGATAATACTGGCTGGACATTAACTGCTCCATCTGCTCCAACAATTACCGTTAATTCTGATCAAACTATTTGTGAAGGAGAAAGTGTTACATTATCGTCTACTATTTCTAGTGGAACAGTCTCTTGGGTAGATAATTTTACCATTACTTACTCTGAAGGAGATATAGTGAGTCCTTTAGTTACAACAACCTACACGGCTACAGCTTCAGATAATGGTTGTAATGCCTCTGCTTCTTTCACAATCACTGTGACTCCTGAAGTGACTCCAACATTTAACCCAGTTGCTGCTATTTGTTCAGGAGATGCCCTTGCGGCGCTTCCATCTACTTCAACAAATGGAATAACAGGAACTTGGTCACCAGCATTGGATAACACGGCTACAACAACCTATACATTTACTCCAACTTCAGGTCAGTGTGCGACTACAACAACACTTACAATTACAGTGAATTCACCGACAACCAACACGGTGAATGTAGATGTATGTGATGGAGATTCTTACACCTTTGCGGATGGGTCAACATCAACCATTACAGCTTCTACTTCTCTTGTAACAACTCTTACTGGAGCAAATGGTTGTGACTCGGTAGTAACTGAAAACATTACTATGCTTCCTGTTTACAATATCACAGAAAATGTAAATGCTTGTGAGAACTCAACTTATACTTTCCCTGATGCTTCAACTCAGGTGATTACAGCAAACACTTCTTATACAAGTAATCTTACTTCAGCAGGAGGTTGTGATTCCATTATTGTAACGAATGTGACCATGGATCCAATTCAGAATACAACTGTCAATACTGATATCTGTTCTGGATCAAACTTCACTTATGCTGATGGTACTGTATCAAATAACATTACAGCCAATGAGTCGCATGTATCAACTTTAACTTCTGCTGCTGGTTGTGACTCGATTGTAACGGAGAGCTTAAATATTGTACCTTCAATCACCAATACTGTAAACATAGATGTGTGCGAAAATGGATCCTACACTTTTGCTGATGGATCAACTTCTACTATTACCGCTTCTACATCACTTGTGACCACTTTGGTTTCTGCCAACGGATGTGACTCAGTGGTAACAGAAAACATCACTATGCTTCCAATTATCACAAACACTGTGAATGTAGATGTATGTGATGGAGATTCTTACACTTTTGCAGATGGTTCTACTTCGACCATTACAGCGAACACATCACTTACCACAACACTCACAGCAGCGAGCGGATGTGACTCAGTGGTGACAGAAAATATTTCAATTCTACCCATATTCAACATCATAGAAAACATAAATGCTTGTGAAAATAGTACATTTACATATCCAGATGGGACAACAGAAACTATCACAATGAATACTTCACATACTTCTTCATTGATTGCAACAAATGGTTGTGATAGTATAATTGTAACCAACGTGATCATGGATCTTGTATACAACATCACGGAAAATGTGAATGCTTGTGAAAATGCAAGCTTCACATATCCTGATGGAATTGTAGAAGTGATTACTGCAAATACTTCTCACACTTCAAGCCTAGTTAGTATTTCAGGTTGTGATTCAATTATAGTAACTAACGTGACGATGAATCCGATTCAATCTACTTCAATGAATATTGATATCTGTTCTGGTTCAAATTTCACTTATGCTGATGGTACAATTTCAACCAATATTACGATCAATGAATCCCATGCATCAACCTTAACTGATATAAATGGATGTGACTCGGTTGTTACTGAGAATTTGAATATCGTTCCACAGATCACAAACACTGTAAATGTGGACGTTTGCGAGAATAATAATTACACATTTGCGGATGGCTCAACTTCTTTGATTACAGCTTCAACTTCTTTAACAACCACTTTGACTGGCGTAAATGGATGTGATTCAGTGGTGACGGAGAACATCACCATGCTTCCAATTATCACCAACACTGTCATTGTAGATGTTTGTGAAAACACGAATTACACCTTTGCCGATGGATCTACGCAGGTAATCACAGCTTCAACTACATTGACTACTACTTTAGCGGGAACCAATGGATGCGATTCCGTTGTAACAGAAAATATTACCATGCTTCCATTTATCACAAATAGTATTAATGTAGATGTTTGTGAAAATGATTCATACACATTCGCTGATGGTTCAACTTCAGCAATTACAGCCAACACTTCACTTACTACAACGCTTACTTCTGCGAGTGGTTGTGACTCAGTTGTGACTGAAAACATCACCATGCTTTCACCAGTTGCCAATACGGTAAATGTTGACGTATGTGAAAACGACAACTATACATTTGCAGATGGATCAACTTCGGCTATTACGGCCAATACATCACTTACAACAGTATTAACTGCAGCCAATGGGTGTGACTCGATGGTGACTGAAAATGTGACCATGCTTCCAGTTTACAACATCACAGAGAATGTCATTGCATGTGAGAATTCGACCTATACTTTCCCAGATGCATCAACGCAAGTAATTACAGGAAATACTTCTTATACAAGTAATTTAACTTCGGCAGGAGGATGTGATTCGATTATAGTAACCAATGTGACCATGGATCCAAATCTGAATTCGGTAAATGACATTTTTGCTTGTGAGAATTCTACAGTTACTTATCCTGATGGAACATCGGAAGTGATTACTGGAAATACTTCACAAACTTCCACATTAACAAGTATTACGGGATGTGATTCAATTGTTGTGACCAATGTAACGATGAATCCAGTTTACGCCATAACTGAAAATGTGACTATTTGTGAAGGTGAAACCGTTTCTTATCCTGATGGTACATCAGCAACATTAACTTCAAATACAACATATATTTCCAATTTATTAAGTAACTCAGGTTGTGATTCTGTTATCACAACAAATGTGATAGTAAACCCCAATCCGTCATTTAATTTAGCTTCAACAGATCCTACTACTTGTGGCGCGACGGATGGGACTATCACTATTTCTGGTTTGACTGCAACAACATCTTACGACGTAGTTTATAATGGTCTTAATGTGACACTTATTGCAGATGGGACAGGAAATATTCTGATTTCGCCATTAGCTTCAGGGGTGTATACAGGAGTTCAGATTACGGATCCAAATGGTTGTTATTCAGAAGACCTTTCAACTATTGTAATTAACGATGTTTTACCTGCTTCTATTACAAATATTGATAAAATAGATGTAGCTTGCTTTGGCGATTCAACGGGGTCCGTTCAAATAAATACTGCAGGAGGAAACGGAGCCTTGAGTTTTCAAATTGACAATGGACAAGGTCTGAATCTTTCCAATGCAACCGGAGTATTCGCAAATCTTCCTGCTGGAAACTATTCTGTTATAATTACAGATGCCTTGGGTTGTCAGATCATGGATCAGTTCGTGATCAATCAACCAAGTCAAATCGTTCCCAATATCAGTTCTTCGAATGTTCTTTGTTTTGGTGAAGCAAACGGTTCCATCACAATAACAAATGTGAACGGTGGAAATCCGCCTTATGTTTATTCAATTGACAACGGATTGAATTATTCTCCCACAGCAACTTTTACTGGTTTATCTGCTGGAACCTATGGAGTGACTGTTCAAGATCAAGGTGGATGCCAGTCTGATACTTCAGAAATTATAATAGGTGAGCCAAATGAATTATTGCTCTCTTTGAACGATTTAACAGTGATTCAACCCAATTGTGTAAATGGTAGTCCACTTTGTAATGGAAGTGTTTCCTTAGCAGTCCCAGCGGGATCAGGTACACCTCCTTTTTCTTATAATTGGCCCAATGGTATCGCTCAACCAGGGTCCAACGCTGCTGTAGATTTATGTGCTGGACTGTACAATATTTCTGTTCAGGATGCAAATGGATGTGCTACATCAATACAAGTAACTATTACAGCACCAAACATCCCTGTAATTACCAATGTCGATATTACAGAATCAGGTTGTGGAGGAGAATGTGTAGGTACTGTGGATATCCAATCAGATTCAGTGGTTGTCTATTTCTTGAATAGTACGAGTCAACCTACAGGATATTTCCAAAATCTTTGTGCAGGAACCTATTTTGTAGAAGTTGAGAATAGTGCAGGTTGTACGGCATCTCAACAAATTACTATTCAGGATGCACCTATGCCTTATGCATCTTTTATTTTTGAACCCCCATTCGGAACAGTGGTTGATCCTACAATCAATTTCAATAATCTTGCGGAATTTGCAACGGATTATTTCTGGACAATTGAAAATATTTATCCTACAGATTATTACTATCAAACTACCACTGATTCCAATTTCACTCACATTTTCCCTTCCTCTCCTGGTAGTTATTTGGTGTGTTTGAACGTCTCCAATAATCAAGGTTGTACAGATCAGTACTGTAGTGGTGTGACCATCAGGGATGATTATACGCTTTACGTACCTAATGCATTTACACCTGACGGAAATGGACTAAATGAATCGTTCAAACCAATTTTAAATGGCATCGACGAACAAAATTACGAGTTATTGATTTTTAATAGATGGGGAGAATTACTATTCGAATCTCATAACAAGGAAGTGGGATGGAATGGAGTTTACAGAGGTGATATTGTACAGGATGGAGTATATGTTTGGCAAATACGTTTCAAACTTAAGTATACAGACGAGAGAATCACCAAAAGAGGGCATGTTACTATTTTAAAATAATGGCTTTTAGCTATAGTTTAAAACCTAAAGAGAGGACTTCGGTCCTCTTTTTTTATATCAGAAAAACTCCCCTCCGCGACCTCTATGGTTAAATTAAAAATGCAAAGCCTGTCCTGAGCTTGCCGAAGGGTGCAAAGTGTAAAGTGCAAAATGTAAAGTGCAAAATGTGAAGTGCAAAGTGCAAAGTGCAAAATGTAAAGTGCAAAATGTAAAGTGCAAAGTGCAAAATGTTCATGAATCAATAAGTCCAAAATCCACAAACAAAAAATGGAATAATTTTCGCTTTCTTTCGTTAAATTCATCAGACAAAATCATTTTATGAAACATCTTTTCATCTTATTCTCTTTCTTATTTCTGGCTCAGGTGAGCTTTTCACAAACGATCATGTACAAAGGCGACTACGAATATGAGTCTGAAATCATCTACGTTATTACTGGCGATAAAGTCTACAAGGGTCGAACTCAAATGACCGGAGATATTCAATACACCATTCAGGATAATAAGGTCTATCGAGGAAATTCAACTTTCTTCTCAGATTGTCTTTATACCATCAAAGGAAACAAAATCTATATGGGAGACGGCAATTTTTCTTCTGATGTGGTGTACACTGTTTCAGAGGATAAAATTTATAAAGGTGATTCAACCTTTAGTCAGGATGCCATTTTTACTTTCAAAGACGGAAAAATTTATTTGGGCGACTCTACTTTTTCGAATGATGTTATCTTTACGGTTACAATAGGAAGTTATACCAATCTGGCTGTGATCGCCTGCGTGATCGGCCCTTATTAAAATCGTATGCGATATCTTTTGACTCTTTGCCTGATTTGGGCCTCAATTTTTGCATTTAATCAGGAATCTGCCAAATTGGGCGAAACAGAATTCCGTGTGATCAATACAGATGCTCCTGAAATAGGTGAGGTAGAATTCATCCAATTTAAAAAAGGAGAGATCAAGAAATTTTCTGATAAAAAATATTTTGGACTAGATCTGTCTACCTCTGAAAGACAAAAACTTAAGCACATGGTGGAAGACGTTCTTGTCTTCAATAAGGAAGATACGATCAAACTGAAATTTCAAGATGGTCAAAATGGAGTGCTGATCTTTGAAAATCCAAAAGAAAGCAAAACAATCATTGCAAATATTCAGTTCCGAAATCTTAAAGATGATGTAATCAAAATGAAATCAATGGAGGGAACCATGAAATTTCATGTGCTTTCCAAACAACCCAAAGAACCTATTTTTAAAGATGATAAAATCGTTTTTGGAATTTTAATGGCGATTTTGGCCTTGGTTTTTTGGACGAATGGTCTGGAGAATCCAATGATGAAAAAGTTCTACAAGTTTATTCCTGCTCTTTTCCTTTGTTATTTTCTTCCAGCTATACTGGCTACTTTCGGAGTGATCTCTGCAGAACATTCAGGCCTTTGGGGAGTAGCTAAAAACTACTTTCTTCCAGCTGCTCTATTTTTGATGACAATCTCTATTGATATTAAAGGTTTGATTGGTTTAGGGCCGAAAGCTTTAATCATGTTTCTTACTGCAACCGTAGGGATTATTTTGGGTGGCGTTTTCTCTGTTTGGTTATTCTCTATGGTCGCACCTGATGCCGTTGGTGGGGAAGGGAATGCGGAAACCTGGAGAGGATTGGCGACTTTGGCCGGATCCTGGATCGGAGGAGGAGCGAATCAAACTGCCATGCTCGAAGTCTATAAGTATAAACAAGAACTATATGGAGCCATGGTAACAGTAGATATCGTAGTTGCAAATATCTGGATGGCTGTTTTAATTCTTGGAATTGGAAAAAGAAAACAAATCGATAAATGGTTAAAAGCTGATAATAAAGCAATTGACACGCTCGTGGAAAGAATGGAAAATTTCCAAAAACAAGTTTCTAAACCGGCTGGATTAAGAGATTATATGATGATTGCCGGAATAGGATTTTTCTTTGTAGGACTTTCTCATTTACTGTCTTCTTTGATTTCAGATTCTCTTATCACCATGTATTCTGATATGGGAATGAATCCAGAGGAAAAAGTTTTCGCTTCTAAATTCTTTTGGCTTGTCGTTTTTGCTACCTTTTTTGGATTTATGCTTTCCCTCACAAAAGCAAGAAATTTAGAAGGTGCTGGTGCTTCAAAAATAGGTTCGGTTTTCATTTATATGCTTGTTGTGGTGATTGGAATGAAAATGGACATTACAAAAATATTAGATCAACCAATGCTATTTCTTGTAGGATTGGTTTGGATGGCTTTCCATGTACTCCTGCTGGTACTTGTGGCAAAATTAATTCGTGCACCTTATTTCTTTCTTGCGGTTGGATCAAAGGCAAATGTCGGAGGCGCAGCTTCGGCCCCGGTAGTGGCTGGTGCTTTTCATCCTGCCTTAACAACAGTTGGTGTCCTCTTGGCTGTTTTTGGTTACTTTCTGGGGACTTATGGAGCCATTATTTGTGCTGAATTAATGCGATTGGTGTCCTAGTTGATGCGTATTTTTCTGAGCTATATAGCATTATTTTCTGTTTGGTTGACTTGGGCCCAACTCGATAGTCGTTCAATTTCTCATGATTTCGGTGATATTCTTGAGAAAAATGGTCAGGTCGAACACGATTTTGAAATTCTGAACTGGGGTATAGATACAATTGAAATTGTCGATATCGAAAGCTCTTGTGGTTGTACTTCCTTTTTCATGGGGGATAAAATAATTCCTCCTAATCAAGTTAAAGTGCTCAAGGTATTTTATGACCCAACCAACCGTCCCGGAAGATTTCATAAAACCGTTCGTTTGCGTTATCAATACATGAATTTTCCCTATGAAGCAATGTATACTGTTCGCGGAAATGTTGTACGGGATCAAAATGACCTGGAAAAGAATACGATAACAGACCTCAAAATCCAACCTTTTGATGTCCTTCCTGTTTCAGAATACGATACGAGTTTTGCTTTTCTTCCTAGGCTGGAAGAATTTATCAACGGAATAACCTATGAGATTGATTTGCATGGATTTGCAGTTCTTGCTGTGGATCATATTTCCTATACGATTTCGAATAAAGGTAAAATGGATGAACTCATCAAAAGATTGAAAAAAAGAATTGCAACAGGATTAAGGGAAAGAGGCTACGAAGAGTTTCGTGTAACTTGGAGACCAACTGAATTCGATCTTAATTTTGTTCCAGATTGGGCAATGTCTCGGATTAGTGTTTATTCTCCCAAATATACTTCCAAAGAGGTCTATTTTTACGAAGTACACAGAGAAACGAAGGCCTCTAATAAGGATTACAAACATTTATTTTGGTCTTACAAGGCAAATGTAGACACCTTGAACTTCAAAATGTTTTTAAATGAATTGATTCAGGTTTTAGAATTGAAGTTGATGGTGATGGATAGCCGATCTTTGACAATTGAATTTGAATTACAAAACGCCCAATTTTTAGTGAAAAACACAACTAAATTCAAAGACAATATCCTAAGGTCAATAGAAAAGAATTTTGGAAAAAATAATGCCTTAAATAGTATTGAAATCCATTACAAAAACCAATTCCGATTCAACATTTAGCTTTCAGTTGTTGAAATCTTGGAAGAAAAAATACCACAAAATGTCAATTTGTTGTGAAAGAGGTCAATCATTCCTCCTTTACTTCCAATGGCACATTATCAAATAAAGGATGATCCCTCAAATAATTGATACCTCTGACGTGGGCTGTGAAAGGGTTTTAGCAAATACAATTATAATATAGATCATGGAAGAAAGATCATTTTAATATTGAAAGTAGTATGTCGCATTGGCCGAAAAAGATGGACAAACACCCCTGTATCATGCCAGAAGAAATGCACGGAATGCAATGGAAGTTATTACCAGGTTTATGAAAAAAAGAGGAGTCGATCCAAATTTTTTGATTTTAATCAATTGCCTTTGGCTGAGTCGGATTACAGTAAAAATATGATCACGCAGTTTCTTCAGTAAGATTTGAGTACTTAAATGTTTTACCTACTTTCAAATCAGAAAGATTCGTCCAATATTCAGCAGATTAAATATGGTGAATTTCATTCAAATACCTTTACACTGGATTCAACGGCGGTCATGTTTGAAGTATTTATGCGTGAATTATTTCAGAAATTAACCAATTTGGTTTTGCTAAGAATTATTCTTGAGTCTTCTAGTTCTAAGCTCAACTAGAACGAAATTGGAAAATTATTCCAATGATGTGATTTCTTATAAAAGGGCAGAGGAAACCAGAGATATTTTGAAAAACTACTTGAAACGCGCTGGTATTGATCCCAATAGACTTATTTTGATTGAAGAAAGATGTCTGGTTCAAGGCCCGGAGTATGAATTCGATTACTTTGAGAACAAAGAGAAGTACAAACAGTTTCAGTATATAAAAATCATTCCTTATCGATTGCTTAAAGAATAATGCTGAAAATTGCCCATAACCAACATTATGTTCTCCCTTTGCCCGAAGGTCATCGTTTTCCAATGGATAAATATGATCTGCTCCCACAGCAATTACTGCATGAAGGCACAATTAATGTTGAAAACTTATTTGAACCAATAGAAGTGGAGCGAAAATGGATACTTACAACTCATACGCATGAATATTTGGACAAATTGGACAAATTAAATCTATCTAAAGATGAAATAAGAAGAAACGGATTTCCTTTAACCACTGAATTGATTCAAAGGGAAAAGATGATTCTCGATGGAACTATCAAATGTACAGAATTTGCATTGAAATATGGCGTTTCCATGAATATTGCCGGTGGAACCCATCATTCCTATTCAAATAGAGGAGAAGGTTTTTGTATTTTAAATGATCAGGCAGTAGCAGCAAATTATCTACTTGATCAGAAAAAGGCTGTAAAGATTCTGATCATAGACTTAGACGTACATCAAGGAAATGGAACGGCTGAAATTTTTGCAAAGGAGGATAGAGTATTCACTTTCTCCATGCATGGTGCAAAAAACTATCCTCTGAAAAAAGAAAGATCTGATCTGGATATTGAGTTGCCGGATGGAATTCAAGATAAGGACTACCTCTATTTAATGGAAAAACACGTATCGGAGGTTATTCAGATTTTTGAACCGGATTTTATATTCTATCAATCTGGTGTAGATGTTATCGCTTCGGATAAATTAGGACGGTTAGGGCTCTCAAAAGAAGGATGCAGAAAACGAGATGAGTTTGTTTTGAAGACTTGTAAGGAAATGCAGGTTCCTGTTGTGGTATGCATGGGTGGAGGTTACTCAAAAGATATAAAGGAAATTGTAGATTGCCATGCAAATACCTACCGATTGGCTCAGGAAATTTATTTTTAAAGATTGAAAAATAGAGCATTATGTTCAATTCTCGAATTTCTAAACTGATTTTAATGTTGATCGGATATTTTTATCTTATCACAACTATATCCAAGTACAGAGAAAATGATTCTTATTTTTACATTGGTTTAGCAGTGCTGACTCTCTACACAATTTTTGCCTATAAAATAGTTGAGTCTATGGATGATTCTGATCAGGAAAATGATCAAGATTTTTCTTGAAGGACTCATATTTGGATTTAGAGTCAACTAAGTCTGAGAACAATGAATATGCCCAATCAATGAAAATAAATTGCTTTTATTCATGTAAGTGAGATTTGGAATATTTATCAAAATGTATTTATTTCTTCTAATCGGGTTATGAAAATGATAGGGTTAAATGATATAAGTATCAATGGAATACAGATTTAATTTTGATTATTCTTAAATTCGCAGCTCAAAGAACTAAAAATCATGAGGAAAGACACTGGGAATACAATCGTTTTAGTCGATTTTAATCAATCTATTGAAACCACGTTGAATTACGTAAATATGCGACTTCAATCTGGAAGGAATTTCTATTTGGTATCCTTTGCTGATAATTTTTCGGAAGATGAGATAAAAACCAAATTAGAGGAATTTGAATCTCGGTTGGATGGAAAAGTGGCAGGTCATGTAATTAAAACAGGAAATCTAGAGGACAATATTGAAAAGGCAGTTGAAGAAATTAATGCTTCAGCAATCATTTTTACTTTAAATCCGGATGGAAAGAAAGGCTTTTTTAGTAGCCCAAGATCTCTGAAGTTAATCTCATCTTTGAATGTGGTTTTTATTGTTCTTCAACATGGTTCAAAAATTGCCAACATTAAAACCATCGCTGTGCCTTTAGAGTTGAGTAATGAATCGAAACAAAAATTCGAGCCTGCGGTTACAATGGCTCAAGACTTAGAGGCTGAATTGAAAATCTTTATCCCCAAATTTAAAGATGAATATCAGCAAAACGCCGTAAATCGGAATGTTGTTTGGGCAAAGTCTTATTTGAAAGACAAAAATATTAACTATTCGTTTGAAAGAGCGGAGGATCGTAAAAACTTTGAAGATCAATTCATAGAATATGTGAACCATCAAAGTGCGGATGTGGTCGTAATCTTGAATTACGGAGATACCATTTTTTCTGGAATTTTTGGTAATTCCACAGAATACAAAATCCTCACTAATAAATACAAAGTGCCGGTGATGATTATGAATTACCAAACAACATATAGAAGTAAAGTTCCTATTATGGGACAATAAATCTTTACTGATGTGATAGCAGTGTATTTTTAGATTCTTTTTTGGTTCATCATTTGCATATTGCACACTATATTAATTAAAGTTCTAGTGGTCAGCTTCCTCTTAGGAAAATGCAGTATATTTAACAACTACAAAAAACCTGAAAACAATGAAAACTTTTTTGCTTTCAATTATGCTTTGTGCTTTTTCATTATTTGGCCAGCAAATAGAGGGGCTAAAAATAAAAGAACAGCAACTGGTGTATCTTAAAGATGCAGCCTTGCATGCGGGGGCTCGTTTGCCAATCGGAATCTTAGTTCGAGCCTATAAAAAAACACCGGACAAGTGTAAAGATTACAGAACTAAGGAAGGTTATTTTCAAGGTAAAGGAAATATGGGCTGGGGAGAATTCAATATCGAGGTTCAAGGCGGAAAATGGAACAAAGTGAAAGGTGAAATAATCGTTTCGGAGGATCATGAGATAGAAAAAATTGAAATAAAAATTACCAATCGATTCAACCCTGATTTTTTAATCGAAGAAGTGATTGAAATCAATCATGGTGGAACTCAAGAGTTTGTTTTTGAAGCAGAACAAGGTTTTACTGGAAGAAGGGGAGGAGATGCCGGTGTAAACAATGTAGGGTCTAGACAGAATAATATTTCACTCCATCACGGGGAAGATGGAGGTAAAGGAGGAAAAGGAAAACAAGGAGATTCTCTGCAAATTTTTGTGACCGTCGTAAATGAATCGGAAGGTGATATGGTGATGGTAAAAGTGGTGAATTTGAATGAGAAAAAAGAATTCTCCCGAAAATTTAATCCCGCCAATGCTGGGAAAATTGCGATCATTTCAAAAGGGGGTAAAGGTGGAAATGGCGGAAATGGCGGAAATGGAAAAAGAGCAGGTACAAGTCTTGGTCGTGGAGGTGACGGTGGAGACGGTGGAGACGGAGGAGATGGTGGGGTCATTTTTGTTTATATGGATACCAAAGCCGAAAAGTACAGAGAAAGGATTGATGTTTTTAGCCAAGGTGGAGAACCGGGTGAACATGGTAGACCAGGAACACCGGCCTCATACGTAAATAGTGAGAATCAAAGGGTATATGGTCAAAGGGGAAGAAATGGACTCAATGGTCGATCTGGAAATGTAGGTCCTGCTCCTGTTTTTAAGGTTTTAGAAATCGACAATGAATAGTTCTCTAATCCCGAAGTTGTAGTTGCATGAAAACAATGTCAAGATGTTTTCCGAATTTTATTCCAATTCGCTCCATTCTCCCGCATTCAATGAATCCAAATTTTTGATGAAAACGAATGCTTTTGTAGTTGGAACCGTCGATAACGGCAATCATATTTTCAAGCTTCTTTTCTTTTGCTAACCGAATAAGCTCTCTCATAACCAAGCGACCCCATCCTTTTCCCCGGGATTCTGGATGCGAGTAAATAGAATGTTCAACGGTTATTCGGTATCCCGATTTTGGCCTGAATGGTCCATAAGTGCCATAACAAACAACTTTTGCTTCCCATTCTAATACTAAAACAGGGAAGCCATTTTCAATCCGATCTCTCCACCACAGTGTAATCTCCTCCAGTGTTTTAGAGGTTTCATCAAAAATGGCAGTTCCGTTCAAAATTTCATAATTCCATATTGCTAAAATCGACTTTAAATCGGTTTCGTTGGCATCTCTTATAGTGGGAGGTTGACTCATTATTTAATCTGATCTCTAGCTTGTTGTATGAAAGGAACTAGATTGATAATTTCATAATCTTTCGGAACTCCAAAAAATAGCTTAACCAATACATTCCCCTTTACAAAAATGAAATAATACTGCTTTCCATCCAAGCTCATTTCGTCTAACATTTTTCGCATCTGTTCACTCTCCTCGAATACTTTGAGATCCTGAATACCTCCAATTTGTTGATTGAATTCAATGGGTTTTCCACCTTCAGAATGCTCCTTCAATTTGTATCGATGGTATTTAAGTGCATCTTCATTGTTTTCAAATACCCAACGTATATCTACAAATCTTTGAATCCGTTCTTTTGATTGTGGTCCATCATAGATTTTCATTCCTGGCTTTTCTCCCTCTTCTGTTGGCTCTAAACCAAAATATTGAAGAAATTCCTTTTCTAAGAATAAATCTTCGGGGATTTCGGCTTTAGGTGTAGGGTATATATTGGCAATCTTCTGCAGATATGTAATTCGTTCGCATTTGCGAATCCAAACTCCTATTTTATCCATTACCAATGTATATTCTATTTTTTCTTCATTTGTTTGCGGATTAAAAAATTCGGGTTTAAAATGCTTGCTTAAAATGGAATTGGTGCATTCAACGCCTCTTTCATTGATTTTGTCCAGTTCATTTGGATTGATCTGTTCCGCACAATCACAAATTTCTGTCCCAACTAGTTGTGCTAGAGAATCCTTATTGATTTGTGAATGAATCACCCCGAAACCTAGGGAGAGAAATAAGAAAAAGATGATGCGCATTTTTTTCCCTTAAAGGTAAGGAGTTTTGCTAAAATTAATTCATTAGGGTTTATATTTTGCTGCTTTGTCCCATTTAATAGGTTGAGGTGCGAATTCAAAGTTTTTAGGAGTACCATTGGTTTTACACATATTTCCAGCACCTATTCTTCTTTTAATCATTGCTGTTGCTAGCAGTTTTTCATAAGCAAACAAATTATAAAAATTGAGATCGTTTGGGTCAAATTCATAATACTTGATTTCAAGAATATCATCACTAATGCGATTTACCAGAACTGTATATACTTCTCGATCTCCTTCTAATCCAAATTCAATGTGCTCCAAATAGCATACCTGATCTCTTTTTTCAAAAACCCACTCCCATTTTGAATCTATTTCTTCTCCTGGATAGAAAATGTGAACTTCTTTTTTATTTTCAGCAGATAAATTTACCGACCAAACGGCACCTTGATCTTCTTGCCCAAGCCCTTCCCAAGTTCCTATCATCCATCTCGATTTGCAAGATGTCAATGAGAAAAAGAAGAATAATATGAAAATAACTTTGTGTGACATTCCTTATAATATACTAAAAATAACGGTGTTATGCAATTTTAAATTGTCCATCAGCAATCATTTAACTTAAATGTACCATTTTAAATTCTCTATAAAATAGCCTGTACAGAAAGGTTAAGTGGCCTTTTATTATTGGTAGTTCTTGAGACATTATTCGCATCGTTTTTTAGATACAAACAGGTTTGAACCATTTGGAATAAAAGTTGTACTGAAAAGAAAAATCAAACGTATGAAATGGTTAGTCGCAATTTTTGTATTTACATTTAGTTGGGGATGGTCTCAAGAAATTCACATCGATCCAACTGTAAAAAGATATAAGATGTCGGGTAAAATAATGTATACAACCTTTCATCAAGGTGGAGCACCCAGAGAAGAGGTTTATCCGAGGCCCCAATATGCCCTCAGTAATTATACAATTTATGTCGTGGAATATTTTGGTCCTGATCAAAAACCAAAATTATGGGATCGGATTACAACAGATGATAAAGGTTTTTTTTCGGTTGAAGTAAAATCAGGAAAATTTGGTTTTGTGCTGGATTATAAAATTGCTTCAAATGGCCAATATGTACCAGAAGGATATCAAAATAGATCAGATCATTATATGGAATCTTCTCACTGGGAGTTAAGTGCAGGTAAACCAATTGAAATTAATGATCGTGATATCACCAATGTACTATTGATTAATCACAAGAGTTCTGTTTGCATGGATTGCCCTTAATTTAAAAGAAGAAGGCGCTCTCTAATTGTGAACGCCTTCCTTCATATTAACCTGTATTTCAATTTTTTAAATATTTCAATCTTTCACTACCTTTTCAATGATCAATTTATTTCCAGAGCGAATTTTAACAAAATAAATGCCCTTACTCATTGAACAAAGATCAATGTGAGTTATTTCCGTCAAATTCGATTGGGTTAGTAAAACCTGACCAAATGCATTGGTGATTTCAATGTCAAATTCCCCGGACATCTCAATAGTCAACTCGCTTTGAAATGGATTTGGGTATAAGTTGTGTTCAAACTCACTATTTTCGTTGAGACTTAAACAATCATCTGCGGTAGCAGTTACGGCTGATCTGAATGATCGACAGCCCGTTTCTTGTACTTCCCAATCATAAAAGAAATAATAGTAACTCAAAGCATTTGTTCCGCCCGCAGTACTCTTTTTTATTTCAACTAAACCGCTTGCTGTATAGGGATAATTTGCACCTGAACTGTTTCTGTAAAGATTTGGATTTGATCCATAAAGACATCTCAATTCCAGATCTGTTTGCTGCGGAATCTCCATTCCTAAATAAACTCTCGACTCCCCTTGGGGCATGTAAACAGACTTAGATTCCAATAGTTGTCCACTAGAATTGCGAAGTTCAACCTGACGAAATCCAGCTGAGTTGGCATACACTTTGACTGATTTTAAAATACATGATTGAAGGGCGTCAAAAATTAATCCTTGATCACCATTAAAATTAGCGCCCGCCCCAATTGTATTGTCTGAAGGACCAACATTAACAGGAGAAGAAGCTAAATTGTCTTCAACATAATAAGTTGTAGTAGTAGTAAGGGGATCAATGAGAAAGGCACTTCCTGAATGGATTAAATTACCTCCTGTTGGAGCGTCATACCAATCTAAAGTTCCAACTCCAGTTGCAGTCAATGTTACTGGGTCATTTTGACAACTTGTTGCATCAACCGTTGCAGGAGTGCTTGGGGTCGTGATGGTTATGAAATTGTTTTTTATCTCATCGTCATTCCCAAAACTATTGGATACAGTCAATGTTACATTGTATGTGCCATTCGAAGTATAAATATGTATTGGATTTTGATCCGTTGAGGTAGAACCATCTCCAAAATCCCAAAGCCAACTGGTTGGATTGTCAGAAGAATTGTCAGTAAAATGAACAACTCCGCTACAATTTGCAGTGTTGTCTACTGAAAATTCTGCAATCGGTGCACTCGTAGGTGCAACGCAAACCCAATTCATTTCAAAACCATCTAACTCTAGCCCTGGATCCGAAGTGAATTTCACAGTGATAGATCCGCCAGATGAGGTAATTGATGCCGGAACATTGTTGTTGCAATAGGTACCAATTAAAGGGGCTGCCGCAGAATTACCATCGTATATCTCCACTTTGTCATAATCACAAGAGGAACCGGTTCCTGGCTCAATATCAAAAAATGGAAAAGTAAGAACAACCTGAGTAGCACCAGTAGGAGCAATGGTAATGGTTGTAGTTTCATTCGGACCGTAAGCTCCTGTCGGGCCTCCAGAATCATAAACTATCCCAGAACAAGCATTTTGAACTGGCATTGTTGTATTTGGCGTTAAAACCGTGATACAAGGATTGTTTGGATCGATGTCTATATAATTGGTCATCACAATCTGATCAGTCCCACAGGCTCCTCCATCTATATCTAAGGTAACAGTATAAACTCCTGTTGATGTGTAAGTATGAGACGGATTGAAATCATTACTTGCAGGTGACCCGTCCCCAAAATTCCATGAAAACGTGTTCCCGTTAACACTTAAATTGGAAAAATCTACAGTAAATGGTGCTTGGCAAGATTCTGTTACCGGCGCCTCAAAATCAGCTAGGGCATAGGGTACATAAGCCGGACCTACGCCGACAGCATACCAAGCATTAGTAATTGTTTCCACTTCATTCGAACAAGATCCAAATAAATCTATGGCTGATTGAATTCCATAAAAACGAGCATCTGCAAAATCAGATGAATTGACAAGATAAACTGTTAAATTTCGGTAGGCGACATCCGCCGCATCAGACAACCCTATGCCGGTTACATTATATGAGTCCCCATTATCATTTGTGCCATTATCTCCGTTGGCCGCCAGATAAAACCAATAGTTTTGAACATTCGAATTCGTATGAACGCCTCCATTGTCTGCTCCACCAAGAGGAGCCCAGTTATTTCCAAAGTAAGTGTCTGGGTCTCCAGTCGCATTAGGGTTGGACATATTTCTCAAAATAAAACCAATATCTTCTCCCATAGTCCAATTCCAGTTAGAAGGTCGTCCATAATGTTCGACTAAAACTCCAAAAATATCGGAAAAGGATTCATTCAACGCGCCTGGTTCATCTTGATAAACCAAATCAGCAGTGAAACTAGTTAACCCATGTCCGATTTCATGACCAGCTATATCGATAGCTGTAAAAGGATTATTATTGCTTCCGTCTCCATAAGTCATTCTCTGTCCATCCCAAAAGGCATTGTCGTATCCTGAATCGTAATGCACGTAGGAATTCAACTGAAATCCATTGTTGTCAATCGAATTACGTCCATGTGCATTTAGAAAATAATCATAAGTCATCTCAGCTCCCCAATGCGCATCTGTTGCGTACTGATCCAACTGAGCATTAACGTTATTCCAGTTGTTGTCTGCATCTGTAAAATCCACCGATCCACCGTATGAGGTTCCTTCTTGCATGTTGAAGGTACGTACCCCGTTGCCTCTTCCAGTTTCTCTAAGTCTAAAAGATCCTCCTCCTTGATCATCGGCAGTAATCGTCTGATTGCCGGAATAACCTGTTACGGCCGTCCCGACAGCATCTGCATGATGAATAATTTCATTTTCAAGTAGGATTTGACCCGTTTGAGCATCTACATAAACATCTTGTCTGGATACAGGCTGATGTGCGTAAATGTTGAATTTGTAGGCTAATCTAACTTCTTCTGAAGCGTATTTTCCAGCAGGAGAAACATAAACCAATTCTCCACTTGGGAAATAAGTTGCTGTTGGATCATTTTGCTCCCATTTCAAATGTTCCTCTTCTTCTGAAAGTTCCCATTTGTAAGTTGTTGCGCCTATATGACTCTTTGCTTTGATTAGAGCTGCAGATTCTGACAATGAAGCATTTCCTGGATCAATGGATTTGTAAATCAATCCGTTAAATGAAATAACTTTCCCATCCTTAATATGCAAGATCATCACTCCATTCTGGATCGGATTCCCATTCAACGTCTGGCGATATCTCGAATGCGTCATTCCCAATTGGTCTTGCTCAGTTCGAATCAATTCAAAAGCGATGTTAGCATCTACTTTGAAATTCTTCTGAAGCCATAATATAAATGTGGAAGGATCTTTCTCGCTTCCCGGACGAAAAGAAACATAAGATGGGATTGGCGAAAAGTTGCTTTCGCGAACCAATTGAGATCCACGAACAATCTCATCTGCTTGCTTTCCATTGTAAATTTTTTGAGAGTAAGTAAGGACTGTTGTTGTTAAAAAAAGTCCTAAAACGACCTTTCTAAACGAAAAGTAAAGTTTTTTCATAACAATTTTCTTGGTTTTTTATCACTCAAATTAGCAGCAACGAGTAATCACACTTTTGAGTAAGGGCGCCTCAAGATACGAAATTTAAATGATAAATAGTCTTAAGAATTTAACGCTTCTGATTGATTCCGTTCAAGTAATTCAGAATCATTTAATTTTGTTTTTGTCCTTGGATATAGGCTTTAAGTTCCTCTAAATTCGAAGCGTTAGGGTTGGATTGCAGGCCAAGATCAACGATTTGAATGGCCTCACTCCATTTCTTGTCTTCTATCAAAATCACTCCCAAATTATAATAGGATTTGACTAAACGGGGTGATTTATTGATTGAATGGTTTAAGGATCTAATGGCCTCATTCTTAAGCCCCATTTCATGTAAAAGCAAACCTTTTAAATAGTCTAATTGACCATTCATTGGATCTTTTCTGATTCCAATATCCAATATTTGAAGTGCTTTTTCATTTTGACCTTTTAGATTGAATGCTGTGGCCAGATTAGAATATACAGGAAGTAATAAACTATCCATCTTTAAGGCAATAGCATATTCCTGGAGGGCTTTGTCAATTTGATTTTTTTGAAGATAATAGTCGGCCAATTGCAGTCTGCCCGAAGGGAAATCGGAGTTGTATTTTAAGGATTGCAAAAGTTCTTTTTCATTTCGTTGAATCCACTGTAATTCTTCATTTGAAAACTGATTTTGTGGTATTCCAAGTACTAATTTCGTTGCCGACATCCGTACCATGCGATTCGAATGATTTAAATGTTGTCGGGCAAAATAAAGTCGTGCTTCCGGACTTTCTTGAGTCAAAATCTGTAAAACGGAATTCAATACCATAGGACTCGAAGCTTGCTGATTTTGGACTAATTCCTTTAAATAAATAGCAGACAACTTGTATTGTAAATTCTCAACCACGGCCGATCTTGCGATTTCAGGGAAGCCGGGATCATAAACAAAGGCGACCAGTTTTTTCTGTTCAAGGCTATCTAATTCTTCTCTGCTCGATAAAGCTAGGAAATCAGAAAAATGGACTTTCCTCTCCGCTCCGTACCATTTTTCGATGCTTTTGGCAGCCCATTGTGGACTCTTGTCATGATGACACTGATTACAAGCGTTGGAGGTCCCAAAACGAACAGACTGATCAGGACGAGGCACTCTGAAACTATGATCTCTTCTGAAATCATGTCCCATATAATTTTTTCCAGGCATGTGACAATTGACACAGTTCGAAGCTAACGTATTTTCTTCATGGAAATGGTGTTCTTTTTTGTTGTATTCGGGTTCATGACATGACAAACATAAATTGTTTCCTTCGGCTTTTAGTTTTAGGCTGTGTGGATCATGGCAGTCATCACATTTTACGCCTTCATGATACATTTTTGAGGATAAAAAAGAACCAAAAACATAATCTTCTTCCTTGATCTGGCCATCGACCTCGTAAAAATCTGGAGATAAGTTTTGTACCCAGTAATTTTCATGATAATCTTCCCATGGTAAAACTTCCTCTCTTAATTTTGTTCTTCTCGAATGGCACGGAGCACAAGTGTTGAGGATACTTTTCTGATCCACGGCTTTAAAGATTCCCTTATCACCATCTGATGGGTTTTTAGCCCAGGCTAGATGCTCAGAACCTGGTCCGTGACACGATTCACAGCCTACTGTCAAACTTGAATAAGAAGTGGCAAAATGTTGTTTTTCAGGGTCGTAATTCTTCTTTACATTGGTCGAATGACAATCTGCACACATGGTATTCCATCTTTGCCCACCTTTGGTCCAATGCAACCAATCGTCTGGAGCAATTTTTTGTTGGGAATACTGATGATACCATTGACTTGATTCCGAATTCCAACTCACTCGTAAAGTATAGATTTCTCCATTATCTCCTTTCACCAAATACTGTTGAAGAGGCCAAAATCCAAAGGTTTTCCAGACATAATAGGAGTTTTTACTACCTGCTTCTTCAATGGTAACTTTAAACAATATTTTACTTCTGGAAAAGGTATATTTAACTCCGTCTAATTGAACAATTTTGTCGTTAAAGTCGCCCAAGACAGTAGAATCATTAGGTTCCTTCATGGCCCAATCATGATGGGAATTCGACCAGGAATTGTGTTGATCTTGATGACAAGAAAAACATTGTTCGTCACCGATATAATTCTTGTGTACTGCTTTAATCTGTGTTTGTACTTCCGGACTTTTGGTTTCCGTCGAGCTACAATTCTGCAAAAACAAAATCATCGTTAAAATAGATGCAATAAGCAAGAATTTATATGGTTTTCTCCGAATCATCGGTACGAATATAAATCAATCTCGCAGAAATATTTCTCATATTTGCGGAAATCTAAAAAGAATGAAAGTAGTTGTAGTCGGTGGAGGAGCAGCTGGGTTTTTCACAGCAATCCAAATTAAGGAAAAGCATCCCGGTTTAGAGGTGGTGATTCTTGAGAAATCCAAAAAACTACTTTCAAAAGTAAAAGTCTCAGGCGGTGGACGATGTAACGTAACAAATGCATGTGAGACCATTGATGATTTAGCCTCTGCCTATCCCCGTGGTGGCCGACAGTTGCGTAAATTATTTGGTCGATTTAATAACCATCACATGATGGAATGGCTTGAATCGAAAGGAGTGGAGTGTGAAGTTTATCCTGATAATTGTGTTTTTCCTAAAGTAAATGATTCTCAAATAATTATAGATCTTTTCCTGAAGGAATGCAGGAGGTTAGGAATTCGAATTCAGACGGAGACTGGAGTGGTTAGTTTTACTTCAAATGGAAGTGGTTATAGTCTGAAATTGCAAAATGGAGGAGAAATTCAAACCAACTTTTTGGTTTTTGCTTTGGGAGGTCAACCAAAAGATAGTGGATTGCAATGGTTGAAAGATTTGGGTTATCAGATTGAATCGCCGGTTCCTTCTTTATTTACTTTTAATATGCCACAAGAGAAAACGGCTGATTTGATGGGAATTGTGGTGGAAAATGCCATTGCAAAGATCGAAGGTGAAAAATTGGAAGGAAGGGGTCCTTTGCTTTTTACTCATTGGGGGATGAGTGGTCCGGCAATCCTCATGCTTTCAGCTTGGGGGGCTCGAATTCTGAACGAAAAGAACTATGAATTTAAGGTGAGAATCAATTGGTTGAATGGGGAAGGAGAAGCATATGTTCGAAGCCAGATTCAACAAAAACAAAATGCAGACCCAAAGAAGAGTATTAAAAATCAAAATCCATTTCAACTCCCGAATCGATTATGGGAATTTCTTTTGAAAAAATTGGAGATCAATCCAGAGAACAAATGGGCTGAAATAGGGAGTAAAAGTATCAATAAGCTGATTAATGCTTTGATTAATGATACCTATCAAGTGAAAGGAAAAACGACTTTTAAAGAGGAGTTCGTTACCTGCGGAGGAGTTTCCCTTTCAAATCTTAACATGAAAACAATGGAAAGTAAATTACATCCTGGAGTTTTTTTCATTGGAGAAATGATCGATATTGACGGAATTACAGGAGGATATAATTTTCAGGCTTGCTGGACGGAAGCGTGGATTGTAGCCAATTCTATTGGTTGATTTTCAGTAATTAATGATGGATCATTTTTAAATTATTTTCATCTGTCGAGCAACTTATTCTAACCCTAACCGTCAATCAATCAACTATTAACTTTAACTGATTTGAAATGAAGCTACTCATGACTTTAGCCTTGGTTTTAGGCTCAACCTTCACCTTTTCTCAACTTGTACTAACCATTGATTATCAAATGAATCCCTGGTGTTTTGGAGAACCGACAGGGGAATTTCAAATATCTGTCACGGGAGGTACAGCACCTTACACTTTTTCAGTAAATCCAACAGGTATGAATCAACAGTCTGTGGATGCAGATACAGAATATTTCTTTGGTTTCATGGCAGGTACTTATACTGTAACTGTTCAAGATGCAACATTAGCGACAAATACTATTGATGTATTTTTGAATGATCCACAAATTTTTGCAGGAACAGCAACGGTTACCGATGATACTTGTTCCTCTAGTATTGGTTCAATATCAATTAATGGATTAACGGGAGGAGTTGCCCCTTTTACTTATTCTTTAAATGGAGGAGCTCAATCTCCGACAAATGTATTCAACGGTTTGCCCGCTGGAGCATACACAGTTGAAGCGATTGATGCAAATGGTTGCTATGCTTGGATGAATCCCCAAACGGTGATTGTAAATAATTCACTGTTGGCTGGTGGTTCTGCTCAAGGAATTGCGACTTCTTATCCTGCGTATTGCAACAACGGAGGAATCAGTCTTCAAGTTACTGCCGGTTTAGCTCCTTTTGAAGTGGTTTGGAACACGGGGGATACATTATTTCTATTGAATAACCTAGGAGCAGGAACTTATACAGCAAATGTAACAGATGCAAATGGTTGTGCGGTTCAATTTCAAGCAGTGGTAGCAGATAGTTCAGCAGCAGGAGGATGTTCTGAAATTTCGGGAAGAGTGTATTCCGATTTAAATAACAACTGTACAGATCAAGCAGAACCTGGAATGAATAGCGTAGCTCTAAAAGCAACTCCAGGAAATTACACTGTACTAGCAAATAGTAATGGAGATTATCAATTCAATTTACCGTATGGATCTTATATGATTGAACAAGCTCCAGCCCTAAACTTGGTAAATAACTGTACTCCTTCTTACAATGTAATGACCAATGCAGGGAATCCAACATCTGGAGGAAATGATTTCGCTGATTCCTTGTTTAGTGATTACGAATCTCTTTTTACTCCAGGATGGATTCGACCTATGATCGTGAATTATCAAACGGTTTACACAAAAAATCACTCCGCGATGAGTGGAACAGTTGATGTCTATTATTTACCTGACAACAATTACATCGTGGATTCCATTTTACCAGCTTACGATTACATGAATGGAGATACCATGTTTTGGTCGAATGTAAATTTAGCTGCTTTTGGATTGGATCTGATTCAAGTATTTGGTCATACAAACATGTCACTAGGTACCCCATTGGTATTTTGTCACGGAGTTTTACCACAAGGATATGATCACGTTCCATCAAACAATGCTAATTGCCACACAGCGGTTGTAATCGGTTCTTTTGATCCAAATGATAAACAAGTGACTCCAGCAGGGGATATTTATCTAACAGATGAGGAATTGACTTATAAAATCAGATTCCAAAATACCGGAACGGATACAGCTTTCAATATTTTTATCATGGATACATTGTCTGATTATTTAGATGCTTCGACTTTCCAGTTCTTGGCAAGCAGTCATTATTGTATCCCAGAGATCATCAATAACAATATATTGAAATTCACTTTCCCGAACATCATGCTTCCGGATTCCAATACGAATGAAGCTTTAAGTCACGGACACGTGATCTTCAGAATCAAACAAAATCAAAACAATCAGGTTGGAAACGTAATCGAAAACACAGCAGGAATCTATTTTGATTATAATGAGCCTGTAATCACAAATACAACTTCAAGTCCGATTGTACAAGATGTGACAGGAATTAACGAATTAAAACTTGAGGATCTTTCTGTTTATCCAAACCCAGCGAATGAGGAATTTAAAGTAGTATTCCCATCCAATGCAGAAGGATTATTGATGTTCTTTGACGCACAAGGTAGACTAGTATTAGATCAACATATAAAAGGTCAAAAACAAACTCAAATAAATGCTTCCACCTGGGAAAAAGGAGTGTATCTGATCCAATTCAGAACCAACTCTGGAGTCTCAACTGGAAAAATAGTAATCGAATAATACAAGATTAAAGCAACATGAAAGCCTCTTCAGAAATGGAGAGGCTTTTTTGTCTCATGAATTTATTAGAATGAAAAATGAAAAATTAATAATGAGGGATAAATTAAACGCTAGGAGGATTTCAATCCTCAAACGTATAGTAAATTTATCTCATAGCTAATTTCGTCAACTGAAAAACTTTTCAAGTGACTTGCTCAAAACAAAGAACCATCTGTTTTTATTGAAAAAGTCATTTCGTAACCCTGCGACTTCAGTCCGGGGTGGAGATGCTCAAAATCTTTAATCTGGTAGTCTTTTATCTTGAAATCTAACAATCTAGAACCTTTCCAGTGACTTCAGTCCGGGGGACAAAAAGGGGGAGCAAAATGCAAAATTCAAAGTGCAAAATGAATTTGGGACAATTGATTGGATGCGGGGAGGATTTCAATCCTCAAACGTATAGTATATTTATCTCATTGTCAATTCCGTCAACTGAAAAACTTTCCAAGTGACTTGCCCTAAACAAAAAACCATCTGTTTTATTGAAAAAAACCTTTCGTAACCCTGCGACTTCAGTCCGGGGTGGAGATGCTAAAAATCTTTAGTCTGGTAGTCTTTTATCTTGAAATCTAACAATCTAGAACCTTCACCGTGACTTCAGTCCGGGGGACAAAGGAGGGGGGAAATGCAAAGTGAAAAATGCAAAGTGAAAAATGAATAATGAAAAATGAAAAATTCAAAATGTTCATAAATCAATAAGTCATAAATCAATAAGTCATAGATCAATAAGTCATAAATCAATAAGTCATACATCAATAAATCACAAAATCATAACGTCATATCATCAAAAAAAACTATCTTAGGTAAACACATTTATTGATTCACATGTCTAGTTGATCAGTCTGAAAATAAGATGAATAGAGCAAGGCTCCGGTCGTCTTTGTCTATTAAATATTTTTCTATTTTTTTATTGTTTTTTTTATGATTCACCCTAATACTGAATTAAGGTTTATAAGTGAGCAAATCGGCTATGGTGTGTTTGCTACTGAAATAATCCCGGAAGGGACAATTGTATACGTGAAAGATAGTCTGGAATTGATCGTGTCACCCACAGATTACCTCATGCACACGGATGAAATGAAGGATGTGATTGAGAAATACTCTTACATTGATGAAAATGGCAACAGAATCATAAGCTGGGATTTTGCCAAATATGTAAATCATTGTTGCAACTGCAATACGATTAGTACAGGTTATGGTTTTGAAATTGCCATTCGAGATATTCAAAAAGGCGAGCAAATTACGGATGAGTACGGGATTTTTAATCTATCCGAAGAAATGGAATTGCATTGTGGTCAGCCCGGATGTCGAAATAAGATCTGTCCGAAAGATTTTGACGATCACTATCAAAACTGGGATCAAAAAATTAGACAGTCTATCGTGAAATTATTTGATGTAAACCAACCATTACTCCCTTTTGTGGAAGAAGGAACAAGACAAGAGTTGGATACTTTCTTTATGAATCCTGAACGATACAAATCGGTTTATAGTCTGAAATACAAAGGAGAACCAATTCCTGTGAAGAAATAGATCGACCATAGGCTCTGCATGTTTGAAGAATTTCTAATTTTACGGTAAAACAAACCCAAATGGAAGTTTTCAATATTGTAGAGCCTGTAGGTAAAAAGGTTCCTATTCTGATTAGCTCTCCGCATTCTGGAACCAATTTTCCGGATGAGCTAAAAGATCAATTTATCGCTGAAAAAAGACAAAGGCCGGATGATGCCGACTGGTTTATCCATCAGTTGTATGATTTTGCTCCGGAAATGGGAATAACCATGATCACTGCAAATTATTGCAGATGGGTAATTGATTTGAACCGAGATCCAGAATCCAAACCACTTTACAATGATGGTCGAATTATCACTTCTTTGTGTCCCCATACCGATTTCTTTGGAGAACCAATTTATAATCAGCAAGGATATATACCAGACGATGCGGAAGTAGATAGAAGAAGAAAGGCGTATTACGATCCTTATCATGGAAAAATAGTTTCAATTTTGGCTGATTTAAAAGATGAATTTGGAACCGCTGTATTATTTGACGCGCATTCAATCAGAAAACATGTGGAAACCATCAATAAAGAGGCTTTTCCAGATTTGATTCTTGGGACAAATGATGGAAAAACGGCTTCTGAACAAGTGATTCAAGCTGCGAAATCTGCTTTAGACGGGAATGCTTATTCTTTTGCTTATAATCATCCTTTCAAGGGAGGACAAATCACAAGATTTTTTGGGGATCCTGAAAATAATATTCATGCGATCCAACTGGAACAAGCTAAAACTAACTACATGGACGATCAGGAAGTAAATTATGTTCCAGAAAGGGCCGAAAACATAAGAAAAGTTTTGAAACAACTTTTTTCAAATATTATAGCAACGCTCCAAAAATAAGCTCATGAAAGTATACAAAATTGACTATTTGGTCCAGAAGGATGTCGTTTTAAAGGATGCTTTTCTAGAAGTTGGAAAGGACGGTAAAATAATTGGTATTCAAAAAGAGTACAACGGAGATTATGAGCATCTACGAGGATTAGTTTTGCCAGGATTTCAGAACGCACACTCACATTGTTTCCAATATGCCATGGCTGGAATGGCGGAATTGCATTCCACAACTAATGAACCCGACGATTTTTGGTCTTGGAGGGATTCCATGTACAAGATTGCTTTACAAATTTCTCCTGAACAATTGGAGTCAGTAGCCATGATGCTCTACTCAGAAATGCTGAGAATGGGGTACACGGAGGTTGCTGAATTCCATTATTTACATCACGATAAAGATGGGAAGGCCTATTCCAATCTTTCAGAAATGGGAGAGCGATTGATGTCTGCTGCTCAAAAAACGGGAATTAAAATCACCTTAATCCCAATATTTTATCAAAAAGGAGGATTTGGAAAAGAGGCTTCTGAAGGTCAAAGACGCTTTTTAAGCCCGGATTCAGAGAATTATTTGAAATTGGTTGAAGCTTCTCGGAAATCAGCTGAAAACTATTCTAAAGCCAAGGTAGTTAAAGGTATTCACAGTTTAAGGGCAGTGGATGAAAAAGGTTTGCAAAACGTTTTAAACACAAAAGAAAAGGATTTACCTCTTCATATTCATATCTCAGAACAACTTAAAGAAGTGGAAGAGTGTAAGTCTTACTATGGGGCTAGACCAGTTCAATGGCTTTTAGATAATTTTGAAGTGGATTCCAACTATCATTTAGTTCATGCAACGCATTTAGTTGAAAGCGAAATACAAGGTATAGCCAATTCTGGAGCCAATGTGGTTTTATGTCCAAGTACGGAAGGAAATTTAGGTGACGGAATTTTTCCTCTTCGAGCATTTCAAGAAATGGGAGGGAAGTGGTCTATCGGAACAGATTCTCATATCGGTTTGCAATTCATGGAAGAGTTAAGATTACTCGATTACGGGCAAAGACTAATTTCTCATAAACGAAATACTTTTTACTCCAAACAACAAGGAAATCCAGGTTTCTATGGTTTATCACAGGCTATTTGCAACGGTCGTAAAGCCATGGGTGTACAAAGTTCAAATTTTTTTGAAATCGGGCATGATTTTGACGCGGTTGTGGTGGATATGGTTCATCCATTAATGTTTATGTCAGAACCTGAACTAAAACTCTCCACTCTTCTTTATTCAATGGATCAATCCTCAATCAAAGAAGTCTACGTTGCTGGAGAAAGAATAATAACCAATGGAATGCACGAACAAATGGATTCTATCTGGATCGATTTTGCAAAAACTTTAAAGGATTTAGGATTTAGGAATTAGGGTTTTCCTAGAGATCAATCGAAAAAGGTAATAAGAAAAAGCTCTCTCTTTTCGTGTTGACAAATTTCTCCCGGAAGCTATTTAAAATAATAACTGAGAATTTTCTGACATATTCCTCAGTTATTACAGGGCTTTTGGTAGAGGAATTTGTCGCTTTTTTTTGAGGAGACCAGACAACTCCACTATTTTCGTTCGAATTTTTTGAATTTGGATCAACTTGATCTCCATTAACAGGGTCAATAATCTTTACTCCATCTTTGATAGGGTCGGTCTGATCGGCAGCAAATACTTGCCCAACTATCAAAATAAACCCAAATAGAAAACCGATCTTAAGCGAATTTTTCATCTTACCATGTTTTGAATCTTCTAAAGATATGAAAATCTTTTTTCAAACTTCACAATTCCAGCACAAATTCCTTGCCGAACTATGTGAAAACTAGGTTCTTTTGTGACGAAACCGATAGAAAATGTATAGTTCCACAATAATCAAATTGACAACCCATCCAGCCCAAGCAACAATTTTGTACATATCCATGGGAGGTAAAGAATAGGTGTTAGCCAAAAATTGCTTGATTAATCTTAAACTAATCGCGGATAATGTCAAAGCGTAGCTCCTTAACATGAATTTTTGATGGGATTCCCAGTTTCCATTCTTGATCGCAATCAGGGCTTTGGCTGTGAAAATCATCCATAAAATTCCAAGAAGCGTAAATGAAATCTGACTATAAATTCCTCCATTGGCCTCAATCCCCATGATGATGCCAGATGGTCCGGAAAAAAGAAGCAAAACAAGAATGTAAACATAACCCACGGATCGATGGAATTTTGGAAATTGTTTTCTTAGTCCAGGAATAAATTGTAAGGCACCGGAAATCAATACAAACATGGAAGTATACACATGAGTAAAAAAGGCAACTTGATAATAGGTATGCTGAATTTCGTCCGTTTTTATACGCAGAAAAGCCACATCAAACCGAAGCGGCACATACTGCAAAGTAATCAAAAGCATGAGGTAGGAATAATAGGCTAAAGCCAAATAGAAAAGAAAATAAAAAAGGAGCCTCAAAACTTTCAATTTCATATCCAACCTCCAATTTCTAAGTTAAAAGTATCCCACTAAAAAAACTCTAAATTCGAAAAACTCTACATTCCACACTCGAAAAACTCTAAATTCGAAAGACTCTACATTCTACACTCGAAAAATTATCTCCCTCTCGGTCGATGAGCTCGCTATCGCTCGGTTCTAAATTCGAAAAACTCTACATTCTACACTCGAAAAATTATCTCCCTCTCGGTCGATGAGCTCGCTATCGCTCGGTTCTAAATTCAAAAATCTCTAAACTCAAATCATCCTCTTCCAAATGAATCATAATATTCAGCCGCGTTTTTCTCGTATTTCATGAGTAATTTGATGTTTTCTTTCTCAATATCCGTAAACTCGCTTTTGATATCGGTGTGGACAGGAATGTACCAATCTTGTTGGTCAAAAAAGACTCTCAAAGGCTGGAATTTAAAGGAATAACCGTGTCGGGCATAAATGGTGTTTCTGATGATTGTTAAATCTCCTTTTTTCATGTTTTCTACATCTCCCTTCTTTAATAGGGTGTTAGAAGCATTTACCTTATAGATCTTGTCTGTTGCTGAACCATATGAGCTGTAAATCCATTCTTCAACTTCATCTCCTTCGCCATAGGTCTCTACTTTATCTATCCTTTTAGTCCAGTTCACATATGGTCCAGTGTGGGTTAGCATGATGTCTGGGTTGTACTGATAGGTTTTCTTTTCCAACTCATAGATTCTATACTTGATCTTTAAATTCCTGTTGGCTGTCCAAGTTCCTTTAAGTTGACCATTTTCTATTGAAAATTCAAAAGCCCCATCGTATTGATCATCTCCCGGTTCTTTCGCTTTAATCTGATAAAGGGTGTCGTTTCCTTGAGCAATTCTTTTGATACTTCCTTCAAAGGGTCTATCATTTCCGGCTACAACACTGTGCCCGTAAACTTGTTCTCCAACCACTCGATCAATGGAAATGTTGATTTTGTTATTTCGATTCCAATTAAATCCTTCATCTACCCACATTTCATTGAAGTCTTTTATTTTCTTCTTGTCTGGTTCAAAATAACCCACCCAATAACCAAGAATATCCACTTTTTCAGTGGGCAATTCAACTTTGGTTTCAGTTTCTTGGTTCTCCGTACTTTCCTGAGAGGCCATGGTGCTGTCTTCTACTTCGGCTCCTTGTGGTTCTTTCACTTCTGCATCAGAGTTTTTAATTGCTCCTTCACAGGATAAAAGCAATAAACAGGCAATAACTAGACTTTTCTTTTTCATTGGAAATGAGATTTTTAACGAAGATAAAGGATTCAAAACAAATGGAGGACACTACACTACTTACATTTATCTTTTTTGATAGAAGAATCTGAAAGTAATTCTTTGCCAGTTGCAACGGCTTCTTCTGTTTTTACATCTACTTTATTTTTTTCAGGATCTAACCATCTAATAAGATGATTGTTATGGAAGTAATAGCGATTGGCTTTGACAGTTGTTTTGCTCGGATCATGTGGCTCATCACCATTTTCCTTTGCCATTTCCATGTCATAATAAATCGGAGCATTGTAGTTGTAAATCTGTTCAAATGCAAAATACAATTCACCGTTGTGAAAATAGTATTCTATCGTTCTCCTCCCCATTTCACCAGACCATTCAATCTCCAGTAATTTAATTTCTGAAGCATCTGAAAAGGCAACGATCTGACCTCCTTCAGTGGATTCATCCATCATCTCCACAGTTTTCTTGGTGTATTTGGAATAATTTGCTCGAGCTTCTGCGTATTTTTTGCGGATATCTTTTACAATATCTTCTTCATTTTGAGCGATTAATTGGCCAACAAACAAAAAAGGGAGAATCAATAGGAGTGTTTTCATTTTTATCATTTTTAAAGTGGACTAAATCTACAAAAATATCCTAGCTTTTAGATGAACAAATCATTAATGAACCTCAGAATTCAAAATTTTAGGTAGACAATTCTCATAATGGTAGATTTTTAAATTCACTGAATCGCCCATACTCAAGCCTAACTTCTTAAAATCAATTTGAAAAGCGGTGGCATGGAGCTCAAGGGAATCTGAAACATCCTGATCATTCAAAAGAATCTTGTAAGCACAAAGTTCATTGGTTTCGGTGTAAGTTTTTTGAACAAAAAGATCTTTGCCTTGATAATAACCTTCAATTTCCAGAAAACCACTAAAAGATCTTTCTTCAACTATTGAAATCACTTCTTTTGGGCTTCCACAAGAGTGTAATAGCAAGATTAATAATGAAATAGATACAATTCGGTATGAATTCATAGATTTACTAATCTAAAGAAAATTACATTTATTAAGAATTCGTTAACAAAATAAATGAACAATGAATAGGAAATGCAGAATTAGATTTATATACCTTTGTAAAAAAGAATTCGGATAAAGATTTAAACGGATCAAAAAACTGAATTGAAAACACTACAACGAAATATTTTAATTACTCTTTTGTCAATGTTTGTAGGGCTTTTTGCTCTGAACGCATCGACATTAATGGTTGTAGTTGACAACGCGCAACTTGCTCAGGAAGCTTCTGCTTCTATCCAAAATCAAAAGCAAGAGCAACTTCATTCGTCTACGAGAAATTTTAATCATTTTTCTTTTTTAGAGGAAATGCTCGTCAATGGGCAAGAAGACGACGACGATGATGATGATCGTTTACACGATTTCACTCATAGCGATTTCAAAACTTTATTAGAGGATGATGAGAAATCATTTGAATTTCGAATTTCTCAGTTTGAACTTCACTGTGGTCTAAAGTTTAGAGCACACCTTATTCGTATTCTGAATGCGAATTCTAGACTTCTTATAGAGGTTTTCCAAATTTGATTTGATATTTATAGATCCTACTGGATCAAAAATGGATGTTGATCTTGTTCAGCAATCCTATTGCGCTGGAAATAAAATTTTTAGCCTAAAATTTTGAATATCAAATTTACTTCAACGAAATAATATTATTAAATCAAATTACAATGAATAAAAAATTATTCCTATTTATCGCGCTAGCCGCACTATGGATGACAAGTTGTTCCGAGGAAAAAGAAAAAGAAGAGGAGCATTCACGAATGGTAGCAACAAGCCCAATTTTTAAAGATACAACGGTCGTTAAAGAGTACGTATGCCAAATTCGCTCAATTCAGCATATTGAATTAAGAGCATTGGAAAAAGGGTATTTGCAAGAAATATTCGTAGACGAAGGTCAACTTGTTCAAAAAGGTCAATTAATGTTTCAAGTTATGCCTCTCCTTTATCAAGCTGAAATGCAAAAAGCCGAGGCTGAAGCCGCATTTGCAGAGATTGAATATAGAAATACTAAAATTTTAGCGGATAGCAATATTGTCTCTCCAAATGAATTGGCTCTCGCAAAAGCCAAATTCGATAAGGCAAAAGCAGAATTGGCGCTGGCAAGAGTTCATTTAGGATTCACAGAAATAAGAGCTCCTTTTACGGGTATTATGGATCGGTTTCAGGTTCGATTAGGAAGCTTGGTTGATGAGGGGGACTTGCTTACTTCTCTTTCCGATAACTCATTTATTTGGGTTTATTTCAATGTTCCTGAAGCAGAATATCTGGACTATATGGACCATGTTAAAAAGGATAGTGTCATACAAGTTAAGTTGATGATGGCTAATAATAAACTTTTTAATCATGATGGGGTAGTAGAAACAATTGAGGCTGATTTCAATAATGAAACAGGAAATATCGCTTTCAGAGCAAAATTTGAAAACCCTGAAGGCCTTTTAAGACATGGTGAGACAGGGAATATTCGAATGGAAATACCAACTAAAGATGCAATGATTATTCCGCAAAAAGCGACTTTCGAGATTTTGGATAAACTCTATGTATGGGTAATTGATGCAGACAATACCGTTCATCAAAGAGAAATCGAAATTCAAGCCGAATTACAGGATTTATTTATTATTTCTGGAGGACTTTCGAAAGAAGATAAAATATTGCTCGAAGGAATTCGAAAGGTTAGAAACGATGACAAAATTGAATTTGAATTCGAAGAACCCTCTGAAGTCCTTTCTAGATTGAAATTGAAAGCAGAATAATTCACGGAACTACAAACTAATTAATTCAAACGCAATGTTTAATAGATTTATCAAACGTCCAGCGCTGTCCATCGTAATTTCTCTGCTTATTGTATTTGTAGGGATGCTTTCTCTGAACACGCTTCCAAAATCCCAATTCCCTGAAATCGCACCACCTTCTGTACAAGTTCAGGTGTCTTACCCGGGTGCAAGTTCGAAGGTAATGGTACGATCTGTACTAATTCCTCTAGAACAAGCAATAAACGGGGTACCAGGTATGAAATATATGTTCTCAACTGCTGAAAGCTCGGGTGAAGGAAACATACAGATCGTTTTCCACAAAGGTTCTGATCCAAACCAAGCGGTTGTGAATATCAACAACAGAATTGCTCAGGTAAAAAACAGGCTCCCACCAATTGTACAGTTGGAAGGTGTACGTGTTCAAAGGGTAATGCCCAACATGTTAATGTATGTCAATTTGTACAGCAAGGATACAAGTGCTGCGGATATGAATTACATCTTCAACTATGCCTATATCCAAATGATGCCAGAATTGCAACGTTTGGAAGGTGTAGGGCAGGCAAGAATTCTAGGAAGCCGCCAATATGCCATGAGAATTTGGTTAAAGCCAGATCGTTTAAGAGCCTACAATATCGGAACAGATGAAGTTATGGAGGCTTTAAATGAACAAAGTATTATTGGTTCTCCAGGTCGTATTGGTCGGGCCGATAGTAAGCGATCTCAAGCAATGGAGTATGTATTGACATATCCGGGACGTTTCAATACGCCTGAACAGTACGAAAACGTGATAATTCGCGCAACACCGGATGGAGAAGTGTTGAAATTAAAAGATGTGGCTACCGTCGAACTAGGATCAGAGTATTACGATATTTATTCCAATAAAGACGAGTATCCTTCTGCAGCAATTATGCTGAAACAAACCTATGGAAGTAACGCAATCGAAGTAATTGATCGAATCAAGGAAAAATTGGAGGAAATGAAAAAGGACTTTCCTCCCGGAATGGATTTTGAAATCAGTTATGATGTTTCGAATTTCTTGGATGCTTCTATAGAAGAGGTAACGCATACGTTACGAGATGCGTTTATTCTTGTTGCTTTGGTTGTATTCATTTTCCTTGGGGATTGGCGCTCTACATTGATACCTATTCTTGCGGTTCCAATCTCCTTAATTGGAGCATTTTTTGTAATTCAGGCATTCGGACTTACCATCAACCTGATTACTCTATTTGCTCTGGTACTGGCAATTGGTATTGTAGTGGATGATGCGATTGTCACGTGGAGGCAGTTCATGCTAAAATGGAAGAAGAGCATCTCGTCCATACAATGCTGTAAAAAAGGTTTTGGGCGAAATTAGTGGGGCGATTATCGCGATAACCCTTTGATGGCTTCGGTATTCATTCTGTAACTTTTATGTCAGGTCCGGTGGGGATTTTTTATCGACAGTTCTCCATAACAATGGCATCTTCCATTATTCTATCTGGAATTGTCGCGCTTACAGTTACTCCGGTTCTTTGCGCAATTATTCTAAGAGATACGCACGCAAAACCTAGAAAGAGACATTTGCTCAATCGTTTTTCTTGACGGCTCTGGTCAGCCGCTGGACAAACCAATCAGAGGTTGCGGAACTGCTTCGTAAGATTGTTGATCGGAGATTGGTGACGATGATTATGCTCTTCGTTTTCGGATATGAATCTTTCAGGTAACTCAATCTTTGCTTCCGGATCTGTTCCTGCAGAGGATCAAGGGATGATATATGCTGTTGTTCAAACGCCTCCGGGTTCTACTTTAGAGAGAACCTATGAAGAGTCAGGTTACAAGGAGGACTGCAAAAGCAGAAGTAGACGAGACGGTGGGAGGTCTGTTTCTTCTCTGGCAGGTTTTGAGATCTTAACCCAAGGTCGTGGCTCTACATCAGGGCACACTGCCGGACAAACTTAGATCCTGAGTGAGAGGGAACATACGGTGAAAGAGATTATGAAGGAATTAGAGGAAAAAAGCCTCAGAAATCTCAGGTGCCAAAGCGTTGAATTCTTTGATCCGCCAGCGGTTCCAGGTTATGGTGCAGCAGGTGGTTTGCACTTCAGCTTCTAGATAAAAACAAAACAGTGAAAATTATCGGGAATTCGAGAAGATAACCCAAGATTTTATGGATCGACTCGAAAAAAGACCTGAAATTTCAAACCTTTTTACTTTCTACAGCGCCAATTACCCTCAGTATGAATTAGAGATAGACAATCAGTTGGCTATGCAGAAAGGAGTTTCGATTGGAAAGGCAATGGAAAACCTCTCCATTTTGATCGGAAGTACCTATGATCTTGGATTCATCAAGTTTGGTAGATTTTTCAAGGTTTTTGTGCAATCTGATCCTTCCTACCGAAGACTTCCAGAGGATATCATGAAACTTTATGTGAAAAACAAATACGATGAAATGGTTCCATATTCTTCTTTTATGAAAATCAAGAAGTCTCAGGGAATCTACGAGATTAATAGATACAATATGTATACTACGGCATCAATAAGATGTAATCCAGCTAAAGGATATAGCTCTGGGGAAGCCATAAAAGCAATTCAGGAAGAGGCTAAATCATTACCCACAGGATATGGAATTGACTGGGCTGGTTTGCAGAAAGATGAGGTAGCAAGAGGTAATGAAGCGATTTATATTTTCTTAATTGTATTGGCATTTGTTTACCTGGTTCTTGTTGCTCAATACGAGAGTTTTATCATTCCTTGGGCGGTTGTACTTTCTTTGCCAGCAGGTGTTTTTGGATCTTTCTTGTTAATTAAAATGATGGGATTGGCTAATGATATCTATGCTCAAATTGGATTGGTCATGCTGGTTGGATTACTAGGGAAAAATGCTGTACTGATTGTGGAATTTGCAGTTCAAAAACAACAGCAAGGTTCTACTGTCCTAGAAGCAGCTATTGAAGGAGCCAGGGTTCGATTTAGACCCATTTTAATGACCTCCTTTGCCTTTATTGCAGGATTGATTCCATTAGTAATGGCCCATGGTCCTGGTGCTATTGGGAACCGAACAATTGGTTCGTCCGCTCTAGGAGGCATGTTGTTTGGGACTGTATTTGGAGTGATTATCGTTCCAGGACTGTATTACATTTTTGGAAAAATCGCAGAAGGAAGAAAATTGATTAAGGATGAAGATTTTGATCCGCTAACTGAAGAACATGAAAGTGATGAAAACAATAGATAGAAGATTAGTTTATAGTATAATCGGGATGGCTGTATTTGCCATCCTGATTAACTCTTGTGGAATTCCGAAAATTGCAGTAAAAGATGAGAATAAAAATGTACCAACCTCTTTTAATGGTGCTTTGGATTCATCAATTGTTCTTGATTCTACAAATTCTGCAGACATTCAATGGAGAGATTTCTTCAAGGATACTTGTCTGATCGCTCTGATAGATACCGCGTTAAAAAACAATATGGAATTGAATATCACAATCGCGGAAATCACCGCTGCCAATTCCGAAATTTTAAGAGCTAAAGGTGAAATATTACCGGATTTGAATCTTAGGGTAGGAGCAGGTATTGAAAAAGTAGGTCGTCACACTAGTCAAGGAGCTGCTGATGATATGTCCGAAATTGCAGATGGAAAGAAAACACCAGAGCATCTACCAGATTTCGGCGTTGGATTAGAGTCTTCATGGGAAATTGATATTTGGCGAAAACTTCGGAATGCAAGAGATGCTGCATTGTCAAGATACACTTCAAGTATTGAAGCAAAGAATTTTATGGTGACCAAATTAGTTTCCGAAATCGCTCATTCTTATTTTGAGTTGATTGCCTTGGATAATCAATTGGAAATTATTCAGCAAAACTTGGAGATTCAAAGAAATGCTCTGGAGATAGTGAAAATGCAAAAACAGGCTGCCAAAGTTACGGAACTGGCAATTCGAAAATTTGAAGCCGAGGTACTAAAAAATAGAAGCCGTTTGTTCTATATCAAGCAGAGCATCGTAGAAACTGAAAATAGGATTAATTTCTTAGTAGGGCGATTTCCTCAACCAGTTCAAAGAAATTCAGGTTCTTTTATGGAACTCACTCCAGATTCAATTTCTACTGGGGTGCCTTCCCAGTTGCTCGAAAATAGACCCGATATCCGAATGGCTGAGTACAATTTAATCGCTTCAAAATTGGATGTGAAAGTTGCGAAAGCAAAGTTTTTCCCTTCTCTGAGAATTACGCTCGGACTTGGATATAATGCCTTCAATTTCAAATACTTCTTTAATACCCCAGCGTCTCTTGCTTATAATATCTTAGGCGATCTGCTTGCTCCTCTCTTAAATCGTGCAGCAATTAAGGCAGAGTATATTTCAGCCAATGCAAGACAGCTTCAAGCAGTTTATGAATATGAAAAATCCATACTGACTGCCTATACGGAAGTCCTGAATAATTTGTCCAAAATCAATAATTTGAAACAAAGCTACGATCTGAAATCATTACAGGTTGAAGCTTTGAATAAATCAATTAATGTGGCCAATACTTTGTTTATGTCGGCAAGAGCTGATTATATGGAAGTATTATTGACGCAAAGAGATGCTTTAGAAGCTAAAATGGAGTTGATCGAAATTAAACAACAACAATTAAGTGCCGTTGTAAGCATGTATCGAGTGCTTGGTGGAGGATGGCAATAAGACAGGTTAAGGTTTTATTTAGTTGTAGTAAGTGAAAACCGTCAGGGGTCGCCGGATCCAGGGCGGTTTTTTTCTTTGAATAGTTTATTGTGTATCAGGATGAATTAAGAGAAGAAAAAACCCGGAAACTGTGAGAAACCGGGTCGTAGAACAAGTGTCAAAAGTACAGCGCAATCTATATGAGATCAAACTTAATCGGTAAAATATAGATTGCTTTTTCAGTAGACTTCAACAAATCAGAAGGAAGATTGTGCACGATGTTGAGAGCGGCTTGATTTAAACTTGGGTCAGCTTCTTGGATGATTTTTGATGAGGCAATTTTTCCGTTACTGACTTCAAATTCTACAAAAACAATTCCTTCCTTCTTTTGCTGCTTGGCTATTTCAGGGTATCTGACATTTTGATTGACCCATTCTTGAACTTGTGAAATTGAGTTTTCTACTTGTTTACAAACTTTTGCTTGAAGACTATTAACTCCAAAACAAAAAATAAATGCTGTGATATAAAATCCTGTTCTCATAATTTGTTGCTTTATAGATTTATAAACCAAAAATAAGAGGAATGCAAACTGAAAAGGGGGTGAAAATTGCTATTTTAAATTAAGAATTAAGAATAATTAAGGTTCTAGTTATAAAGTGCTCATCGAAGGATGGGGAAATAATTTTCAACTAGTAATCATCTAAAGATCCAAACATCACTAATCGATAGATTTTCACTAACTTCGCTTAATGAGTGCGAATCACATCAATATCAAAAACAAAAGAGCCAAATTTGAATACCAATTGGAGGATGAATTTGTGGCTGGTATTCAGTTAACTGGTTCGGAAATCAAATCGATTAGAAATAGTAAAGCGAGTATTGCAGAGGCATATTGTGTTTTTGTTGAGGATGAATTGTTTGTTCGGAATATGCATGTGGCTGAATATGATAATGCTTCCTATTTGAATCATAAACCTCGGAGAGATCGAAAATTATTGCTAAAAAGACAAGAATTGGATAAACTTTTTAAAAAGGTTCAGACAAAAGGGTATTCGATTGTACCCACTCATTTATTTATCAATGATGATGGTTTAGCTAAGTTGCGTATTTACCTAGCAAGTGGTAAAAAATTACATGATAAAAGACAAGATTTGAAACAAAAAGATGCCAAAAGAGAGATGGATAGGGCCATCAAAGCAAACTAATATTTTGAAATCCAATTTAAATTTATTATTATTGTAATTACAAATCAAAAAACTAATTGCGTATAGATACATTTCTACTCTTGAAAATTTAGATTAATTAGTAACCACTAAAAGGAGGGTAGATTATGGATTTCGCTAAACTTGATGATCAGCAATTAGTTAAGCTGTATATTTCTGGAAACGAAGGGGCGTTTGAGGTTTTGATCTTAAGACACAAGAACCGCGTTTACAATTACATCTTTATGATGGTAAAAAACGAGGCCCTAACCGAAGACATTTTTCAGGATGCTTTTATTAAAATTATTAAAACTCTTAAAGGAGGAAGATACAACGAGGAAGGTAAATTTCTTCCCTGGGTAATGCGCATTTGTCACAACCTGGTAATCGATCATTTTAGGAAGAATAAGAAAATGAGATTGATTTCAGAGTCTTCTTCGAAAAATGAGGATTTCAACATCTTTGACATTCTTCCACTCTCAGATTCCAATGTTGAGGATGAGATTGTTTTAGATGAAATAGCTACGCATTTAGAGACTTTGGTTGCAACTTTACCTGAGTCACAAAGAAAGGTGGTGGAAATGAGAATCTATAAGGGAATGTCGTTTAAAGATATTGCTGAAGAAGAAGATATCTCAATTAACACAGCCTTGGGACGTATGCGTTACGCTTTGATTAATTTGAGGAGAATCATCGAAGAAAAAGATATTACAGTAATTTCTTAATAGTTTCAATACCGATAATAGATGAACCCGTTGACCCAGTTGTTGACGGGTTTTCTTTTTACTTCTTTCCTGAACTTTTTTTCTAAGACTATGTTTGAATAGTATGATTGAAATTAGGAGATTAAACATGGATAATTCCTGGTGGTTGAATTTGAATGGTATCAAAATTCTAGTGGATCCATGGCTTACAGGTGTGGAGGTGGATTATTTTCCATGGTTCAATACTCAGTGGCATCGGACTCCTCCAATAGCATTTGAAGATGTTCCGGAATATGATTTCGTTTTGATTACACAAAAATACCCAGATCATTTTCATAAAGAAACCCTCGGAAAGTTGTCTCCACAAATAATAATTGGACCTAAATCCATTTCCAAATCAGTAAAAAGAATACTTCCTGATGTTCGTTTCCATCCTTTTGAAAAAGAATTAGACTTCCTAGGTTTAAAGGGTTTTAAAATTCATCATTTACCAACAAAAAGAAAAATTGATCCGATTTATGATGGATTGATTCTCGAGGATGGAAAAAATGCTGTATTTCTTGCCACTCATGGATTTAAATTGGATAGTAAAATGAAGGAACTGATTTCATCTCTGCCCAATTTTGATCTTTTATTAACTCCTTTCAATCGGTACAAACTACCCGTTTTTCTCGGAGGAGAGGTTTCACCGGGATTAGAAAGTGTAAAGCAGCTTTTAAGAGATCTGAATCCAAAATTTGTGGCAGCTACTCATGATGAGAATAAATTTGCTAAAGGAATTGTTTCTAAGTTTGCTAAAATCACATGGTCACCCTCTAAAGAAGATTTAATCAAAATTCCAGAGTTCAATTCAAAATATTTAGTTTTGGAAAATTATCAAACTCAAATTTTATGACAAACAAACAAAAAGCCTTATTGGAAATTACGCTCATCTACGTCATTATTGCAATGGCAGGTATCTTTTCGTACAAATTTATACAAACAACTTCAATTATTTTGGATTTCTTAATTGCAGACTTTGTTATGACAGGGGTCGCATTTGTATTTAGTTTGATAAAGAAAAATAGCTCGGTGTATGATGCTTATTGGAGTGTTATTCCTTTCTATTTTGTTTTAGTTTTTGCAGTGGAATTATACCAATATTTGGATTGGAAACAATGGCTGGTTTTTGCAGTAATTTCTTTATGGTCATGGCGCTTAACTTTAAGTTGGGCTCGAGGTTGGGCAGGATTTCATCATGAAGATTTTAGGTATGTTGATCTTGCAAAACAATCTGGTAAATTATATCCAGTTGTAAATTTTCTTGGGATTCATTTGTTTCCAACCTTAATGGTTTTTGCCTGTTTCTGGCCTGTTTTTTCTGTTGTTGGACCTTCGCCTAAATTCGAATGGATGCTTTTTTTGGGGGTGATGGTTTCTCTGTCAGGGATTTGGTTCGAGTTTCAAGGAGATAATGAATTGGCTAAATTTAGAAAACGACCGAATCCTAAAACAGAAGATCTTTTGGATACTGGAATTTGGAGCAAAAGTCGAAATCCAAATTATTTAGGGGAAATGCTGTTTTGGACTGGTGTTTTTCTCTCCGGATTAGCATACAATGCACCCTGGTATACGAGTACAGGAGTTATTGCTTTGATTCTAATGTTTCTCTTTATTTCTATACCGATGAAAGATAAAAGAATGGCAGAACGTAGATCGGGTTATCTAGAATACAAGAAAAATGTTCCTAAGCTATTCCCTAAACTCTTTTAATAAGTTCTTATTTGTTGTTTAAAAACTAGTATGTCGATTTAAGAAAGTATTTTTCTACTTTAGCTGAGGATTTATTTTTTTTGAACTATAATTATAAAAGCAATCAACTATGAAACAATTCCTTTTACTTTTCACTTTCTCTTTTTATTTTGGATTTTCTTTCTCCCAATCACATAGTGGGTCTGAAATCGCAGAAAGAAATCCTACAATTTACGACTATTCTGGTACGGGTGTTGAATTACATATTGTGGCAGGAGAGTCAACTATATGGGGTGTTTGCGATATCGACGGCAAGCAAGATTCTATAAAGTTTGGAAGCTTTTTAATGAACGATATTGCAATATACCTTAAGAATGGTAATATTATTCAGGGAAAGACGAAAACCTTTGACGAACTCTCTCTTAAATTGGTGAACAAGGTTTATAAAAAACTTGAAAACCTAGAGTTGAAGTTGGTGAATAAAGACAAAAGTAGAAACTTACTTGCAGCGGATCAAACGAAATACACTGAGGAAAGCGGTATCGCCATTTATCAGATCGATGATAATACTATTCAATTTTATGTATTTTGGCAAGAAAGAAAGAATTTAAATGTGAGTTCAAATTTTCAATCATTTATAGGGACAGCAAAGAAGTCCGGATCAAATGGAGTTTACAAATCTTTGGATTACCTGGTTCCTGAAATGCCCGAGTTGAATGCAACTTTATTCATCGATGTAAAAAAAGACCAGATAGATTTTTGGGTCGATACGGATATCCCAACACAAAGAGGTGGTTTGGAAAAAAATGAAAAACTAACCTTTAAATAATTATCAAAGGATAGGTACCTTGTGTAGAAAGGACTTATCGGTGAACTTTTTTTATTTGGTATTTTCTTCACTTATCTCAAAGGTTTAGAATAGGTGCTTTATACGAATAAGTCCATTTTACAGAGCTAGATACTCACTTAAACCAACCGTAGAATAAATATCTCAAAAAATAATTTAGAATTTGATTATCTTAAGGGCATCATGACTATGACTAGAATCTTGCCCTTATTTTTATTCTGCGCTTTTGTTTTTTCCGGACAATTTAGTTTAGCACAAATGGATTCTTCTGATTACATCGTTATTGTAAGATTAAAAACAGCTAAAAATCAAATTCGTGCCGCTGAGGAATCTGGAAATGATGCGCTAGCTAAGACCTTAAGATTAGAAACCATAGGAACCAATAAGGAAATAGTTCGCTCTTTTCGGAAATACCTAGGGGATCGTGTCTTTTTTATTTATTCTTCCGAATACAAGAAATTAAAAGAAGGGGATACGCAAGGTATTTTTTTGAGTGATAGTTTAGTTCGAGAATCTTCCATTCAGCCGAATTTAGATAATTTTTACCTTGCCTTTTGGGGAAATTCACCAGGAACTGGGATGAATGTGATTATGCTTTTAGATCAGGATTTTAATGAGACAGAAATTTGGGTAAGAACTTTTGGGATTACACCTTCAAATTTCAAAAGAATAGATCCTCAAGTAAAGAAATTCTGTGATAAGATTTCAGAAAAAATACCTATTTACTTAAGGAAAAAAGAAAGAATAGAACAAAAACAAAAAAAGGGCTGATTGCTCAGCCCTTTATAAATAATTATAAAAAATTTTATTCTGTTTTATCTTCTTCTGAAGTTGCTTGATTGGCTGCTTCTTCATTTGTTTGATCTGCTTTTGGCTCCTCCTTTGCAACAGGCTCGGTAGTAGGAGTAGGAGTAGGAGTAGGAGTACTTGGAGCTGACTCAGTAGAAACATCACCAGGGGCTGCACTTTCTCCAATTATAGGTAGATATTTGAATACGATACCTCCTAGGAATCCAGCACCAACGATCAACATAAACGAATTGAACTTTGCCCCTGCATCCAATTCGGATCCAAGAGCTATCAATCCTAATACCGTAAATATTGGAGCCCAAATTAAATTATACCACTTGTTGTCTTTCAGTGCATAATGAATAACCATTACAGATAAAACAATCATTACCAAAATATTTACGAGAACAACAACGTCTTCTAATCCCCAATTTACAAATGGAGCCATTAGAAGGAAATAAAATGGAAGTACCACAGCGAATACATTGGCTCTTCTATCGTTGTCAACATATTCAGATTTCCAAATCATGAAAACCATAAATGCCGCAACAGCCAAGATTAAAATCACAATATAAGCAGTCCATTCTTTCAAGATAGAGTCAACAAATGAAAGGTACCCTGAGGCTCCATACAGACCTACCATCGCACCTTTAGACATCATACTGTATCCCATTGTAATAAATAGGATGACCGAAATTACTTGGAATGGCTTGAAAACAATGTAATTATGTTTGTACACGATATTTCCTATCAAATATAAAAGCGAACCAGCTAACAATGTTCCAAAAACTTGATGTGATCCTAAAGCAGATGCAACGCCCATAAGTAAAAGGCCTGCGAAACTATAACCTAATAAAATACTTTCAATTCCAGGTCTGAAATTCTCTCTGAAAGACAATGTGAAATAGGGAATATATACTATAAAGAAGAACCAGAACCAGAAAGAAGTAAACTCACCTCCTGCAATATAAGCCATTACTTCTCTTCCACCTACTAAACGTAAAACAGGGCTAATTGCCGATCCTGCACCAATGTAAGTAAGAAGCAGTCCAGCATAGAATAATCCTCCAAGGACATTTTTTCTTAGATAAAGAACTGGAATGTAAAGAAATAGTAAAATAAAAATACCAGTTTTTGGCTCATCCCACCATTCCATCGTTCCTCCTAACATCATGAAACCAGCAGTAAAGAACACAACTAATGAGTAGGTTCCAACTTCACCCCAGTATCTTGAGTTAGGTTTAAATTTAAGGGCATACACATAGCTTCCCAATCCAATAAGGATCATCAAAGCACTCATGGTATTTGAGAAGCCTTCAGGATCTGCAAAAGCGTCTTTGATAAGTCCTGAAAATCCTCCAAGAAAGAATAGAATAGCGGTCAAACATAAAGCTCCAAAAGCAACTCCAAAATAATCTTTTCTTGAGAGTAATCCTTCCATTTTTGCAGGTTCTGCAGATGGCTTCGTGTCGAGACCAGATGGTTTGATCATTGACATAAACCAGTTTTTCAATTCAGTAATTTCCATGTTATATAAGTATTAAAGATTGGACACTAAATTAATATTTTCATACTTCCGACCAAAGATTAAGTCAAAAGATTTTCACAATGATATTAACAAATATCAACAAATAAAAAGCTGAATCTTAGTAATTTAATAAATCGATGGAAAAGCAGTAGGATTGCTTTCACTCATAATCGCATACACTTTTTCAAAGATGTCTTCCACACTTGGTTTGGAGAAATAGTCTCCGTCCGAACCATATGCAGGACGATGATCTTTTGCACTCAATGTTTCAGGTTTCGAATCCAAATGATAATATGCATTTTGTTCGTTAAGTAATTTGTCAAGAATATAAGCTGAAGCTCCAGAACTAACGTCTTCATCTACAATTAGAAGTCTATTAGTTTTCTTAATGGATTCAACCGTTTCATGATGTACGTCGAAAGGAATTAGAGTTTGAACGTCCACTAGTTCCACAGAAATCCCATATTCTTCCAATTGGTTAGCCGCTTCAACGCATAAATTAAAGGTAGAACCATAGGATACAACAGTAATGTCTGATCCTACTCGAACAATTTCAGGTATTCCGAGTGGTTCGCAGAATTCTCCAAGGTTGGTCGGTTTGTTTTCTTTTGTTCTATACCCATTCAATGGCTCAATAACGAGAGCTGCATCATCAGATTTTAAAAGTGTATTGTACATTCCCGCTGCCTTAGTCATATTTCTCGGTACACAAACGTACATTCCTCTTAAGGCATTAATAATCATTCCCATTGGAGACCCTGAATGCCAAATTCCTTCTAATCTGTGTCCTCTAGTTCGAATGATTAATGGCGCTTTTTGTCCACCTACCGTTCTATATTGAACCGTAGCTAAATCATCAGACATAATCTGAATGGCGTACAGTAAATAATCCAAGTACTGAATTTCCGCAATTGGTCTCAATCCTCTCATTGCCATTCCAATTCCTTGACCAATAATAGTGAGCTCTCTAATCCCAGTATCAGAAACTCTCAAGGTTCCAAATTTCTCCTGCATACCTTCCATGGATTGATTCACACCACCAATTTTTCCGGTGTCTTCTCCAAAAGTTAAAGTTTCAGGATATCTAGTGAAGATTTCTTCGAAATTCTCTTTAAGGATGATTCTTCCATCAACAAGGTCTTCACCGTTGTATTCTGCAGGCACTGGATCAATATTTGCAATCTGTTCTGTTCCTTCAGAATAAAGATGCGAACCATATTTTCTATTGTTCTCTGCTGTATATTTTTTAATCCAGTTGATCAAATTTGTTCTTTCGATAGAATTTTCTCCTCGGACAATTCTTAGCGCTTTTTTCGCATGAGAAAGCACGTCTTTTTTAATCGGATCCAAAGTCGATTTCAAGCTTTGCACAACTTCATTGATTTCTACTGATTTTGAGCTTGAATTAGCCAAAGCTTCCATGTGTGAAGTTGCCTGAGCCAAAGCAGATTTGATATCTTCAGTGAATAGTTTCCAAGCTTCTGTCTTTTCTTCTCGTACTTGTTTCTTTGCTGCTTTTTCAATTTCTTCTAACTCCTCTAAACTAGCTAATGGTTCATCACCAATTTTAAAGTCCAGTATCCAAGACTTAAACTTTTCAATACAATCGAAATCTTGTTCCCACTGCATTCTTTCAGGTGATTTATATCTTTCATGAGAACCAGAAGTCGAGTGCCCTTGAGGCTGATTCACTTCTTCAACATGCACCAATACAGGAACATGCTCTTCACGTGCGATTTTTACTGCTTTTTCATAGGTTTCAACCAAATCAGCATAATCCCAACCTTTCGATTTTAATATTTCATAACCAGTTTTGGTTTTGGTTCTTTGCATACCTGAAAGTGCTTCAGAAATAGAAGCTTTGGTCGTTTGGTATTTTTTTGGAACTGAAATTCCGTATCCATCGTCCCAAACACTCATAACCATTGGCACCTGCAAAACACCAGCTGCATTTATTGATTCCCAAAAAGGTCCTTCCGAGGTTGAAGCATCTCCAATGGTTCCGAATGCAACTTCGTTTCCTTTATTGGTAAACTGAGTTCTATCGTGTAAGTCTTTGTTATTTCTGTAAATTTTAGAGGCTTGAGCTAATCCTACCAAGCGAGCCATTTGACCAGCAGTTGGAGAGATGTCGGCCGAACTGTTTTTCTGCTCCATTAAATTTTTCCAGCTTCCGTCATCATTCAAACTCCTTGTTGAAAAGTGTCCTCCCATTTGTCTCCCTCCTGAAGCAGGTTCAATCTCTACATCAGTATGGGCATATAAGGCAGAAAAATACTCGCGAACTGTAAGCTGTCCGATAGCCATCATGAAGGTTTGGTCCCGATAATAACCCGATCTAAAATCTCCATTTTGAAACTGCTTAGCCATGGCGATTTGGGCGATTTCCTTTCCGTCTCCGAAAATTCCAAATTTGGCTTTCCCGGTCAACACTTCTCTTCTTCCCAATAAAGAAGCTTCTCTCGAGATTCTAGCCAATCTGAAATCATCTAAAACTTCCTTCTTGAAATTCTCCAGTTTGATCTTATCGTTTTTGGTTGCAGTTTCTTGTTTCGACATAATTAATAGCTATTTTTCGGAGTGCGAATATAGTCAATTTTCCTTGAAATTGGAAGCAATCAACCCTCTATTTAGCACTGTTTCTCTGAGATTCCCGATTTTAATGGGATTCCGCTTTTGATTCAAACAACTTCTGATGGATTTGTGAATTTCCAAGAATACCTAAAAAATAAAAGGCCGTGGAAATAGGAAGTTTCAATTATATATTACATTTGCCAAAACCAAAATCTGGAGAATGAAAAATACCGCATTAACACAAAAGCATATCGATTTGGGCGCTAAAATGGTGCCATTTGCTGGATATAATATGCCCGTGCAATACGAAGGTGTAAACGTCGAACACATGACTGTAAGAGAAGGTGTTGGGGTTTTTGACGTATCCCACATGGGTGAATTCTTTTTGAAAGGACCGAAAGCATTGGATTTAATCCAAAAAGTATCTTCCAATGATGCTTCAAAATTATTTGATGGAAAGGCTCAGTATTCTTGCCTACCAAATAATGATGGCGGAATTGTAGATGATCTAATCATTTATAAAATCAGCGATGAAGAGTATATGTTAGTAGTCAATGCTTCCAATATCGAAAAGGATTGGAACTGGATTTCGTCTCACAATGATCTTGGAGTGGAAATGACTAACAGAAGTGATGAGATGTCTTTGCTTGCCATTCAAGGACCAAAAGCAGCTGAAGCAATGCAGTCTCTGACGGATGTGAACCTGAAAGAAATGGTGTATTACACTTTTGAAAAAGGGACTTTCGCAGGTGTTGATAACGTAATCATTTCTGCGACAGGTTATACTGGTTCTGGAGGATTCGAAATTTATTTTGACAACAAGGATGCGAATAAAATTTGGGATGCTGTTTTTGCAGCGGGTAAATCTTTTGGTATTCAACCTATTGGATTGGCTGCTAGAGATACTTTAAGACTCGAAATGGGATTCTGCTTGTATGGAAACGATATTTCGGATACTACTAGTCCGCTTGAAGCTGGATTGGGATGGGTGACTAAATTCACGAAGGAATTTACAAACTCAGCGGCCTTAGCGAAGCAAAAAGAAGAGGGAGTTAAAAGAAAATTAGTTGGTTTTGAGTTGGTGGATAAAGGAATTCCTCGTCACGACTATATCATTCAAGATGCAGATGGGAATGAAATTGGAATTGTGACTTCTGGAACGATGTCTCCAATGACAAAAAAAGCTATTGGACTTGGATATGTGAAAACAGAATATTCAGCTCCTGGTTCGGAAATCTATATTGAAGTAAGAAACAAAGCCTTAAAGGCAGAAGTGAAAAAACCTCCTTTTGTGGAGAAATAAAAATTATCTTAAAAACTCTCTCAATCCCGAGGGAGTTTTTAATTTTACCCCCATGGAAGATACCCGGAAAAGAGTTGAAGTTTGTTTTTCTCCTTATTTGTACCCGCTTTTTAAGGATGAGTTTGATATTATCGTTGTAATTGATGTGCTTAGAGCAACCTCTGCTATTTGTGCAGCTTTTGATAATGGTATTAAATCCTTGATTCCGGTTACTTCCATTGAAGAAGCAAAGGAATATCAAGAAAAAGGATACAAAGTAGGTGCTGAAAGAGGGGGACAAATTGTAGAAGGCTTTGACTTTGGGAACTCACCTTATTCTTATATGAATCCTGAATTAAAGGGTGAAACGGTCGTGCTTTCAACCACAAATGGTACGAAATCCATAAATATTGCAAAACCTGACGGACTTGTTGTAATTGGTTCTTTCATTAATTTGGATGCACTGAGCGACTGGTTAATTCAGCAAAATAAAAATGTCCTTTGTTTGTGTTCTGGCTGGCAAAATAAATTCAATTTGGAGGACACTATTTGTGCTGGAGCGATTTCTGAAAAATTAGTTGCTACTGGGGATTTTCATTCGATTGAAGACTCCTCGATAGCTGCCAAATATTTGTTTTTATCTGCGAAAGATAATTACATGGGTTACCTAAAAAGTTCTTCTCACCGCAGAAGATTGATCAACCTCAATCTGAATGAAGACATAAAATATTGCTTAACACCAAATCAAACCAATGTTATACCGATTCTCAAAGGGGATCAGCTCTACGAGCATAAAGATCTGGATTTGTAGTTTATTTCTAGTTTCTTTTTCCCATCAACCACCAAAATCAAAATCCTGGGGATTTGTAGGTCATAAAAAGATCAATGAATTGGCTGTCTATACACTGCCTCCTGAAATGATTGCTTTCTACAAGGCAAACATGGACTACATCATAGAGAATTCAGTTCTTCCGGATAAACGCAGATATATTGTGAAAGATGAGGGGCCAAAGCATTTTATTGATCTGGATCACTTTAAAAAAGATTCTCTTCCAATTGATATGTGGGTTCCAAAAGCATGGGCGAATGCCAAAGAGATTTATGGACGGGATTCCTGTTTTGCCTATGGAGTCCTGCCTTGGAATATTCAATGGATGCAGTTTAAACTTCAAAAGGCTTTTGAGGCTCGAGATGTAAATAAAATTCTCAAATACTCCTCGGAATTAGGTCATTATGTATCAGACGCTCACGTGCCTCTGCATACTACAGAGAATTATAATGGACAGCTTACCAATCAGCATGGAATTCATGGATTATGGGAGTCCAGACTAGTAGAGATTTATTTGTCTGAATATGATTTCTTTGTAGGAAAAGCAATTTTTATTGATCAACTGTTGGATTATACTTGGCAGATTATATATCAATCGCATGCCGAATTGCCTAAAGTTTTACTACTTGAAAAAATAGCTACAGATTCAGTAGGGGAGAAAAATAAGTATGCTTTTGAGCAAAGAAGTGGACAAATCGTAAAAGTCTATAGTGCCCAGTTTTCTTCTATTTACCACAGCTCGATGGAAAATATGGTCCAACAAAGAATGCGTGCTGCGGTTTTAGCTGTTGGTTCTTTTTGGTTTACAGCTTGGGTCAATGCAGGTCAGCCAAATTTAAAGGATTTGGTATTAGTTAAAGACGGACTGATTCCTGAAACAATTGATTCAATTGAGACGTATCCTAACTCTAAGTATCCGAAAATAAGGATGCACGAGCACTAAAAATGAGGAAAATTAAGTCATATTCAAGTTGGATTAAGAATCAGCATGCCATTCTCTTGCTGGTCTCGTTAGTGTTTTTTCTGTTCGTTGGTCCGTTAATTCAAGACAAAGGCGTAGTTCGAATTTTTTATAATCTTGTGATGTTGTTGATTGCAATATCAGGTTTTGTTCTGATCCCAAAAGGAAATAGAGGCCATCTATTTACAATATTGTTTTATTTGAATTTTTTAGCTACTCTCTTTGATTTGTTCCATCTAATTTCTTCCGATTTACTTATCTCAAATATTTTTTGGAGTGTTTTCTTCTTAAAGGTATTAATCGAGATTTTTAAACTATCTCTAGATCCGCACAATTCTTCAACTAATGCAATGATTAACTCTATTTCAGGATATATTATTCTTGGAATAATCGGTGCAGTTGTACTGGATTTCATGCAGGAAATGGATTTCCATGTTTTTAAAGAGAAGTATCCGTTTTATGATTTGATATACTACTCCTTTGTCACTATGACAACTTTGGGTTATGGTGATATTACACCTGTTTTGAAAGAGGGGAAATCTTTTGCTATTGTCTTAACCATTGCAGGTCAATTATACATTACTGTTGTGATTGCTATTAATTTGGCAAAATACCTTAATCGGGTGAGTAAAGAAGATGCTGAAGATAAATTCAAAGTCATCGAAGGGAAATTAGATCAGCTTTTAAAAATTAAGGAAGACAAAGATTCGATTACTTGATATTCACTTTTTTTACCGCATTCATTTGCTCATTGTAAATTGTTAAAGTTAGATTATAATGAGCAATTTTCCAGATACCATCGGTAAAGATCCAAGTTCCGGATCCACGACAAATTCCCATGTGTGTGTCCAATAATTCTTCAAACCAAGCCGTATTTCCATCTTTCGATATATACCAATGCCTTTCCTTAGTTTTAAAATCCCAGCCTTTGCCTTTGGAAAAATAGGGTTTGCAAAATGCAGCAAATTCCGTTTTAGACCACCTCTCTGAGGGATCTGTGCCTAAATAAATGAAGCTAGAATCCATTGGCGAAAAATAAGCTTCATAATCAGCATTCCCGGCTGCTTTGTGCCAATCTAACATTTTTTGATCTAGTTTCTTGAATAAACTATCTTTTTCTGATTTATGAATAGAGCATTCTGTCCGAGAGTCGGTCAGGCTTAATATTTGATACGTCATAGGTTTAAGGGCATTTTTGCCTAAGATGAAGAAATTTTTACCGCAGTGATGAAGTTTTTCATCAAAGTAAAATTCATAATCCATACTGACAACCAAATTATAATAATCTCCAGTAACAACAATATTGCTAATTACCTCTTGGTATCTTCCTTTTAGTTTTTCTAATTCTAAAAATAAATGCCGTGGATCAGAATATTGAAAGCCCTTTGCTCCCGTGGAGGCCATCAGGTTGTTCTCAGCAAAAAAATCTAAAGCAGAACTATCAGAATTGTTGAATTTTTCAAAAAACGAATACACATATTTAGTGGCGATTTCTTTATAATTATCAGTTCGCTGACTCAATAAAGAAGCGCAAAAAATAACTGAAAGTGCAAATACATAAATTCTCATGAATCAAAGATAGGTGAAAAATCAAGACTGCTTTTGCCAATCAACACCATATCCAACCGTTCGCGTAATTGAATTTGTAATAACCATTGAAAAAGGCTTATTTTTGCGCAAAATCATAAATCAATGAAAAGAATATTAACTAGTTTATTTGTAGCAGGAAGTCTGTTGGTTGCGAATGCTCAAGATAAACCCAAGAAAGTGGAGTTTGTCGAGTATGATTTGCCTAATGGATTGCACGTCATTTTGCATCAGAACAATACCAATCCTCTGATTGCAGTTTCGGTTTTGTACCATGTGGGGTCTAAAGATGAAGATACCAATCGAACAGGATTTGCCCACTTTTTCGAACATTTACTCTTTGAAGGTTCAACCAATATTGGAAGAGGTGAATATTCAGAATTAGTTGAAGATGCAGGTGGATCGTTGAATGCTAACACTTCACAGGACCGTACTTTCTATTTTGAACTTCTTCCTTCGAATGAGTTAGAATTAGGACTTTGGTTGGAATCAGAGAGAATGCTTCATGCAAAAGTTGACCAATTAGGAGTGGAAACACAAAGAGAAGTTGTAAAGGAAGAAAAAAGACAACGTATCGATAATCAGCCTTACGGTACATTCCTCACTAATGCTTTTGATTTGGCTTTTGATGTTCATCCTTATCGATGGATGCCAATTGGTTCGATGGAACATCTAGATGCCGCAACTGAAGAAGATTACATAAAATTTTATCGCACGTTCTACGTTCCTAATAATGCAACACTTTCAATTGCTGGAGACATAAATATTGAAGAGACAAAGAAACTTGTAAAAAAATATTTTTCTGGTATTCCAACAGGAGAAAAATTGAATGTATATAGAGATGTGGAGTTCTTGAACCCGGATGATTTTGTGGCAAAATACTTTCCAGGGGCTCCAGATTCAAAGAAAGAGAAAATTCAAAAGGATTTAGGAGCAAAAACAACTGAAGAGATTTTGAAGATGTATTTTTCTAATGTTTCTTCTAAAATTATTCCAATTCCAAGACCCACAGCTGTTGAACCAGCTCTTGGAGGAGAAAAGCGAATGATTGTTGAAGATAATGTACAATTGCCAGCAGTACTTCTAGGTTACCGAATGCCTGAACAAAATTCAAGTGATTTCTATGCAGTTCAAATTTTGAATCGAATATTATCTGGATCTAAATCAGCACGATTCAATAAAACTTTGGTGGAAAAGGATCAAAAAGCTTTGTTTGTGCAAGGATTCCCATTACCTATGGAGCATCCAGGATTGGCTTTGGTGCTTGGAATTTCAAATATGGGAGTTTCTGCAGAAGATTTAGAAAAGTCAATGGATGAGCAAATAGATAAATTACTTGCAGAAGGAGTGACGGAAGAAGAAATGGAAATTGTTAAGAATAAAATCGAAACAGATTTTTATTCAACAAATTCTAAGGTTTCCGGAATTAGTGAAAATCTGGCAAATTTCCATGTTTACTTTGGATCAGCTGATCAAATAAATAAGCAAATGGAGAAGTATCTTTCTGTTTCGAAAGAAGATATTTTGAGAGTGGCTAAAAAGTATTATGTAAAGGACAATCGAATTGTTCTTCATTATGTACCTAAATCAGAACAGTAAAAAATGACAGTTATGAAAAGAAATATCCTATTCATATTTATTTTGAGTTTGCTTTCAGTGAATGCACAAGCTCAATTGGATCGTTCAAAAAGACCACCCGCTGGGGAAGAACCAAAGATCAATATTCCAGACCCTATTGTTTATAAATTAGACAATGGATTAACAGTGATTCTAGTGGAAGATCATAATATTCCAAAGGTATCTTATAATCTAACAGTGGATGTACCTACTTTCAATGAAAAGCAATTTGGAGGTGTCGGAGTGTCTGATTTGGCTGGTGAATTACTTAATTCTGGTTCTCAGACGCTAAATAAAGATCAGTTAGATAAAAAAGTAGATCTATTAGGAGCTTCGTTTAATGCAAATTCAAAAGGGTTTTTTGCCTCATCATTGAAAAAACATACAGATGAATTGTTGAATATTGTCTCTGATGTAATCTTAAATCCGGGATTTCCTCAAGATGAATTAGACCGAATTAAAAAAACAAACAAATCCGGTTTAGAAACTGCAAAAAGTGATCCGGGAACAATGGCGGCAAACGTATCAAATGTCGCTAACTTCGGTAAGTCTCATCCCTATGGTGAAGTTCAAACGGCTGATGATGTAGATAACATTTCGTTAGATCATGTGAAGATGTATTACAAAACGTTTTTTAAACCGAATATATCTTATTTGGTTGTCGTAGGAGACATCACATTAGATGAATTAAAAGCAAAGGTGGAAAAGGCTTTTGGTTCATGGAAAAAAGCGGATGTGCCTAATATTCCTATTGCGGGAGTGAAAGTACCAACGAAGAATAAGGTGTATTTCGTACCAAAAAAAGGTGCCGTCCAATCCGAAATCCGAATTACTTTCCCTCTAGATTTGAAACCTGGTGCCGAAGATGAAATGGCTGCTAAATTGATGAATAGTATCCTTGGTGGTGGTGTTTTTTCGGGACGATTGATGCAAAACCTTAGAGAGGATAAGGCTTACACATACGGTTGTCGATCAAGTTTGAATTCTGATGAAGTATACGGAGATTTTATGACTACTGGATCTTTTAGAAATGAGGTCACGGATTCAGCTATTGTCCAAATTCTTGGAGAAATTCAAGGTATGTTGGATAAAGATATCACTGATGAAGAAATTTATAGAGCAAAAAAAGGGATGTCAGGCTCTTTTGTTCGAAGCTTGGAAAGCCCTTCTACAATAGCTTATTTGGCTCTAAGAAGAATTAAGTACAACTTACCTGCAGATTATTATCAAACATATTTGCAGCGACTCGAAAAGATTTCTAAAGATGATTTGAAGGCCATGGCTAAGAAGTACCTGAGACCACAAGCCGCAAATATAGTGGTTGTTGGGAATGAGGATATCGCAGAGAAATTGGTGCCATTTGATGCGGACGGGAAATTGATTAAAATGGACTACAAAGGTGATGTTATTAAGGATATTAAGCCTGTTCCTGCAGGAGTAAGTGCAGAGCAAGTTTTAAAAGATTATGTCGCTGTTAAATTTGGAACTTCTGATTTGAAGAAATTAGAGAAGATGCGTAAAAAAGTAAAATCAATGAAATCTGTTTATGAGATGAGTTTGGCTCAAGTTCCTCAACCACTCGAAATGGAAATGTACGCTGAAAAGCCAAATAAATTTATCAGATTAGTGAAAATGGGAACAATGGTAGTTCAGAAATCTTATTTTGATGGAGAATCGGGTGGTTCGGTTAGTATGCAAGGGAGCAAAAAGTTTTCCGAAGAGGAAAATGCTGATTATAAAACGGCGACCACAATCTTTGAAGATATAGATCTTTTAAATACCGAAAACGTGAAACTTGAACTTCTGGGTATTGAAGAAGTTGATGGAAAGGAAGCTTATAAATTGAATATCACTGAAGGTGAAAGTGATCCAAAAACCTACTTCATTGACTTGAAAACAAACCTTCCTTTAAAGATTGAAGCAGTGGAAGAAGCTGAAGGTCAAAAAACCTTTACTTCATCAGTTATTCAGGAATGGAAAGATATAGATGGAGTGAAATATGTTTCAAAGATGGAGATGAACGCTGGTGGAATGACTTTCCAGCAAACTTTGAAATCTGTAGAAATGAATGTTAAAGTAGACCAAAATTTATACGGTCAATAAAAAAATAGATTGTAGAGTTATGAAAAGGGAGTTATTAACTCCCTTTTTTTTGGAACGAATTTTGCATTTTAACTTTCAAATAGATTTGTTATCTTAGTGTCAATCAAAAAATTAAAAAAAATGAAAGCAATATTTATAGCAGTAACAGTAATCGCTTTTGGATTTTCAATGGCTTCAATGTCTTCTTCCGAATCTAAAGTGAAAATAGAAATTAATGATAGTCAGCAGGTTCGTTTTTATAATGAATGTAATACCTCTGTGGATTTCTATGTAAAAGGATCTGGGGGTACGACAAAGTACAGTGTTTCTGCAAAGAGCTCGAAAAATGTTGGAGTGAATCCTGGAGATAAGATTTTAGATTCAAGTAGAAACGAGATTGTTACAATATCTTCTTCTACTGATAAGGTTGTAGTTTGTGAATAATATTATCAATCTAGAAAATACTAAAAGCGGTGGATTCCATCGCTTTTTTTTAGTTTCGGCTTCCAAAGATGCTGGAGCCTACCCTGACCATAGTACTGCCTTCTTCTATCGCTATTTGAAAATCACCACTCATGCCCATTGAAATCTCCTCGAACTCATTGTTGTCTACGAAAAATTCGGTTTTTAATCGATCAAAATAATTTTTAAGTTTTTGGAATTCATTTCGGATTTGTTTTTCATCTTCAGTGAAAGTAGCCATTCCCATTACTCCATGGCAAGCAATTCCTCTCATTTCGTGATAATCGGCCGAATTTAACATTTCAGATACTTCTTCCCAGTCAAATCCAAACTTTGTGCTTTCCTGAGCAATGTGAAACTGCAACAAAATAGGCTGAATTCGATTGTTTTTTTCAGCTTGTTTGTTGATTTCTTCAAGAAGTCTAAAACTATCTACTCCGTGAATCAAATGCACAAAAGGAGCAATGTATTTGACTTTATTTCTTTGTAAATGACCAATCATGTGCCATTCTATGTCTTTAGGAAGGGCTTCAAATTTCTCTACTAACTCAGGTACTCTGTTTTCTCCAAAAATACGTTGTCCGGCTTCATAGGCTTCCATGAGCATTTCGTTCGGTTTTGTCTTGGAAACAGCGACAAGAGTAACTCCTTCAGGAATCTGAGACCTTATTTCTTGAAGATTATCTTTAATCATTTTCTAAATCATAAATCGTCAAACCAGAACGTAATTTAGGTTCGATCCAAGTAGATTTTGGTGGCATGATTCTGTTCTCATCTGCAACTTGCTTGACATGGTCAATCGTAACAGGGTAGAGGGCAAAACCAATTTTAGCATCCCCTTTATCAATAGCCTTCTTGATTCCTTTCATGCCTTTGTCTCCACTAATGAATTGAATGCGCTCATCCGTCTTCAGATCGTGGATTCCAAATATGGGGTTAAGGACATTCTTAGTCAGTATTTCTGCATCTAAACAATCAACCACATCTTGCTGATCAAAACTTCCTGGTTTAGGCTCAAGAATATACCATTTATTTCCAAGATACATCGTGAATTGATGTTCTTTGGTTGGCTTAACTAGTTCTTCTTCAGATTTTTTCAGAGTAAATTTTTCTGACAAAAGATCTTTTATCTCTTTCTTGGTATGCCCATTAAAATCCAATATCAATCTATTGAAGTCGTAGATTTTCAACCTTTCTTCATTCATGAACAGAGCAAGAAAATGTTGGGAAGGAAGATCCTTTTTACCCTTTTTTCTTTGAGCTAAAATACTGGAACTAGAACACCTGTGGTGCCCGTCTGCAATGTAAGTGTCTTTAATTCGGTCAAAATGCTCGATTAAAGTGGCTTCGTATTGATGCGGAATGATCCACAATTCATGCGTGATGATATCTGTAGTAGTGAATTCGTATTCAGGCCGGGAAAGAGTGACCAAATTCAAAATATCCTCAACAATCTCATCTTTTGGGTAGCTAATCAAAACAGGTTCTGCGTTAAAACCAGTAATTTCAAGGTAGTCGGCAAACATGTTTTCCCGTGAAGTTAGTGTTGCTTCATGCTTTTTGATATGCCCCTCGTCGTAATCCTCTACCGATGCCCCAGCAATCAATCCCATGTAAGCATGTCCATTCTTAGTTTGGCGATAGATGTAAAAAGACGGTTCTTCCTCTTTAAACAAAATCCCTTCACTTAAAAATCGTTCAAATTCTTTACGAATCATTTCATACCGTTCTCTGCTACCAGGAGCGGGCTTATTCTTCATGAAATAATCGGGAGTGATTACATGAATAAATGTAAAGGGATTGCTCTCTAACTTCGCCTTTAGGATAGACTTCTTGTAGGCGTAATATTGCTTAGAAATTACTAAATGCGCTTTATCCCTCGTTGGTCGAAATGCTCGAAACGGTTTAATCTTAGTCATAAAACTCTACGAAAATCAGCTTTAGAAATTCTTATTTGAAATAAGCGATAATCTTTTCTGCCAATTCAGTTCCAATTCTTCCCTGAGCCTCATTTGTTGCGGCTCCAATATGCGGAGAAGAAGCTATTTTATCATGTTGCAATAAATCTGCTCTTGGATTTGGTTCGTTTTCAAATACATCCAAAGCAGCATAAGAAATTTTACCTGAGTCTAAAGCTTTAATCAAATCATCTTCATCAATTACACCTCCTCTGGCTGCGTTGATAATTCTTGCCCCGTCCTTCATTTTAGCAATTTCAGTTGATGTGATCACAGCCGAACCATCTGCTTGTTTTGGGACATGTAGAGATAAATAATCCAATTCACCAATAACAGAATTTAAGTCACTTACAGGAGTAACCGTAACGGTTGGATTGGTCATTCCTTCAATTGGAATTTCAATTTGAACAGGATTGGTGAACATGTCAACCGCAATCACTTTCATTCCACAACCAAGTGCATAAGAAGCTAAAGCTTGACCAATTCTTCCAAATCCTACGATTCCTAAAGTTTTCCCTCTTAACTCTACTCCTTTACCGTATTTTTTCTTCAAAGTATTGAATTCCGCAACTCCATTTGCTGGCATTTGCTTGTAAGAATCATTCATGAATCTTGAAATTGAAAACATGTGTGTCATTACAAGTTCCGCAACTGATTGGGAAGAAGCTCCAGGTGTGTTGATTACTTCTCTTCCAATAGAACGAGCGTATTCCACGTCAATATTGTCCATTCCAACACCTCCTCTTCCGATCAATTTCATGTTCGGACAAGCGTCAATTAAATCTTTTCTAACTGTTGTTGCAGACCTCACTAATAAGGCAACATATCCTTCTTTATTGATTGCTTCAGCTAATTGATCTTGCTCAACTTTTGCTGTCACTACTTCAAAACCATTTTGTGTTAACAGGTCGATTCCTTCTTTTGAAATCCCGTCGTTAGCTAATATTTTCATTTTAATTTATGCGTATTTGTTTGCAAATTCTTTCATTACGTCTACCAAAACTTGAACGGAACTAATTGGTAGTGCGTTGTACATGGAAGCTCTATAACCACCAACACTTCTGTGACCTTTAAGTCCAACGATTCCGGCAGCGTTCCACATTTTATCAAATTCTTCTTTATGTGTTTCGTCTGTCAATACAAAAGTGACATTCATATTAGATCGGTCTTCTTTGGCAGTCGTTCCTTCAAACATCGGATTGCTGTCTATTTCTCCATAGATCAAATCTGCTTTGGCTTGATTGGCTTTTGCCATGGCAGGAACACCTCCAGTAGCTAGTAGATGTCTCAAATTCAACATCGCCACATAAACTGAATATACGGGTGGAGTATTGAACATAGATTCTTTTTCCACATGTGTTTTTAAATTCAAATAAGTAGGAATCGAAACGGATGATTTTCCTAAAATTTCATCTTTAACAATGAATAGAGTCGCACCAGCAGGACCTAAATTCTTTTGAGCTCCAGCATAAATAATGTCAAAGTCTGCAACATTAATCTCTCTTGAAAAAATATCAGAAGACATATCGCAAACTACTGGAATAGACGATTTTGGAAATTCTTTAAATTGAGTTCCGAAAATGGTATTATTTGAAGTGAAATGAAAATAGTCACAATCACTAGGAACATTCACATTCTTAGGGATATAATTAAAATTTTTATCTTCCGAAGAAGCGATTTCAATTGGAGTTCCCCCTGCATTTTTGCACTCTTTAATCGCCTTTGATGACCAAGTACCAGTATTGATATAAGCCGCTTTCTTGGTGTCTCTCATCATGTTCATCGCTGAAATCAAGAAACCTAAGCTGGCTCCTCCTTGAACAAAAGCTACAGAATATCCTTGTGGGACATTTAAAGCCTTTTTCACTAAATCCATTGCTTCATCCATAACAGCAACAAATTCCTTGGATCTGTGAGATACTTCAAGGATGGATAATCCTGTGTTATCAAAGTTTAAAACCGCCTCAGCTGCTTCTTTGAATACTTCCTGAGGTAAGATGCAAGGTCCTGCACCAAAATTGTGTTTCATTATTAGTGATTTTAGAGTTTAAAATTCGGGTCAAAGATAACAATTAAAAGACTTTAGCTGTGTTCCCCCTAAATTAATTCTGTAAAAAATCTTTTCCCATTTAAGAATCCTTATTTTTGTTGAAATTTTAAAAATCACAAATGGATTTATCTATAGTTTGGAATGTAGGTCCGGAGGTAATTCCGGGATTTGACAGACCCAACAAATACGCATTATTTTTTATCGGTGGAATCATCTTAGGATACTACCTAATCAAAAGGATTTACGCCAAAGAAAAGGTGGATATCAAAGAATTGGACAATCTCTTAATGTGGGTGGTTGTTTCTACTATTGTAGGTGCCAGATTGGGACATGTTTTCTTTTACGACTGGGCATATTACAAGGAAAATTTGGGTGAAATCATTGCGGTATGGAAAGGTGGGTTAGCCTCTCACGGTGCAGCAATTGGAATCATTTTAGGTGTTTTACTTTATAAGAGATTTTCTTCTAAAATGCCCGTTTTATGGACGTTAGATAGGGCAGTTATTGCTATTGCTATTGCTGGATGCTTTATTAGAGTAGGGAACCTAATGAATTCCGAAATTAAAGGAAAACCTAGTGACAGAGCGATGTCTATCGTGTTCATGAAAAATTACGAGAAAAAACTTCACGGTTATTTTCCGGATTTTGAACTGACTTACAAAGCAACTGGTGAAGATTCTACTGTAAATGGTATTGCATATCCGGAATATGAGATTACGGTCAAACTTCCTGAGAAAAACAACCAAGCGATCACGCAGTATATCGTAAATGAATCCAATAATGGAAGAAGTGATACTTATGAGATCCTGGCGATGAATAATAGTAAATTATCGGAGGATTTAATTCAAGAAGATCAGTTTACAATATACATGTATTTAATCCCTAGAATGCCAACACAAATCTATGAAGCAATAGGCTATTTGGTTATCTTCCTTGGTCTATTTTTTCTATACTGGAAAACGAATGCCGGAAGAATTCAAGGGTTTATTTTCGGGGCATTCCTTATTGGTATTTTCGGCTTCCGTTTCTTTATTGAATTTTTGAAAGAAGGTCAAGCCGAAAGAGATGCTGAAACAATGATCAACACTGGACAGATGCTGAGTATTCCATTTGTTCTAATTGGATTGTTTTTCGTATTAAGAAAGATCAAGGAATTAAAAAAGGGGTATCCAGAGGAAGGTTGAGTTCAAAATGCAAAATGCAAAGTTCAAAATTAGATTCACCCAATTTTGCACTTTGCACTTTTAACTTTGCATTCAAATAACTTTGCATTCAAATAACTTTGCATTCCAACCTATCTCACATTGTGCACATGCACATCCATTTGTGGGAAAGGAATGTTCAATCCTTTGTCGTCGAAGTTTTCGTAGACCATTTTGTTGATATTGAAATAGACAGGCCAGTAGTCTTCTGTTTTCGTCCAGACTCTTAAAGCAATATCCACGGAACTATCATTCAAGTTCACTAATCCAATAAATGGTTCTGGAGTACTTAAAATACGTTCGTCTTTTGAAATGAATTCCTTCAAGGCCTCCACAGCTGTTTCATATTTATCTCCGTACCCAATACCAATGGTAAAATCGACTCTTCTGGTTTCTTGGTGAGAGAAATTGGTTATGTTTCCATTGATGATTTGTCCATTAGGAAGGAAAATGGTTTTGTTGTCAACAGTTGTCAGAACAGTTTGAAAGATTTGAATTTCTTTAACGGTACCTGTTTCTCCTTGCATCGTTACAAAATCACCGAGTTTGAAAGGTTTAAAAATTAAAAGCATAACACCACCTGCAAAGTTCTGAAGGGAACCTGAAAAGGCCATACCCACAGCTAAACCTGCGGCACCAAGTAAGGCTACAAAAGAGGTCATTTCTAATCCTAATTCTGCCAAGGCAGTAACAACTACCAAAATCTTAAGCATGGATACCAAAACCGACTGAAGGAATTTCCTTAGGGATTCATCAAGTTTTTGCCTCTCTAATACTTTCTGTAAGGCTTTTCCGATTAAGGTAACAACCTTAAATCCTATGATCAGAATCGCAACGGCAATGAGTAGATTAAGTCCAAAATCAACAAGTTTAACTTGAATTTTAGACCATTCGGTTTGAAAACTAAATAAGTACATAAATTTTAAATTTTGTTTTTAATTTGCGAAAAAAAGAATGTTTTTCATCATCTCCAAAATATTAGGCTTCTTCTTTAACCCTTTTAACTGGTTAATTTTACTGGCTTTAACGTTTCTTATAATTAAAAAAGCAAACATTCGAAAGAAGCTCAAAGTAACATTTTTAGTGGTGTTTTTCGTGTTTTCATACAAGCCATTGGTAATGCTTTTTATCAGTGGTTGGGAGACTGAGGGAAAAAGAATCGAGGAAGTGGGACATTACGATGTAGGCATAGTATTAGGAGGTGGATTTGAGTATGATAATGATCGACAAAGGCTAAGCATTCGAAGAGGGGGAGACCGACTTTGGTGTGCCATCCAATTGTTCCATCAAGGAAAGATCGACTATATATTGCTCACTGGTAAAAATGGAGACATCATAGATAAAGGTTTAGATGAATCCAATCAACTTAAGGAAGTCCTTGTTTCGAATGGGATTCCTTCTGAAAAGATTTTAGTGGATTCCGAGTCGCAAAATACTTTTCAAAATGCACAGAATTCGAAAGTTATATTAGAAGAAAAAGGTTTTCAAAACGTTTTATTAATCACTTCTGCATTGCACATGCGTAGGTCCAGAGCCGTTTTTTCTAAGCAAGGCATCGAATTTGACGAGTTTCCAACAGATTTCTATGGTAACGCAACTACTTGGGATCAATTTATATTTCCTTCTTTAGAGGCCATGCATTTATGGAATCAATATTTTCATGAGGTCTTTGGTTATATGGCTTATGGACTTTCTGGTAAGTTATAATGAACTTTTTCGACACGTATAAGTTAACCATTAGCGCATGAGGTTTTTCATTATTTTACTTTTTTTCTTACTTGTTGATTTGTATGTCTTTTTCAGTTTAAAAAGTATTTACAAAACAAGGCGATCAAGACAGGTTTTTTGGATTGTTTATGGAACAACGTGGTTCTTTTTTGCGACCACATTGATACTGACTCTAATGTATTTTGGAACTGTACATTTCAATACCTCTACCTTCTTTTCGGTAATTATGGGAACTACTTTTGTCTTTTGGGTTACGAAGTTTGTTATTGCCTTATTTCTGATCTTGGAAGATGTAATTCGGTTTATTGAAATGATGATTAAATCAATTAGTCAAAAAAAGATTTCGAAAGAGAACTTTTCTTCCAGAAGAAAATTTGTTGCGACTATGGCTTATGGTGTTGCTGCAATTCCCTTTTTCTCTCTAATGTACGGAATTCTCTATGGAAAGTATGATTTCAGAATTCACAGACAGAAATTGCGCACTACAAGAATTCCAAAAGCTTTTGATGGGTTAAAGATTGTGCAATTGTCCGACATGCATATTGGGAGTTTTGACGATAAAGATTCCGTTCAAAATGGTTTTAATATGGTAAACCAATTAGAGCCTGATTTAATCTTATTTACAGGAGATATGGTCAATAACATGGCTAACGAGATAGAAGGATATGAGCAAATGCTTTCTGGACTCAAAGCGAGAATTGGGAAATACGCTGTTCTTGGGAATCATGATTACGGTGAATATATCAACTGGAATTCAGAAGAAGAACGTATTAAAAATATTGAGGATTTAGTTGAAAAAATTGAAAATTGTGGTTTCAAAATGCTTAGAAATGAAAACACGCAAATAAAAATCAATGGTCACGAACTTGACATCATAGGAGTAGAAAATTGGGGAAATAAGCCATTTCCACAGCACGGGGATATCGATCTTGCCCTTAAAGGAACTAAAGACTCCACTTTCAAGATATTAATGAGCCACGATCCAGATCATTTTGAAGAAATCGTCAAGGATCATCCTTCATTTATTGATCTTACACTTTCCGGTCACACACATGGAAGTCAAATGGGAATTGAAATCCCTGGTTTTAGATGGAGTCCAGTTCAATACCGATACAAACGATGGGCCGGAAGATATGAAGAAGATGGACAGGTACTTTACGTCAACAGAGGATTTGGCTATCTAGGTTACCCGGGTAGAGTAGGCATCTGGCCTGAAATCACTGAGTTTACTTTGGAATCTGAATTGGCTTAATTCTTGCACTCAATTATTTGCTTATTCATCCAGTTGAAAATATTACTTGCCATATCAGTCTTATTCGTTTCAGGATATTTACTCTCCCAAAAGGATACTATATCATGTGGTGGCGAAATCGATTCTCTTTCAGGATTGTGTGTCTATAAAATCGTTGATGAAATGCCTGAATATCCAGGGGGATTTGCAGAAATGATGAGTTATTTTCTAAAAGTGAATATTTCTACAACAAAAGAATCCATTCATTATTTTGGTAAAATTTATTTGGGATTTATTGTTACAAAAGATGGCTCAATTACTGGAATTAGATTAATCAAAGGTGAAAAACACGAATTGAATCGACCTTATCTGGAAGCAGTGTCTAAAATGCCTAAATGGAAGCCAGGAAAACTAAATGGGAAAAACGTAAATACATTATTTATATTACCGGTACAAATCCATTTTCAATAACTCCCTTACGTTCTTTGCCATTCTTTGCACCCTTTGCGGTTAAAAAAACTACTCCTTAGCTTTCCCAAATTGCATTCCGAAAACAGCTCCTACAGCTCCACCCATAATATGAGCAAAATGAGAAATACCATCATTATCAAAGAATTGCCAAATCTCTTTCCCTACAAACAGCAGAACTATGAGAATAAAGGTCAAAGGGATTTCTCCTGATTTGTAATTGGTCAAACTCACCAAAATGATAAACATGAAAACCACTCCAGAAGCGCCTAATAGTCCGTGGGAAAAGAAAGCAATATGAAGAATCGCTGTGATCAAAACACAAGATAAGATCATAATCAGTAAATTCTTACTGCCATATTTTTCTTCTAAAACAGGGCCAAGAAGTAAAATGAAAGTCATGTTTCCAATCAAGTGGTCCGCGCTGCCATGACCCAATCCGTAACCAAACAAACTGATGTACCAGGTAAATGAAGTAACGTCAAATTCTGGTCTGAGCACAAAAATGGAAGTACCGATATTAAAATTTAGCAGAGCAAAATAGACAATGGCGCTTATGAATGCATATCCTAAAACTACCGGACTATTAAAAGTAATTTTCATTTCAGTATTGCTTTTGATTTTCACTAAAGTATTTATTATTCTTTACAATCGAGGGAGGATTTTCAAACAAATATTCCTTAAATTGAACTTTTTGAAAAAAGGGTTGTACAGTTGTGCAGTTATGAGAACAATTTTAACCATATCAGTGATTTACTTTTCAGTCTTCGCTCTTGGGCAAGGGAATGAGGGCAACTCCAATAATTCGAATAACTCGAATGGAGTGAACAGTAATATTCTCAACTACAAAGTAGAGGAGAAACTGAAGAAAGTAGAGAAGGAAGAAGCTCCTGCACCAGAAGTAAATACAGGAGTTTTTGACAGTCAATTGCAATCGGGTAGATACAATTATGAATTCACCCGCAAGAAGTTTATTCGCCAAAATTTAGGGAAGGGATTTACTTCTGAGCAGCAAAAAACCTTGGATCAGCAGTTGGAAAATCTAAAAGAATCCGCTGAAAATTCATTTGAATTTAATTATCTGACTTATGTCAACGGAAATCACGATGTAAGTTTGTTTCCTTTTTTGGAAAAGGCCTACAAATTGAAGCCTTACGATGCTTCTTTATTTGATGACTTCATTGCTTATTATGAAATCACAGACAATACAACGAAAAAAGCTGAATTTACTAAGAAGTTAATGGCTTCGAATGCAATTGAATCGGGTGTGTATCGATACAATGAAAATGTTTTACGATCCATAGATAAAAACGGAATCCTCATCACAAATGGTTACGATGATACCTATCCATTGTGGGTGTTGCAAAATGAAAAAGGAATGCGCAAGGATGTTAAGGTTTTATCATTAGATATACTTCAAAACAAAGAATACAGAAAGAGAATTTTAAAACAATATGGATTGAAGGATCCTGGAGTTGGACCGGAAAATCAGGATTTCATCATGAAATTACTGCAATTGAATCCAGATAAAAACATCTTTCTAGGATTTACAGTTCCAAAATATGTGCTTAAGGGGCTTTCAATCAATTTAAAGAACACTGGTTTGGCTTTAAAATATGCTCCAAAAAGATTGAATGAAGACAAACTGAAAATCAATTTTGAAAATGAATTGCAGTTGGATTATTTATTGCAGAATCAATCCAGTAGTAAGGTAAAACAAATGAATGCAAACTATTTGGTCATGCTTTCACAATTGTACAAGAAGTATAAGCAGGATCCGAAGAAACAAGAATATATTAAATCAATAGCACTAAAAATTGGTAGAGATATCAACAAAGAAAAAACGGTAAAAGCGAGCCTTGGTATTTAAATGAAGCTTTTTCGAAATTATAAAACACTGTCGGACGAAGATTTGATGGACCTTATTCGTGATAAGGATTCCAAAGCATTCTCTGAGCTCTACAACCGATATTCGGAAATGATCCTGAATTATTTCTATCGGATGTTGTGGAAGGATAGGGAAAAGGCGGAGGACTTCATGCACGATTTGTTCCAGAAGATTATTGAGAAAACCGAGTATTACGATCGTAACAAGAGAGCGTTCAAAACCTGGTTTTTCTCAGTGGCCAACAATATGTGTAAAAATGAATATAAAAAGCAGGAGGTGAGGTCAAACACAAGTTCAGGATTGGATGAATCCTACAATGTTTCTTCGAGTGAGGAAGCTGTAGATAGAATGTTTGACAATAAGGCCTTCAAACAAAAATTACTCGCTGAAGTGAATCAATTAGACGAAAAACATAAAGAAGTATTTGTATTGAAGTTCATAGATGATCTATCCAATCAAGAAATAGCAGATGCTCTGGATATCAATTTAGGGACGGTAAAATCAAGAATATTCAATGCAATTAAGAAGATATCGGTGAATTTAGAAGTATATAGAGACGAATTAATAGGTGGGAAGTAATGGAACTATTTGATGAGAACATAGAACAGTTGATACTGGATAAAGAGTATCATCAGCTCACAGAAGGAGAGAAGGAGGGGATAAAGGATTTTATTTCCAATGAGGAAGAGTATGCTCAGTTTAAAATGACACTGATGATGTCGTCTGATCTTAAAACGGAGCGTATTCAGCCGAAAGAATCTACCAAAGCGTCTTTGATGCAGATGATGGAGGGGAGCAGACCAGAAAAGAAGATCTGGTACAATGGAATCGGTGTGTTCTTTTTCCCGGAAGACAAGCCAACTTATGCCAAACCGGGAATTTATGCTTCCCTGGCAGCTATTTTACTTTTGGTTTTCTTTTTCGTGCCGATGGATTTCGGAACGGTAAATGAAAATAAAGGAAACGTGGCTCAAGCTGAAGATAATATGGCAAAAGAGTCAGCAGATGAAAGTACGATTGCAACTGAAGAAGAAATGATGGAGAAAGATATTCCATTAACTCCTGCAGAGAGCAACAAAAATGCTGAAATCGAAGCAAAAGAAGGTTTGTTGGAAGACCTGGATCACAATGACGGTAAGATCTTCGCCAATCAAAATGAGCCTGCAATGTTAGAAGAAGTTGCGGATGAGTTGGATGGAAATGCAGGCTATTTAAAGCAAGATTTGGAATATGGTGCAGATGACAAAAAGAAAACTGCTGCTGATGACAGAACAATAACCCTGGATTATATAGCTGGAGGCTATCCGAACGGTGGAGGAAATTCAGTTGTAGCGGATTCTTTAAACTCTAGAGTAGTCGCTCCTGGAAATAATGAGCGAAGAAATGAAAAGGGAGTGGCTTTCAAAGAAAATCAAAACAATTTCATTTCTGGAGATTTAAAGAAAGATGGATTTACTTATGAAATCCTGAACGACAACGGATTAAACCAAAATACGGATCTGATTGATCTGTTGTATACGGCAGATTAGAAACTAAAAAAGCCCCAACAAAATTGAGGCTTTTTTATATTTCGTAATTCAGAAAATAAAATTCTAAACTCTTAACTCTTAACTCTTAATTTTTAATTCTTAACTCTTAGTTCTAAATTATCTCCCTAACGGTCGATGAGCTCGCTGTCGCTCGGTTCTACACTCGAAAAACGCTACACTCAAATCATTCTCCAAACTTCTCAATCACCCCTTGAGTAACCCCAGTATTTGAGAATCCTCCGTCGTGGAATAGATTCTGCATGGTGACATATTTTGTGTAATCCGAGAATAAAGAAATACAGTAGTCTGCACAAGCTTCTGCTGGAGCATTTCCAAGCGGACTCATTTGCTCTGAGAAGTTAATGAATTCATTAAATCCTTTGATTCCTGTTCCCGCTGTAGTAACCGTAGGAGACTGAGAAATCGTGTTAATCCTTACTTTCTTTTTGATTCCGTAATGGTATCCGAAAGATCTAGCGATAGATTCCAATAAAGACTTCGCATCAGCCATATCATTGTAATCTGGGAAAATTCTTTGTGCTGCAATGTATGTCAAGGCTACAACAGATCCCCATTCGTTTAATGCATCATGCTTGTAACATGCCGCAATGGTTTTATGGAATGATTCGGCACTCACATCCAATGTTTGAGCGTAGAATTTATAATTCAATTCAGTATAGTGTTTGCCTTTTCTCACATTTGGAGACATTCCAATAGAATGCAAAACGAAATCAATTTTACCACCAAGAATTTCCATTGCTTGAGTAACTAGATTGTCTAAATCTTCCTCGCTAGTTGCATCAGCAGGGATGATTTGAGAACCTGTTTTTGCAGCCAGATTATTGATTTCACCCATTCTCATGGCGATAGGTGCATTGGTTAAAACAAATTCAGCTCCTTCTGCATGCGCTTGCTCAGCTACTTTCCATGCAATAGACTGATCGTTCAATGCTCCGAAAATGATTCCTTTTTTTCCTTTTAAAATATTGTTTGACATATTTTTCTGTTTTAAATCAGCACAAAAATAATTTTTTTCTGCGATGAGGTTCCCTTTAGATCATTTTTGTGACACCAAACACAACCAATCCGGCTCCAATCACCCACAATGCAAAGGCACTCCATTTGAAAATATTGATATTGCTTTGCAAATTAGACTTTAGTTCGTCTTCGGTTTTTGTAGAAACAATGAAATGTTGCTTTTTATCTGTAGACTTGGATATTCTCAGTTTTCCGGCCCGATCGTTCGCTTCTCCTAGTACGTAAAGATGTGAATTCATTGGGATCGCATATTCTTCGTATTTATATCCCAAAACAGTGGTTCCACTGGAAGTTCCGAAAGAGAACCCGCCAAAATTGAACCAATTTCCGGATGGATTAGATCCTGCCTCGTATTCAGAAAATATTTTCATGGTGTGCAATTCCGCTCCTTCTGGATCTACCAAAACCTCTCCTGTTTGATCTTTTACGTAAAAATTCGCCTTTCTTTCATTTTCAGATACCTTTTCTGTGGATCTTACATTGTCCCAACGAACATTACCATTTGAATCTCTTCTCTGTACCTGTTTTTCTATTTCACGAGTCACAATCGACTTATAATACACCACATTTTCCTTAGCGAATTCGGATTGGATAGGGGATTCACAATGAACATTTCCTCGAATTTCAATGAAATTACTGAAAGATCCCTTTCCATATTCTTCTTCAAAAAATTGATGATTCTGAATAATTTCAGCTGCGCTTGTATTTTCGTAATTGTCCATGACATTCATTTTGGCTTTTCTCTTATTCATAATTATCCAAAGCACTAAACCAATAAGAGCAACAACGGCTCCTCCAATCATTATTCCCATAGTCTGTTTTTGATTTGTTTCAGAATAAAAATATAAATTTTTGAAATATAGCTGTCTGATTTATAGAGGAAGAATGAAATTAAATTGTGTTGCACTCCTTTTCAATTTCCCTTCCTTAATCAAAAAGTCTATTTTCTCCAGAATTAGAGCTTCCGGTATTCCTGATTGTATAATGAGTTCGTGCAGATCAATTCCATCTCCAATCCATTGTAAAAGTTGACTTTCATTCAGGCTCGGGTGTTTCCTGCAGTAACTGCATTTTCCGCAATTTTCATCCGTTGAATCACCAAAATAATTTCTCAAATAAGTACTTCGACAATTTTCATTTTTAAGGAAATCCAAAATGGATTCAAGATTCTCAAAAGCTACATTCTTTAGAAATCGATAATTGTTTAAGTTCAGCTGATCCGATTTCAAGCGATTTTGCAAATAGTAGATTTTCGGAGCATCACTTTTAAGAGAGTAATCAATGATTTCATTCTTGAAGAGAAAATCCAATTGTTCTGTAATTCTTTTGTGGCTAGTCTTTAAATGCTTGCTAAAATCTGCCAATTGAAAGGGGATATGTTGGTCAAAAATTCCAGGATAGGATCTTGCTAAATATCTGAGGAAAGCATCATAATTCGGGTTGGAAATCTGAAATTGATAGACTACTTCTCTAGAGGCAATAATGCGAATTTTAGACTGACTTGAATCTTTCTCCTCAAACAATAAATATCCGCAGTTTTCTAGAAATTCAAGTGCATTATATGTATCGAAAACATCTAATTCATACTTCTTAGAAAATTTTAGCAAATCAAACTCATAATCTTGTTCATCTCCTTCGCCTAAAGCGATTTGTAAATGATTGGATGCATGATCATATATTTTTCGGATCAGCTTTTCATCAAGATATTTTTTTTCAATTCGCTCCTGAAGTGCAGTAATATCTGAGTCTTCAAACAGCAAAACGGCAAGAGATTCCTCTAGATCACGTCCTCCGCGACCAGCCTCTTGAAAATAATTCTCAATGTTTTCCGGAATATCATAATGAATAACAAGTCGAACATCCGGTTTGTCAATTCCCATTCCAAAAGCATTTGTAGCCACCATGATTCGGGTTTGATCCATGATCCAGGCATTTTGTTTTTGCTTTCTGCTGATTGTATTGAGTCCGCCATGATAGAAATCCGCAGAATAGCCATTTAATTGCAGGAACTTACAAACACGTTTTACTTCTTTTCTTGTATAGCAATAAACAATTGTGCTTCCAGAATATTTTTTGAGCGATTGAAGAAGAATTCCATCTTTATTCTGAACTTTTACGGTGTGATAAGCAAGGTTTTTGCGTTCAAAACTGGATTTAAATATTTGAGTGTCTTTAAAACCTAATTTATCAATGATATCTTCAACGATCTTGGGTTTGGCCGTAGCAGTAACAGCTATTTTTCTGGATTTAGGATGAAGATCCAGAAATTCTTTGATGTTGAGATAGGATGGCCTAAAATCGTAGCCCCATTGGGAAATACAATGGGATTCATCAATAGCGATTAAATCGATTTTGAATTGCTGACTTCGAGATCTAAAATCTTTGGAATTTACTCTTTCTGGTGATAGATAAAGAAATTTTATACCTCCAAATTCACACTTATCTAAGATGGTTGCAATCTCCAATTGCGTCATTCCGGAATGTATGAATTCAGCTTTAATCTTCTTCTCTTTTAGGGCCCGTACCTGATCTTCCATTAAAGAAATCAAAGGCGAAATCACAATGCATATTCCATCAAAATAAAGTCCCGGAACTTGAAAACAGATGCTTTTCCCGCCACCCGTTGGTAAGAGTGCCAAAGTGTCTTTGCCTCGAATTACGGAAGTAATGATTTCCTCTTGATTGGGTCGAAATGCACTATATCCGTAGTATTCTTTTAATATTTGATAGATTTCTTGCAAGTGGTTCCTTTGATTTGTCAGTAAAATTAATTAGATTTTCTATTCCACGAATCATTCATCTCTTGATTATCCGTTAAGAAATGAGTATATTCGCGTGCCTTAAAAACGAAAATTATGATTTCAAACACAGTTTCAATTGACATTCAAAAGGTAGGGAATTCAAGAGTGAACGAGATAGATTTCGAAAATCTTCCATTCGGTCGTGAATTTTCGGACCACATGTTTGTCATGGACTATGCTGATGGTAAATGGGGAACTCCGAAGATTATTCCTTTTGGAAATATTCAGATTCACCCGGCAACTTCAGCATTGCATTATGGTCAGTCAATTTTCGAAGGAATGAAAGCATATAGAAACAAGGAAAATGAAGCCTTTTTGTTCAGACCAGACATGAACATTAAAAGAATGAATATTTCTTGTCAAAGAATGTGCATGCCGGAAATTCCTGAGGAAATTTTCATGGAGGCCCTTAAAACCTTAGTATCTATCGATAAACAATGGATTCCAGACACAGAAGGAGGTTCTTTGTATATCCGTCCATTCATGTTCGCAACTGACGAATATGTTGGGATTAAACCATCAGACAATTACAGATTCATGATCTTCACTTGTCCTGTAGGAGGGTATTATAGTACTCCAGTGAAAGTAAAACTGGAAAGACATTATACTAGAGCGGCTCGAGGTGGAGTAGGGCAGGCAAAAACTGCCGGAAACTACGCGGCATCTCTTTATCCGGCTAAATTAGCTCAGCAACAAGGATATCATCAATTGTTGTGGACTGATGGTCTTTCGCACGAATACATTGAAGAGTCAGGAACAATGAATGTTTGCTTCATGATTAATGGCAAGCTGATCACTCCTTCAGAGGATTCAGATACTATTTTGAAAGGAATCACCAAAAGATCTGTAATTGAGATCGCTAAAAGCTGGGGAGTAGAAGTGGAAGAAAGACCTGTAAAGGTTGCTGAAGTAATTGAGGCAATCGAGAATGGTAGTCTTACCGAAATGTTTGGTGCTGGTACTGCTGCAACAATTGCTCACATCGAAATCCTTGGAGTAGAAGGTAGAGATTATGTTTTACCTGCAATCGAAGGAAGAGAATTTTCAAATAAAGTAAATGATTATTTGACGAATTTGAAAAAAGGAAAAATTGAAGATCCATTTAATTGGAATATTAAGCTATAAAGAAAACCTGGAAACAGAAATAAAAGCCGTCTCATTCAGACGGTTTTTTTTTGACTAAATTTATGGAACGGGTGATTTATTTTCATCCCAACAAAAAGGCTTTTGATGAAATATGTTTTCACTTTATCGCTTCTGTCATGTCTGCAAATTCTGCTGAGTCAGGATTTTGCCAATGAATTTATTTATGAAACGAACGACCATAAGCAAGCCCTTAAAGAGATGAAGGTGGCTCAAATGACTTGCTTGCATGAAAAATATGAAGAGGGTGTAGTTGTAGAGAGTTATATCTCAGAAGTATATGATATCGATGCCTCAGGAAAGATTGTCAGGTTTGATGATAAAAGTTCGATAATTGATTTTGAAGAAAAATGGATTGAGCAATATTTTTACGATGAACAAGGACGATTAATTAAAGTCATCTACGAGTTTGAAGAAGAAAGCAGACCACCAGAAATTGAAGAAACACACTACGCTTATAGAAAGGATGGGTTACTGGATTCCATGTGTGAATTTGCTGTTGTAAACAATTATCTCCAATTGAATGAATGCACTTATTTTCATTACCATGAGGGTTTATTAACTCATACAACAAATGAAGAAGGAGATACCCTAGAAAGAGTAGAGTTTGTAGATAACAACGTTTATAAATTTCATGGTACTTACTCTGTTGTTACCTATAACAATGGAGATCCTGTTAAGAGAGAATTTGATGATGGCCACTCCTGGGAATACCAATTTAAAAATGGAATTATACAACGATCTGAAAGGAAAGATCAAGATATTTATACAGAATTTAATTACGATAAAAATGGTCTTCCTAAAGAGTTTAAATTATTTAAGGGCGGGGTTTTGGACTATAAAGAAACTTATAGTTACAAATATTATTAAGTAGCAAAATAGGAATTATATTTATCTGTAATTAGAAATTGTAAAACCTATCCGAAAATGAAAGTTGAATTGATGAATTGGTCGTCTAAAAGTATCGCTTTTAAGAAAACCGTATACTTGATATTACTTACTATCTCAGTAATAATTCTATTTCTTTTATTATCAATTTCGATGGAATTACCTAAATACATCAAGACCATAATTGTCTTTTTCTTCTTTGGATTAATTGCGTTTGTAACATTCAATTATTTAGAATTGTCTAGTGTAAAAGAAAAGGTGAGGGAATGGATAATGCTTTTTGTTGTTTTGGGCTCTGGGGTAGGAATCGGATTAACAGATCAGTATTTTAAAGAAGAAGCACTTTTGAAAAATGGAGAATATACATATGGTATTGTGATTTCAAAAAAAGTTGATTTAGAAAATACCGAAAGGATTTTATGTGAATTCAAATATCAAGGCAAAGATTATCAAACCTATTGGATTGCTTTAGCTGATGACGAAGATTATGTTGTTGGTGATACTATAGCAATATATTTTGATTCTTCAAATCCGGAAGTTTCTATGGTTATAGAAGTGGAAAATTTTATATTTAACTGAATTTCCATAAATAGGATCAGATTTGAAAATTAGATTTACTAGCAATAAAGATTTTTATCCATTCCTTATAGTTTTTATATGTATCTGGATAATAATTCTGATCCGAGTTTTCACTGTTCCCTTAATTTACGACGAAATCCACACCAAGTGGATTTATATGATTGAATACAATCCCTTGCCTTATATGGGATATGTAGATGCAAACAATCACTTTCTCAACAGCTTAATTGGTGGGCTTTTGATTCGGATTACGGGTTCTGATGCGGACTGGGTAATTCGGTTGGCGAGTGTTATGGCTTTTCCAATCTATTTCTGGAGTGTTTATGCTTTCCGAAAGTTCTTCCAGAATAAGTCTTCGTTTTATCTTTTCATGACTGTGTTTTGCGGAACCATGTTTCTTCTGGATTATTTTAATTTGGCACGAGGATATGGGCTTTCCCTAGCTTTCTTAATGTTAGGCCTTCAGCAGTCATTTGATTATATCTATGAACCAACAAATAAAAAGCCATACATTATATCCATAGCTTGGTTTTTAGCTGTTTTTTCAAATCTAACTCTCATACCATTTGCTTTGATTGGATTAGGTTATATGCTTCTTTTCCAAATGAAAAATAAGAAGTACTGGTCTATGATTCCTCTCTTATTGATTCTGATGCCACTACTATATTTAATTCAATATTCTCTGCATCTAAAAGAAATAGGGAAGTTGTACTACGGTGGTCAAGATGGTTTTTATGAAAACACTGTAAATTCTTTAGCAAATTATGTTTGGGAACCCTGGACGTATTTGAACTGGATTTTTGTTTCTTTAGTGTTTATCCTCTCCGTCATCGTTTTGATCAAAGTGCTAGCTAAAAATTGGAATGTTTTTGATTTAAAATTGATATTCCCTGGATTATTGATCCTAGCAGTGGCGAATATCTTATTGCAACATTATCTTTTGGGAATCAATTTTCCAGAAGATCGTTCAGCACTTTATTTGTTGGTCTTCTTTTTTGGCGCATTGGTTTTTACAATTGATTATTTCAAAATACCTTATGTATCTTATTCTTTGATTTTTCCTAGTCTGATTTTATTTGGATTTAAAGTCAATTTTACCCATTCGACTTTCTGGAGTTACGAGCATTTTGATAAGGAACTTCTTACCAAAATGGAACCTGAAATACAGGGGGCTCCTCCCACAACTGGAGGTCGGTTCTGGACCATGGATAATGAATTAACCAGAACAACCAACATTCCAGGAAGGGTATTGCAGGATGTCCATTTTCCTCAGGATACCATTCTTGATTATTTGGTTTTAAACAAAGGGGTTTTGCCAGAAGTGCATTCAGGTCTTTACGAGCGAATTCATGAAGATCCGATTTCAAAAATTCAATTGTTCAAAAGAAAGAACTTTCTAAATCGTCAATTTGTCGAATCAAAAGAATTTAATTTCGACACAGTCGAAGAGTTTATTGGAGTATTTAATCGAATTCCGGAAGGAACCTATATTATCAGAGTTAAAGGTCATTTGGAGGAGATGAATATCCATAGAAGACCCTTGCTTGTAGTTAGTTTAGACGATAATAAAAAAAGCCAGAACTATACGTATCTGGCTTATAATTTTGTTGAATCTCTTCCGATTAATGAATCAAAGCAAATTCACTTTGATCTTACATTTGGTGTTAACCAATTCCCTGAAGCCAACTCACTGAGTGTCTATTTTTGGAATACTAAAAAATTCCAATTGAAAGGGAAGGGGATTGTCGAGATCTATGAAATCGTAAATTGAATTACGATCTCCCTAGTTTCTTCAACATTTTACCATGTTCAATAATTGCCTTTGCAAAAGTTGGTTGACTGTTATACGGTAAATTGAATTCCTGTGCAGTCTCTTTCACAATTTTAGACAATTTTTTGTAATGAATGTGGCAAATGTGAGGGAACAAATGATGCTCAATTTGATAATTTAACCCACCAACAAACCAGTAAAAAAGTCTTGATTTTGGAGCGAAATTACATGTTGTATGTAATTGATGCTCTAACATGGAATTTTCTATCTTCCCATCTTCTTTAGGAAGGGGATACATAGCATCTTCCATTACGTGTGCTGGTTGGAAAATGATAGATAGAATAAATCCACTAATGTATTGCATCATCACAAATAACAATAAAGTTGACCACCAAGGAATGTCTAAAACAAGCATTGGAACTACTAGCATGTAGCTAAAGAAAAAGATTTTACCAATAATTAACTCAGTCAACATCTGGCCATATTTTTTGTTTTGAGTGTTTATAACACCGGATTTTTTGTAATGCCACAGTTGTCTGATATCCCTGTGAGGTAAACACCAAACCAAAGTCATAAACCCATAAAAAAACCAAGCATAAATATGTTGAAATCTATGAGCTTTGTACTTTTTCTTATGCGGAGAAAATCGCAATAAAAATTCAGGAGCATTAATGTCATCATCCATTCCATCAACATTTGTGTAGGTATGGTGCATTACATTGTGTTGAAGTACCCAATTGTCTTTATTTCCACCGAGCATATTCATTGAGTAGCTCATGATAGTATTAATCCAAGGAATTTTTGAGAAAGTTCCATGACATGCATCGTGCATTACTGATAAACCAATTCCTGCCATTCCAACTCCCATAGTTGCATACAGTCCTACTATTATCCAAATATTTGTAAACCCACCTAACACCAAAAAGAAATAAGGAGTTAAGTAAAGAGCAAACATAAAGAGTGCTTTTAGGTACATACGATAGTTTCCATACTTGGAAATCTTATTTTCTTTAAAGTAGTTTGAAACTCTTTCGTTCAACGTTAAAACGAAATCTGATTTTTTCTGTGCTGAAAACTTTACACTTTTAATATCCATAAATTCAATTTTTCGATAATCCACAAAAATAACAGTAGGTGAAATTCATCGATTTTCACAAAAATACGACTAATTCTTTATTTACTTCAATCAAAATTCTGATTTTCGACATAAACGGGTATGATTTAGATAAAAAAACATGAAATTGTTAATATCTTTGTATCACTCTTCCACTATCAGAGATATAGATTGAGAAGACATCCTGTTAATCAGGAGCCCATGTAAGCATTTTTGAAAACTTAACACTTTTTTATTTGAGACCTCACTCGGAAGAACGATGGCAGGCCTCATCCTTCGGGAGTTGTTTACAACCAGTGGACGTCAGAACTTTTTCGGAAGTCTCATACATGTCGTTTCGAAGTTTTTCGAAATCTCTCTTACATGGGTTTTTTCTTTAATCGAATTTAAGCGGATATAAATATTTAAATGAGTATTTATTCTAATTCTTAGAGTTTTCTTTGCATCATCTTAATCACTTAAAAAATATAAAAATGAGTAACATTCGAAACAGGGTCATCCTGATAGGGAGAACAGGTAAAGAAACAGAAGTACTTGACCTTAAAAATGAAAAGAAATTGGCAAAAGTTTCCCTGGCAACAAACGATTTCTATTACAATGCAGAAGGGGAAAAAGTAGAAGATACCCAATGGCATAATTTGGTAATGTTTGGTAAAACGGCAGAATTGGCCGAAAAATTCGTTAAAAAAGGTCAAAAATTGGCTATTGATGGGAAGCTTGTGAATCGTTCCTATGAAACAAAGGAAGGTGAGAAAAAGTTTATAACTGAGGTACATGTCAATGAACTAGAGTTTTTAGACCGAGCTAACTAAATAATGTTGAAATTTCGAACCCACGGCTGACTCCATTTAAAAGGGGTCAGCTTTTTTGCGTTTTGGATAAAATAAAAATCTAAAAAATACTTCTAATGTGTTTTAAAACGATTTAACTCTTGACCTGCCAAATTCTGGTTTTTATAGTCATTTTTTTTTAAGATATTTGTTTATTGTATTAAAATGAACTTTTAAAGTATCTAAATGTACAGTTGTGCATTATAGCTATAGAAATGAGGAATTTGTTGTTCATATTCGCCCTTGTTTTATCTGCAGGGTTGTTTGCTCAAGAAGGAGTGATTCACTTCACTGGTGCTGTTAAAGACTTGGATGGCAATAAAAAGCTGGCAGGTGTAAAAGTAACGGCCACGAGTGGTGGGGCTGTGGTAAAATCGGTTAGTACTTCTGGAGGAGGTTCATTTGATTTTACTTTAGCAATAGGTAAATCCTATAAGGTTGAGTTCGAGAAATCTGGTTATGTCAGTAAGTACATCTTAATAGATACAAAAAATGTAAATCCTGATGATTTAATTCAAGGCCAGTCTGGATTTCAGTTTGAAATCACAATTTTCCAAACTGTCGAAGGGGTTGATTTCTCTTTCTTAAAAAGTAATCCGGTTGCAGATTATTCCTGGGATGAGCAGCAAGGGTATATGTTGTTTGATGAAAAGCAAATGCGCACTGTAAAGGACAAGATTCAAGATAAAATTGAAGAAATGAATGCTCTGAAAGCCCAAGAAGAAATGAAGGTTAAAAACTTCAATAAGCTTGTGGCTGAAGGAGATAAGTCTTTTAGTAAAGAAGATTATGAAATGGCCTTGCAAAAGTACCAAGAGGCAAAAGCACTAATTCCAGATGATCCCACAATCTTAATTAAAGTCAAAGAAGCTGAACAAAAATTAAATGAAAAAAAGCAAAAAGAGCAGTTAGCAAAAGTTGAAGAGGAATATCAGGCAGCAATAAAAGCTGGAGAAAGTGCATTTAGCGGTAAAAATTATCAAGAGGCATTAAATCAATATAGCAAGGCTGCGCAATTGAAACCTAATGAGCAATTACCAACAAATAAAATCATTGAGATTGAGGAAATCCTGAAGAAATTAAAAGCAGATCAAGATGCCAAAGAAAAACTTGAAAAGGAATACCAAAACCTGATCACAGCTGGTGATAATCTTTTTAATGCGAAGGATTATGAAAATGCCAAAAGTAAATTTCAGGAAGCTTTGAAATTAAAAGCGGGAGAAAAGTATCCTGCAGATAAAATCAGTGCAATTGATGCTCTGTTGAAAGATCAGGCCGCTAATGCTGAAAAAGAGGCGAAGTATAAGCAATTGATGGATGAAGCAGAAGGATTGTTTGGAGCAAAGAATTACGCTGACGCCCGTTCTAAATTTCAAGAGGCCTCTAATATAAAGCCAGCAGAATCCCTTCCAAAAAGTAAAATAGCTGAAATTGATGAAATACTGAACAAACTTAAGGAGGAGCAAGCTCTAGAGGAAAAGTACAAGAAACTCGTTGCAGATGGAGATAATTTGTTTGGTCAACAAAACTATGATGAAGCAAAAAAGAAGTTTCAAGAGGCATTGGTAGTAAAGTCTGAAGAAAAATACCCAAAAGATAAAATTGCAGAGATTGATAAAAAACTGGAGGAATTAAAAAATCAAAAGGCTCAGCAAGAGCAGTACGACAATTTTATAAGTGGAGCAGACCAGTTATTTGAAGCAAAAAAATATCAGGAGGCTAAGGATAAATATAATTTGGCCCTAGGAATTAAGCAGAACGCAGCTTATCCGATCGCTCAAATAAAGAAGTGCGATGATGAATTGAAAAAAATAGAAGATGCTGCCGCTTTTGATAAAAAATATGAGCAAGTTTTGGCTGATGCGGAAAACTTGTTTAATCAAAAGAAATACGAAGAATCAAAAAAGAAGTACCAAGAAGCTCTAAGTTTAAAGCCTACTGAAAAACGACCTGAGGCTCAAATTGCAATTATTGATAAACTACTTAAAGAAATAGAAGATCAAAAAGCAATTGAAGAAAGTTATAAGAAGGCAATTTCGGAAGCTGATGAACTATTGAGCTCCAAAGATTATAATAATGCAAAAGCAAAATATCTTGAAGCTCAAAAAATTAAACCAGGAGAGGCATATCCGGGGCAAAAAATACAAGAAATTGACCTAATACTTTTGAAAGAAGCAGAGAACAATAAGCTTGAAGGACAATATCAAGCTCTAGTTAAAGAAGCAGATGCCTTTTTTGATCAAGAAAAATGGAATGAGGCGAAGTCCAAATATATGGACGCTTTGAAAATTAAAAAAGATGAAAAGTACCCTCAACAAAGAATTGATCTAATTGCTCAGAAAATCATTCAAGCTGAAGAAGCTAAGCAGAGAGAAGAGCAATACAATAAACTGATCAAAATTGGAGATGATATGTTTGTTGCTGGTTCCTTCGAAGACGCGAAGAAAAAATATGAGGAAGCACTTAAAATTAGGCCCAATGAGGTACATCCAACTAATCGTATAAAAGAAATCAATGATAAATTGGCAAGCAAATTACAAGCTGCAGAAAAGGAAGAACTATACAAAAAATTGGTAGCCGATGCGGATAAATTGTTTTCAGAAAAAAAATACAATGAAGCAAAATCGAAATACAACGAGGCACTGTCGGTGAAAGCAAATGAACCTTATCCTACCGATAAAATTCAGGAAATCAACAATCTTTTAAAGGATCTTCAAGCCGATCAAGCAAATCTGGAAGCATATAAAAAAGTGATTTCAGATGCAGATAAATTGTACTCAGATCAAAAATATTCAGATGCAATTAATAAATACAAAGAAGCATTGAGCATTCGCCAAAATGAAAATTATCCTCAAGATCAAATCAAAAAGATCACCGAGTTAATGAAAAGCGAGGAGGCTGCCAAAAATGATGAGCAATACAATAAAATTTTGAAGGTTGCAGACAAATACTTCGGTGAAAAAAATTACGATAAAGCGATAGAATTGTATAATCGAGCTCTTACTTTTAAACCACAAGAAGAATATCCTAGACAGAAACTCAAAGAGATTGAAGACTTAAAAGTAAAGAACGCTGAAGAACAGGCCAAACTTGCTGAATTGGACAAAAAATATAAAGAATTAGTGGCTGAAGGGGATCAAGGATTTACCTCAAATAATCTTGATTTTGCCAAATCTAAATATCAAGCAGCACTAGATCTGAAACCTAACGAATCCTATCCGAAGCAAAAAATTGATGAAATAAATAATATTCAAAATGCACAATCCAATCAAGCAGAATTAGACAAGAAGTATAAGGACTTACTTATTGCTGCGGATGCTCAGTTTGCTTCAGCAAAGTATAAAGAGGCAATCAGTATTTATGAGGAAGCTCAAAAAGTAAAACCTAATGAAGCTTATCCCCCGGAACAAATTGCATTAGCCAAGAAGAGAATAGCAGAAGCTTCTAATGATAATGTGGATGCTCAATATCTGGCATTTATAAAAACAGCAGATGAAGATTTTAATGGGCGTAACTGGGAAGCGGCTTTGAATAATTATCAATCGGCTCTTGAGATTAAACCTAATGAACTACATCCTACGAATAGAGTAAAAGAGTTGATGCAGATTTTGGAAGAATTAGCAAATGCAGATGCTGAAAAAGCTGCAAGGGATAAAAAATATAACGACGCGCTTAAACGGGCTGATGAATTTTTTAATTCGAACAAATTCAAAGAAGCCAGAACAGAATATCAGAGAGCAGTATCAATTAAAAATGAAGCCTATCCAAATAATCAGATTCTAGTTTGTGATAGAAAGATTAAAGAGTTAAATAATGCTATCGATGACGAACAAATTCAGAAGATTTTGGATGTTGCAGATAAGAAATTGACAGCCGAGGACTATAACAAAGCTCTAGAATTATATAAAAGAGTAGTTGGTTTTCGTCCCGGACATGAATACGCTCAATCCAAAATTGCACAGATTAATGAGATTCTCGCAAGATTGAATGCTGGCAATGTCGTACTTACTGACTGGGGAAATAAAGTAGATATTGAGGATGATAATCTTGAACTACTAATCGCAAATTCTCAAGCGAATGCTAAATGGCAGGCCGATACCAGTGTTTCAAATCAAAAGCATAAACAAAATATGCTTGACTTGAACAGAACCGAAAACCAGGTTGATGCAAATCAAAATACTCTTGTAGAAATTAAAAAGGTTGAAGCAGATCTTAAAAAGGCGGAAGAAAACGCAGATGATCAGAGATTAGTTACTACCAACGAGGTGGTTCAATTTAGATCGGATATTAATGATAAAAATACAAAAGATGGCTTTAATGATGAAAATGTAGCCCAACGAGAAAACAGAAAAATTGAAAATTTTCAAGACGCAAGAATCAAGGAATTTGAAAAATCCGACGATGAAAGACTTAATAATGAACTAAATGTGGTCGCGTATAATGTTGAATTGGACAGATATCAGAATGAAGGGGACAAACTGAATTATGATGGTGCAATTAATACTAGAAACCAAGTAGGGAATTTTGTTACCGATGTAGATGCTTGGAAGCAAGAAGCAGACTTGAATCGAGAAGATAATTCGAAGAGAGTTGATACTTATAATTATGATCTCGAGTTGGATAGAAATGATCGTCAAGCCGATCAAATAGCTTTGAATTATGACCAGAAGAATGAGATTAATTCGGTAGAATTGGAGATCGAAAACAATTTTAAAAATGCGGATGTTCCTCGTCAAGATAACAGTAAAAAGGTAGTGACTTATACAAATGGTCTTAACGAAAAACAAAAAGCTGACAATGATAATCAATACAATGATATTGATAAGACAAAAAATGACATCAACGAATACCGAATCAATACTGAGAAGTGGCAAGAAAAAGCAGATGAGCAAAGAGAAAATAATGAATTAGAAGTCATCGCATATAATCAAAACTTGGAAGTTGAGCAGAGAACGCATGATGATGGTTTCTACGATGCCATTACTAATACGAAAGATGATATACGAGACATTGAGACATTAATCAAAGAGAATCAAAAAGACGATGATAAACCTAGAGAAAATAATTCCCAAGTTGTCAACACCTATGTTTCGGATTTAGATAATAAGAATTTTCAGGATAGAGAAAAGGAAAAAGACCGTGCCGAAAAAACAAAGATCGATGTAAATGTACTAATCGATACTAAAAATAGAAAAGACGAAGATGGGGCTAATATTGCCGTGAAAAGTGCAGATGATGTTCAAGATTACACTGATGATCTTGCAAAACGGAAGTCTCAAAATGGTGAGAATGAAAAAGATAAAATTGAAGATGCAAATAATCAAATTGATAAGATTAAAAATGGAGAGATTCAAGACTTTAGTGGAGGAGGGGCAAATAATTTGGCAGATAGATATCCACAAGGAGTTACAGAAGAAAAATTTGAAAAGAAAAACGCAAGTGGAGTTCTCATTGGTTATGTGACTAGAAGAATTGTAGTACAAGGAGATCGAGGAGATGTGTATGAAAAGATTCAAACGAAATTTGGAACTACCTATTTGAAGAATAATAACCCATGTACGGAGTTTCAATATACCAACGAATCTGCTGCGGAAAAACTTACGAAGTAATATTTAATGAAACACATTCTTCTTGTACTGATAATGCCATGGATATTCATTTCATGTCATTCAAATAAATACAATAAACCTGCTCCAGATATTGAGCCTGCAAAAAAGGAAATATATGGAAATACTCAAGGAACTACCTATACAGTTATTATCAATGACGAATTATCTATTACTAAAAAGGAAATAGATTCTATTCTATCCGAATTTGATATGGAACTTTCAACCTATGTTGATTCTTCTTTTATATCAATGTTTAACAGTCTTACCTCCGGGAAATTGGAATATCAATCTGAAAATAGATATTTTAAACAGTGTTTATTTTATTCCAAGGAGGTATATGATCTTTCTAATGGCAGTTTTGATCCATCTGTTTTACCTTTAGTAGATGCTTGGAATTTTTTTAAAGAGGATCATCAGGCAATTCCGGATTCAGCAACTATTGATAGTTTAAGGGCTTTAATAGGCTTTGAAAATGGTGTACACTTTTCTTATCGTCCTTCAGAATTTGACTATATTTCTAAAACTACTCCAGGATTCAGATTGGATTTTAATGCAATTGCGCAGGGGTATGCAGTGGATGTGGTTTATGATTTTATCCGTTCGAAGGGAGGCAATAGTTTTTATGTTGAAATTGGTGGTGAGATCAGGGTTAGAGGTAAGAAAAATGATGGAACCTCCTGGGTTGTAGCAGTGGAGGAGCCAAATGAAACTAAAGAAAGAGAGGCGATTACTTATATTGAATTAGATGAAAAGGCTCTCGCAACTTCGGGAAATTACAGAAAATTTTACGAGAAAAATGGAGTGAAATATGCCCATACAATAAATCCAAAAACTGGATATCCCGTTCAACATTCTCTCTTAAGTGCAACTGTCGTAGCTGAAAATTGTGCCTATGCCGATGCATTTGCTACTATGTTTATGGTGATAGGAGTAGATGAATCAATGGAATTTGTAAAAAAACACCCGGAGCTGAATCTAGCCGTTTATTTTATCTTTAATAATCAAAAGAATAGGTTGGAAGTTGCTTATAATAAGACCTTTGAATCTTTAATTAAAAAATAAAAATCCTTTCTTTTCTTAAGAATTTAGTATTTTCGCAGCGAATTTAAAACAAAGCTGATGAGAACAAAACTATTTTTTGCACTATTCTTTCTAACTCTATCGCACTTTTCTTTCGCTCAAGATGGTGAAGGAAAAGTTAAGAATAAGAAAGTGAAAATTGAAAAACCTGATTCACTTAAGTTGTGGAAATACAATATGTTTGGGTCGCTTTCAACAACTCAATCTGCTTACATGAATTGGGCATCAGGGGGAGATAACTCTATTTCACTAAATGGGATTATTCGCTTGAAATTTAAATATGAAACAAAAAAGTTCTTTTGGGATAATGCATATAATTTTGCTCTAGGGATGAATGTGATTTTCAAAGACGGATCGGTGGCTAAAACGGATGATGTAATCAATTTGCAAACTAAAGCTGGATGGAAGTTTGCGAAAAGTTGGTCTTTGGTAGGAGAGTTTGGTTTTCTAACACAATTCACACATGGTTATATTGCTGATGAGGTTCATTTTTCATCTTCGTTCATGGCACCAGGGTATTACAGTCCTTCGATTGCAGTAGAATACAGACCTTTCGAAGGGTTTTATGTGACGGCCACACCATTAAAGGGAATTATAACAGTTGTAAACGACCAAGTACTAGCAAATAGAGGTGCCTATGGGAACAAAGCAGCAGATTATGATGCGAATGGAAATATTATCAACCTAGGTGAAAAAGTAAGATATCAGTTAGGAGCTTATCTTAGCATAGGTTTTGCAAAAGAACTTACCAAATCAATCGCCATTGATACGAAACTATCCTTGTTTTCAAATTATTTTCAAGAGAGACCTCAAAATATTGATGTTAATTTTGATCTTCTTTTTAAATTTAAAATCAATTCTTGGCTCAGCTCTTATCTTATGCTAGCAATTGTATATGATGATGATGTAAAAATTCCTCTTGGAAATGATACGTATGGTCCTCGTCTACAACTAAAGCAGATATTAGGTTTGGGCTTGGCATATACGTTCAAGAACCATGATTTTAAATAAGCAAAGTTTATATTTCTTAATATTTAGTTTTACATTTCTTATTGCTTGTAAAAAAGAGGATGCCACACCCCCTTCAGCAAATTTTCTAGCCTATAATGTAAGTTGTATTGCTCCTTGCGAGGTTTATTTTTTTGATGAATCAGAAAGAGCGGTTAGTTGGTCTTGGAATTTTGGCAATGGACAAACATCTAGCAAAAAGGATGATACTATTACTTTTCAGCATGCGGGAAACTATGAGGTAAAACTGGAGGTTACAGCTGAAAATGGGGTAGCAGATTCCAAAATTAAGTGGATTACGATTTTATCAGCGGATACAATGTTTGTCTCGAATGTAGAACTACTGCAGTATAAAACTCTTACTACAAGTTGGACCTCATGGGATGTCGATGAGCATGTTGGTGAGGATTTTTATATCGATATCAAGGAAAATGGAAATTTAATTTATTCAGGTGATACTGTAGCATTTTCAAACAAATCTTCAGCAGATTTGCCGTTAGCATTTATTTTGAATCGATCACTAGCAGAAGATCAAGGAACTTATGAAATTCTATTATATGACAAAGACACACTCTCAGCAAACGATTTTCTGGGAAGCGTTTCTTTTAGTCCGCTAGATTATAATAATGCTACTAATATCAACCCTCCAAATCAAATTACCCTAGAATCGATTTCTGATAGTTTGATTGTCAGATTAAACGTTAGCTGGTTGAATTGATCACTTCTTGGCATTTTTTTCAGCGAGAGAGGCAGATGCTGAGGCCATAAAAATAAAGTTAAGGCCGTCTTTTCCAGAACAAAAATCACTCATGCATTCAGCTACTATTAAACTTTTGTATTTTACTAGTTTATCATCTCCAATTCCGTAAAGAGCTTTAATTTCTTTCTCGAGTTCGTTTTTTTCATCTTCATTCACCCGAGAATTCGACAAACAATCGTAATATGGTTTGGCTTCAAGCATTAATTTTTTTAGTTCCTCTTTCTCCTCATCGGTTGCTTTTTCACCAGAATCCTTCAGTTTTTTAATTTCTGTTAGCTTGTTAACCACTGCTTCTACCTGTTTCTCGTGTTTACTGGCACAATTACAAAAATCATTGGCGTATAATTTAGCTGTTATTCTTGCTCCAGTTGATAGTTTTTCTACATCTGCATCGCCATTGAATTTTTGACCAAAAGTAGAATTAGCAAAATGTAAAGTAAGTATGAGAAATCCCCAAATAATTGTTTTCATTTTTATAAGTTTAGTTTTAAAAGAATCCAAATATAATGTGAATTTAGAAATGGTTTCTGTAACCAACACAAAATTTGAATAATTTAATGGATCTATAGTATAAAAAAAACCTAGAATAAAACTAGGTTTTTCTTATGTCGGGGTGAGAGGATTCGAACCTCCGATCTCACGCCCCCCAGACGTGCACTTTAACCGGACTAAGCTACACCCCGAAATCTGATGACAAATCTAGTAAAAATCTTTGTGCACCTCTATTTTTAATTTTCTTTTCTAAGGCGATTGTGATAGTTCTTGATTGAATCTAAATATAGATCGACTTGAGTCTTCAAGTTTTCTTCAAATTTAAAATCTAAATTTAGCAAAGTTTATGTCCAACTACATAATTAATAGTATTCTTAAATTGAAGAGACTTATTCTTTTATTATTGCTAAGTGTATCGATTTTCACACATTCTCAAGTGAGTAGAGTTGCTCTTTCTGGAGTTGTATTTGATGATTTTTCGAAGAATCCAATTCCATTTGCAAATGTTATTATTAAAAATAGCAGTGATTCACTTTTTCTAACAGGAGGAATAACTAATGATTTTGGTGAATTTAACATTGAAGTTGGCGCTGAAAGTGGATATATTGTTGAAATTTCCTTTATCGGGTATCATCCACTTACAAAATCAATATATGTTGGTGATGGGTCAAATTATTTAGACCTCGGTAAATTTTTTATGACAACTGAAACTCAGGAATTAGGTGAAGTTGAAATTTCTGCCAAAGAAGCAGATGTGTCCAGTAAAATGGATAAAAAATCGTTTAAAATAGAAGAGAACTTGAGTCAGACGGGAGGTAGTGTATTGCAAGCTATGCAAAATTTGCCAAGTGTAACGATTCAAGATGGGAAGGTCATGATAAGAGGGAATTCTAACGTGATTGTTTTGATAGATGGAAAGCAATCTGCAATAACTGGTTTTGGAAATCAAAGTGGATTGGAAAATATCCCTGCATCAGCCATCGACAAAATAGAGATAATAAATAATCCATCTGCGAAAAACGAGGCCAATGGTTCAGGAGGAATTATAAACATTATTCTAAAAAAAGAAAATAAAAATGGATTCAACGGGAAAGTTGGAATATCTATTGGTGCGGGAGCATTTTGGATTAAAAAGCAAAATTTGCCATCGATAAGGCCTCAATATCAGTTTACACCTAAAGTCAACCCAAGCTTGTCGCTAAATTATAGAAATAACAAATTCAATGTTTTTCTTCAAGCGGATTATTTGTACACACATACTTTGAATAAAAATGAGTTTGTGACAAGAACCTATGATGACGGAACGATTATCAATCAGCAAACAATGAGAAATAGAAATACAGGATTTCTAAATGTTAAAATAGGATTTGATTTTGATTTTAGTGATCGCAATAAATTGACAGTTTTTGGGATGTTTTCAAGTGAGGATATTATTGACAAGGGTGATGAACCTTTTTTTAATGCAGATTTATCAACTAGATTGAGGTTATGGCGGTTTACAGAAGATGAATTAAAAACAACTGGAATAGCAGCAATCAATTTTGAACATAAATTTAAGCAACCAGGACATGAAGTAGTGATTAATGGAAATTATACATTTCATAGAGAAAATGAACAATATTATTTTCAAAACATTTATCCGTCCTTTGAAGATTTAGATTCTTTTAAATTAATCTCTGACGAACAAGTATTGAATACTAGTATAGACTATGTAAAACCTTTGAAATATGGAAAGATTGAAGCTGGGATAAATTTTAGATATCGCTATATTCCAACAAACATGCTTTTTATTCCAGGAGATAGTTCTCAATTTGATTCTAGTGCAGGTGGATGGGCTAATTATAGAGAGGTTATTCCTGCCATTTATGGTGATTATATTTTTCAAAGTAGAAAATTTGATGCCCAAATAGGTGTTCGATTAGAATATGTAAATGTAGATTATTTAGTAAATCCAAATCATCCAACATATAGCAGTGATGGATATCAATACATTCAACCTTTTCCAAATGTAAATTTAGGCTATAGAATAAATCAGAATAACAAAATTTCACTGGCCTATAATAGAAGAGTAACAAGACCAAATGAAGTGGATATTAGAATTTTTCCAAAATATGATGATGCTGAAATAATTAAAGTTGGTAACCCTGCCTTACATCCTGAATTCACCGATAAAATAGAATTCGGATACAAATTAACTTTTAGAAAAGGATATTTTTATAGTGCAATTTATGGTTTAATAACAGATGGTACAATTACAAGAATTGGTGTTATTGTACCTGGGGAAACAACAATTTATAATGTGTTTCAAAATGCGGGTAGAAGTTATAATACTGGTTTGGAATTAGTCTTTTCAGAAAAGTTTCTTAAATGGTTGGATTTCAGTGTAAATGGAAATGTCTATTATAATCAAATAAATGATTTTCAGGTTATCAATAAATATCCAATTTTGGACACAATTAATATAGCGAAGCAGGCAACAGTTTCAGGGAATATTAAACTCAACATTAGTTTTCATTTTAAAAAGAGCTTTGATATGCAGATTTCAGTTAGATATTTGGCTCCTGACGTAATTCCTCAAGGTAAAATAGGTTCAAGATTTTCTTTCGATATTGGTTTTCAGAAATTGATTCAGAAGGGGAAAGGTGTATTATTTCTTAATGCAACGGATCTATTTAATACAATGAATATTAAGCAAGAGTTTTATGGTTCAGGATTCAAATACGCAAGTAGTAATTATTATGAAACTCAAGTGATTAGAATTGGATACAAATATCGATTTTAATCATTGTAAGAATTAGTTTACCAAATTGTCAAAACCAACTTTCTCCTTCCGCCATCATTCCGGAATTCACATAAATAAAGAGATTGCCAAGTCCCAAGATTTAGTTTTCCATTAGTGATAGGGATATTGATGCTTGTTTGAGTCAACGCTGTTTTAATATGAGCAGGCATGTCATCCGGACCTTCGTAAATATGTGTGAAGTAAGGTTCGTTTTCCTTGACTAGTCGGTCGAAATAGGAATTAAAATCAGTTAAAACACTGGGGTCTGCTCCTTCATTTATTAAAATTCCCGCGCTTGTATGTTTAATGAATATATTGATCATGCCTGTTTGAGGTAAATCTTCAAGATAGGACTCAATTTCATGATCAATATTGTGAAATCCTCTTGAATAAAAACTTAAAGTAATTTCTTTTTGAATCATTTCTTCTTTTTGGTCTTTTGAAATTCCCTTACTTGATGTGGAATGAAGTAACCTAAACCAAATTCATGACTTCCTTTTCCTTCAATATTGCTGGTTTTCGTATTGATTGTCACATCATATCCATAGGATAAAAAGAGGCCCTTATAAACTCTACCTTGTAGTCCTAAAGTAATGAAATAGTCATTAAAAAATCTAAAACCAATGCGCGGTGTAACAAGGTTCATAATATTGACTCCAAAATTGATCTCAACTTTGTACTTAACGATACCAGTAAAGTAAAAAGCAGCCATCAAATTTGCTTCAATAGTCGATTTTTTAATGATGCTGTCACCAAATTCCGCATTTCTCGTTCCAATTGCAATTGAAGCACTAGGGGAGTTGTTCAACCCTTTTTCCTTATCGTAGTCATTATTATCAAATTTGTAGTTATTATAAGGAATTATATTTTCTCCGCTTAAACTGAAATACACTCTATCTTTCCACCAAAGAACCAAACCTATGCTTGCGTATACTTGATATTGGTTCGGATTTTTATGTGAATAAATCGAGGTGTCTAGTGGAGCTAATGGAATCAAATAATTGAAATGACTTATGTTTTTAAATCCAATATTTGCTCCGACTCCTAAACTCCATGGTTTGTCTTTAAAATCATGCTTGTATGCATACCCAATAAAAATCTGGGTGTTCATCCAATCTGATTCTCTTAAATTGGTTGCACCCAACCCTAAATTGTGTTTTCTGTTGAAAGAATACTCGAAATTCAGTCCATTCAGGTAGTTTTTTTGGCTCGTCTCTAGGTTTCCAAATTTTGAAAAAACATTCACATTCATTTTTCGGATTCCACCGATTAGAGAAGGGTTGTAGAGACCTAAATTGTTATTGAAAAATGATTGGTTGATCTCACCTCTTTGTGCGATCAAAAGGCCGGAAAACAAAAAAAAGGCGAGTAGAATGACAACCCGCCTTTGAATGAAATATATTTTTGAATTATTTCTTAAATGCATCTGCAACAATTAGATCTTTTGTCCCGTGCCCCCAGCTATAAAAACCTTCTCCGGATTTTACTCCAAGTTTTTTAGCAGTTACCATATTTACAAGTAATGGACATGGCGCGTATTTTGGATTTCCAAATCCTTCATATAGAACTTGCATGATTGCCAAACAAACATCAAGCCCAATGAAATCAGCCAACTGAAGAGGTCCCATAGGATGAGCCATTCCCAATTTCATTACTGTATCAATTTCTTCAACTCCTGCCACACCTTCATGTAAAGTAATAATGGCTTCATTGATCATCGGCATCAAAATTCTATTGGCAACAAAACCAGGATAGTCATTAACTTCAACAGGAACCTTTCCCAATTTTTTGGAAGTTTCCATAATTAAATTCGTCACTTGATCAGTCGTAGAATAACCTCTAATAATCTCAACCAATTTCATGATTGGTACAGGATTCATGAAGTGCATTCCAATTACTTTTTCTGGTCTTTCGGTAACACTTGCGATTTTTGTAATTGAAATCGAAGATGTATTTGAAGCCAGAATCGCATTTGCAGGAGCCATCTTATCTAAATCAGCAAAGATCTTTAATTTTAAGTCGATGTTTTCAGTTGCGGCTTCCACAACTAAATCAGCATTTTGAACACCAGCTTCCATCGCCGTAAAGGTTTTAATGTTCCCCATGGTGTTTGCCTTGTCCTGTTCTGTGATCTTCTCTTTTGCAATCATTCTGTCCAAATTCTTGGTGATTGTAGACAAGCCTCGGTCAAGACTAGCTTGAGAAATATCAACTAATGCTACTTGAAATCCACTTTGAGCAAAAACATGAGCAATTCCATTCCCCATTGTTCCAGCTCCTATAACCGTAATGTTCTTCATTTTTATTCTTTTTTACTTTTTGTATTCTTCTGCTACATCCCCCGTAAGAGTTTTAAGGAATATAACGATTGAGTTAATTTCTGCTTCGGTCAAGTCCTTATTCAACTGAGCCTTTGCCATGATTCTCACAGCCTCTTTCAGGTCTTGAACACTTCCATCATGAAAATAAGGATAAGTTTTCTCCACATTTCTTAAAGAAGGAACTTTAAAAACGTATTTATCCGCTTCATCTTTTGTTACCTCAAATCTTCCTTCGTCTTTTTTCTCACTTTTAGTTAAACTCCAGTAATCAACATGAACTCCGAATTTTTGATATTGGTCTCCACCTAAGGTTACGCCAGCATGACAAGTTGCACAACCCGCATCAAGAAAAGTTTGAAGTCCTTTTTTCTCAGCATCTGTAAGCTTATCTGTTTTTCCTTTCAAAAATTCATCAAATCGCGTAGGAGTTACCAATTTTCTTTCAAAGGCACCAATGGCAAACCTCAAGTTTTTATAAGTGATTGGATTACTTTCCCCTGGGTAAGCGGCAGCAAACATCTCTACATATTCAGGAATTGCTTTTAATCTTTCAATCACGGATTGCTCACTTGGCATTTCCATTTCAACAGGATTTAAAATCGGACCTCCTGCTTGTGCTTCAACATGAGGTTCTCTTCCATCCCAAAACTGAGCCATGTGCAGTGCTGCATTTAAGGTTGTTGGACTATTTCTTCCTCCTAAACCACCATTATTTCCAGGTGAAAAAGACAGATTATCTACACCAAATGTATTGAGATTGTGGCAGGAATTACAACTCTGTGTATTGTCTTTAGACAGTCTGTTGTCAAAATACAATTTCTTCCCAAGGGCAACTTTTTCAAGGGTTATTGGATTAAAATCAGCAGGCATTTCATCTGGTAAGGCTTGAAACATTTTTTCAGCTTGGCTATACAATGCTGCATAAGGATCTTTTTTTGGAGGTTTTTTTCCTGTGAATTTTTTCTCACTTCCTCTTCCTGCACATGAATAGATAATCACGCCAGCTAGTAAAATGAATACAATGCTTAGTTTTTTCATGTTATTAAATAATAGTTTGATTTTTATTTTGGCTTGCGACAAATGTAATACAAAAAAGTGAGGATTTTGTTCCTTGCTTAGACCAAATCTAAATTAGTTTTCACGTGTCTTGTATGTCATAGAATTGGGAATAAATGGTTACTTTTGCGCCAACAAATTGGAATCTTATGAAGAAAATGTTAATGATTTTTGCCGTAACGAGTTTGATGATCTCATGCGGTGGTGAAGAGAAGAAAGAAGAAAAGAAGGATAACACCGAGAACAAGGAAGAGGCAAAAGCTCCTGTAGTAATGCTTCGTGGTGCAGACTTTGATACCTCTGCGGTAATGTCTCCAAATGAAATGATCGCCAAAATGGAAGGTTTGGATTCTCTAGAGGGGATTGTTTTAAGAACTGAAATCAACGAATGTTGTCAGAAAAAAGGATGTTGGATGACCTTGAACATGGGGGATGGAAATCCTGACATGAGAGTTTGGTTTAAAGACTACGATTTTTTCGTACCTCTTGATGCAAGTGGAACTCCGGTTGTTGTTACTGGAAAAGCTTTTATCGATACGGTTTCAATTGCAGATCAAAAGCATATATTGGAAGATGCAAATGCATCAGCTGAAGAAATTGCAGCAATCACTGAACCTAAAGTAGAACTTGGGTTTGAAGCTACAGGAGTTTATCTTTACGGATACAATGGCGAAGAAGCTGAAGGAAATGAGAAAAAATAAATTGAATTTTATAAAAGGAATTTTGGCCATTTGCATTGCATTTGGCCTTTTTTCTTGTTCACAGGAAGAGGAAGTCTCAAAAGAGAAAGAATCGAATAAGGAAGAAGAACCAAAAACTCCAGATCTTCATTTGAGAGAAATGATGCGATTCATGTTTAATGATATGACAGTGAATCGTGAGAAAATTTTAAATGGAGATCAAGAAATGCATTTTAGTTTTGATTATACTACTATGCCATTAGCCGAGGCTACTACACCCGAAAACAAGGGAAAGGATTCTTATGAAGCAAATATGGCAAAGTTTATTGATCTCCAAAAACAACTTGCTGAAAGTAGAGACAATTTAAAAAGAGCACATATATTCAATGATATGCGAGAAACATGTATTTCTTGTCATCAAGAATATTGTATAGGGCCTTTGAGAAAGATTGATAAGATAATGATCATTCCTAATGATATTCTTGCAGGAGAGCAATTTCAATAGCCTGTCTTATTTAGAATGATTCAAAATACCACATTTATGGTATTCCATTTTTAATTCGTGCTGATTAATATTGCAGCATGAAGATGCAACACAATTTTAAAGTAGATGTTTTTCAGATCGAGGAAGAAAGGTCTGAACTTGATTTTTGCTGTAAAAAGAAAAAATGTTGCAAGAAGTACAAAAAGAAAGGAAATCACTGTGGCTCTTGTCCAAAAAAATAATCCTTTTTTTAACTGATTTGTCCTTCCGTTTCTCTCATTTTTCTTATTTTCAAAGCTAAAATTATTCTCAATGAAAATAGGTGTTTTACTATCAGGTTGTGGCGTTTTTGACGGTGCTGAAATTCAGGAAGCTGTATTGGCCATGTTGGCAATTAAAGAAGAAGGTGCGGAATATGTATGTATTTCTATTGATCGGGATCAGCATCATGTAATCGATCATTCCAAAGGTGAAGAAATGCCTGAGAAAAGAAACATGCTGGTTGAAGCAGCCAGAATTGCCAGGGGAGACATCAAGAATATTAATGACATTACTCCAGCGGAGATCGACGGTTTGGTAATTCCAGGTGGATTCGGTTCAGCTAAAAATTTCACAAAATGGGCTTTTGAAGGACCCCAAGGAGATATTCTGCCAGAGGTCAAATTACTCTTGGTAAACATGGTGAATGTAGGGAAACCCATTGCGGCTCTTTGTGTAAGTCCAGTTGTTGTAGCCAAAGCATTTGAAGGAAGTGAAATTCATCCTAAAATGACCATTGGAACTGCAGCGGATAAATCGGAATACGATATTAATGGTTTTGCTCAAGGTCTTGAAGCCACGGGAGCAATCTCAGAGATGAAAAATATTCATGAAATAGCCTATGATGAGCAAAATAAAATCATCACTGCTCCATGTTATATGATGGATACAGATATTTTGGGAATTCGTGAAAACTCCCAATTAGCAATCAAAAAACTGGTTGAAGTTTGTAAATCTCTGTAATCCATTGTTTTTAAGGAAATTAAGTCTAGTCAATTTTAAGAATTACGCTGAGTTTGAATATGAATTCGGTCGTGAGGTCACCTGTTTTTATGGGCTGAATGGTGCTGGAAAAACCAATGTATTGGATGCCATCTATTATTTGTCAAATTGCAAGTCTTATTTTAATCCAGTTGACAGCCAAAATATTCGTTTTGATGAAAAGTTCTTTCTAATCCAAGGAGAAATAGAAAAGGAAGGAAAAACTGCTAACCTGCATGTTGGAGTTAAGAAAGGACATAAGAAGTCTGTAAAAAAGAATAAAGTGGAATATGAAAAGTTGTCTGATCACATCGGGCATTTTCCCACCGTTGTCGTTTCTCCGTACGATATTGATCTAATTTTAGAAGGTTCAGAGACTCGCAGAAGATTAATGGATTATATTATTTCTCAGTACGACAAAAAATATTTAGAAGCTCTGATTAAATACAAGAAAATTGTCCAGCAAAGAAATTCATTGTTAAAGCGATTTGCTGAACAGCGGCTTTTTGAACCTGAATCCATAGAAATTTGGGATTACCAAATGATCCCGTTGGGAAATTACATATTTGAGGCGAGAAAGCTTTTTTTGGATGAATTCATTGTCAAGTTTAAAGAGGTATACAGAGAAATTGCTGGAACCGATGAGGATGTAAGTTTGATTTATCGATCTGATCTTTTGGAAGGTGATTTCGGACAAATACTGAAAGATTCTTATCAATCAGATCACTATAAACAACATACAACGAGAGGGATTCATAGAGATGATCTGACCTTCCAAATTCACGGGCAGCCGATAAAAAAGTTTGGAAGCCAAGGTCAACAGAAAACTTTTTTGATCGCTCTAAAGCTTTCTAAATTCGATTATTTGAAAGAAATTCTTGGTGTGAAGCCTTTCTTGTTGTTGGATGATATATTTGATAAATTAGATGAAAATCGTGTCGCACATCTAATGAAATTGGTCAGTGAACACAATTTTGGACAGGTTTTCATAACAGATACAGAGAAAAATAGGGTAGAACAAGCCTTTAATAAATGGGAGATCGAAATAGATTTCAAAGAAATACTGAAATATGAGCAAGAGAAAGTCGAATGAATCTACATTGAAAGAGGCAATTGATCGTTTGCTCAAAGCTTATCGACTAGAAGATAAAATGACTGAGCTTACCATCATTGAGAGGTGGGAACAGATCATGGGTAAACCAATAGCCCTGAGAACTGAGGAAGTCTATATTCAGAATAAGACACTTTTTGTTCGATTAAATTCATCTGTCATGCGTTCGGAACTGCAGAACGCCAAAGCCAAAATCATAGAATTGATCAATAAGGATTCAGGAAAAGAGGTGATTAATGATGTTCACTTACTTTAAATTAAATCTTTATCCAAAACTTTTTGGATTTGCTCTAATGCGTAATCAATCTCTTCTTTCGTAGTATATCTGCTAAATGAAAATCTTGCATTTGGTCTGCCCGTGGGAGCATTTATTCCTCCCAAAACGTGCGATCCAGTATTAACTCCTGAGGTACAAGCACTTCCCCCAGAACATGCTACTCCATTTAAGTCTAAAGTCAGCAACAGTAATTCTGAATTATTGATTGGAGGAAAACATATATTGAGGACTGTATACAAACTTTTTTCCGGATCAATCTCGCCATGAAATTCAAAATTGTTGTGCATTCCCTTTAACTTATCAATCATGTATGTTTTTAGTCCTTGTACATGTTTGATATGCCCTTCAAGATCTTCATACGCCAAATCAAGGGCCTTTGCCATACCAACTATTCCATATAAATTCTCTGTTCCCCCACGCATACCTCTTTCTTGAGAACCTCCATGAATCATGGGCTTGAGTTTTAAATTTTTATTGATATAAAGAAAACCTACTCCTTTTGGACCATGCAATTTGTGAGCTGCACAAGTAATGAAATCAATTTCTAATTTTTCCAAGTCGAAAGCATAATGCCCCATAGTTTGTACCGTATCAGAATGAAAATAAGCTCCATGCTCCCTGCACAACTTCGAGACTTTTTCCAAATCAATTTTTGTTCCGATCTCATTGTTTGCATGCATAATGGAAACAAAAGTCTTCTTGGGCTCCATTAAGAGAGTTTCTAGGTCCTTGAGGTCTATATTCCCTTTATTGTCAACTTGTACAAAAACCAATTCTTTTTTTGAAGCTATTTCTTGAAATTCAGCTGAATGAAGTACAGCATGATGTTCAATAGGGCTCGTGATAATTCTGTCAACTTCCAAATCTCGGATTGCACAATGGAAAGCGAAATTGTCCGCTTCTGTTCCTCCAGATGTAAAAATGATTTCTCCAGGTTTACAATTTAATTTCTGAGCAATCGATCTCCTGCTGTTTTCAATCAATCCCTTACTTTCTCTTCCGAAAGCGTGAGTAGAAGAGGGGTTCCCAAAATTATCTCTAATGATTGTACACATTAAATCAGCAACTTCCGGAGCTACAGGAGTTGTAGCAGCATTATCAAGGTAAACTTTCATATTAAATAGTTTTAGTAAAGGAATAGGCGTCATTCATGATCATCTCAGCCAGTTCATTTGCACGCTCTTCACTAATGGATTCTGAATAAACACGAATGATTGGTTCTGTATTGCTTTTTCTAAGATGAACCCATTCATTTCCAAAAATGATCTTTACTCCATCTATGGTATTTATCTCTTCCTTCGAGTATTTTTCTTTCAATTGTTCGAGAATGGCATCCACATTCGTATCTGCCGTCAATTGAATTTTATTTTTCGATATATGGTAATTTGGATATTGTGCTTTTAACTCGGTCATCTTCATTTTCTTATGAGCGAGATGAGTTAGAAACAGGGCAATACCAACCAAAGCATCACGACCATAATGAAGTTCTGGAAAGATGATTCCACCATTACCTTCACCTCCAATGACAGCTTTTTGTTCTTTCATTTTCTCTACTACATTCACTTCACCAACGGCAGAGCTAAAATATTGGCAACCATGGTCTTCAGTAATATTTCTTAAAGCAATAGTGGAAGAAAGGTTCGATACGGTGATTCCTTTTTGTTTACTTAAAATATAGTCTGAAACAGCAACCAATGTATATTCTTCTCCGAACATGCTGCCATCTTCATTTACTAATGCCAATCGGTCAACATCTGGATCCACAACTATACCCAAATCGCATTTTTTCGAGCGAATTAAACTTGAAATTTCTGTCAGATTTTCGGGTAAAGGTTCTGGATTATGCGGGAAATGTCCGTTTGGCTCACAGTACAACTCTTCTATTTGTTGAACACCTAGAGCTTTAAGTAACATAGGCACAGCAATTCCGCCTGTAGAATTTACACAATCAATTGCCACTTTAAAGTTTGCATTTTTGATTAAGTTGGTGTCTACCGATCCAATCTCTAAAATAGCTTCAATATGTTGTTCTATTGCATTAGTTACAAATTGTTGACTTCCTAGATGATCGACATCAGCGTACTTAAAGGATTCTTCTTCAGCGATCTCCAATATTTTTGCGCCATCTTTATCCGAAACAAATTCGCCTTTCGCATTTAGTAGTTTAAGTGCATTCCACTCTTTAGGATTGTGCGAGGCAGTCAATATGATTCCTCCATTAGCCTTGTACTTTGGAACCATGACCTCCACTGTAGGAGTAGTAGATAGGCCTAAATTGATTACATCGATGCCTAAGGCATTTAATGTGCTTATAACTAAGTTTTCACACATTTCTCCTGAAATTCTGGCATCTCTTCCGACTACAATTTTGGTATTTTCTGAAGTTGATTGATTCTTAATCCATTCACCATACGCACTGGTAAATTTCACTATATCTAGCGGAGTAAGATTTTCACCGGTATTTCCTCCGATTGTACCTCTAATTCCACTAATTGATTTTATTAATGTCATATTCTTCTTGTTTGCTGTGATACAAATATATCTGATTTCATTGGATTCTGTAGTTGCATGTTGACTAGGATTCTACAAAAGAATGTTGATTTCAAAGATAATTATAAATTGTAGGTGTTAACGATAAGTTAATGAGGGTAATAAGTTGTTTTTTTGGGGTATATTGGCTGACTCAACTAAAATAATAAACAGATGAAAAAAACATTATTATTCGGCTTCTTATTTGCCGTAATTTTCACTTATTCACAAGAATTAAAGGTGAACGCTGCTGATGCAAAAATCGGTTTTAATTTTGTGAATGAAAGTACCAAAGGAACCTTGAAAGGTTTGACTGCAACGATTAAGTTTGATGCATCTAATCTCTCTTTAGCATCAATTTCAGGTACAGTTGATGTGAGTACAATTTCTACGGGAAATGGAACCAGAGACAAGCATTTAAAGTCAGGAGAGTATTTTGATGCAGAAAAATACCCAAAAATATCCTTTAAAAGCAATTCAATTACAAAGGAAGGAAACGGATATAAAATGGTAGGTAAACTGAAAATTAAGGATGTAGAAAAAGAGGTGACTTTTAATTTTACTTACGAAGGAAAAGTATTTAAAGGTAAGGCTACCATCTATTCTTCCGATTTCGGAATTTCAATGAAAAAGAAAAGAGAAATGAATCAGGTGGATATTTCTATTGAAATACCTGTGTTATAGACTCTTTTTTAAAGCAAGCATTTTTAAACAAGCTATTGCTCCTTCTACACCTTTATTACCGTGTTTCCCACCAGAACGATCAATGGCTTGTTGCTTTGTATTATCAGTAAGTACACAGAAAATTGTGGGCTTATTGAATTTTAAATTCACATCCTTAATACCAAGGGCTGCTGCCTCACATACAAAATCAAAATGCTTTGTTTCACCTTGAATGACGCTACCAATGCATATTACTCCGTCCACTGTGTTAGAACTTTCGTAAAGATATTGTGCGGCTAGTGGAAGTTCAAAAGTTCCAGGAACAGGTTTAATTAAAATATTGCTTTCCTTTACTCCATGTTTAAGGAGAGTAGTCTTAGCTCCTTCCAGAAGATTACCAGTGATGTCGTTATTCCACTCGGAAACAACAATGCCGATTATGAAATCGGCACCATTTGGAATATCTTCAATATTGTATTTTGATAGATTGTTGCCTGCTGTAGCCATTACGAATTTTCTGCTCTTGCTATGTATTTGTCAATATTAGTGGCAAAATCGGATTTTTCATATTCTTCTTTAATAGTTTTGTACAACTCAAGTGCCTTAGAAAAATCACCATTCGTTTCATGTATAGCCGCGGCCTTCATCATAAAATAAGGCGTTGAAAAAGGATTTGGCTTTCTTTTGTAGGCTTCTTCATATTTGGTTAAAGCTTCACCAAGTTGATTCATTTCAGAATAACAATCTCCTTGTGCCCCGATTGCAAAAGTACCGATCATTACATCCTCAAATTGAACTTGACTAAAATAATCCAATGCCTCCTGATATTTTCCTTGATCTCTGAGCGCAAGTCCTATTTCAAATTTAGCTCGATCTCCTCCAATATATCCATCGTATTCAGAGGCGATTGACAACAACCCTTCAAAATCTCCTGGTTTTCCATTTAAAGCAAGATCTAGAGAATCAATTTCTAAGTATTTTTCTGCCTTCCATGCAATTGTCTTAGATTCCTCGTTCGTTGGTTCCCAGAAAAATTTGATGTATGCAAAGTATCCCACAGCCGTAAGCAGTCCTATTCCAATAATAACTGAACCGATAAACAATCCTTTATTTGATTTCAGCTTACTAAACCAATCATTTTTTACATGCAAGTCTTCTGACATAACTTCATTCGTTTTTTGAGTGGTGCAAAAATATATAATTTTTAATTGAGTTAACAAATATGTAAGAAAAATATGTGGTTTTCGTTCTTGAAATGGTTTTTAATTTTATTTTCGCGTTGACAACTTGTCAGGAAATCTTCTCTGGCAAAGAATTTGAATTAATTATTCTACTAGAATAGTACTAATTTAGAATAAAGAAATTATGGCATTAGAAATTACAGAGGCAAACTTCGAGGAAGTTGTTATGAACTCAGACAAACCAGTAGTGATTGACTTTTGGGCAGCATGGTGTGGTCCATGTAAAATGATAGGTCCAGTTATTGAAGAAATGGCAGGAGAATATGATGGAAAAGCGGTAGTAGGAAAAGTTGATGTTGATCAGAATCCTTCGATTTCGCAGAAATTTGGTGTAAGAAACATTCCCACAGTCTTGTTCATAAAGAACGGAGAAGTAGTAGATAAATCAGTTGGAGCTGTACCAAAAGGGCAACTAGTTGACAAACTAGAGGCTCAACTGTAAAATTTGGATTAATAAGATTTGAAAAAAGAGGGTGTGAGCCCTCTTTTTTAATTCCATAAATGATTGTCCGGGAAATTGGACATTATAGCATGTCTTTTACCTTGTTCCGACATTAATTTTCTCCAAAGATCCTTATCCTTTTGAAAGATATATTCTTCAGGATAATCCGTTTCAGCTACTAACCAAGATTTTTGATCAATCTCTTCAATTAATTGGTACTCCGACCAACCAGAATAGCCAAGATAGAAGCTAATATTGTTTTCATTAATTTTGTTGCTATTGAGCAAATCGATTACATTTTCAAAGCTTCCTCCCAAATAAATTGTATTTGATATTTGAATTGCATTTTCAATTAAATCACCGGCATTGTGGAGATAAAAAAGGCTTGATTCATCTACCGGCCCACCTATTGAAATCTGAAGATTTTTGTTAGGAAATTTTTCAACCAATTCTGTTGGACTAACTTCTAAATATTTATTCAGCACAAATCCAAATGATCCTTCTTCATTATGGTCGCATAAATAGACTACAGATCTATGAAAGTGTTGTTCTTGCAAAAAGGGCTCTGCCAATAAGAATCTTCCTTTTTTTGGATCTAATTTGTTTTGAACACTTAAATCCATTGATTTATTTTGACCTTCCTAAATTAGATACTAGTTCTATTGATCTTTCTATACCATCAATAAGTTTTTTGAATACATCAAAATAAAGTGTGATAATCAATAAAAATGACATTCCCCAAATAACGATCAAGTTTGCCCAAAACGTGTCTATTTCTTTCCCAAATAAGAATTTCTTTGGAGCATAGAAATGCGCACCGAAAAAACCTTTATTTGGATCTGGCATTTTGTAGATTGGGTCGCTTTTTTGAACCAAATGACCTTCATATTCAATAATATTAGTAAGATCGGTCTTGTTTAAACAGAAATTGTCTAGGCTCTCATTAGTGAATTCTTTTACCTCTTCTTTGTAGGTGTCTACACCCATACTCATGATAATAGAATCCTTGATTCTATCATTTCTGGTATACACTGCATTGTAGTGTTTCTTTAAGGTGTTTAAGTACAATTTGATTGGTTTCACGGTTTTTTCTCCAGCAAATGTCTCACGGGTTAGGCCATCCATACATCCTTTACACTGCAAGTTTTGAATAAATGCCTCTTCTTTTTGAATTTCATTCTTTAAAACCATGAAAGCCTTGTCAACAACTTCCTTTTTCTCAGGATCCTCCTTATAATTAGAAATATTATCCAAAGCACTAACCAATTCTGGAATCCAATAATCCCTTTTCCAAGAAGCAAAACTCTTTGTTTGTTCAAACTCATAAAATTTCTTCTGCAAATCATTTTCCTTGAACTGTGTCACAGCTAATGCTTCATAAGCCCATCTAGAGCACATAACATTCCCAATCAGAGGAACAGAGTCTTTACTTGAAATGAGTGGGTTTAATTTTTCAAATTTCACAATTACTCCACTGAATAATAATTGGGGGATAATTAAAATTGGAATCAAAATGTACACCACCTTAGCGGAGTTAAAGCTTGCTGAAATGTTCAGTCCAAGAATGTTGGCGAAAACAGATACTGAGAAGAGTATCAACCAATATTCTAACCACATTCCCTTTATTTCTAATATGATGTTCCCTACAAGTACAAAAAATAATGTCTGTATGGCAGAAATGAGAATCATGATAATAATCTTAGAGGCCAAATAACTTCCTTTAGACAAATTAAGGAAGGACTCTCTCTTTAAAATCTTCTGATCTTTTATGATCTCCTCAGCTGCTACAGTTAAACCAATAAAAAGAGCAACAACTACAGAAATAAATAAAAACTGGGGTAAGTTTTCACTTTTTCTGAAGACATACTCGGTTTGTTCTCCTGTTGTATTATAAAAACGTACAAAAAAAGCTAGAATTGCAGCAAGCGCAGGTGCCTCAACCATGTTAATCACCATATATTGCTTATTCGTCAATTTAGAGAGGATGTCTCTAATGAAATAAACATAGAATTGTTTTAATATGTTTGGGATTTTAAAGATGCTATCCGGAATTTTCTTTTTATCCGGTAAAGGTTCAAATTCAAACTCGGTTTCCTTATATCTCTTATTCCATTCCTCAGGAGAAACTTTTCGGTTGTCCGTCTGATTTCCATATTCGTCTACTACTTTCGCATCGATGATATTGAAAATCTGCTCTGGATTTACGTTACCACAGGTTGGACAATCGCTTTCATCTGCATTAGCGTGATTCATAGCCTTCTTGAAATAGACTACACCATCTACGGGATTAGCATTGTAAATTGGGTATCCACCTTTATCAAGGATCATCAAATCATCAAACATTTTAAATATGTCAGATGAAGGCTGATGAATAACAACAAAAATAACCTTACCTTTTAAGGATAATTCCTTCAAAAGGTCCATAATATTTTCAGAATCTCTGGATGAAAGCCCTGAAGTGGGTTCATCTACGAACATTACAGATGGTTCACGTATTAACTCCAAGGCAATATTCAGCCTTTTTCTTTGACCTCCAGAGATATATTTGTCCAATGGGGATCCTACTTTCAAGTCTCTTGCCTCATACAATCCAAGTGAGTTCAATAAATCAAGAACCTTCTCAGATATTTGCTTATTGTTCAAATTACCGAAACAAAGCTTGGCATTGTAGAATAAGTTTTGAAATACAGTTAACTCCTCAATGAGAAGGTCATCCTGAGAAACGTATCCAATTACACCCTCTATTTCCTCAGTGTCCTTGTGAATATCGTAACCATTAATTTTGATTGTACCAGTTGATGGTTTGTTGTTCCCATTTAAAACGTTTAAAAGAGTGGATTTACCTGCGCCAGATCCTCCCATTATACCAACCAACTTGCCTGATTCTGATCTAAAATTAAAATCGTGTAAACCAATGTTACCAGCTTTGAACCTATAAGTTATGTGATTTGCCTCAAAAACAATTTTTTCCTGATTTTTGTCACTTAAGTATCTGCCAATAATATCAGAGTAGTAGATTGGCTTTACTCTTGATGACCTAATTGAAGAACCTTGATTTAGTATTTGATGACGTCCTTCTGGGATAATTTGTCCGTTCAAATAAAGGTCTGCCTCATTGAGAACTTTAAAGAAATATACATTTACTGAAGTAACTCTTAAAATACGAATATCTCCAATCAAAGTATCGTTGTAGATATGCTTAGCCTCGCTAAATTTTTCTTCTTTCTTGTTATTGATATATAGAAAATATGGAGAATCAATCTTGTCAACGTTGTTATCAACAAACTGTTTGATGTGTCCAAATTCTTCTCTATCAATGTTAAAGGTGTCAGCAACGGTTTCAACAAACTCAAGTTCTTGCTCAGTAACAATGTCGTTTGCATTAATAAATTCTAGTAAACGAACTAGTACTACAACCTTTTGCTTTTGTGCTAATTCCTCATTTATTTGTGTACATATTTTAAGAACTTTTACGGAGTTTACAGAAGTTCTCTTTCTTTTCCCCTTTTTCTTAGCAGATTTAGCATGGTGGGTATTCAAATACTCGTCAAATAATACAAGGTATTCTTCAACCAAATCAGCACTTAATTCTTGATTTAATAAGAGTTCAACTATTTTTCTCCCTTTCGAAGATGTAACTTCTTCTACAACGTCTGATTCTTCGTTTTCGGAAACTTCGTCTTCAACATCATCTACTTTTGCAATAATTGCAAATAGCTGCATTAAGGCCTTGAGTATTCTTTCGCTCATTCTTTAGTTATAGTAAGTAATCTAAATTGATTGTAGTTAGTTCTTCTATTTTTTGAAGCCTATCAACATGGTAACACAACCAGAGGATTTTCTCTCTAAATCAAGTTTCAATTCTACTCTGCAGTTAATTGTTGATTCGACTTTAAAATCCCAATATTTGGCATTTTTATATTTTTCATTCGTGAAGAGGACATTCCCTTCCTGATCAATAATGCTGAATATCACAAAATTATCTTTTATACCAGCAGAAGTTGCAACTCTATAAGTTGAACCACCATAAAGTGTTGTCTCAAATTCTGCAGCCTCTTCAGTAAGAAACGCTTGATATAGCTGACCGTCTGAAACGAATAAGGAACCATCTTTCAAGTTTAAATAAGATTCGCAAATTGCAACTAATGAGTCACAGTTTTGTGATTTTCCACTAAATTGAAAACCAATAACAAGAATGAATATGTATAATAGCTTTTTCATAATTATTTCACGATTGAATTTCTGATTTCACTAACTTGAGCTGTGATTTCTGCAAGTGTATTGTCATCAATTTCTGCAGAAGATTTATTCTTAAATGTTGTAAGTCTTTTCGATTCATCTGTTACAGGCTCAATGAATTCATAGGAACTTTGTACTTTATCAAATAAACCTTTTAATTTTTCTAATCCTGAAATCAATTCATCAAATGAATCACTCGACTTGTATTCATTAAGAATCTCGATGAGTGATTTCAATGTGTTTTTCTGTTCAGCTATTCTTTTATAGATATCTTTATTTTTAGTTTTATTGGCTACATCGGTTGCGAAATATAGCGCTTCCACCCAACCTCCAGTAAGGATTAGCACGGATATATCCTTTTGATCATTTTCTTTCAAGAATTGGTCCCCTTTTCGGTAGGCCTGAGTAATGATCTTCACCAGAGAATCTTCGTTACTTGTATTTTCTGAAAATCGTTCTAATAACTCTTGATCAAAGGCACCTGAAATACCTAAATCTTTTGAAAGTGAATTCACCACATTGATATAATCCAATGCATCTTGTTGCTGGTCATAAATGGAAGTGTACCCCAAATCAGCTCCATAAACTCCAAGATTTAAAGCTTTATGGTAAGTAGTTGTATAGTTGGAAAGCTTGTTCGGCTTATTCAAAATTGAATTATCGTAGTTTCCTCCCTTGTCCTTGATTAACATGGCTGTTTGAATCGGAGAAGGTATCGAGAAAAGTTTGTCCCCGAACGTAGTCATTAAATTCTGATTTTTATCAATGATATCTTGATCAACGGTATTGACATCATTTTTTTTCTCTTGACCAGAACTTCCGGCATCATCCGAACCACAACTGGCAATAGATAAGGAGATCGTAATGGCTGCAATGAGCCTAATAGAATTATTCAATTTCTTCATGTCTTATTAGTTAAGAATCAGATTTGTTCTTATCGAATTCAAGTCTCAAAAATATAATTATTTTCCGTTAATCAATAGATTGAACTTAAAAAATCTATGCCCAGCAGAATTCATTTTGAATAGTTTGATTTGTGAGTTATATTTTTCAACGGCCAAGCAATTTTTGTTTATTTGCAAAAAAAGTTCAAATATGTTATCACGCCCAAGAAGAAATAGAAAGTCTGAATCGATCAGATCCATGGTCAGAGAAAACAGATTAGAATTAGCGAATTTAATCTATCCCATATTTTTGGTGGATGGCGAAGGAATCAAAGATGAAGTGCAATCGCTTCCAGGAAATTATAGATGGAGTATTGATTTATTATTGAAAGAGATCAGGGAGTGTATTGATTTAGGAATTACAAATTTTGTGATGTTCCCTGCTGTGGCAGAAAATCTTAAGGATCCACATGCTTCGTACAGTCATTCCGCGGATAATTTTTATCTAAAAGCTGCAAATAAGATCAAATCGAGTTTTCCAGAAATCTGTTTGATTAGCGATGTTGCAATGGATCCATATTCTTCGGAAGGGCATGATGGTTTTGTAGAAAATGGAGAGATTGTCAACGATAAAACTTTACCCATTCTATGTGAAATGGCTGTTGCACAAGCAAAAGCTGGTTTTGATATTTTAGGACCTTCGGACATGATGGATGGTAGAATTGGAGCTATCCGCGAAGCCTTAGATGAGGCAGGGTATTACAATACTGGAATCATGGCCTACACAGCCAAATATGCAAGTGCCTTTTATGGTCCTTTTAGAGATGCATTGGATTCAGCTCCTAAGGGAGGAGATAAGAAAACATATCAAATGGATCCCTCGAACAGTAAGGAGGCTATAAGGGAAGCCATTTTGGATGAGGAAGAAGGAGCGGACTTTCTAATGGTCAAGCCCGGATTACCTTATTTGGATATTGTAAAGACCTTAAGTGAAGTTTCTTCACTACCAATTGCAGTTTATAATGTATCCGGAGAATGTGCCATGCTGAGAGCTGCTTGTGACAAAGGATGGTTGGATTTTGAGAAAGCAATGCCTGAAATGCTATTGAGTTTTAAAAGAGCAGGAGCCACCTCCATTTTGACATATTTCGCAAAAGAGTACGCCCTTTTATTGAAAGAAGGAAAAGTTTAAACATAAAAAAAAGCAATTCGTCTGAATCGCCTTTTTTATTTATAGTGCTTTATATTATGCTGTAACTCCTAAAACTTCTGCCATTTTCTTTCCAATCTCAGCAGGGGAGTCAACTACATGAATTCCATTTTCTCTCATGATTCTCTTTTTTGCCTCAGCAGTATCGTCTTCACCTCCGACAATTGCTCCTGCGTGCCCCATGGTTCTTCCTTTTGGTGCAGTTTCACCAGCGATGAATCCTACAACAGGTTTAGTTCCATTTTCTTTAATCCATTTTGCAGCGATAGCTTCAAGATTTCCTCCAATTTCACCAATCATCACAATTCCTTCCGTTGCTGGATCGTTCATTAATAATTCAACGGCCTCTTTTGTAGTAGTTCCAATGATAGGATCTCCACCAATTCCGATGGCAGTTGTGACACCTAAACCTGCTTTAGCAACTTGATCCGCTGCTTCGTAGGTAAGCGTCCCAGATTTAGAAACAATCCCAATTTTCCCTGGTTTAAAAACAAATCCTGGCATGATTCCCACTTTCGCTTGATCAGCAGAAATAATTCCAGGGCAGTTAGGACCAATAAGTGTACAATCGTAATCTGAAATGTATTCTTTAGCGTAGATCATGTCTTTAACAGGAATTCCTTCAGTGATACAAACAATTACTTTAATTCCTGATTGAGCAGCTTCCATGATCGCATCTGCAGCAAATGCTGGTGGTACGAAAATGATCGAAACGTCTGCTCCTGTCGCTTTAACCGCATCTTCTACCGTATTGAATACTGGTTTGTCTAGGTGAGTCTGACCACCTTTTCCAGGTGTAACCCCTCCAACAACGTTTGTTCCATATTCAATCATTTGCGAAGCGTGAAAAGTACCTTCACTTCCAGTGAATCCTTGAACGATCACCTTAGAATTTTTATTAACTAATACACTCATTTCTTTATATGTAATTTTAATTTCTTAAAAAGCTGTTTCAAAAATAGAAGTTTATTGAATAGATGCAAAGTTATTCTCTATTTTATTTCATTCTATTTACGTAGCTCTAATTTAGCTCTATCCCAATATTTATCCATCTCTTCCAAACTCATGGAACTCATGTCTTTAGAGTCGTTTTTAATAAGTTCTTCGAGGAGTTGGAAACGTTTGACAAACTTTTTATTGGTTCTTTCCAGCGCATCTTCTGGGTTGATATTATTGAATCTTGCAAAATTGACCAAAGAAAAGAGTAGGTCACCAAACTCTTCCTCCTGTTTGGGGGAATTTTGATCTACTTCGTCTTTAAATTCTTGAAATTCTTCCTCAACCTTTTTCCAAACATCATCCGAAGTTTTCCATTCAAAACCTACACCTTTCACTTTTTCTTGAATTCGATAGGCTTTTACCAAGCTAGGCATGGAGTTGGGGACTCCTGAAAGGACAGATTTTCTACCTGATTTTAGTTTAATTCGTTCCCAGTTTGCTTTTACTTCTTCTTCATCTTGAACTTCCACATCTCCATATATGTGTGGATGGCGTTCCACTAATTTGTCACAGATTTTCTCAATAACATCTTCCAATTCAAATTCGTTCTTTTCTGAAGCAATTTTTGAATAAAATACAATATGCAGGAGTAAATCTCCCAATTCACCCTTTAATTCTTCGAAATCATTATCTAAAATGGCGTCTGAAAGTTCGTAGGTTTCCTCAATTGTTAGATGGCGTAAGGATTCCAAAGTTTGTTTTTTATCCCATGGACATTGAGCTCTAAGCTCATCCATGATTTTCACGAGCCTAAGGAATTGTTCTACTTTTTTCTCCATGATCCAAAATTAGGAATTCCTTTGAGTTGATGGTTTTAAATTTCTATTAATTGACGTAAATTTGCGCCCGCATTATGCAAGAATTTCATAAAGTAGCATATTATACACTGGGATGTAAACTGAATTTTTCAGAGACTTCAACGATTGCAAGGGAACTTACGGAACTGGGGTTTGCAAAAGTAGATTTTAATGAATTTCCAGATATCTATGTGATCAATACTTGCTCAGTTACAGAAAATGCGGATAAAAAATGTCGCCAAATTGTGAAAAAGGCTTTGGGTATTAATCCGAATGCCTATGTGATTGTTATAGGATGTTATGCCCAATTAAAACCAGATGATATTGCGTCAATCCCAGGTGTGGATTTGGTTTTGGGAGCCAATGAAAAGTTCAATATCAAGGATTATCTTGACAAAATTGATAAAAAAGAAGTAGCTGAAATCCAGAATGAGAATATCAAAACCGTCAACGGATTCATTCCTTCACATTCTTATGGCGACAGAACCCGATCATTTTTAAAGATCCAAGATGGATGTGATTATTTCTGCACTTTCTGTACCATTCCTTTAGCAAGGGGGAAGAGTCGAAATAGTTCAATAGAGGAAACGGTTAAGCAAGCTCAAAAAGTAGCTGATACGGAAATTAAGGAGGTGGTCATAACAGGCGTGAATATTGGAGATTTTGGTCAAGGTGGAGAAGAGAATTTTTATAAATTGATTCAAGAATTTGATCAAGTGGATGGTATTGATCGATTCCGAATTTCTTCCATTGAACCTAATTTACTATCGAACGATATCATTGATTTTGTAGCTGAAAGTAAGAAGTTTGTTCCCCATTTTCATATTCCATTGCAGTCTGGCTCAGATGAGCTATTGCAAAAAATGAGAAGAAAGTACTTGACGTCTTTATATAGTGAGCGGATCGACAGAATTAGGGAGAAAATTCAAGATTGTTGTATCGGTGTGGATGTAATAGTAGGTTTTCCAGGTGAAACAGAAGAAAAATTTCTAGAGACTTACAATTACCTGAATGATTTGGATGTTTCCTATTTACATGTGTTCACTTATTCTGAAAGAGCAAACACCACTGCTAAAAAAATGCCTGAATCGGTGGATATGGGTGTTCGAAAAAAGAGAAGTAAAATGCTTCAAATTCTTTCCCTTAAAAAGAAGAGAGCCTTTTATGAAAGTCAATTAGGAAAGGAGTTGGAGGTGCTGTTGGAAGCGGAAAGAGAAGGGGATGACATGTTTGGATTTACTGAAAATTATGTCAAGGTGAAAATTCCATATGATGAGTCCTTGGTAAATAGTATTCGCAAAGTTCGATTGAAGAAGATAGACAGTGAGGGAAGGGTGGAAGCCGAGTTGATTTAAGCCTTTTTTGAAATTTTGAACTTTCTATTATCTTTGTAGCCAACCATTTAAATCAAATCATAATGAAATCAAAGAAATGTCTTGTTTGTGACAAGTTTTTTGTCGGTCGTATTGATAAGAAATACTGTTCAGATCAATGCCGAAACGTTTATAACAATAAAATCAATTCAAACCTTCTAAAGGAAATTCGAAAAACGAATAAAAGATTACGGGTGAATCGTGAAATTTTGAAAAAATACAATCAATTGGGGGTAAAGAATGTCTCTTTATTTTCTTTGATTAGTGATGGTTTTGTTCTGACTTATTTTACAAATATGTACAAGGACTCAAGTGGAAACGAGGTTTACTTCTGTTATGATCTGGGTTATCAATTTGCAGAAAATGAAACTCTTCGAATATTTGAAAAAAAGGTGTTTGAAAGACAATTGGTAAGAACTCTGGATTGAGATCAAATTAATTATTTCAAATTATCTTAGGATAATGACTTGACCTAAAGATAAGATTGAATTTTCCTTTATTTTATTTATTCTGCAAAGTTCTGAGACAGAAACACCATACATTAATGATAACTTGTATAAGGAATCTCCGCTTCGAATCTTATGTGTTCTGGCATTTTTATCATAAGATGTTGGGGTAGAAGAGCTACTTGCATAAGAAGTCTTAGATTGAGATATAGCTTTGTAATTGAACAAATGCTTATGAACGAATAAATTTTCCTCTTTCAGTTTTTTATTCTTGAAGTCAAAAATTTCCTCAGGATCTAATGCACAATCAAAAAATCTAACTTCGAAGTGAAGATGAGATCCGGTCGATTTCCCAGTATTACCTCCTTTTCCAATCATTTCTCCTGCTTGAACCAATTGATTTGGAACTACTGAAATTTTGTCAAGGTGTGCATAAGCTGTTTCTAATCCATTGTAGTGGCGAATTATCACTACATTTCCAAAACCATGATCATTGTATTGGGCATATCTTACTTTTCCAGAAAATGCAGCTACCACTGTGTCTCCCGTTTGCAAATCAATATCAATTCCTTTATGGTATCTCCCTTTTCTCCATTTAAAAGTGGAGGTTATCATACCGTCAAAAGGAATTGCGAATTTGTTGTAATTTGAATCCGTAACACACAACCATAAGGTATCTTTCATGTTTTCCAAATCGTTTTCGCCACTAAATACAAATGTTTGATCAGAATTCCAGCAATGTTTAAATTGATAATTGGTATCAGTAGCGATTGTTTGGTACAAGTCTTCATTTAAAACTCCATCGAAGTCGAGGTCTTCAAGATATTCCCAAGTCCTATTTGCATAAATGATCATAGTACCATCCTCGGTAGGAATGGTATCAAGAACTTTGTTACAAACAGTTTGAGAAAAAAGGTTAGGAAAATATAATAAAAGACCTAGAATAATTAATAATCTCATAATACAACAACAATGTTTGGTTGCAAAAATACCCATTTTCAAGGTAAACTGCCAAATAGTGTATTAGATTAATCCAATAAGAATTGTTAAAAAAGCCCCTGAAATTTTCAGAGGCTCTAATTTATTTACCGTGACACTGTTTGTATTTTTTGCCTGAACCACATGGACATGGATCATTTCTACCTACTTTTTTTTCAGCTGTTATTGGCTGTGTTACTTGTTTTTGTGGATTGCCCGAATTTTCTATCGCCTGCTGATAACCTTCGGATCCTTTGAATTCTGGAGCAGATTCACGGGACAATGTTGATTTTCCGTAGTTACTCTTAGGGTGAGCTTCTTCATTTGTCCTTTTAACTTCAACTTCTTCAGAGTTGGATCGAACTGGTAGTTGTGCTTTTACAATAAATGAAATGATCTCATTACTTAATCGCGCAAGCATCTCTTTAAATAGCTCAAATGATTTAAGTTTGTACTGTAATAAAGGATCTTTTTGTTCAAAACGAGCATTTTGAACGGATTGTCTTAGGTCGTCCATTTCTCTTAGATGCTCTTTCCATTCATTGTCGATAAAACCTAAAACAATGCTTTTCTCAATCTCTTTAACCAACGTTAAACCACCATCATTATAAGCGTCCTCCAGATTGACGATTACGTTCATGCTTTTAATTCCATCTGTTACTGGGAATTGCATGTTTTTAAATTTCTGCCCTTCATTTTCGTAAACTTGTTTTATGATCGGGTAAGCACGAGTAGATAAATTATCTTTTATTCTCTTGTAATGCATTTCAGCTGTATCAAATATTTTTTCAGTAAGCTCATGCTGACTCATTGTCGAAAATTCCTCCAGGCTCATGGGAGATTCAATACCAAGTTCCTTTATAAGGTCAAGTTGGAAATTTTCAAAATCTTTGATCGTATGATTATTAATTACAACAGATTCTGCAATATCGTAGAACATATTGGCGATATCCATATCCAATCGATCTCCGTACAAGGCATTTTTTCGTTTTTTATAGATTGCTTTTCGCTGAGCATTCATTACGTCATCATATTCAAGCAATCGTTTACGCATACCAAAGTTGTTCTCTTCTACTTTTTTCTGTGCTCGTTCGATGGACTTAGAGATCATTCTATGTTGTATGACTTCCCCTTCTTTGAGTCCTAATCGATCCATCATTTTTGCAATTCTTTCCGAACCAAAAAGTCTCATTAAAGGATCTTCAGAGAAACAAAAAACTGTGATGAACCAGGGTCTCCCTGACGCCCTGCTTCCACCTCGAAGCTGTCTGTCGACACGTCTAGAATCGTGTCTTTCCGTACCAATAATAGCTAATCCACCAGCATCTTTAACACCTTCTCCTAGTTTGATGTCGGTTCCACGTCCAGCCATATTTGTGGCTATTGTAACCGTTCCAGCTTTCCCCGCTTCCGCTACAATATCGGCCTCTTTTTGGTGTAATTTTGCATTCAATACTTGATGAGGAATGTTCCTCATTTTTAACATTCTACTCAACAACTCAGAGATCTCAACCGTAGTAGTACCTACAAGAACGGGTCTGTTTTGTCCAACTAATTTATCAATCTCATCAATGATTGCATTGTATTTTTCTCGAGCTGTTTTGTATACCAAATCATGTTGGTCTTTTCGTGCAATAGGTCTATTCGTGGGTATTACAACTACATCCAATTCGTAAATATCCCAGAATTCCTGTGCTTCCGTTTCTGCTGTACCTGTCATACCCGACAGTTTGTGGTACATTCTAAAGTAATTTTGAAGAGAGATCGTAGCATAGGTTTGAGTTGCGTCTTCAATCTTTACATTTTCTTTAGCTTCAATGGCTTGGTGCAATCCGTCGGAATATCTTCTACCTTCCATGATCCGACCGGTTTGCTCATCCACAATTTTTACTTTTCCATCCATCAAAACATACTCAACTTCTTTTTCAAAAAGTGTGTAGGCCTTTAATAGTTGATTGATTGAGTGAATTCTTTCAGATTTTACAGTGTAATCTCTAATGATAGCATCTTTTCTTGCTACTTTTTCCTCAGATGTTAGGCCTTGAGTGTCTAATTGAGAAAATTCAGAAGCTATATCTGTAAGAATATAATAATTAGAATCTTCTCCTTTACTGATCAATTCAATTCCTTTATCAGTTAGGTCTATTTGATTGTTCTTTTCGTCTATTGTAAAAAAGAGCTCATTATCAATGAATGGCATCTCTTTTTGCTGATCTTGTAAGTAATAATTTTCAGTTTTCTGAAGATGAGCTCGAACTCCTGGTTCAGACAAAAACTTGATTAGTGCTTTATTTTTAGGCAATCCTCGATAACATCTAAGTAATTCGATGCCCCCTTGTTTTAAATCCTCCTTAGAAGGTTTGTCTTCATTTAAGGTTGCTAAATTCTTCTTGGCACTAACTAAGAGTTCTTGAACTAATTTTCTTTGTGCCGATACCAATGTCTCGATTTTCGGTTTTAATCCTTCGTATTCTTGTTGATCTCCTTTAGGTGTGGGGCCAGAAATAATCAATGGGGTTCTTGCATCATCAATTAACACAGAATCCACCTCATCTACAATTGCGAAATGGTGTTTTTTCTGAACCAAATCGTCTGTATTGGAAGACATGTTGTCTCTCAAATAATCAAAACCAAATTCATTATTTGTTCCAAAAGTAATATTTGAGGCATAAGCTTTTCTTCTTTCAGGAGAATTAGGACGATGTTTATCAATACAGTCAACAGATAAGCCATGAAATTCATATAGTGGTCCCATCCATTCACTATCTCTTTTAGCAAGATAATCGTTTACAGTTACAACATGAACACCTTTACCAGCTAATGCATTAAGATAAACAGGGAGGGTTGCTACGAGTGTTTTACCTTCACCAGTTTGCATTTCTGCGATGTTTCCCTTGTGTAAAACTGCACCTCCATAGAGTTGTACATCGTAATGAACCATATTCCATTGCACCTCATTTCCTGCGGCCTCCCAGCTATTGTGCCAAATGGCCTTATCTCCTGAGATTTCTACACCCTTTCTTTTCGCGGCAATTTCTCTATCCATATCTCGGGCAGTAACTTCTAACTTACCATTGATGGCCCATCTTCTAGCGGTTTCCTTAACTACAGCAAACGCTTCAGGCATTAAATCTAACAGAATGAGTTCCAATTCATCATCGATAGACTGATCCAATTTGTCTATTTCTTGATAAATATCCTCTTTTTGGTGTACATCCATTGCTGGATTTTCATCAATTTCCTTCAGAAGTTCTTCCTTTCTTTTTTCAAGGTTGGAAAGTCCATCCTGAATGATCTTTCTGAATTCATCTGATTTACCTCTTAATTGATCATCAGAGATTCCGTTTAATTTTTCGAATTCCTGATTAATTTTTGTGACATATGGTTGGTATTCTTTGCTATCCTTTTGGTTTTTGTCACCAACAAACTTCTTAAGTATTCCTCCTAACATTGTATCTATGTTGTTTCAAATATGATCTCGTCTCTTCTCGTTTTTCGAAGAGTGCGAATTTAAGCAATTTTTAGACTTGAGTCTACCAATATAGTACCAATTTGGAAATTCAGTCATTTTGGCAGAAAAAGAAAAGATAAAGGTAAGATTATGAGAAAAAAAAAAGCCCTGAATTTCAGGGCTTTTAATTAATATTCGTCTTCATTAAAGAAAAAGTCTTCTTTAGTCGGATAATCCGGCCAGATCTCTTCAATCGACTCATAAATCTCTCCCTCATCTTCGATCTGTTGCAGGTTTTCTACAACCTCGAGCGGTGCTCCAGTTCTCATAGCGAAATCAATCAGCTCATCCTTAGCTGCCGGCCATGGTGCGTCTTCCAGATACGATGCTAATTCTAAAGTCCAGTACATATTCTGAATCCTTTTAACTTGATTAATAATTTTTGCAAATGTAATTTTTTTAAAATTCTATCCAAGAATATACGAAAAAAATTCGAAAAAATTATTTCATAAAGCTCTCAATTTCTTTAATACTTTGGCTTCCAAGGAGTTTCTTTGGCGCCTAAATCTTGACTGATTTTCCTAGATAGAACAAAAAAGTAATCACTCAACCGATTCAAATATTGAATAAGAACTTCAGGAGTGGGTTCATTTTGTGCAAGCAAAACGCAAATTCTTTCAGCTCTGCGACAAACACATCTAGTTATATGACAAATCGACACGGAAGGGTGTCCTCCAGGTAAAATAAATGATCTCATTTCAGGTAATTGAGTATCCATTGTATCGATCCATTCCTCTAAAGTTTCAACATCTTCCTTTTTGAATTCAGGTAATTCCATTTTACTTTTCTCAGGGTGACAAGCTAAGTGTGAACCCATGGTAAAAAGTCGATCCTGAATTTCGATCAATTGATTCACATATTGTTCCAAACCAATTTGATCTCTTAGTAATCCAATATGAGAATTGAGTTCGTCAACTGTACCATAAGCCTCAATTCTTATTTCATGTTTTTTAACTCTTACTCCACCAATAAGTGAAGTCTCACCCAAATCACCTTTTTTAGTGTATATTTTCATTTTTATTCTTGAATTAATTTATCCAGAAGATCATGTACTTCTTTGGAATTCCAATCATGCGCTCCAAATTCTTTAACAACGATCTTACCTGATTTGTTTATGATAAATGTAGTAGGAAATTTATTTGTTTGAAAGACCTCTGGTAGATTGACTATCGAGTGGAATGGAAGATTGTAACCCCTTTGATCCCTAAAGCTCGAAATTTTTTTTGGCCTCTCATTAGAGATGAGAAGAAACTTTACTTGATCTTTATACTTGTTGTAAAGCTCCTGAACCGATTTCATCTCAGCTACACAGGGTCCGCACCACGTTGCCCAAAAATTTAAAAATACTACATGTCCTTTGGTGATTTCAAATTTTACCCATTTCACTTCACGTATATCTAATGTTTCCCAGTCGTAAGTTTTTTCAGGGATTTCAATTGATTGCTCTTGAAGGGTTGGAGATCCTTGCCACAATCTAAACCAAAACACACTAAAAGCTTCTCTCCAGCTTGGGATTAAAAGCGTGCAGATGATCAAAATCATTAGCGAATTAGTAATATACCAGCCTGGCTTCCTAGATTTTAAATAGTATTTAATCTTACTCACATTTCATTTTTATTAATGCAAAAGTACATGATAGCTCTTTAATTTAAGGGTGATTTAGATCACTAAATTCACGAACTTTTTTTTGACGAATTATCCGTCAATATTTATTTGACTCCTATAAATGTGTAATTCCTTCATTTGTCTATGAAAATTAAGTTTTCGTCGCAATTCAATTTCACAAGAATTATTAACATTTTATTCTTAAAAGTCTTGTTATTCTTGGGATACAGCATAAAAAACACTTCAGTTATTAACATTTTGACCAAATTATTAACAAAACACCCTGTTTTCAGGTGGTTCAGCTTGACACAGATATTTATTCATATATATTTGTCTCGTTCAAATATTTAATAACATTACTAAAACCAAAAACTATGAACAAAGCAGAATTAATCGACGCGATGGCAGCTGAGTCAGGATTGTCTAAAGCTGATTCTAAAAAAGCATTGGATGCATTCATCAATTCAACTTCAAAAGCTCTTAAAGGAAAAGATAGAGTTTCTTTAGTAGGATTTGGATCTTTCTCTGTTTCTAAAAGAGAAGCTAGAACTGGAAGAAACCCACAAACTGGGAAAACTATCCAAATTTCAGCTAAGAACGTTGTTAAGTTCAAGCCAGGTGCTGATTTATCTGATACTGTAAACTAAGAATTACAGTTGAAAAAATTGATAAGGCGACCCAAACGGTCGCCTTTTCTTTTAAATATTAGAGCCATGGACAAGAAGGAATTACTTGCTAAGCTTAGAAACTTGATAACGGTTAATAAAAACGAACTTTTTGATGAAATTGTTGAAAAGAGGACTCGCCATTTGACTTTGATTATTGAAAACATGTTCCAAGAGCAAAATGCTAGTGCTGTAATACGAACAGCTGAATGCTTGGGCCTTCAAGATGTACATATCATTGAAAATAATAACAAATTAAAGATCAACAGGGATATAGCTTTGGGCAGTAGTAAATGGATGAGTATCCACCAATATTATCAAAATGAAAATAATACATTGGACTGTATCCAACATTTAAAAAAGCAAGGCTATACTATTGTTGCGACATCTCCTCATGAGAATGATCTCTCGATCAGCGAATTACCTGTAGATAGGAAAACTGCCTTGATGTTTGGTACAGAGTTAACAGGTTTGTCTAAGATAGCTTTAAAGGAAGCTGATGTTCATGTGAAGATTCCGATGTATGGTTTTACAGAAAGTTATAATTTGTCCGTTTCCGCAGGAATTTGCATTTATGATTTTATTAATCGAATGAAAAAATCCAACATAGACTGGAGTCTTTCTGAAGATGAAAAGGTTGATATTCTTTATGATTGGTGTAAGAAAACAATCAATCGAAGTGATCGAGTAATTGAGAATCTCTTAAAAGATTCAAAATAATTATCCATTTATTTAATTCCTAACTAAAAAACTACGAATTTTGCACTCAATTATTTAAATAAATGAGTGCATTAGGAAATCATATTTTAGTAGAATTCTCGGGTTGTGAGCCTGAGATTATGAATGGCGTAAGTACAATTGAAAACGCTATGGTTGAGGCTGCCGAAAGTGCCGGAGCAACTGTTATTAACAGTACTTTTCACCATTTTTCTCCTTACGGAGTTTCTGGGGTTGTTGTAATTCAAGAAAGTCATCTTGCAATACACACTTGGCCGGAATACGGTTATGCTGCAGTTGATCTTTTTACATGCGGTGATCAAGTGGATCCTTGGGTATCTTTCGACTTTTTGAAAGAAGCTTTTGGTGCTAAGAACTATAGTGCTTTGGAATTAAAAAGAGGTGCTTTGAAATTATTGGATCGATTAGATTTTGATATCAATTCTATTCGTTCTGAAGCCGTTGGAAGAGAGAATCCACAAAAATATACACGAAACGTTTGGTTTACAGATAAAGATGATGACCAAGGTTTATCGTTAAGATATACAGGGGATGTTTTGTTTGATCAGAAAACAGACTTTCAAAGAGTTAAAATTCTAGAGTCATACCGATATGGGAAGATGTTAGCATTAGATAACATGGTGATGACTACTGAAAAAGATGAGTTTCATTATCATGAAATGATTTCACATCCAGCGATATTTACTCATGGTAACATCAAAAATGTTCTTGTTATTGGTGGAGGAGATGGAGGAACTGTGAGAGAAATACTAAGACACGAAGGTGTTGAGAAAGTAACTATGGTTGAAATCGATGGGGCTGTTATTGAAGCATGTAAAAAACATTTACCTTCAATTGCAAGCGCATTTGGAAATGCTAAATTGGATCTCCACGTTGCTGATGGTATTGAATATGTTAAGAATGCAGCCAAAGGAAGCTATGATTTATTGATTGTTGATGGTTCAGATCCAGTTGGTCCGGCAGAAGGACTTTTCTCGACTGAATTCTATCAAAATTGCTATGATGCATTGAACGACAACGGAATTCTTGTTGCACAAGGAGAATCACCTAAATTCAATGAAGGAGCATTCACCATGTTAAATTCTACTTTGAAAGGTATTTTTGGAAAAGAAAATGTACATACAAGTTTGTTTTATGTGCCAACTTATCCAACTGGAATGTGGAGTTTCCAATGGGGAGTGAAAGGGGGGCAAAATCCATTTGAAATCAATGAAAAGGCAGAATCGATTGAGAATTTTGTTGATGCAAAAGGTTTGAAATACTACAACTTCCATATTCACAAGGCGAGTTTTGCTCTTCCAAACTTTGTGAAGAAAATGTTGAATGAATAATGAGCTTTGATCCAAATAATATTGGGTTAAGAAATGGAAATATTTTCGGCTTCCCCTATACTGAAGAGGAGGCCGAAATTTTTATTATACCCGTCGCTTTCGATGCCACTGCATCATTCGGTAAAGGAACATCCAAAGGTCCCGAAGCCATTTTAGAAGCATCAACGCAATTAGATTTTTATAGCCACCACACAAAGAATGCCTGGCAAACAAAAGTTTTCATGACACCTATATCCAAAGAATTGGGAAAGGTAAATGATGATCTTGTTCAAAAAAGTCTGGAGTATTTCGATTTTCTTGAAAATGGAGGGCAACTGGAAACAAGCCCAGCTTTTCAAATTTTCGTAAAGGAAATGAATGAAGCGCAAACCCATTTGAAGGCTGGGTTGAAAGAAAAGGTTAAAAATCTCATTAAAGACGGAAAGAAATTCATTGTTTTAGGAGGTGAGCATTCCGTTCCACTTGGAGCAATGGAAGCTGTTTCTGAAATCTATTCTGACTTTGGAATTCTTCAAATCGATGCACATGCGGATTTAAGAGTGGCCTATGAAGGTTTTGACCAATCGCATGCTTCAATCATGGATAATGCCTTAAAACTACCTTCCTTGTCGAAATTGGTGCAAGTTGGTATTCGAGATATCTGTGACGAAGAAGTCAATCGAATTAAATACGACGAGAGAATCGATACTTACTACGACTGGAATATTTCCAAATCAAAATTTACGGGTGGTAATTGGGACAAAATCACGGATGACATCATGCGCAGATTGCCTAAGAATGTGTATGTGAGTTTTGATATTGACGGGCTCAAGCCTGAATTATGTCCGAATACAGGGACTCCAGTTCCTGGTGGTTTAGAATTTAATGAAGCGACTTATTTGCTTCAGAAGCTAAAAGAATCGGGTAAAAACATTGTCGGGGCTGACCTTTGCGAGGTAGGAGGTCAAGATGCCAATTCCATTGATGCCAATGTTGGGGCAAGAATTCTTTGGGAATTAGCTCTTCTATTTTAGTTCTTACCGACCTTTGTTTACATTTGTCTTATGTCTAAGAAAAGGGCACTTGTATCGGTAACCAATGATTTGTATACAGACCAACGTGTGCACAAAGTGTGCATGTTTCTTCATGAAAACGGGTTTGAAGTCAAATTGATTGGGAGGCATCGTAAGAATAGTCCTGAAATGGATCATCGACCTTATCAATGGCGAAGATTGAATGTGCTTTTTGATAAAGGTCCTTTATTTTATGCTTTCTATAATATCTTTCTTTTTTTCTATCTATTGATTCAGAAAAAAGATGTTTTGGTTTCAAATGATTTAGATACACTTTTACCCAATTATTTGGTCAGTAAGATCTGTAGAAAGAAATTGGTCTATGATTCTCATGAATTATTTACAGAAGTTCCGGAATTGGTTTCTCGGCCAAATGTCCAAAGAGTTTGGCTCAAAATAGAAGAGGCTATTTTTCCAAAATTGAAGAATGTTATTACCGTAAATGAGTCGATTGCTCAGATTTATAAAGAAAAATACCATGTGGATGTCAAGGTAGTTCGAAACATTGCCTCAAAGAGAAATGTGATTCCTCTCAAAACAAAAAAGGATCTGGGGATTCCAGAAAACAAATTCATAGTTCTTCTTCAAGGCGCCTGGATCAATATGGATCGGGGAGGAGAGGAGTTATTGGACGCATTTAAACTTTTGAATGATAAGTTTTTCCTTGTAATTGCAGGTGGAGGTGATGTGATTGAGTTACTCAAAAAAAGAACCCAAGAATACCAATTAATGGATAAAGTGAAATTCTTTCCTAAAATGCCCTACGATGAACTTTGTCAAATTACTGTTCATGCGGATTTAGGGGTAAGTTTAGATAAGAATACAAACATGAATTATCAATTTTCACTTCCTAATAAATTATTCGATTATATTCATTCTGGTGTTCTGGTTTTAGTTTCAGATTTGGTTGAGATTAAGAGAATTGTTCAGCAATATCAGGTTGGTGAAATAATTGAAGAAGTGAGTCCAGAAAAGATTGCTGAAGCCATTCAGAAAATTGCTTCCGATTCCATCCAGTATCAAAAGATGAAATTGAATACTCAAAGGGCTTCAGAGGAATTGAATTGGGAAAATGAAACTAAAGTTCTAGAAGAAATTTACTTATGAAAACCATAGACGTTAACATTCCACTAGAAGAAATAAATAAAATCAGTAAAGATACCATGCTGGAAAAATTGGGAATCGAATTCACTGAATTAGGACCTAACTATCTCAAAGCCAAAATGCCTGTTGACGAAAGGACTTTCCAGCCAATGAAATTGCTGCATGGAGGTGCTAATGCTGCATTAATGGAAACATTAGGTTCGTTTGGGTCTCACTTGCTTATTGATCAAAGGACAGAAGCCGCAGTTGGTCTAGAGATCAATGCCAACCATTTAGGATCTGCTAGATCTGGTTGGGTGGAAGGATTTGCGAAAATAATTCATCAAGGAAGATCCACTCATGTCTGGCAAATTGATATATTTAATGAAGAAGGTAAATTGATCTCTACAGGTCGGTTGACTAATTTGATTAAAAAAATAGGATAGTGGAACTAAAAGGATTTGTCAAATATAGATTACCATTTTCTCAGGAAGTAATAGTACAAAATGGATTTTGGAGAAAAGTATCCCATTTGAAAGGTTACAATAATGTGGATTTTGTGTTGTCTAACTTCGACAATTCATTCTATTATATTTTCCATACCAATGATGAAGAGGAAAAACCAGACATAGAGGAATACTATAGAAAATCAGATGAAAAAAGTTACCTTAATTTTGGTGAATATCAAGATAAGATTATCCCATTAATAGAACGAATTCAAAAAGGAGATTTTCAAAAAGTAATTTTTTCAAGGCGCAAAAAAGTCGGCAAAAAAATTGATCCAGAATTCGTTTTTAAATCGATTAACATACAATATCAAAATTCCTTCAATTATTTATTAGGTATTGAAGGGGAGGGAGTTTGGTTAGGAGCCTCTCCCGAAGTTTTGTTGGAGTCAAAATCAAATGATTATTATTCTATGGTTGCTCTTGCCGGTACGGTAATTCGCGATCAGAAAGGTGAATATAACTGGACTTCCAAAGAGATTGAGGAACAGCAATATGTTACGGATTACCTACTTGATGCCTATGAAAATGTAGATATTGGGGATGTTATTTTGAATGGACCTTTTGATTTTGAGCACGGAAGAGTAGCACATATAAAAACGGAAATAGAGTTTAGGGCCACTGAAAATCAAGTGAATGAATTAATGCGCATTGTTCCACCAACACCTGCCGTTTGTGGTATTCCTAAAGAAAGTGTGTTAAGTCAAATTCAGGAGATAGAAGGGTATGACAGAAAGTTTTATACAGGAACCTTAGGGATATATAAAAAGGGGAACGTCCACTTGTTCGTTAATTTAAGATGCATGGAAGTATTTATGGATGATGCTTGTTTGTACTTGGGTGGTGGAATCACAGCAAAATCTGACCCCGAAAAAGAATGGGACGAAACCGAGTTGAAGTCCAGAACCTTGCTGGATATGCTATAAAAAACTTGCCGAATTGGGACCTTCATTAAAGAGTAAGTCCAGAATAGATAGGTTGTTCTGAAAATCAAATCGATCAGCAAAAACCTGAATATAACGTCCACATTGAAACTCCGATTTTATTTTGGGTGAAATGTTTATTCTAAAATCCTGATTGATTTTCTCTTTGATAAATGTGTCGGAAAGTCTGACTTCTAGATCAATACCAAGCATTTCAAGCAGGAATTCGAGAATTTTTTGATTTTTTTCTATCAATAATTCATGATTCGAAAGAATTAACCGAGAAATGTAAGGCTCATAGAATTCGTAATAGGGGCTATTTTTATATGCACTTTCTATTGATTTTAGATGGTTTTTCTGCCAGTCTTCTCGATAATCAATTAAAATCTCATGAGTCTTAGATCTGGATCCATTTGGTTTTTTTACAGGTATTGAAAGATCTAAAATGCCATTAGCTCCTAGAATTTGAGTTCTATTTCTAAAAGTTTGTTTTGGATAGGTGTCCCAAATCTCAAAAACCACATTCTCAGAACTTATGAGCCTGCTATAAAATTCTATATTCCCAAAATAAGGAAGAAAGAAAATGTCGGACATTATTCAATCCATTTAAAGACTCTATTCCATCGAATCGAAGACTCACCAAAAGCAGAGGCAACAGGATCTCTAGAGAACCAAATGATCTTTGCTTTTCCTACAATATGATCTTCAGGTACAAACCCCCAAAAACGTGAATCTGTAGAATTATCTCTGTTGTCCCCAACCATGAAATAATAATTCATGGCGAAAGTATAAGAGTCCACTTTAGTGCCGTCAATATAGATTCCGTCTTCTTTTTCCTCTAACTGATGACCTTCGTAAGCAGTAATAATTCTTCTATATAGAGGAATTGTCTTTTTATTGATTTCTACTTTAGTCCCTCTTGAAGGAACCGTAAATGGTCCCATATTGTCTTTAGTCCAAGTATATTGTATATCATTAGGGAAAGAGGAAAGATATCCTTGGATCATATTCATACTATCCCGAGCGTTTTCCTCTTTCTGATTTACAGGAATGATATTTTCAGGTCCCCAAATATTCTGAGCTTCTTTTAGTTTTTCGGCAGTTAAAAAGCCAAATACCCTCTGCTCCATAATGGCATTTCCATTATCAGTATAAAGATTTTCAACTGTCCAATTCTCTGGATTATCTTCAAAATTTTTGTAGATAAATTTCTTTATTTCCGGACTGAAATCATCAACTTGTACGATTCGACCATCATCGTATTGTCTTGTTGTGGGAGATGACCCCAATATTTGCTTTTGAGTATTGATTTCAAATCTCCATTGTCTCTGTTCAGGAACAAATGCTAGGTCCCCATTAATGTAGAGTTCTTTGTCTTTCATCTCATATACATCTCCAGCAACAGCTACGCATCTTTTGATATAATTTTCTCTTTTATCAACAGGTCGGTACTTTAGTCCAAATTTTGATTCATAGGCTGCTCTTGCTTGTTGCTCATATTGGGACCTATATTTGTTTTCATATTCATCGATGTTAATTCCTTTTCCGGCAGTCCATTTGGTTTTACAATAAGAGAAAAATGCATCACTTCTAATTCTTCCATGGAAATCATGCCCCATTAAGCCATCGGGAACTCTAGGATCAAATATTGCTGTATCTCCCGAAGGAAAGTTAAATACAACCACATCATTTCTTTCAATATCCGAATATCCTGGCATTCTAACATATCCAATCTTTTCCCAATTCAAATAAGAATCTACATTCAGATAGGGTATGGTGTTGTGAAAGATTGGGAAAGATAGGGGTGTCATAGCAACCCGAGAACCATAGGTAATTTTGTTAACGAAAAGGAAATCGCCAACTAACATGGTTTTTTCCATGGATCCAGTGGGGATTTGATAAGGTTCAGTAACATAAGTTCGAATAATAGATGCAGCGATCATGGCAAAAATAACTGCATCATAGGCTTCTTTAATAATCGTTTTCTTAATTTTTTTAGATTTTTTAGATCTCAGGAAGCCGAAAATAAAAGCTAGGGCATGGCCTAAAATGGGTAATGCAAGAAAAAGGATGGCGTGATCGCCTTGTTTTCTTTTCTCTAAATCGTCTAGATTGTCCCATTTTAGAGGCTCGGTTACTTCCATTTCACCTTTAAAGGCAATTTTATAAAGAATAGGGTATGGGAAGAAAAGTCCCATTAAGGTAGATTTCAAATCCCATCCACCAAAATGTCTAACCAGACCTATATTAGCAATAAAAAGCATGTAAAGGTGTACACCAGGGAAAATGAACAACAATCCCCACCACCAAGGTTGATTTGTTGCTTTAAACAGAATGCAATAGTTGTATCCGGGGATTAATCCTTCCCATGATTTTCTTCCTAAACGAGGAAAGATTTTCCAATAGAAAGAAAATACAGGATGTAGAATAGAAATAAATAAGTAAAAATATAAAGCAGACATATTTTAGAGATTTAGAACATCATTCATGGTAAAAATGCCTTGTTTATCTTTAATAAACTCAGCAGCAAGTATTGAGCCCAAAGCAAATCCTTTTCGATTATGAGCCGTGTGTTTAAGTTCGATTGAATCAATATCCGAAGAATAGTTGACAATATGTGTTCCAGGAACATCGGGTAATCTTTCCGCATAAACAGGGATGGATTCCAAATTAGATAATTCTGGATTCTTTACCAGTTCCCATTTATTGAATCGAGAAGAGTTATCTAAAATCCCTTGAACTGCAGTGATTGCAGTCCCGGAAGGTGCGTCCAATTTTTGTGTATGGTGAATTTCGGTTATTCCTAATGCATATTCTGGATGTTGGTTCATTATTTCAGCCAATTTTTTGTTGACTTGAAAAAAAATATTCACTCCAACGCTGAAATTTGTCGCATATAGCATGGCATTGTTGTTTGCATTGTTTTTAGAGCAAATGCTATCAAATTCATCGTACCAGCCCGTTGTTCCTATGACAATAGGTATTTTATGTTCAATGCAATGGATTATATTTGTTTTTGCTGACTCTGGACGAGTAAACTCTATGGCAACATCTGTATTTTCAGGAATTTCAGATAATTTTGATTGAGAAGTCAATCGCGCCACTATTTGGTGCCCTCTCTGTGAGGCAATTTCCTCGATTGCCTTTCCCATTTTCCCGTATCCTATGAGTGCTATATTCATATTAAAGAGTACAAAAATAAAAGAATGGCCTGAATGCTTTCGATGATTTAAGAATTATTTGAAATTTAATTTGATCCCAGCTCCAAAACTATTAAATGTTGGCATCGCTGGTTCCAAAGAAATTGAAAGGTCTGGGCTTACGTCAAAACGGCAAAAATGGGCTTGGACGCCAGCATCTACAATGTTAAGTAGGTAAACCCCGATAAATATAAAGATAGAAAGATCTCGATAGTTCTGATATTGATCTTGTTGTGCAATTAATGCCGTGCCATCTAGGTTGAAAGTTTTAGTTCCTTCAGAAGATAGAGGGGTATTTACATCTCCAGCATTGTTTCGATCGATGTAAGTTTGTCGATATAATCTGTGTTCTGTATGATTTTTGAAAATGAAATAGGCTGAAACACCTAATCCGCCATATATTATAGGGAGTTTCCATACCCACGGGTTTCTTCCTATCCATTTAGGTCTGTTCGAATATTTAGAAACGTAAATCTGACCCGCACCTGGAATCATAGACCAGAGCATGGCTCTACCCATCAAGCTCATTTTTGTTTTTGGTTTTTTGTCCTTTGAAGGCTTAATGGAATTTCCAGATATCTTCTCCTTGGTGAGTGTATCGGGTTGATTTTGAGCAAAGGAAGTTGTTTTTGCCAAAAGCAAGGAAAGTACGATTACGATGTAAATTATTGCCCTAATAGCTCTATAATTCTGTTAAGATCTACTTCTGAATCGAAGTTGATAACGATTTTTCCTTTACCATTATTGCTTTTGGTAATATCTACTTTTGCAGAGAGCGTATCTGCCAGTGCTTCTTTAAACTCTACTTGTCTTTCAGAAACGGGTAGAACATCTGAGTTGACTTGAGGTTTCTTTTTGTTCTCAGATTTCTCTTTGATGAGATCCTCTAATTGACGAACAGAAAGTTTGTCTGTCAACACTATTTTGAATAATTCTAATTGACGATCTTCCGAGCCAGCAGAGACAAGAGCTCGAGCGTGGCCCATAGTAATATCTTTATCGCGAATGCCTAATTGGATGGCAGCTGGAAGTTTTAGTAATCTTAAATGGTTCGTAATAGATGGACGTGATTTAGAAAGCTTTTGAGAGAGCTGATCTTGTGTTAAGTCGCATTCATCAATCAGTCTTTGATAAGAAAGTGCCACTTCAATAGCGTTGAGATCTTGTCTTTGAATATTTTCAACCAAAGCCATTTCCAGCATAGATTGATCATTTGCTATCCGTATGTAGGCAGGAACCTTCTTAAGTCCGGCCATTTGAGATGCTCGAAATCTTCTTTCCCCAGAAATTAGCTGGTAACGGTCATTCCCTACTTTTCGAACAGTAATTGGTTGAATGATTCCATGTTCACCAATAGAATCAGCTAATTCTTGTAACGCTTCTTTTTCAAATTCAGTTCGAGGTTGAAATGGGTTGGTTTCGATTTGACCTATTTTAATTTCGGCAACCGATCCAACGGTTTTGGAAGAGCTTCCCGATGACGTAATGTCCGTGTCAGGGTTTTCCAATAAAGCACTTAATCCTTTTCCTAATCCTCTCTTCTTTGTAGCCGCCATTTATGCTTCAATTTTTTTTGATTTTTGTTCCAATTTGGTCATGTCGTTCTTCTGAAGAATTTCTCTGGCAAAGTTCAGATAATTAATAGAACCTTTGCAGCTAGCATCATGCATCACAATAGTTTCCCCAAAAGATGGA
>JAWKMJ010000011.1:0-123607 GCA_041392305.1 Crocinitomicaceae bacterium
CATCCTTCAAAATATCCTTTTTGGACAGAAACAGTATAACTTTTTCCAATAGTAAATTTGGAGTAGTCCGACTTTGGTACTTTGTAGTCATAAGTTTCATCTGTATAAAGTCAACATAATGTTTACCAGTTAAGGGATAAAGTTAAGTAATAGTTTATTACCTTGAAAGCTAGCTTTCAAGGATTTTGAAAAACCCTTAAAAAGTAAAATTATGGCACGTTCAAAAAAGAGAACTGCGGAAGCAGTAGTAAAAGACATCAAAAGACAAACCCGCAGACAATTTAATGCGGAAGAGAAAATTAGAATCGTACTTGAAGGATTAAAAGGAGAAGAATCCATCGCCGAAATATGTAGAAGAGAAGGGATTGCCCCAACGTTGTATTATAGATGGAGTAAAGACTTTATTGAAGCAGGAAAAAAGCGATTAAATGGAGATACAGAAAGAGAAGCCAACACTTCTGAAGTTAAAGACCTTAGAAAAGAATCTGATGACTTGAAACTTGTTGTTGCTGAACAAGCTTTGGAAATTAGAGTTCTGAAAAAAAGCTTACGTGGTCTAGAATAAAGTTTAAGAAGTATATGCGATTTACTCAAGAAGAAAAATTTGAGATAATCCGTTTGGTTGAAGACTCTGAGCTTGGTGTAAACAGAACTCTAAAAGAGCTAAATATCTCGAAAAGAACTTTCTATAACTGGTATGGAAGATATCAAGAAGAGGGCTACGATGGTCTTGCTCCAAGAATACGAGCATCAAGTACCCAATGGAATCGAATACCAGATGAGATTAGAAATCAAGTAGTAGAACTTGCTTTGGATATTCCAGAGCTATCGCCAAGAGAGTTAGCTCATAGTTTCACAGACCGAAAAGGATATTTTATCTCAGAGAGTAGTGTTTATAGGATACTCAAAGAAAGAAGGCTTATAACTTCACCAGCTTATATTGTGATGAAAGCAGCAGATGAGTTTAAGGACAAAACCTCAAGACCCAACCAAATGTGGCAGACCGATTTTACATACTTTAAAATCATTGGGTGGGGTTGGTACTACTTGTCGACTATTTTAGATGATTACAGCCGATATATCATCCATTGGGAGCTTTGCTCTACAATGAAAACAGAAGATGTGACAAGGTCGATAGAAAGAGCCTTAAACAAAACGGGATTAAATAAAGAGCAAAGACCAAAATTATTGAGCGATAACGGTTCTTGCTACATCAGTTCCGAGCTGTCTGAGTATATGGAGGACAAAAATATGAAGCACGTTAGAGGAAAACCAAATCATCCACAGACACAAGGAAAGATAGAGCGCTATCATAGGTCAATGAAAAATGTCGTTAAACTGGAAAATTACTATCTGCCTGGAGAACTGGAGCTGAAACTTGAAGAGTTCGTTGAATATTACAACAATGAAAGGTATCACGAATCACTTCAAAATCTAACTCCAGCGGATGTGTATTTTGGAAGAGATATTGAAATCTTGAATAAACGAAAAAAGATAAAAATGAAAACGATGAAAATCAGAAGAAGAAATCATCAGTTGCAAAGACTGAATTTATAACTTAAATTTAAGCTCCCTTGGTAAACTTTAGTTTGAAGACTTACAGTATGAACCAATACAAATCAAGAGATAATCTTGCCACTTCTTGTCTTTTTTAAGTTGGGTTAAAAGACCCAACATGACATTCCAATCTAGCCCAGAACAGGCAGTTTTACTTCCTTGATTCGATTGAAATGGAAAAAGATATTAATAATAAACTAACCACAACAAAAAAGTATATTTAAGCTAAAATGTCTGCCTTTTCTCACAGTGCTGAATGCATACTGGTTTTAGGCAGTCGTTGTACTTCATTAAAAAATACAAGAGTAATTCTTACACCTAATATTTGAACAAGAGTAGTTTATTTGTATTTTTACCCTCGTATACAAAACAAGTGTAATAAGGCCCCTTCAAAATATGTTTGATAGAAAAGTCCCATATAATGATCTGCCTCCTCTTCCACCCAAGGCAGAAATAGAAACAAAGGAAGTTTTAAAGAAGAGCATCTCTGCAAGTCGAGCACTAGCACATTTGAATGGAGCCATAAGAAACCTCCCTAATCCAAGATTATTTCTTGATACCTTGCATTTTCAGGAGGCAAAAGCAAGTTCAGAAATTGAAAATATAATTACCACGAATGATGATCTTTTTAGATCGCTTGTAGCTGATAAAAAATTTGAAAATGCAGCCACTAAAGAAGTCATAAGTTACAAAGAAGCGATTTGGCTAGCACTAGATAAACTTGAGCAAAAGCCATTTATCACAACAAACCTTTGTATCGAAATTGTTCAATGTATAAAGCAAAACACATCGGGAATAAGAACTACATCTGGTACAACTCTTTCAAATCTCAAAGGAGAAGTCATTTACACACCTCCAGTAGGAGTAGAAGTTTTAAAAGAAAAAATGGCGAACCTTGAAAGATTCATCAACGAAGATACCACTCTAGATCCTTTAGTTAAAATGGCAATCGCTCATTACCAATTCGAAGCCATCCACCCATTTTCAGACGGAAATGGTAGAACCGGGAGAATCTTACTATTATTAATTTTAAAACTTGAAAACCTTCTTGACGTTCCCGCAATATTTCTGAGCAAATATATTATAGATCACAAAAACGATTACTATAAAAAACTGCGCAATGTGACTGAAAAAAATGATTGGAGCGGTTTCATTATCTATATGCTTGATATGATTGAGCAAACTGCAACCAAAGATTTACAGCGTCTAGAATCCATTATTTCAATGATGACCAATATGGCTAACCAAATAAAGCAGAATCTACCAAAAATCTATTCTAAAGATTTAGTTGAACTACTATTCAAACTGCCATATACGAAAAGAAAATTCTTAATTGAAGCTGGATTAGGAACACCTAAAACAGTTGGAAACTATTTAATTGCTTTAGAAGAGAATGGGTTTTTAAAGTCTGTTCGTGTTGGCAAAGAAAAACTCTATCTAAATCAAGAATTAATGAATTTGTTAGATTTAAAAAAATAAAAAAGTACAACAAAGTGTAAGGATGCATTAAAACGCATTTTACACCAAACCGTTGTATACTATTAAACAATAATGAAATACAAATTTTTAATACCTGTTATTCTGCTATTTCTAAATTATGCTTGTGTAAATAACCTCCCTAAACGACAAATTGATAGAAAACCAACTTATAGAGAACTTGTTGGATTCTGGGAAATAACATCAAGCTCAATTCAATCCGTTGAAAAATGGCAAGAAAAATACCCTGATTGGGATAATGGTTTTCCCTATGAATCATTTTTTCTAAAGGAAGATTCTTCCGTATTAATGCCTTTAAAACCCAATAAATTATTTTGGAGAGAGAATTTTTCCAAGCAAAGTCTAGAAGATACATTAAAAGGAGTTTGGTCGATTAAAAAAGAACCTGTTATCTATGGAGATGACGATTCAACATATATCGTTTCTATCAGATTGGATTATTATGAAAATAGTAAAAGAACACATATGGAATTTTTGGATTTAATCATTGCCGAAGAAAATGGAGAATTAATTCTTTGGACATTCCTTGGAGACCCTGATCAAGTAATTTATCAAGATTATAAAAAGAAATAACAGTATACAACAACGGCTAAAGCGGCATGGCTAATAACTTAGAAATCATTAAATTCAGGCTTCGGGCCAACGTTCGGTCGATCTTGTCCTTCGGACCGATCGCCACGACCGTTTAGCCTAGATCGTTGTAGCCAATTTGAAAACAGCAATGTAGTTAAAGTGATAAAACAATAAAGCCTAAAATAAGATAGTAGTAATACAATAAATATATGTCTCATAACCATTATCATAACAGTTCTGGGAAGAACCTAAAAGTTGCCTTTTTCCTCAATTTGGGTTTTACCATATTTGAGATAATTGGTGGTTTTTATGTAAATAGTGTTGCCATAATTTCCGATGCTGTCCATGATTTGGGAGATAGTTTGTCATTGGGAACAGCATGGTATTTAGATGAAAAATCAAAAGAAAAAGCAGATAAAAAGTTTTCTTTTGGGTATGCCCGGCTTTCCTTATTAGGTGCATTGATAAATAGTTTGGTTCTTATTGCAGGTTCAATTTATGTGATTTATGAAGCTGTTGGAAGAATTTTAGAGCCACAACATTCAGACTCTGGTGGTATGATGGTTTTTGCAATCATTGGAATAATAGTAAATGGTTATGCAGCATGGAAAATGAGTGAAGGATCATCACTTAACGAAAAAGTGGTTTCATGGCATTTGTTAGAAGATGTTTTAGGTTGGGTAGCTGTATTTATTGTGGCACTAATTCTAAATTTTAAAGATATTCATTATTTGGACCCTGTACTTTCACTTTTAATTACTGTATATATTTTGTGGGGAGTGATAAAACGACTAAAAGAAACCCTATTTATCTTTTTACAAGGAGTTCCCAAGGATATGGACTTATTGAAAGTTGAACAGGAACTTTGTGCAATAAGGAATGTCCAGTCCACACACCATACTCATATTTGGTCACTTGAAGGAGAGAATCACGTTTTCACATCTCATCTAAAGCTAAAAAATATAACTGAACTTCGACAAGTATTGGAAGTAAAAAAAGAAGTGAAAAACAGATTAAAAAAATATCCTTTTCAGCACTTTACTATCGAAATAGAATTGGCAGAAGAAACTTGCGAATTACTTGATTAAATGTTGAATTCACAATAATTAATGACTATGATATTGTTCCTATACTTAATAATATATTTTCTGTTGGTATTTGTGGTTAGGTCAGTTTTGTTGTGGAAGAAGACAGGAATTAATCCATTAACCTTTAACAAAACCGATGATGCTCACGGATTCAACGGTAAAATATTCACGATAATATCCATTCTCGAGTTGTTAATAGTCGGGTTATATGCCTTCAAAAATGAGTGGTACGAATATTTACTCCCTTTTTGGTATTTAGAGAATGAAACTTTGCAAAAAATTGGTTGGGGTTTTCTAATTGTTTCTTTGATTCTTGTTTGGATTGCACAAACCCATATGGCAAATTCTTGGAGAATAGGAATTGATGAAGAAAACAAGGCTAAACTCGTGACGAACGGAATGTTTTCAATTTCAAGAAACCCGATTTTTCTTGGAATAATGGTTGCGAATATCGGTTTGTTTCTGATAATACCAAATGCGTTTACCCTATTGATAATCTCACTATCAACAATAAGTATCAATACTCAAATTCGATTAGAAGAAGAATTTTTAAAGCGAGAATTTGGGAAAGATTACGAAGATTACGCAAACAAAGTAAGAAGATGGATTTAAAAAAAAACTGGCTACAACAACGGCTATAGCACATGCCCTGAGGGACACGTGCCATAGCCAAACCGTTAACGCCATCTAAAACCAATATCACTTGAATACGTTACCAATTTTTGGTATCTTTACTACAGTAACTCTGTAATATGGGAAAAAACACGTCAATATCTTTAGGAGATCATTTTGAGAATTTCATCAATAATGAAATTAAATCAGGACGTTATGGCTCCGTAAGTGAGGTAATCCGAACAGCTCTGCGATTACTTGAAAGTGAAGAACGGAGGCTAAACGATCTGCGTAATGCACTAATCGCTGGCGAACAAAGTGGATGGGTAGAGGATTTCGATCCGGAAGAGCATTTAAAGATGCTTCATAAGAAAAACCTAAATAAATAGGATAGGGTCAGATGAATAAACTTTCCCTAAGTATTAGTTCTGAAGCCCTTTCAGATTTAGACAGAATATGGGAATATACTTTCAAAAAGTGGTCTAAAGAACAAGCAGATCGGTATTACACGCTTCTTATTGATGAAATTCAATTTTTAAGATCCAATTGCTTCACGGGTAAATCGGCAGAATACATTCGGCCTGGTTATCGCGTGTCTTATGTAAAATCACATATCATTTTTTATAAAATTAGCGATAATCAAAAATTGGAAATAGTAAGGATTCTTCATCAAAGCGTTGACATTGATAAGTGGTTAGAGTAAAAGCCTAAAATGAAGGACATTTACTCTAGTAGCCTTCAACCTTTCATTGTCTAAAACCTCTCCTAACAAAACATTTCCCTACCTTTACCCCATGCAAAAAACACCCGCTCCCGATCTGAACAAAATAGCCATTTCCAAAATGGAAATTGATCTGGAGCAACCTACCATTATTTTTCTGCACGATTCTCTCGGCTGTGTCGATTTGTGGAGAGATTTTCCTGAAAAATTGGGAAAACAAACGAGTTGTAATGTCTTGGTGTATGACCGACAAGGTTACGGAAAATCTTGCCCATTTTCTTACGAGCAAAGAACCAATGCCTACATGGAATGGGAAGCCGATATTTTGGTGGAATTGCTGGATTTTTGGCAATTGGATAAAGTCATTTTATTCGGGCACTCGGATGGAGGTTCCATTGCGTTGATTGCAGCAGGGAAATATCCCAATCGTTTTCAAGGGGTGATTACGGAAGGGGCACACATTTTCGTGGAGGAGATTACTCTGGAGGGGATTCGGGATGCGAAAGAAATCTATGAAACAACAGATCTTCATCAGAAACTGGAAAAATACCATGGAGTGAAAACGGAAGCCATGTTTAAGGCTTGGTCGGACACCTGGTTGACTGAGGAGTTTCGTCTCTGGAATATCGAAGCTTTTTTACCTGGTATTACTTGTCCAGTATTGGTGATGCAGGGGGAAGAGGATGAATACGGTTCGCTCAAACAAGTGGAAGGAATTGTCTCCCAAGTTTCTGGTGGATGTGAAGTTTTAGTGCTTCCAAATGTCAAGCATACTCCACATAAAGAAGTTCCCGATCAGATACTGGAAAAATCTGCTAACTTTATTGCTCAACTCAAGATCCCAATTCAATGATAGCATCAGAAACCCAAATTGAATCCATTTTACTTTCCGGTCCGTTGCAAAACATTCGTGTTTTTCAGGTCAATGACGATGGTCATCAAAATCAGGAAGTAGGTTATTTTTTGGTCGATGGAGGTATCGAATTGCAATTTCCAGGTGGGGTTTTTTCTGCCTGCTGGAAGGGAGAAGAAGAGCTGTTCGCTATTGAGGATGATCATTTTGAAAAGGTATATGGTCAAACTAACTTTTTCGAATTACACAATTCCAATACAGCTAAACTGGATGCATTCAAAGGTCTGAAGGTTGTTTCGCACAAAATCCAAAAAGAAGAATTTGAATTCATTGCTGATTTCACAATGAATACAGAAAGAGCTGAGAAAATTGTGGGGGTCGATCTGGAGTTTGAAAATGAGAGAAGCCTCGAATTGGCTTTTGTAGATTATCATTTGGATAAAAATGGGGTGCCGGGCGAGTTTTGGCATGATCTCACCATGGAATTACTTATTGCAGTGGATCTGAAAGTGGAGATTAGAGACTAAATGATGAATCCACAAGTAGACAATTATATCGAAAGAGTTTCTCAATGGCAAGGGGAAATTCAGGAACTCAGAAGAATTTTATTGGATTGCAATATGGAGGAAGGATTCAAATGGAGTCAGCCTTGTTATTCAGATCAACAGAAAAATATCGTTTCCATCAATGGCTTTAAGAACTATTGTAGCCTGATGTTTTTTAAAGGTTCCTTATTGACGGATCCAGACCAATTACTCATCCAGGCCGGAGAAAATTCCAATTCCATGCGACAGATGCGGTTTACTTCTGTCAAGGAAATTTTGAAAGTAGAAGCACAGATTAAATCCTTTGTTTTTGAAGCGATCGAAAATGAACGTTCCGGAATGAAAGTTGAATCCAAAAAGCCATCTGAAATGGAAGTGGTGGAGGAGTTTCAAGTACAACTGGATCAAAATGAAAAACTGAAAAAAGCTTTTGAAAATTTAACTCCCGGCCGACAAAGAGCCTACTTAATGCATTTTGCACAAGCTAAACAATCCAAAACCCGAGAGACCAGAGTTGAAAAATACATTCCCCGAATTCTTATTGGTAAAGGAATGGATGATTGCATTTGTGGTTTGTCGAAAAGAATGCCTGCATGTGATGGTTCTCACAAAGCTTTAAAATAAATCGAGGTATTTTTGGTTTAAACTTCAAAGATGAATAAAAGACTAGCATATATCATTATCACCGTTACTGTTGTGTTACTTATTCCAGCTGTAGCAATGCAGTTTTCGAATGAGGTCAATTGGACGACAAAAGATTTTATTATGGCTGGGATTGTACTTTACGGTTTCGGTTTTGTATTTGAAATTGCTGCAAGAAAGATTAATGATAATAAACAAAAAATCATTTTTTATGGAATTCTTTTGGCAATTTTGGTGTTGCTCTATGCTGAATTTGCTGTTGGGATATTTGGAACGCCATTAGCAGGTGACTAATGTTACCGAAGAAACGAAATCCGGCTCCTATTTTTGTACAAAAGATCGAACTTGAACACACTTAAAAAAGAATATAAAGGTATACTCCTCTCTCTGATAATTGGTTTGATGGCCTATGGGGCAAACCATTTTCTTCCCGATGTTTTTGTAATTAGTAGCATCATTCTAGCTTTATTTTTGGGAATGCTTTTAGGGAATTTATGGAAGATTCCTGCTGATTTTAAAACGGGAATTGGCTTTACCAGCGGAAAATTACTGGAACTTTCGATATTGTTTTTAGCGTTCAGTATCAGCTATACTCACATCGCTGAAATTGGTGGAGCGAGTTTTGGGATTATTGCAGTTATGGTACTTCTTGTATTGCTTTTCACCTTCTATTTTGCAAGGAAAATGAAATGTCCTGGCTCTACCGGTTGGTTGGTCGGATTTGGAACAGCAATTTGTGGTTCATCAGCGATTGCGGCTCTTTCTCCAAGTGTGACCAAGGATAAAGAGGATGTGGGTATAGCTATGGCCGTGGTGAATTTGCTAGGGAGTGTCGGAATGGTAGTGTTGCCCTTTTTATTCGCTGAAATGCATCTGGATGTGAATCAGATGGGATTACTCATTGGAGGTTCATTGCATTCAGTTGGTAATGTTGCCGGAGCTGCTTATTCGGTGAATGATCAGGTAGGTGAGGCAGCGATTACAATTAAATTAGCGCGTGTTGCACTTTTATCTCCCGGACTCATTTTTTTCAATTTTTTAGTGAATCGAGGCAAGGTGAGTCATTGGAAACAGCACTTTAAATTACCCTGGTATTTGTGGAGTTTTATTGGGATCACCATTTTGAGTTCAATGGTAGAATTGCCTGAGCCTTTTCTTAAGGTGATGAGTACTTCAGGGAAAATTATCTTAACGGTTGCGATGGCTGCAATTGGATTAAAAATCAGTTTTAAAACCCTGTTTAAGTCTGGACAAAAAGGAATTGTATTCGGATTAGCTATTTTTGCCATTCAATTGGTCATTTTAGTAGGTGCACTTCTTCTGTTTAGTTTAAATTAAATTGATTAATTTCAGTCATTTAGATGATGAATCTCAAGCTTTTAGTTGGATTCTTTTTACTATTTTGAGAGTCAATTCTTAATCCATTATATTATGTTTTCTACATCTGATAACACCCTTACCGTGATCTACCATTCGGATGATCATATTGGCAAATCGATTTTGGCGTACGCACAAACAGAAGGACTTGCCCTGCGAGATATAGATATTGCTCACACAAAAATTTCTGAGACCAATTGGGCAGAGTTTGCTGAAAAATTAAATATTGAAGTGAGAGATTTGGTCAATCAAGATCATCCCAATTTTAATCAGCATTATGATGCGCATGTCGATTTAAGTGATCACGATTGGTTAAAATTTTTAGAAAAAAATCCATCAACTTTAAGAGCGCCAATAGTTATGAAAGGCGATAAAATTCAAATGATGAGCAATCCTCAAGATATGGTGCATTTCCACTAAGCGTCCAATTAATCTATATTTTTCACCGTGAAAACTAAAAATTTTCTTCTATCTGTTGGACTTTGCGTCTTGGTTATATCCTGTTCTTCTAGCTCTGATAAAAAGGTGTCAGTGGAGGACAAAAAAAAGGTGAAAGTCGAAGATAAAAATGCATCATCCACCTCTGAAAGTGTCGATCCTTTTCATTCAGAGGCTTTTACAAAAGTACATCAGTACATAAGGGAAACTGGATTGCACAAAAGAGTTAGTGTTTCTGCCATTGCCGGTGATACATCTAAAATGGTAGACTATTATTCGATTGAAAAAGACAAATTCAAACTCACGGTTGATCACAGCAAGAGAATTTATATTGAATACAATGGAAATCATATTGGGAATCTCTATCTGGATCAAGATTCTGTTTATGTAGAACCTTATCACATGAAAATGGGTGAAGACATGGATACCCTCACTGATATCATTGATCCAATTTGGGCTCTTTATGAAATGCTTATACTGGAAATTGATAAGTGAAGAATCTAGGTAAAAATTTTATTTTTGAATGTTTTAAACCTATAGAGATGAATATAAAGATCCTGATTGCCATTATTGTTTTTCCTTGTGCATTTTACGTAGTTGCACAAGAAAGGAGATCAAATCCTGAAATGCATGCCCTGATTCAGGAATGTCAGCAACAAAAGGGAGATATGGACCAAATTCAGTTTGTTTGGTGGATTCCCTCGGAGATGTGGGAAATGGTTTTTGATCAATCCGATGAAATTACAGATGAAATGAAAGAATCGGTGATGACGGTGATGAGAAAATACGTCATAGTTGCCATAAATTTTTCTCGAATTGAAGGGGAATTAGAAAATGCTCAGGTAATCACCAGAACTAAAGAAGATTTGTTTAAGAAAATATACATATCACAAGGTAGTGAAAAGATCAAGCCACTTGCGGATCAAGCGGTGGATGAGAATTTGATGTTTATGCTCAACTCGATGAAGCCCTTTTTTAAAAACCTTTTAGGTGATTTTGGAAATGGCATCCACTTTTTTGTTTTTGAAGATGTGGATGCGAGTGGAGCCCGATTGATCGACCCTAAAATCGACGGCACCTTTAAATTGAAAGTCGAGGAGGTTGAATTTATGTGGAGCCTACCATTGGATTTCTATCAAAACCGCAAAATCTGCCCAATTGATAGTGAACCTATGAATAAAGACTGGAACTATTGCCCAATCCATGGTGAAAAGTTAGAACAGGTAACAATAGAAAAGTAGTGAGTTCTCTTATTGGGTTTCACATTTATCATAGATTCTTGATTTTCTTTTGATTTATGATAATGAGATGATTACTTTACTACCTTTATGATCAAATTATATTTTAAAAACGAATAGTATGAAAAAATGGAGATATGTGCTTGTTTTGGCTTTATTAGGAACAGTTACTGCTTGTTCGTCTGAAAAGTCTGAAGACAAAGAGAAAAAAGAAAAGAAAGAAGAACAAAAAGAAGAAGTAAAGGAGGAGGTAAAAGAAGAAGTTCCTGGAATTGACGTAGAAGCTACTGTTGCCGTTATAGACGCTAAAAGAACTGAAATCGAAACAGGGGAATTTGACAAAAAGGAAGTTTCTACTAAAGATTTAAGAGAAAAGATTAAGCAGAAGTGGGAAAAAATTCATTTCTATTCTAAAGATGGGGTTGTGGTGAGAATCAAGACGTATCCTTATTCCAGTATTTCATCAAGAACAGAAGAGTTTTATTTCGATAATGGAAATTTAATTCTTGCAGTTGTTGAGGATAATGGAATGGGAGAAAAAGGAAAGGCAAAGGCTGATTTAGATAAAATGTATTACTACCATGAAGGTGCTGTTATTTCAGAACACAATAGTGAAAAAGAAAAGGAATACAGTATCAAATCTTCGGATGGAGAAGAACTATTAGAAGAAGTAAATGAATACTTAGAGATTTTTAAGAATCACTAAAAAAAGATTAGAAATATATAAAAAGGCGGCTTGATTGAGTCGCTTTTTTTATTTTTAGACAAATAATTTAATCCATGGAATATCAACTAACCCGCCAGAAAATAGGTGAACTACTAAGAATTGCTTCAGGGAAAATTTTTTTACCAAATGTCCTTCTTGTTTTTCTTTTCACTATTCTGAATTGGATAGTTGTAGGTGCTTTTTTATATTTTAAATGGGATGAGATTTCGGATTTAAAGTTTGGAATTATCATGTTGTATGGTGGAACGTTTCCTGCTTTTAGTTATGGAATTTGGGCTGTTAGGAGAAGTTTGATTCAATTACTAGAGTTGGTTTATACGGAAATTTTAATTCACTTTTTCCGAAATTTCTTGGAGGATGTTGCCACTGGATTGTTTCATTTAAGAGAAAGTGGAGCTTCCGTATTAAAAGATGATGGGAAACTAGATTCATATAATCTAGTACTACGCTTTCGAAATTGGTTGAACCCTAAATTAGAACTCTTACCTTCTTGGTTAAAAAAGCTCATATTATTTGTATTACGCAAAATGAATAGCGCTTTCGATTTTCAAGAAATGATGTCAGAATTCGAAAATTCTACCGACAGTCGAAAAAAGATTCAAGAGAAAATAGAACTAAAAGTTTTTGAACTGTATCAATCGATTGTTCGAAAGGTAGTGCCCGGATGGACAAATTTGCTTATTGTATTGAATATAGCTCTTATGTTGTTCTTGTTCTTTTATTAATTGATGAAAGATTACTACAAAATATTAGAATTAAATCGAAGTTGTACCTGTGCCGATGTTCGGAAATCTTACCGTGTTTTGGCGAGAAAATTGCATCCAGATGTGAATGATTCACCTGATGCTCATGAAAAATTCATTGAGTTAACAGAAGCTAATGAAGTTTTAAAAGATCCGATTAGAAAATACAAATATGATATACTTTATGATAGGTATATTTTGAATAAAAAATCTGATTTAAAGGATTCAAATAGAACAAAAAAATGGCAGAAATCAACTCAAAATAAGAGTCAAAAAGGGCGTAATAAGGGTCAGCGATACGCACAAATGAAGAATTCAAAATTTCAGAAAAAAACGCGTAATTGGGAAAATGCATCTGGATTGGTTGATTTTCTCGACTTTATATTGAATATATTTACCTTTTTTATGTGACAAAAAAAAGCGATGGACGCTTCCACCGCTATTTTTTAACTTTAAAATTAAAATGAAGAATTCAATTCTTTCATTCTAAAACTTTTTCACTGCCTTAGCTCTGATCACCGCTGTAGGTGCTACCAAAACAGGTTGTGGGATATCGTTTGTCGAGAAATCGATACAAACCACTTTATTTTCTTCAACATTGGATGTCCAGTAATATTCTAAGCTAAAATCTACTAATCTCAATCTATGTAAATTGTTGTGCATGGCCATCAATTCAGTTTTAGAAGGCAAATACCAACCACTTTCTGTTGTGAACGTTTGAACTCCATTCAAGATAGATGAACTTTCACCACAGATAGGTGCTAATACGGCTGTATTATTTTCTCCAGCTCCAATTCCATCTTCCAATTGAAGACCTTGAGGTAGCGCAAAGTTGGCGTCTCCCCAAACATTGTAATAAGTTTGGAATGAATCATTGAAGATGTCTGTTCTACTACATACTAACCCTTCACCGGTTTCAGCATTCAAATAGAAGATATAACCGTTCTGGTAAACCTTTCCCATAATGTGATCTACAGGAACACCTGAATTCAAAATCTGAATTGGAGTTTCTCCTGCATCCAACCTAGCTTGCACTTGATACTTGTCTGTATCCAAGTCACTGAAATCTGCCTTTTGGCATGAAAACATAAGGCCTATCGCTATCATCATCAATCCTAAAACTCTCATAATTTTTCCTTTTTAAATGGTGTTACCTATACGTTATGAATGTTAAGGTAATGTTAATTGAACGATTTTCCAAATATTTAGTTACTTATTTTTAAAGGGTTTGATTAACTTTTAATGTTAAGCCTATGTTAACAAAGGGCTGTAGCCAATGTTAATTTTTTCCGTTTTAGAATCGGATTTTTTCGATTTTGGGTCTTTTTTACCCTTTTTTGACTTTTACTCCATCAAAGTATTCGGTGGAAAAATCTGGTTCCAACTTACCACACAACCGATACTTTCATGAAAATGTTTGACTTTCGCACGCCATAAAATTGCTCCGGTAAATGCATCCAAAAAAAGATGTCTGTGCAAACTCAAACTGGAGTGCTTGGTGACCTCTAAAAGCTTTTCTTTCTTTGGCGAATGAGAAGTGAAATAGAAATAATGCAATTTCTCACTATAAGCCAAATCAAAATACTTTCGGGTTGGATAATTTTTCATGAAAGGATCTGAATTGGCTTTTAAATAAATCTGGGCCGGATCCATTAAACGATAGTGAGGTAGATTCTTTAATTTCGTTATGATACTTGAAGTGTATATGCTCCGATGATTCAAATCGAAGTACAATTTGAAAGGAAACCAAAGGCTGTCTTCAAACATGAAATAACAGTCAAATTCCCATTTTATGTTCAGACATGCAGGCTGATCTTTCTGGTATTCTGCAATAATAGAGCTGTCTAGATTGTAAGGATTATCTACATTGTATAAATCAGCATGATAAAGAAAGGTTCGCTCAAAAACTCTTTCTCCCAACAAAGGCAAAGCAATTTCCTTGAAAATTTGATGAATGGAATCCACTTCCAAACTATCCATATACTTAATGTATCCCGACACCCGACTCGAAGAACGCGCCTTCCAACATTCATCCGAATTCCATCTCCCATTGGGTTTGCTCGCAGAAAAAGTCATTTCAATAGAAGTGTCCTTTTGAACTACCATATAGTCATAGTATTCATGTTCTCCCTGAGAATAAATAAAGCTCAGACAGCAAACCCCAAACCAAAACAACAAATTTCGCATCACAACAATTTAAATAGATAAAGCAAAGGATGTGCCGTTTAAATTGAAAATGAAAAATGAAAAATGAAAAATGATTTTTTATTTATATAAGCACCTATCTTGCTCTTGCTCCCCACTCTTGCTCCCTACTCTTGCTCACCCCTCTTGCTCTTGCTCCCTACTCTTGCTCCCCACTCTTGCTCCCCACTCTTGCTCACTACTCTTGCGGTTCCTGAGCTTGTCGAAGGGCAAAAAACTCACTCCTCTCCCTCCATTCCAATTTTTTCACTTTGATGACTTCGACATTTGGGTAACCAAAATCTAGGACTACTTTGCCCATGATATAATAACAACCTCTTCCTTGAAGCGGATATTTTGAAAGGGTGTCGGGAAAATGTACTGTGTCGAAAAACTGACCTTCCTGGTCTATGAAACAACCGAATTTCATGAGTTCGTGTTTGACCGTCTTTACTTTTTTCTGAGCCACATAATAACCGGCAATATAAATCACCTGATCTGCATGTGTTTTCAAATCTCTCGCAAAAAGGGATCGCTTCAAAGTAGATTTCACCAACTGAAAAGGGGAGTCAATGCTGTATCCGATCAGTTCAATTTGGTCCATATAATCATCGTAAGGATTGTGTTCCAGTTTGGGGAGTTGGTAATTTCGGGTTTCGAGTCGGAATAGGTTTTTGGTTGGATTGGGTTTCGGAGTCCCTTTCAGAATAAACTGACATTGCCAGGTGAGCTCTTTCTTGCTCAAACTACTAAACCGAAGGGCGTTGGTGCGAATCAAGATCATCACTTGCTCCAAACTTGGATGGATGCGCTCCATGAAATCCTGAATGCTTTGGAAGTTCCCGTTTTCTTTTCGCTCCCAAAGTATTCTTTTGATCAGGCGGTATTCGAGTTCGCGTACGAAACTTAGTCCGATATAAATGTCTTTTCCGTAAATCGTCGCATTCACTTCACTGCGATTGACACAAGGTTCTTTGATCACCGCTCCGGCATTTCGTGCTTCGTTGATGTAAAATTCACTTCCGTAAAAACCTCCTCGATTGTTGATCACCGCTACCATGAATTCCAGCGGAAAATGAGCTTTCAAATATAAACTCTGAAAACTTTCCACGGCATAAGAGGCAGAGTGAGCCTTGGAAAAGGAATACCCCGAAAAACTTTCAATTTGCCGCCAAACTTCCTTGGTGAGCTCATCGGGATAACCTCTTTCTTTACAATTCTCAAAAAACAAATTAACCACGCGTTCCATCTCCTTTTTCGATCTGAATTTCCCACTCATGGCTCGTCTTAAAATATCGGCATCTGCCAAATCAATTCCCGCAAAATAATGGGCAATCTTGATGACGTCTTCCTGATAGATCATGATGCCGTAAGTCTCACTCAAATGTTCTTTCATGATGGGGTGGAGGTAGGTAAAACTGCGGTCGTGAAAGCGCTCGATGTATTGCTTCATCATGCCGGATTTAGCTACTCCAGGTCGAATGATGGAACTGGCTGCTACCAAGGAGATGTAGTTGTCGCACCGCAATTTATTCAGCAATCCTCGCATGGCAGGCGATTCAATATAAAAACAACCAATGGTATTTCCCGATTGCAATTGCCGTCTCACTTTTTCATCTTTTTTGAATTCGTCTACCTGGTGAATATCGACTTCAATCCCTTGGTTCTTTTGAATGATTTCCACGGCTTCTTTGATGTGACCCAATCCACGTTGCGACAGAATATCGTATTTGTGAAACCCAATGTCTTCCGCTACATACATGTCCCAATGCACAATCGGAAAACCTTTGGGCATCATTTGCATGGCGGTGTAGTTGAAAAGAGGTTCTTCCGAAATAATGACTCCCCCAGCATGAATTCCCAGATAATTGGGAAAACCATTGACCAGATTAGCGTAGTAGAGTAGTTCTCGGGTAACCTTATTCGCATTCAAAACATGTTCCGGGTACCTGATGAGTCGGTCGATGTCTTCTTTGGGTAAAGCAAAAGTCTTCGCAATCTCCCGAATAGCTGATTTGGTTTTGAAAGTATTGTAAGTGGTAATCAAACCAACAAATTCGGCTCCGTGTTTGCGGAAAATGTATTCGGTGACGTCGTCTCTTTCATCCCAGGAAAAATCAATGTCAAAATCGGGTGGGGAGGTGCGGTGTGGATTGATAAATCGCTCGAAATACAAATCCAAATCAATGGGATCCACATCTGTAATCTTCAAACAATAAGCAATGATGGAGTTGGCACCACTTCCTCGTCCAATATGATGGTAGCCTTTACTTTTCGCATATTGAATAATGTCCCAGGTGATCAGAAAATAACTTACAAATCCCAGATCGATGATCACATTCAATTCTTTCTCAAATCGTTCTCGGGCTTTTCGGTTTTGTACATCATAGCGGTAGCGAAACCCTTCTTCGGCAATTTGAAGGAGCAATTCCTGATCGGCTTCTTCCGATTCTCCGAAAACGGCTTTGTTCTTCGGGATGCCGTATTCGAAATCAACATGACATTTTTCCAGAAGTGCTTTTCCCTGTTCGATCAGCTGAGGGTACATCTCATATTTGGCTTTCACTCGATCTAAATTTGTAAAAAACTGATTTCGAGGAGCTACTTGGTTTTCTTTGAGCTTGGGTAAGGTGGTGTTCAAATCCACAGCTCTCAAAATGCGGTGCAGCTGATAGTATTTTTGTTTGGGCTGAAAAGTAACGGTGTGCAAAGCCACACATTTCTTCAAATCTTCCTCCTTGAATTTCAATAAATGAGTACACTGATGTGGAAGCACACCGAAGTATTCATTGGCTCTCAGATTTCGGATCCGCTTGGCATTCAAAGGGAAAATAACTAATGTGTCTTCCAAATAGGGCGGGTATTTTTCAAACTCCCTGCCTTGCATCAGAAAAGAGGATAAATAATGGTTGATCTGGTAAAAACCTTCATTGTTTTGAGCAATCAAAGTAAAAAGCCAACCCGTAGCATCATGAAATTCAATGCCGATCAATGGTTTGATGCCTTTTTCTTTGGCTAGTTTCACAAAGTCCAGCGCCGCAGAAGAATTGTTGATATCGGTCAGGACAAGAGTTCCTATATCCAATTCCACTGCAGACTGAACCAACTCGCGAAGTGAAAGGGTTCCGTAACGCAAACTGTAATATGAGTGCCCGTTGACAATCATTGGCTTCGATGGGCGGGGACCATATTCGGCTCTCCGGTGAAGGGATTCATTCTTCCATATCCGGTCGAACCCAGCGTTAAACTTCTCCGCACGGCTTTCATCCCGAAACGGTTTCTGACTTTATCCATGGCTTGGTATAGACTAATCAGCTTTTGCGAGTCTTCAAATAAATTGATCTGATAACCCCCTTCTACCAAATGCGAACAGCGCACCCCCACGAGTCGGATGCGGACTCTTCTATTGTACAATTGGTCAAAAAGTTCTTTCGCTGCTTCAATAATACTGTGATCACTCGAAGTGTAAGCGATGTGTTTTTGCTTGGAATAGGTTTGCATGTCGGTATACCTAATTTTCACCGTGATACAGGCCGTGAGTTTGTTCCCGTTTCGCAACTGAAAGGCAAGATTTTCAGCCATTCCAATCAAATAGCTCCTTAGTTTGTGCAGATCCATGGTGTCTTTTTGGAAGGTTCGCTCCGAACTGATCGACTTCTTCTCATTGTAGCGAATCACCGGCGAATTATCGATGCCATTGCACTTTTTCCAAATAACACCTCCGTTCACCCCCAAAACACTTTGCATGAGCTCAAAAGGCATTTCTTGAACGGTTTTCACGTATTCTAGCCCCATATTGCGAAGAATCACCAGTGTTTTTTCTCCGACCATGGGAATTTTACGAAGAGAAAGCGGGGCCAGAAATCCTTTTTCATAACCTCTGTGAATTTGGATCTGGCCACAGGGTTTGGCTTCTCCAGTACCGATTTTGGCAACAGTTTTACTGGTCGACATCCCAAAGGAAATCGGCAACCCGCTTTCTTTCATGATTGTTTGTCTGAGTTCCGTAGCCCACAAATAAGAATGGAAATAGGTGTCCATTCCCGTCATGTCTACATAAAATTCATCAATGGAAGATTTCTCATACAAAGGCACTTTTTCCTTGATGATCTCCGTCACCAATTTGGAATATTTGCTGTAAGTCCCTCCATCACCTTTGATGATAATCGCTTCCGGACAAATTCTCCGAGCCAGCTTCATGGGCATGGCAGAATGCACTCCAAACTTCCGAGCTTCATAACTACAGGAAGAAACCACCCCACGATCTGAAGTCCCACCAATGATCACCGGTTTGCCATTGAGCTCCGAGTTCAAAAGCCGCTCACAAGAGACGAAGAAGGTGTCCAGATCCAGATGTAAAATGGATTTATTGTTCATTTTTTAAACCGAAAAATTTGCTGAATAAAATCTAAATGCTAAATTAGTTGAATAAATAATCAGTGATGGTTGAATAAATAAACAATGTTAGATTGTTAGATGCTAGATGCTAGACTAGGGTAGAGTAAGTCTGAAGATTTAAAATTGACATGAATACTAATAATTTGTGTTTATAATAAATTTAGGTTATGGGTAGACCAACATCATTTGTGCTGGATGAACATTTTGATGTACTTATTAAGCAAGAGATCGAGAGCGGAGAGTACCAGAATGTCAGTGAAGTGATTCGTGAAAGTTTAAGGCAATTTTTCGAAAGGAAAAAAGCCATAAGAGAAATAGGTGGTCTCGTTGAAGAGGCTAGAAAAAGTAGTTGTGTTAAAGATTTTGACTGGAGATCTCACAGAGAAAAAATGCACAAGGAAGTAAAAAGGAGAAAAAGATAAAGAATGCAATAGCTTAAATAGTTACAATGAAAAAATAGTCTTGCGGTCTAGAATCTGATAATCTAAAATCTCAAAAAATGAAATTCCCCCAGAACATAAGATACCTCCGCAACAAAAAAGGCTTTTCTCAAGAAGGTTTGGCCAATGAGTTGGATTTGTCTCGAAACCAGATTGCCTCTTATGAAGATGGTCGGGCACACCCTTCTTTGGATACTTTGGTGAAATATTCTGAATTCTTCCAATTGCCCATCGATGCTTTGGTGAAGAGTGATTTAACCCACGCAAAAGATGGCACGTTTATGGATATAGGGAACAATAGGATCCTGTTTCCGGTTCTTATAGATGAAGACAATAAGGATATGATCGAAGTTGTAACCAAAGAGTCTTCTGCAGGTTATTTGAGAGGATATTCAGATCCTGAGTATATATCAGAACTAAAAGCTATGAAATTACCATTTTTACCAACCGGCAAACACCGTGCATTCCCGATCTCAGGCGATTCGATGGAGCCAATGGTTCGCGACGGAGCTTATGTGATTGGTGAATTTGTAGGTGGTTTGGAAGAATTAAAAGACAATCAGTGTTATGTGATTCTGACTGCATCGGACGGACCTGTTTTCAAACGAATTTCTTTGGAGAAGATCCATCAGGGGATTTTGATCTTAAAATCAGATAATAAACAATATGCACCTTACGAAGTAGCTATCGAAGATACTTTGGAATATTGGTCTTACACTTGTAGTCTAAACATTGGACAATACAAAGCGGAAGAACTCAACCTAAATTCCATCATGGCCATGCTTCGCGAATTACGAGTAGAGTTGAAGATGTTGAAGGGTGCTGAATAACCCGGGAATTAATTCCCGGGTTATTCGGGGGAACTCCCAAAATCTCCCTATTTTAGTACCTGAAAATCAGAACAAACATTCGACAATGACAAAATTTCGACTACTACATTTCCTATTCGGTTGCTGTATGATTTTTTTAATTTCTGAAAAAGCTCATGGACAAGCACTGGATCTGGTCGTGCAACGCGGACACCTCTTTCCCGTTGAAAAGTTGTGCTTCCACGAAAACAATAAGTTTCTCGCAAGTAAAGATGCCCGACAAAACATCATTATTTGGGACTTCATGCTGGGTAAGGAAATAGTTCGATTTAAGGACACTTCTACTGTTGTAGCCATGGATTTTCTTGCTTCCAAGGATGTTTTGGTGACTTTCAATGAAAGTGGCTTTATCAAATACTATGATATCGAATCAGGAGACATGCTTTATAGAATTCCTTTCAATGCAGAGGTGAAAAAGATTATTCACTTTAATAATAATGTACTCATGATGGGGGATGGACTCTATCTGGTAGATTTTGATACCGAGGAGATTACCAAGTTGACTCATCATAACTTCGAGGACATAAAATTCAGTTATTCCAATTATAAATTTGTGGGCTATACCCTTAATTCTGAAGTAGTAGAGTTAGATACACTTATGGAAGAAACCAAGCGAGGATTCCTTTCAACAGTTGATTATTCCAAGATTTTTAATAAAAATAAACAATTTAGTCCGGCAGATAAGGTTAGGTCGGATTTGATTGAAATGGATGCCAAGAATCAAACATTTTTCTATCTGGACGACAAATCCATTAAACAAACTGAACTTTTTACAGGGATCAGTAAGCACCAAAAGAAATTGCATGTGATACCAAATTGTATGGCGATTGATGAAGATGGAAAATACTTGGCCATGGGAAGCGAAGATGGACATACTTACTTGTACAATTTCAATGAAAACTACCTGCTGGAATCTAAAATTCATGTGGGGAAGGTCAATGACATCGAATTTAGTCGGGATGGAAGATATTTTGCTTCAGTTTCAAATGATTTTTCAGTGATTGTATGGAGTTCGATTGATGGGAAAATGATTCACGATCTCAAAAGTAAAGCCCTTCCTGTATATGGTATTGATTTCGATGAAGAAAATAAAACCTTATACATGGCCCAAGATCAGGGTACGGTCACCGTCATCAATCTTCAAAGTAATATAGATCTGCCTGAAAAATACCATAAGAATGATCACGCGGGAATTGTTTCGGATATAAAAATTGCCGGAACAAAATACTTTACCTCTGGTTTTGATAATTCCATTGTGGCTTATGATATCAAAACGCACGAAAAAATAGGTCAAACTCAATTCAGCAAAAAGAAAAATTCTATAGAGGAAAACAAAAGTTATGGAGATGAGTTTGTGTTCAGTATCCAACCTAGTTTTGACAATAATAAATTGATGGTCTTTTATGGGGTCTATCAAGATGATCAACTTCTGAATAAACTAAAAGTCCTAAGTACGGCTGATTTGAATCTAGTTTTAAAGGATGAAGAAGTGACATCAATTGAAGTGCCAGAAGAATTTATGTTTGCCGGAAGTGACTACTACTATATCCCATCCTTCAATTATGGTTCGTGGGGCAATAAGGATTATGTTGGGTGGACAGGCAAGAAGGAGTTCATTGTTTCTTCTGAAAATACATTTGCACTTTACGAAGTAAGAAATGGGGAAGTATTTGAAAAAGAGCCACCGGTTACTTTACTGGATGAGGTAACTTCGGTAGCTAAACCAAATGCGAGTCAGTTTTTCTTTTCAATGGGCAAGGCTTTGTATTCAATGAAAGATTATAAAGAAGAAAATGTGAGAGAAATTAGTTCGCATCAAGATGTGATAACTGATTTGATTGCTTCTAATCAATTTCTATTTACGTCTTCTATAGATGGTACAGTCAAAATCTGGGACAAACAAATTGAAGAATTAATTGCAACGATAATTCCCTTCAACGATAATTCTATGCTGATATTTACGCCAGATAAATATTATTTGAGCATCAATGGGGCACATCAAAATGTAGGATATAAAATGGGAGCTGAGTTTGTGCCATTTGAGAATTTTGACTTGAAATACAATCGACCTGATATTGTTTTGAAGCGATTAGGATTGGCTGAAGAAGCGACTATTCAAATGTTGGAAAAATCGTATGAAAAGAGATTGAGAAAATTTGGTTTTACAAAAGATGAGATAACAAGCACATTCTATATTCCCACTATTCAAATTTCCAATAAAGATGCAATTCCACTGATTTCGGATCAGGCTAGTTTGGATTTGAATTTGAAAATAAAGGATGAAAATTTAAATCTTGAAAGATTGAATGTTTGGGTTAATGGTATTCCCTATTTCGGAATGAATGGATACGATCTCAAATCTCTTAAAACAAAAAGTACAGATAAACAATTAAATATTGGTCTCTCTAAAGGAAAAAACGTAATTGAAGTTTCTGCCATCAACGTTTCTGGAGGAGAAAGTATCAAAAGAAAAATCGAAGTATTTAGTAATCAGGAAGCTGGGGAAAGGTCTTTGTATCTGATTACGATTGGTGTGCAGAAATTTCAAGACCCTACTTTCAATCTAAATTATTCTGTGAAAGATGCGACCAATATTCATGATTATTTTATCGGGGTTAATTTTGATCATTCCTACGATTTTAAATTGCTGAATGAGGATTTTAATTTAACCAAACTTGAAGAACTCAAAACCGTACTTAAAGGAAGCAAGCCACAAGATCAAGTTGTTTTGTTCATTGCAACTCACGGATTAATCGATGCCGATTTTGAATATTATTTTGCAACCTCAATCACTAATTTTAACAAACCAAGTGAAGGTGGAATCCATAAATCTGTTTTAGATAATTTATTGGATTCGATTCCTGCTAGAAATAAACTCGTTCTTTTTGATGCTTGCCATTCAGGGGAAATTGATAAAGAAGATGTTGTCCTCGCTGGTGAAGTTGAAAAAGAGGCTAATATTACTTTTAGAGCAGCTGGGAAAACCATAAAATATGGAGATATCAATGTTCAAAAAGTGGCAGAATTGGAAGAGCTTTTATTTGAAGATTTTAGAAAAGGAAATGGCTCAACTATTATGACCTCTTCTTCTGGAGTAGAGTTTTCAATGGAAAGTGAAGAATGGAATAATGGGTTGTTTACTTATGCACTTATAGATGCGCTTAAAACCAATGTGGGCAAAGAAGATGTAGAAAATTTATTCGAAAATGTCTTTCAAAAAGTACAAGAGTTATCTAGAGGAAATCAAACCCCCACAATGCGATCATATAATAAAAATGCGACTTATTTTATCAAATAGAAGCTAACAAAAAAAAGCCATCTGCATTCACAAATGGCTTTTTACATTAAGTGTTTTCTTTTATTTATTTTCTACCGAAGTTGAAAATTGGCTTTTTACCACCATTGTCAAGTACTTTATTTACAGCATTTGATTTTAAACCAGTATTCCACAATAAGGTATCAGGAATGTCCATTGGTTTTACTGAAGTGTATTTACCATAATATCCTTGAACCGTCACTTTGTACTTACCGTACATAGGTTTTTCGTAAGAATATACTGGGTCTACAATGATGTCCGCACCAGACTTAGTTAAAGCATCATGTCTAGCTTTTGATTTTGCATCGTCCAACATTTTGTCTTCAGCATAACCTTCAATCTTTTTGTTTACGTTAACGTCAACATCCGCAACCATTGGTCTTGTGAAAATTGTTTGATTTACGATATCCTGTTCTCTAGTACCGTATTTTTTAACTGTACATGATACTGCTACTACAGAAAGTACAAGCGACATAAAAATAAGCTTCTTCATAATTATATAATTTTTAGTTGTTTATGGCGGCAAAATTATATATTTCTTCCAATTTACGGTTTTTAAATCGCTTATTTAAAGTGAATTCAAATAGTGTTTCATGAATCGTATCGATTTAATTAATTGACATACAATATGTTATCATTTTAGAATTGTATATGACGTTAAATAATTCTTAATAATTTCATAACCTCTAATTGAACTTTTACGAGAGGATACCTAAAGAATTAAATGATTTCGAAATGATTTTGCTAGCATCCGATTGAAACCATTCAACTATAATGTCCCAATAAATATTACGAAAATCTACTTTATATGAGATGTCACCATCATCCAATTTGGATAAGTCTGGCCCATCATTATAAATGCCCGGATGCTTTAAGTTTTTTCCAATTAAAAACAGATTATTCGCTTTTCCGTGATCGGTACCTGAAGAACCATTTTCTTCAACTCTTCTTCCAAATTCTGAAAATGTGAGGATGAGTGTGTGCTCCAGATCACCTGATTTTTCAAGACTCTGAACCAAAGCTGAAACGGACTTAGAGTAGTCTTCCAATAATTTATCCTGACTTTTTCTTTGATTCACATGAGAGTCGAAACCGTTGTGTGAAACATAATACACTTGAGTAGAAAATCCTGATCGAATAAATTGTGAAACCTGAGCCAATTTTTTCCCTAAACCGGTTTGAGGAAACTCTAAATTATTGTCTTTCACGGTATGGGTTTCAGCAAGGTATTTTGCACTTTGATTGGTTTGAATAAGGGTTTTATACAAATAACCTTGATTGTCTTCATTCAATTCTGCAGATTCTGCGGTTTCAATTACATCCCTAAAATATTTATCTCGCAAGGTTTTGTATAGTTTGTCTGATTGCTCCAAGGCCAACCCGTTTCTTTCTTTTCCATGTAGTGCCAGAGAAAGCTGTGAATCTAATTCGAGCATGGAATGAGAATTGGAACAGTAACTATCCATGTAGCGACCCAACCATCCTGATTTTGAATATTGATTGGAATCTACCGCCGTATGCCAAATATCCATGGATCGAAAATGAGATCGGTTCGGATTGGGATACCCAACGGAATTAACAATGCTTACCAATCCGTCTTTAAAAAGTTTGTGAAATTCAGCCATGTTTGGATTCAATCCCAGCTGATCATTTAGTTTGATGACCTCATTTTTTGAAATGCTGATTTGTGGTCTGAGATTGTAGTACAAATCGTTTTCAAATGGAATGATGGTATTCAAGCCGTCATTTCCACCACTTAATTGAATGACAATGAGTTTTCTAAACTGACTTCTTTCGTCTAAATTCATCCAATCCATTCCCCTTAAAAATTCAGGAATGAAAAGGGTTCCAACCGCTCCTAAACTCGTATTGCGTATAAATTCTCTTCTTTTCATATTTCCTGATTTTAGATTAATTGAAATTCGGGAAGAGAGATGAGCTGAATCACCTCCTCGTATTTTGTTTCAAAGTGATGCTTGTCAATAAATGCCTTCATTTGAGGTGAAAGTTTTCCATTGAAAAACAAGTCTTTAAAATCCATGCCTTGGTTTTGATCGAAGAAATATTCCCAGTCATAGGTAAACCCAAGTTTCTGACTAAACTTATTTTCCTTCATCCCATCCAAAGGGTTTTCGTCGTAGTTTGGTTTAGCTGCCAAATCCAGCTGTGCATTAGTTAGGATGATGGAAGGGAGCCTTAAACGAAGTGGCAAACTATTGGAATCAATCCATTCTTGATCTACTTTCCAGCCTTTTACATTGGGTGGTCTGTATAATATCTGATCAAATAGTTTTTGGTATAACAACCAGCTTTTTGGATTCTCATTTTCTATCTTGAATTGCCGACTCAATCCTACAATAAACTCTATGGGGGATTTTATTTTCGCCAGGATGTTTTGCTCCTCATAAAACCAATTGGACTCCGCAATATGAATAATCAATTTCTGAATATCATACTTTGAAGTATAGAATACATCCGTAAGCTCCTTCACATGTTTTTCATTCACTTTTGGATGCACAAAGTATTCGTAAATATTCTTACATATAAATTCCGCACAAGCTTTTTTCTCCAGAATGAGATCGATAACTTCTTCCCCGTTAAAGTTTCCCGTCTTTCCAAAAATGGTCTTGTTTCCTTCATCATGTTTTTTGGGATGTACGATAAATTCGCCAAGCATCTTGTGGCGCCAACCTGTGAACGCTCGCGCAATTTCCTGAACATCTTTTTCGGTGTACTCGTTATCCCTTCCTAAAGTATAAAGCTCACACAATTCCCTGGCAAAATCTTCGTTCGGATGGGATTTTTCATTTTGTTTGGCGTGTAAAAAATCGATCATCGCCGCCGATTTGGAAACTTCCAAGACCAGATCACGAAAATTTCCTGTCGCATTCTTCCTTATAATATTGGTAAACTGCTGACCATACAAAGGGTTCTCAATACTGCAAGCAAAATGATGATGCCAAAACAAATTCATTTTTTCCTGAATAATATTTTCAGAATGAATCATTTTATCCAACCACATTAAATTCAAATCCTTGATCTTCTCCCGTAATTTCTTGAAGAACTCTTTCCTTTCTTTTTCAGGCAAACTTCTGAAATCTACTCCCTCAAACTCTGAAAGATCAAGCTTGATTTCCTCTACTTTTTCCTTTTTCAGTTTTTCTGCAAAAGAGATTCCCGAAAGTTTTTTGATTTGTTTGCCAGTGAGTCCAAAACCAAAGCAATTGTAGAGATGAATGAACTTCCTGTTTTCCATGCTTCTAAGATTGTGTTGGAATTGGACAGGTGAGAAGGGGAAAGGTTTAATTGGCATCTCGTTCGTCCTCTCCCTCCCTTCCGTAGCTGACGGTTTAAACCGTCAGTTACGGAAGGAGTAGGATAGTTGTAGATAACAACTTCAAAATCGTCAATAGTTGTTCCTTGTGAATGATGAAGTTCCTGATTTCGTATATATTTTCTCACAACTTCTACTTTTTCTTGAGAAACGGAAGCAGCATAGTATCCTTTTGCCGAATAACCCGGGAATTAATTCCCGGGTTATTCGGGAGTGGCTTCAGGAAAACCACCGATTTCTTTCATTTCATCTTCAAATTTCTTAGCGCCATGATGAATTTCTTGATTCCGAATATACTTGCGAACTTGATTCAGTCTTTCAGGTCCAACTGAAACAGCATAATATTCGGGTTGCCATATAGTTCCTTCATAGCCTGGGATCTTTTCGGAGAGCCATCGACTTGAACATCCTTTGAGTTCTTTGGCAACTTGACTGATGCTTTGTGTCCTTTTAAGTGAAATCAGACAATGAATATGATCTAAATGACCATCCATTGCATCAATGTGAATTTTCTTTTCTGTGCCAACAAAACGGATATGTTGAAAAAGTTTCTTTTTCAATTCCGGTTTTAAAAAGGGGTCTCGATTTTTTGTGCACCAAACAAGGTGAACATAGATGGTGGTGAATGGCATGATGATTTGTGGTAAAAAAATAACCCGGGAATTCATTCCCGGGTTATTTGGTGTGTTGTTTCTCTCGGATCCTACAACCCAAATTTCTCTTTAATCGGATTCACATAATCCAATTTCTCCCAAGTAAACAACTCTACTTCTTTGGTGATTGTTTCACCCATTGGAGATTTAAAAGTCTTCTTTACAGTTTCATTGGTTCTTCCCATGTGACCGTATGCTGCAGTTTCAGAATACATTGGGTTTCTCAATTTCAATCTTTGCTCGATGAAGTAAGGACGCATGTCAAAGATCTCACCAATTTTCTTCGCGATATCTCCGTCGTGCATCTCTACTTTCGCTGTACCGTAAGTGTTTACAAATAAACCACATGGTTTGGCAACTCCAATAGCATAAGAAACTTGAACCAATACTTCGTCACACAATCCAGCAGCTACCATGTTTTTCGCAATATGTCTTGTAGCGTAAGCTCCAGAACGGTCAACTTTTGATGGATCTTTTCCTGAGAAGGCTCCTCCTCCGTGAGCTCCTTTTCCACCGTATGTGTCCACAATAATTTTTCTTCCTGTTAACCCAGTATCACCATGTGGTCCACCGATAACAAAAATTCCAGTTGGATTAATGTGGTAAGTAATATCGTCAGTAAATAATTTTTGAATTTCTGGCTTTTGTTTCGCTTTCACTCTAGGGATCACGATATTCACGATATCTTCTTTGATCTTTTTCAACATGTTTTCTTCTGAGTCGAAGTCGTCGTGCTGAGTGGAAACAACAATCGTATCAATTCTTTGAGGTACATTATCATCAGAATATTCAATGGTTACCTGTGATTTAGCATCTGGTCTTAAATAACCAATTACTCCAGGCTCATTGTTTCTGATATTCGAAAGCTCTTGAAGAATCATGTGAGAAAGATCCAATGCCAATGGCATATAATTTTCTGTCTCATTTGTGGCATATCCAAACATCATTCCTTGGTCTCCCGCTCCTTGCTCTTCAGGGTTTTTTCTATCTACTCCCTGGTTGATATCAGGTGATTGCTCATGTAAAGCACTTAAAATTCCACAAGAGTTCGCTTCAAACATATATTCCGATTTGGTGTACCCAATTTTACGGATCGTTTCTCTGGCGATTTCCTGAACATCTAAATAAGTGTTTGTGTTGATCTCTCCTGCAAGAACTACCTGACCAGTAGTCACCAGAGTTTCGCAAGCAACTTTTGAAGAAGGATCAAAAGCCATGAAGTGATCGATCAAAGCATCTGAAATCTGATCGGCGATTTTATCTGGATGCCCTTCAGAAACGGATTCTGATGTAAATAAATATGACATATTGAATTGATTTTTTTCTTATTAAGACGGCAAATTTAACCAATTTTTAGTTCTTCTACTGTATCTGCCTAAAATATTACTTCTTTGTGAGTTTTTTGAAGACTTCTTCCATGGACATTTCCTCAATTCTCATGGTCAAAATAACATTGTCTTCTTTCTGAGCAGCTTTGGAAATATCTTTACGAATATCCTGCTCATCTTTGGATTCAATCAACCAAGTATTACCGTGCAATCTTCGAGTATTGCCCACTCCTTTAATGGATTTTAAAACCTTGTCGCTGATGTCAGTGTCAAATTCTACATAAACGACCTGACCTTTTCCTGAAGATTTTTGAATATTGGAAATGGAATCATCGGCTTTGATTCGACCGTTATCAATTAAAATTACACGATCACAAATAGCTTCTACTTCTTGCATGATATGCGTAGAAAGCATCACGGTTTTGGTTTTACCAACTTCAACAATCAAATTTCGTATTTCTACCAATTGATTGGGGTCCAATCCTGTTGTAGGTTCATCTAAAATCAACACTTCTGGGTCGTGAATGATGGCTTGAGCCAATCCTACACGCTGTCTGTATCCTTTAGAAAGTGCTCCAATTTTTTTCTTTTGTTCGCGCTCTAATCCAACCAATTCGATCATTTCTGAAATGCGATCTTTTTTGTTTTTTACTTTGTGAATCGAAGCAACAAATGCTAAATATTCCTTCACATACATGTCCAAATAAAGCGGGTTGTGTTCTGGTAAATAACCTACCAATTGTTTGATCTGATTGGAATGGGTTTCCACATTTAAATCACATACTTCAACATTTCCTTTGCTGGCCGGAATAAAACTTGTCAGAATCTTCATCATGGTCGATTTTCCTGCCCCGTTAGGACCTAAAAAACCTACGATCTGACTCTTCCCAATAGAAAAAGAAACATCATCTAATGCAGCTTGATTGCCATAAAATTTGGATACATTTTCAACCTTAATGGACATATACGATTTCGGAAATTTGTATTATTGAATCAAAGATAATTTAATTTCTTATTTATAAGATTATTTTTGCTTTTCTTAAGAAATAAGGCAATGCAGGAGGAAGGTTACAAAAATGGATTGGTTTTAAAGTCAACGGGTAGTCGCTACAAAGTGAAAACAGATGACGGTGAAACGCTGGATTGCTTTATCAAAGGAAAGTTTCGAATTGAGGGCATTCGGACTACCAATCCTTTAGCTGTTGGAGATCGAGTAAAAGTGAGAGTGGGAGAGGAAGAGAATTTGATTACGGAACTCTATGATCGAAAGAATTATATTATTCGAAAGTCCATTAATCTTTCCAAAAAGTCACACATTATAGCCTCTAATATTGATCGTGCTTATTTGGTGGTAACCTTAATTGCTCCCCAAACGCATTTAGGTTTTATTGATCGATTTTTAGTAACCGCTGAAGCCTATTCCATTCCTGTTTCAATTATCTGGAACAAAGTAGATTTGCTTTTCCCGGAAGATGAGGAGGTTTTGGAACATTATATTTCTATTTACCAGTCTATCGGGTATCCTTGCCATAAAACTTCATTAAAACATCCTGAGACTTTTGATTTTTTGAGAAAGGAAACAACAGGAAAACAATTTTTGCTTTCTGGAAATTCAGGGGTAGGAAAATCGTCCATAGCCAAACTTCTGGCTCCAGATTTAGATATTAAAGTTGGAAAGATCTCCATGACGCATTTGGCTGGACAACATACCACTACTTTTGCAGAGATATTTGAGTTGGATAATGGAGGTTTCCTGATAGATACACCAGGAATTAAAGCTTTTGGACTAATTGATATCGACAAAAAGAATTTATCTCATTATTTCCCGGAAATGCTGAAACTTTTACCACATTGTAAGTTCAATAATTGTGTGCACATGAATGAACCGGGCTGCGCCGTAAAAAAAGCCTTGGAAGAGGGGGAGATTGCTTCTGAAAGATATAATTCTTACCTCAGTATGATGGAAGAAGATCAAGAAGAAGATTACCGTGGAGGACATTCCTAAAGATTTCATCGGTCAGTTTACCCTGTTAGTCGAACTTAAGATTTAGTTGAATTACACTTAAGAAATCGTTAACTTGATTTCGTCTTTTCATTCGTTGATTTGTAAACTCACAAATATTTAGAACTCATTGTATGAAAAGAACAGTCATTTATGCTTCAATCGCATTTCTAACCTTAAGTGCCTGCCAGAAAAATTTATCGGAATCAGCAAATGAAAGGGAAACTCTTAAACCAATCAAAGTTTCGGGTTCAGATTCCGAAAAGGCACTGATCCAACTGATGGTCAAAAGGTTTGAATCCAACTACGATATTCAAGTTGAAGGGGGTGGATCAAGAATTGGAATTGGAAAACTTTTAAGAGGAGAAGCTCATATTGCAAATTCTTCCAGATCCATGAGCGCAGTTGAAGAAAGAAATGCGAAATCTGCTGGAGTAAATCCCTATTCTGTGATTATCGCTATGGATGCCCTTGCTTTCATTACCAATGCTAAGAATGGAGTAGATAGTTTGTCTACTATTCAAATTAAAAAGATTCTCTCTGGTGAGATTACGAATTGGAAAGAGGTTGGAGGGAAAAATTTGCCAATTACCATTTATGGAAGAGATAAAAATTCAGGAACACATCAGTATGTTAAAGATTTATTTCTCGGTGAAGAGGATTTTCCGGCAAACACGAAAATTGTAATTTCAAACAAAGACATTGTTGATATTGTAACAGAAGATTCAACTTCCATTGGATATGTTGGTGTGGCTTTTGTGAAAAATGAATTTAATAAAGTTCGAAAAGGAATCAAAGCTCAAAATGTATTTATAGAAGGGGAAAAAAGAGCTTACTCCCCATTAGAAGATCAAAAGGTTTTGGATGGTTCATACCCTTTTGTGAGACCGCTTTATCAGTATTTCAACGGGAAACCAACTGGTGAGTTAGCTAAGTTTGTTGAATTTGAATTGTCCGATGAAGGTCAGCAGCTAGTTTTTCAGTACGGCTATTTCCCTGTTTCAGAAGACCTGAGGATAGATTAATTTGTACTTTTAGTTTAATGATTCAATAAAAAAAGGGAACGAGGCAACTTGTTCCCTTTTTTGGTTTTTACATTATTTATATAAATGATGACCATGAAAAATTTATTACTCTATTCTTCCCTTTTTTTATTCGTTGCTTGTTCTCAGAATGAAAATCTTGAGCAAGTTGAGAATGATCCTCAACCGATAAAAGATCCCAATAGCTATATTGTAGAGGCTTCTAAAGGTGCCGTAATTCACACTGAAAAGGGTTCTGTAATTCGGATTCCTGAACATGCCTTTGTTGATCAAAACGGCAACCCGATTCAGGGCGAAGTGGCTATCCATTTCGAAGAATTTCACGATTTTGCTGATATCGCTAGTTCAGGGATTCCTATGTTTTATGATAGTCTCGGAGAAAAATCAGATTTGCGGTCTGCCGGAATGTTTCGTATTGAAGGGAGCCAAAAAGGACAACCTGTGGAAGTGGCTAAGGGGAAAAAACTTGGTGTAGATCTGGCTTCCATTGAAGATACACCATGTTATAATTTTTACAAACAAGAAGATAATGGTCAATGGAACTACTTGCATACGGAAAATGCAACCCAACCAGATTCCCTTATTTCGAATGCTATGCCCAAGAATCCGGGTCAGCAAGATTTGTCCAATGCCATTAGTATTGATATCGACTATACGGATATCCCCGAATTGAATATGTACCGTTCGCTCATCTGGCGATATGTCGGAAATTCGATACCAAAATTGATGACTTCCCTGAATCACAAAACGGCCAAAATTATACCCGTAAAGGGAGAGGCGCTTACTTACGAATTACAAGTTCAAAAGGAAGGAAAATTACACACTATGAAAATTCAACCTATTCTTACGGGAAAAGATTTGGATTTAGCACTTTCAAAATATCAACAAACCATTGAAACTATGCAAAGCAATCCCAATTCTATATACTACAAACCTAAAGTTGTTAGAAGTGTGGAAATTGATGGGTTTGGAACATATAATTGGGACATCAAAAATAAACGAGAAAAGGACCAAGTGAGTTTTCCTATGATCGCCAAGGTTGATGGAAAAGTGCCAAGCGAACTCCGCATTAGTTTGATTTCATTTTCGGAGAATATCGTTGTGAATTATACCAAAGAGTCCCTTAAAGATTTTTCATTCGATCCGAAGTCAAAGAATCTTTTAATTGCGTTTTATGGGAATAACCAGGTTGCTGTTCTTAAATCTGAGAATTTCACCAAATGGAAGGGGTTGAATGGACAAAAAGAATATATTACCGTCGATTTTAATTCTAAAAATGGAGGGGTGAACTCAAAAGAGGAACTTAAAAAACTAATCTGTGCGTCAATAAAGTCATAATGCGCGGCCTTTTCGTTTGCATACTGCTTTTAGGCATCGGTTATCTGTTTGCGCAAAATGCTCTTCCATTTCGTGAAGGAGGGAAGTGGGGATTGATTAATCAAAATAAATCGATTATCATGAGCCCACGCTACGATTTTATTTTCAATTTTAAGAATCTGCAATTTGCCGTTTTTATGAATCAAGGCAAATATGGTATTGTTCAACAAAATGGGAAGGAGCTGTTGCCTGCGGAATATACGGAAATACAGATTCTAAATCAGCGTTTTTTTGCCTGTCAGTCTGAAGGATTGTACACTATTATGGATGAAACAAAAAATGTTTTGGCTCCAAGAATCTTTAAAAAAGTTGCTGTGATAGGGAAAGATCTGCTTTTAACTGAAAACGATACAACTAAGTTTTTGATTCAGACGAATTTAGGCAAGGTGTATCGAGCTGCGGATTTTCATGTTGAGGTGTTGTCTAATATGGTTGTTCTCTCCAAAGAAGATAGTTGTGTAGTCCTGAATTATAATCTGGAAGAAATCGCCTTTTCTGGACAAAGAAGGTTTTTTTATTTCGAAGAGAAAATAAACTTTTCAACTGCAAATTCTGAGTATTCTATCAGCTCGGATTTTTCAGGAAAATTTAGAAGCCTCCATGAGCCTTTCATGAATTTTAATGAGGATAAATCTTGGTATATCGTCAGGGAAAATGGACAATTTGGGGTTTTTGATCCAATTCAAGATCAATATATTTTAAAAGCTGAATATGACTGGATTGAAGCCCTGAATCAAACATATTTCAAAGTAAAAAAAGGATCCAACTATGGAGTCATTAATGTCGAAGGAAAATGGTTTCTCCAACCCAAATACAGAAGTGTCTTTGCCTTTTCCAATTCTTTTTATGTGATTGATGCTGCTTATCACGCAGGTTTAATAAGTGTGTCGGGTAATACGATTATTCCTCTTCAGTACGATTGGATTTCAGATCGAACGGATTTTTACGAGGTGGCTCTAAATTCGAAATTAGGCATCTATTCTTTAAATGGGGAGCAGATTGAGCCACCAGTTTATGATGAAATTCGATATGTGGAAGGGGCCTTTAAGTGCTATGCAGGTCCGGTTAAGAATAGTGCGGGAAAGATTGTGAAATACAAAAAAGTAGTTTCTTTCGATCTTGATGGGAGTCAGGTTTCTGGAAGAGTAGAGTTTAAGGATGTAGGCATGATCAATATTCGAGATATCTACAGCCGTACAAGCAATTCAGCTCAGGCTCTGGATATGAGCATTGATTCGATCTATAGATGGAAAAAAGTCCCCCGAAAATTTGTTGTACGCAATCTTTCAATTGAAACCAAAATATGGGGTTTTCGAGACACTACTTTTAGCCGTTTCCTAATTCAACCAAAATATGATAAAATTGAACCTTTTCTGGATCGAAACTATACGCTAGCAAAAGTATTCTCACCGACCGGAGATCGAAGCTTGCGCACACCCTTTGGAAATTTGAACTATGCAAGTGATTATGATCTTGTTGACCATGACAATATTCAGAAGTTACCCAAAATACGAGGTTTTTTGTCCTTGTCTTCCGTGTATCAGGATCAACCTTTGATTGAATATTTTACTGGCGATAAATTTGTTTTTGTCTCTACTGATTCACTTAAGGAAATTTCTTATTCCTTTATTGATAAAATAAATCAAGATCAAACAAGAAGGGTTAATTTTACCGGTGAATATGCGGTTTGTAGTCCACATGATTTACAAATGTTGTCCTATTCAAAATCCTTTATTTCTGAGCTAAACGGGGCATACAATGATTCTATTCCTTTTGGAAAAAAGAATTCTTTATATCTCCATTATGGCTATAAAGATGTGCCGATAAAAATTCAAGGTGGGAAATGGAATTTAGTTGATGAAACTCATTTTAAACTATTGGATGAGGATTTGGATTTTATTGAAAATCCGGTTCGTAAGAAATATTTAGCTGTGAAAAATGGGAAGTGGGGACTGATTTCAAGGAAAGAGATCAATATTCCATTTCAGTTTTTTGAACTGAAAAGAATGCGAAATTTAGAAGATTCCGTTTTGGTTTCTGCTCAAAGACAATTTCAAGAATTTATCATAGACAGTTTAGGAAATCGGTATGAAATTCCAACAGGAAGAACCATTCTGAAAAAGGAAGGAGAAGCTGTGATCTTCAGTGAAAATGGAAAATTTGGTTTACTTGACGAGCAATTGGAGATATTGATTCCCGCCGAATACGGTCGATTAAAACATCTGGATCATAATTGGTTTCGGTATAGAAAAAAAGGCAAAATGGGTCTGGTTCACCCCAACGGAAATGTTATTCATCCTGAATATAATGGTTTAACCCCTTTAAGCGAGAATTTTGTGTTATTTGACTACCGAAAAAAACAAGGATTGATTAACCAGCATGGAGATACACTTTTGCCTCCTTTATACGAAAAAATTGAACTTTTGGATGAGCAACTTTTGGTATTGCACAATGGAAAATACGAACTAGTTGATCCAAAGTCAGGGAAAAGTCGAAAATTAAATGGGGAATTCAAAGCGAAATTTAACAATTACTATTTGTTTCAAAACGAATCAAATCTTTTGATTTATGGCGCAGATTGGAAAGTACACAAAAAGATTACAAAATTCGTTTACGTTGAAAATACAGATGAATTGATCCATCTTTCTTCAGGTGATCAAAGTGTGTTTTACAATAAAAATTTGGAGCCTATTCAATATGAAAATAAATCTGTCAAACTGTTAGCAGCTTCCTATTATGAAAAGGAAATAGATCGGGAAAAAGTGATCATGAAAGCAGGGAAGGATAAAACTGTGGATAAAGGAAATATCATCAAAATTGCAGTTTATGGTGATTATTTGGTTTACAAAGCCAACGGAAAATTCAGGTTATTCAATACGCAAAATCAGCAGAGATACAATTTTGAAAGTCATCTGGCAAAAGTTGTCTCTTTCCATGAAGATTATTTTATTGTTCAATATACAGATCGTAAAATGGCTTATGTGGACTTGGAAGCTCGACCCATCTATAACAGAGAATTTGAAGAGTGTAGTCCCTTTAACAGTGGCTATGCGATCGTGAAAGAAGCAGATGAGACCAAGATTTTTTTTCGTGATGGACGTATGATTGAAGGAATGGTCTACCATTTGATTCGTCCTCTGATCGGCGGATTTTTTAAAGCCCAACTTCTTAAACAATACGGTCTCGTGTCTGAAAATAAAGGTGTTTTGGTAGAAGCTGAGTACGATCGAATTCAATTCTCTAACGGAACTATCGTGCAGTTAGTCAAAGATGGAGATGTGTTTTACTACGATTTTAGTAGGGAGGTTTTTATTAAGTAGGTTTAGGATTGGAATATAACATAAATAACATTGCTACTATTCATCCTCCTCATTCAATTCTCCTCTTGATTCCACACATTTCCGGATGGCTTCCTGAACATAGTGCTGCGCTTTTTCATTATCACCACATTTACTCAAAAGCATCTTATTTAGAATTTCTTTGCATTCTTGCGGATTGCTTTCTTCATGAAGATCAGCATTCATCATGCATTCGCAATACATGGCAGAAGCAGCATCTAAATCGGGCTTCATTTCATCGAATTCTTTTCGCGATTCTGTGTTTCCACATGATCCCATAAAAAAAGTAACTGCTATGATATAAAAAAGTCTGTGCATGAATTGAATATAAAAATAAGCAATATTAAAATTTTCTTAAAATCTATTGCTTTTAAATTTCTTGCCCTATTTTTGAATTTCCCTGTTGCCAGCGGATTTCGTTTTAAAATTAATAATCATGATGAGAAATATTTTTACCCTATTCTTACTTTCTATATTGATCAGTCCTATTTGGGCACAAAATGAATTGTCTCTGGCAGATGCCGTAAGTCAGCAGTACCGGAAATTTTATCCCGAACACATTACTGGTTTTAAGTGGATTCCTGGTACCAGTATGTATTCTAATATCGAAGGATATATGTCGGTGGATATTCATGATTCGAAAGGAGTAGGGATTGAAAAAATTAGTATTCAACAACTCAATTCAGCTTGTGGCACATCTTTCCCTTATATTGGAAATGTAGATTGGATTAACTCAGAAGAGTTTTATGTATTCGATGGTAAATCCTATTTTAAATACAATTGGAAAAAGAAATCGGGGGAAAAGGTAGCTCGGTCTAAATTCGATTTTGAAAATGATCAAATTCAAGTTCAAACTGGTAGAGTAGCGCATACACATGAGAATAATCTCTATGTAACAGAAAAAGAGATTACAGTAAATGTGACTGATTTTTCTGATCGAAATCTAGTGTCAGGTCAAGCTATTGCACGTTCTGAATTTGGAATTACTAATGGAATATTTTGGTCTCCAAATGGAAACAAATTGGCTTTTTACCAAAAAGACGAGTCTAATGTAGGAGATTACCCATTGTTAGATATTACTGAGACTCCTGGTAAATTGAATTCCATTAAATATCCAATGGCTGGACAAGGCACTGAAAAAGCCAAAGTTGGAATTTTCGATGTGGCTACTAAAAAGGTTGTTTATCTCGAGTTTAAGGGAGGTGAAGAACACTACTATACAAATTTAGCTTGGACTCCAGATGAGAAAAAAATTCTCGTTGCGGAGTTGAATCGTGAGCAAAATCACATGCATTTAAATGTGTACGATGCACAAACAGGAAAATTTTTGGAGACCTTGTTTGAAGAAAAACATGAGAAGTATGTGGAACCTGAACATCCTGCTTTCTTCCTTCCAGAAAATGCTTCTAAGTTTGTTTGGGTGACTGAAAAAGATGGATTCAATAATTTGTACTTGTTCGACATGCAAACCAAAAAGGAAACACAGCTTACCAAAAACAGATGGGTAGTCAAAGAAGTATTGGAGGTGACAAGCAAAGGGGTGTACTTTACTGGAACTGGAGAAGATCCTAAAGCCACACATTTGTTTTATGTTGATTTTAATGGCAAGCAAACGCAAATTACAAGCCAAAGTGGGACACATAGTGTAGTGCTTAACTTGGAAAAAGGGTTGATTTTTGATCAGTTTTCTGATATCAATACTCCAAATGTAGCTCAGATCATCAATACCAAAGGAAAGGTGATGAAGGAACTTGTAAGAGCAAAAAATCCATTCGAAACTTTCAAGATCACTATGGGTAAGGCGGAATATGGTTGGATTAAGGCAAAAGATGAAACAAGTTTGGCTTATCGTCTAATCAAACCTTCCAATTTTGATGAATCGAAAAAGTACCCAGTTTTGGTTTATGTGTATGGCGGACCTCATGCACAATTGGTTACAGATTCATGGCTTGGAGGCGCAAGTTTATGGATGTACTGGATGGCCGAACAAGGGTATTTGGTTTTTACAGTAGATGGAAGAGGTTCGGCGAATAGAGGGCGAGATTTTGAGAATGTGATCCATAGAAATCTTGGGAAACACGAGATTGAAGACCAAATGGCAGGAGTTGAGTATTTGAAGTCTTTACCTTATGTGAATGCAGGCAAAATGGCGGTACATGGATGGAGTTTCGGTGGATTTATGACCATTTCCATGATGCTCAAAAAACCAGGTGTTTTCAATGCGGGTGTTGCAGGAGGACCAGTAACGGATTGGTCATATTATGAGGTGATGTATGGGGAGAGATATATGGATACACCAGATGAAAACCCTGATGGTTACAAAGAGACTGCACTTCGAAATCATGTTGATAATTTGCAAGGAAAATTGATGCTCATTCATGGTACGGCCGACAATGTTGTTGTTATGCAACATAGTTTAGATTTGATTAAAAATTTTATTGAAAATGGTAAACAAGTGGATTTCTTCCCTTATCCAATGCACGAACACAATGTATATGGTAAAGACAGAATCCACCTAATGCAAAAAGTTTTAGATTACATAATTATTAACAATAAATAAATAACAGAAAATGAAAAAGTTAGGATTGTCATTTTTAGCTCTTGCTGCACTTGTATTGGTTTCTTGTGGAGGTGAAGAGAAAAAAGAAGAAAAAAAGGAAGCAAAAAAAGAAGTGGCTAGCGATCAAGGAGAAGAAAGTATTGAGGCTCCTAAAGAAGTTGCAATGGTTGAAATGGATTTGTCTGAACACGGATACCCATTAACGATCATGGTTCCAGAAGGAGCTACTTTTGAAAAAGGAAAATTCGACGATGCAATTAAAACAGCCGATGGAAAATTCGCTATTACAATCGAAACGATGGATTGGGCAAAGGATGAGGCATTAGAAGAAGCCAAGAAAAATGATGTGAATAAACTGAAAGAAATTTTAGAAGAATCTGAAAACGGTTATTTTATCCAAACAGAAGTTATGGGAAAAGACGATTTCCACATGTACATGTCTTTCCCTGCTGAAGAGGATGATCTATACATTTTTCAAAACGAAAAAGGTGCGATGAGAACTAAAGCAGAAGCTACAACCATGTACGAAAGCTTAAAGTCGATCAAACAGAAATAAAATTAGCTGCGCAGGATTCCCAAGTCCTGCGCTTTTATTTAGATTGCCAGATACCAGATACCAGATACCAGATACCAGATACCAGATCCAAGACGAAGCTGCGAAGGATTCCCAAATCCTGCGCAAAACAGGAGTGAATAAGACTCTAGATTTTCAGATTCCAGAAGCAAGACACCAGACAAAGCTGCGGAGGATTCCCAAATCCTGTGCAAAACAGGAGTGAATAAGACTCTAGATATTCAGATTCCAGATACCAGATCCAAGACAATGCTGCGGAGGATTCCCAAATCCTGCGCAAAATAGGAGAGAATAAGATACTAGACTCCAGACACCAGATTCAAGACTATTTTTTAAATCTGTAAATCTAAAAGTCTGATAATCTTTCAGTCTTGCAATCTGGCATCTAGAAATCCAAATATCCAAAAGTCCAAACCCCACCACCTTATTTTGAAAAACCATTTTGTTTAAGGATAACTTCCAAATTCATTTTCAATAAAATCTCTTATTTTAGTCCGACTAGGAGAAATGGAACTATGGAAACAAATCGAAAGGAATACACTTTTTGTAGAATTTGCGAATCTTTATGTGGATTAGAGGTTGAGTTTGAAGGGGATCAGATTAAAAAAATTCTACCGGATACTGAGCATGTTACGACAAGAGGTTTTGCCTGCCCTAAAGGTTTGAAACAACATCATCTGTTCAATTCTCCAGATCGATTAAAATTTCCGATGAAACGAATCGGAAAAGAGTGGATTCGGATCTCTTGGGACCAGGCCATGGCTGAAATTGGTGTCAAAGTAAAAAAAATTCGAAAAGAATATTCTCCACAATCGATTGGAATGTATGTGGGAACAGCGGCCGGATTTTCGGTATTGCATCCCGTTTTTGCTCAAGGTTTTATGGATGCGATTGGTTCAAAAAGTATGTATGCTTCGGCAACACAAGATTGTTCCAATAAATTTGCAGTTTCGGAACACATGTATGGTTTTCCTTTTACTTTGCCACATCCAGATATTTTAAATACAAATTGCTTTATCGTGGTAGGAGCCAACCCCGTGGTTTCCAAATGGTCTTTTCTTCAAGTGCCTAATCCGAGTCTCCATCTAAAAGAAATGGAAAGAAGGGGATGCAAATTGTATTTCGTAGATCCAAGAAAAACGGAATCAGCTAAGGTCGCTGGACAACACATTTTTATTCGTCCGGGTACGGATGTCTACTTCTATTTGGCTTTTCTCAATGAATTAATCCGAATTGGTGGGGTAGATGAATCGAGGGTGCAAGAATACATGAAGAATTTTGATGAGATTAAAAAAGCTTGTGCAGAATGGACTCCGGAAAAAGCGGAAAAAGTTACGCAAATGCCTGCAGATACCCTTCGTCAAATGGTGGCAGATTACCATCAGGCTGATGGAGCTTCTCTTTATTGTTCAACGGGAGTGAACATGGGAGGAATGGGAGTGCTCGCCTTCTGGATTCAAGAAGTGATCAATGCGGTGAGTGGAAATTTGGATAGAAAAGGAGGGACTCTTGTTGGAAAAGGGGTTATCGATTTCCCAAAGTTTGGCGCTAAAAATGGCTTACTCATGCAAGATGCTCGATCACGAATCGGAAATCATAGAAAGGTAAATGATGCTTATCCTGGAGGTGTCCTTGCAGATGAAATACTAACTCCAGGTGAAGGCCAACTCAAAGCCATGTTCATCACTGGGGGTAATCCTTTGATCACCATGGCAAACAGTAATAAATTGAGGAAAGCTTTTCAGGAACTGGAACTTTTGGTAACGCTGGATATCCTACCCAATGAAACGGGATCCTTGGCGCATTACATGTTGCCTTGTACTTCTCCTTTAGAGCGTTCAGATCTTCCTTTTATTTTTCCTTTGATGCTCGGATTACAAACCAAACCCTACTTACAAGCGACCAAACCAATTCTTCCCCCAGTAGGAGAAGTTCGAGATGAAGCTACGATCTATCTGGATTTGTGCAAAGCAAGTGGAGTCAATTTATTTGGTAGTCGAGTGGCTCAATTGTTCATGGAGAATCTTAAAAAGTTGAGGTCTTTCAGACAAAAAGAAGATGAACAACCTGCTCTTCCTCAAGAATTTTTGTTGCATCTTTTGTTGAAAGTTACTGGTCAACCAGGATTTAAAAAGATCCTGAAAAATCGCCATGGTTTGATGCGCAATCCACATGAAATTGGAAGTTTTCTGGGAAGTAGAGTTTATACAAACGATCAGAAGGTAGACTTGTCTCCGAAAGTGTTAATGGATCAATTTAAGAAGATTGAAGATGAATATGATAAAGAGCTAAACAGTGCGCATATATTCAAACTGATTACGAAAAGACATGTAAATACCCATAATTCCTGGACGCATAACTTTGAGGAGTTTGTTAGTGGAGAGTTCCACACGAATTATTTGTACATCCATCCAAGCGATGCAGCTGAATTAGGACTGGAAAACAAAGACCTGGTAGATGTGTCGTCTAAAACGGCTACGGTGCGCTTACCAGTGAAGTTCTTGGAAGATCTCATGCCCAAAACAGTTGCCCTTCCTCATGGTTGGGGTCATCAGTCGAGCAGACAAAAAGTTGCAAACAAAACAAAAGGAGTCAATGTTAATGTGCTCGCCGCAGACGGACCCGATCAAATAGAAGAAGTCTCAGGTATGGCCCATCTAACAGGAATTCCAGTGAAAATTGAAAAAGCCAAGGGTAAACAAGCACACTCCTGGTCTGGATTGGAGCAAGATATTTTGGAAGTTTGATCGAACTTTAAGGCAACGAATTCCCTCGGAAAAACTGCTGCGAAGGATTCCCAAATCTTGCGCAAAACCGGAGTGAACAAGACTCTAGATTCTAGATTCAAGACACCAGACTAAGCTGAGAAGGATTCCCAAATCCTGCGCAAAACAGGAGTGAATTAGATTCAAGACACTAGACTCAAGACACAAGATGTAAGTCTGTTTTTTAAAAATCTAGTGTTCTAAGTCTATTAATCTTGTAGTCTTGTAATCTGTAAGTCTGAAAGTCTGACAATCTTGAAATCTGATAATCTTGAAGTTTAAAGCTGCGGAGGATTCCCAAATCCTGCGTAAACAAGAGTGAAGGGGACACTAGATTCCAGATCCAAGACTCCAGACGCAAGACTCTGCAGCGAAGGATTCCCAAATCCTGCGCAAAACAGGAGTCAGTTAGATTCTAGATCCAAGACACTAGATGCAAGACTTTTTTTATAATCTGTTTACCAATAAACCTAGAAGTCTAAAAGTCTTATAATCTGACAATCTAATAATCTGTAAATCTGAAAGTCTGAAAGTCTGACAATCTTGAAATCTGATAATCTTGCAGTCTAAAGCTTCGGAGGATTCCCAAATCCTGCGCTCGACATGAGTGAGTGAGATTCAAGATACTAGACTCAAGACACAAGGCTAAGCTGCGGAGGATTCCCAAATCCTGCGTAAAACAAGAGTGAATGAGATTCTAGATTCAAGACACAAGATTCAAGACACAAGATTCAAGACTATTTTTTCTATAATCTAAAAGTCTGATAATCTTGCAATCTGAAAATCTTGTAGTCTGGCAATCTGAAAATCCAAAAATCTAATTATCCTTCTTTCTGAAAGTACTCCCAACCGAAATCAAAATATAGGTCAGAATAATAAAAGGAAAAGACCACAATTGTAGAAGGACAATCCACCCAATGCAAATCAATACAAAAACATACCGAATTTCATTTCCTTTCCATCCAAAACCTTTTACTTTCAATGAAAACAAGCGTATTTCCGACACCAACAAAAAGGAAAAGAGAATTGTAAAGGCAATCAAAACTTTGTAATCCAAGAGAAATAAGGCCAATGATGCTTGCCAGTCGGTCAGCTGGTCGGCAGCCAAATAACTATGCAATATGAAAACAAATCCGACGAAGAAAATAGTGTTTGCCGGTGTTGCTAAACCAATAAAACCATCTGTTTGCCTCGGGTCGATATTGAATTTAGCAAGACGAAACAAAGAGAAAATGGCAATCAATAAACCTGTAAAGGGTAAATAAGACATCCAAACTGGAGTTTCTTTTTCTCCTTCAATCTTATCAGTTTCCAAACCTTTGTTGAAATGCATGGCTCTGGAATGGTTGTATAAACTATTCAGCACTAAAAGATCCGGTGCGTCTTTTTTGTAGTTTTTTTGAAATTCGCCCAGTTGCTCGGATTGACCTATACTTTGAATAAATTCTCTTCTTTTTTCCAAATCATTGGACAAACTTAAATTAATCAAAATCACCATGATGATTCCAGGCGCCAATCCAAAAGTGACCATATCTGCCAAGGAGTCCAATTGTTTCCCCAGTTCTCCAGTAACCCCAAGTTTTCTGGCTGCAAATCCATCAAAAAAATCAAGAAAGGCGGAAATGAAAATACACCATGGAGCCCAGCTGAGATGTCCGGTCAAAGCAAAAAAGATGGCCAAACTTCCAAATAACAGGTTGCCTGCCGTAAGAATATTGGGAATTTGACGTATTATTTGCATACTGAATTCAAATTAAGTTAATATTTGTCGATATTTACACAATTTTAAAGAACAAATTGAGTTTATTATCGTACTACGTTTGTACAATTCATGCTGATGTTGCTTAGAAAAATTGTTTTATCCCTTATTCCCCTGATGGCCATATTCATGGTGCGTGCTCAAAGTTCCTTGGCTCCAAAATATTCCAATGATTTCTTGTCGATTGGTGTGGATGCAAGAGCTTTAGGTATGTCTAATTCTGTGGTGGCTGGAGTAAACGATGTGACTTCGGGATATTGGAATCCTGCTGGTTTGGTTCAAATGGAAACTATGTTGGATTTTGGAATCATGCATGCTGAATATTTTGCCGGAATATCCAAATATGACTACATAGGAGCTGCGTATAAAATTGATGAAAAATCAGCTGTGGGTATTACTGGGATAAGATTTGGAGTGGATAATATCCCCAATACCACCCAGCTTATTGATGCGGATGGAAATGTAAACTACGATAATATTACCACCTTTACGGCTGCAGACTATGGTTTTTTACTAACCTATTCAAGGGAATTATCGATTCCAAGGTTATATGTTGGGGGAAATGTCAAAATAGTCTATCGTCAGGTCGGTGATTTTGCACATTCATGGGGCTTTGGACTGGATGCTGGAATTCAATACCATTTGAAGAAAAATTGGAAGTTTGGTGCCGTTCTTCGTGATGCCACTTCTACGTTTAATGCATGGGTTTTTAAGTTAGATGATGTGACTAAAGATGTATGGTTACAAACTGGTAATGAATTACCCGAGAATGGTCTGGAGTTAACCCTTCCACGCTTGATCTTGGGAGCCCAAGGAGATTTTAAGTTCGGAAAAGGTTTTTATGGTTTGTTTGAAATGGATTTTGATTTTACCTTCGATGGAAGAAGAAATGTACTCGTTCGAACAGCACCTATTTCAATTGATCCACATCTTGGGGTAGAACTTGGTTGGAAACAATATGTTGCCCTGCGTGCAGGATTTGGAAATTTCCAATTCGAAACGCAATTTGACGGAAGTGAGAAATTGTCTTTTCAACCTAATATCGGTATTGGAATCGGTTTTAAAGGGATTCGTCTCGATTATGCCTTCACCGATATTGGAAACCAGTCTGTTGCCTTGTATTCTCACATTTTTTCTCTTAAATTTAGAATCAAAGGTAAAAGAGATAAGCAACAGCAAAAGGGGAATGAAACAACCCCTAAAAATGAATGAGACTAAATTTACTCATATTTCTTCTTGGCATTTACTCGTTTTCATTTTCACAACCCTATGGAAACGAATGGATCAACTACTCTCAAAACTATTACTCTTTCAAAATTGCAGAGGACGGAATTTATCGAATTGATCATACAGTGCTTCAAAATGCAGGTATTCCGCTTGGCAGCATAACTTCTTCTCAATTTCAACTTTTTACTCGGGAAAAAGAGGTGGAACTTTTTGTAAGTGATGGTGGAGACGGAACTATTGATCCAGGCGATTTTATAGAATTTTATGCCAGAAAAAATGATGGATGGCTAGATTCCTTAGTTTATGATTCACCAAGTAATATTCTTAATCCGTACTATTCGCTATACAATGATACGATTCACTATTTTCTGACCTGGAAAACTTCTGGAAATGGACTTCGTGTAGTGGAAGAAACAGATGTAAATTTCAGTGGGTTTGCAATTCAAAACTACTTCATGAAATACATACGAACCGAATTTACAGGTACTTATGTAGAAGGAGAAAAAGTGAGTGGCTTGTCAAGTTCTTATTTCTCGGCGGCAGAAGGTTGGGCGCTTTATCCGTCCAATGCAGTTCCTACTAATGTAAGTCGTAATGTGATATTGCCAACAACGAATATTTATACCGCGGTTGGAGCTCCAGATGCGGTGGGGTTAGCTGTGAGCTGTGGGGTGTCGAATGCCAGCTATACGGGTTCTGGGAATCATCACCTCTCCATAACTTATGGGAGTTTAGTTCCTCTTTTTGATACGGTTTATTCAGGATATCAACTGATCAAACACCCCTTTCAAATTGCTGCTTCAACATTAGTAAATGGAAGTACTAATTTTGTTCATACTTATATTAATGATCAAGGGGCTGCATCGGATTATCAGTCAATTGCTTATGTGGATTTAACTTACCCCGCCACCACCGATTTTTCTGGGTTGACTTCGTATGATTTTTTGGCTCCTTTTAATACTTTAGAAAGTAAATCCAGATACGATATTACTAACCACACTATTTCTATTCCAATTGTTTATGCTTTTGGTGATCAGACACATAGAATAAATGCCCAAGTAAACGGAGGTATTTTACAATTTTTAGTTCCTAATAATAGCTCTGGAGAACAGTTGGTCGTTGTTGCTGATCAGACTGAAATTAAATCGGTTCCTGTGTTAGAGCCTATAAATGGTAATGGGAGTTTTACGAATTACTCACTTATTTCTTCGGATAATTTTTTGATTATATCTGAATCAAGTTTAAGTTCTTCGGTAGCACAATATGAAGCCTACAGAGAAAGTGCTCAGGGAGGTGGATACAATGTGTATACCGCTTATACGAATGAGCTTTATCTACAATTTGGAGGGGGAATTGAAAAACATGCCTTGGGAATACGCAGATTTGTCAACTACTTTGTAAATAATTCTACCACAAATCCTGAGTTTATGTTCCTGATAGGAAAGGGGATTAGAGAGGCAAATGAGTCCAATACGCTTTTAGGTGTTGGTTCTAGAAATGATTCGGCTTCCTACCAATCAAATTTAGTCCCTTCATGGGGTTATCCTTCTTCGGATGTCTTGCTTACCGCAGGTTTGGATGGGAATTTATGGGTACCTCTTCTAAGTACAGGTCGTCTATCTGCGAGTACAGATCAGGAAGTGCTAGATTATCTATCAAAGATGCAGGAGTTTGAGTCTGCCCAAGATCCTTCGTCCATTTATTCAACCTCCACGAAAGATTGGCAAAAACAAATTTTACATTTTGGTGGGGGATCGACGGATTATGAGCAGCAATTGTTTAAAGCTTATTTACAAGGTTTTGAGGCGAAAATTGAAGGATTGAAATTTGGAGGAAATGTCTATTCAACCTATAAAACAGTTTCTGAACCTATTGATCCGGTTACTTCACAGGATGTTACAAATCGAATAAATTCAGGTGCTTCGATAATGACTTTCTTCGGGCATGCATCGGCTTCGGGATTTGATCAAAATGTGGATGATCCTTCCAATTGGTACAATCAGGGAAAATATCCTTTGGTGATTGGGAATGCATGTTATACGGGGAACATTTTTAATCCGGTTTCCAATTCTACATCTGAACGCTTTGTCATGATTCCAAATAAAGGGGCAATTGCGTTTCTTTCTTCGGTTAAACTAGGCTTTTCCAACACATTGAATACGTATACAAGTGAGTTGTATCAGCAAATTTCAACAGATGCGTATGGGGCTGCTCTTGGAACACAAATTCGGAATACCATCCAGGCTGTTGAATCGCCTTCTGGTGGCTTGTATTTGGAGTCTACTTGTTTAGGGATGACCTTGCACGGTGATCCTGCATTGAAAGTTAATTGGCATCAAAACCCGGAATTTGAAATTACGAATCAAAGTCTAATTGTTGAGCCGGAAAACATCAATCTATCGGTAGATACCATTACAGTCAAATTGGTCTTAACAAATTTGGGTAGAGCTACAGATTCTAGTTTTACGGTTGAATTGAGAAGAACATTTCCAGGCGCTACAGTTGATTCGGTCTATAGCTTGGTTTCTAACGGGTTGTATTATAAGGACACTGTAGAGTTTAAAATGCCTTTGGATCCAAATAATGGTCCAGGTCTGAATGTTTTTTCTGCAAAAGTTGATATTCCTTCGCAGATTACGGAACAATACGATGAGGTTTTCAATAATGAAATTTCTGTTCCTTACTTTATTTCAATAGAAGGTATCTATCCTGTTTGGCCTTTTGAATATGCAGTTGTTCCCTACGATACGGTTACTTTGAAGGCTTCAACAAACAATCCTTTTGTAAGCGATCGTTTGTACAGATTTGAAATTGATACTACAGATTTATTCAATTCTCCATTTCGCAAATACAAGGAAGTAATGTCTCCTGGAGGTGTCGTTGAAGTAGCTCCAAATGAATGGTTAAATGCTAATACAGATCTCCCTGAAATGCTTGTTCTGTCGGATAGTACAGTTTGTTTTTGGCGAGTAGCGATCGATAGCTCGGTTTTGCTGTGGAATGAATCATCTTTCCAATATATACCAGGAAAACAAGGTTGGGGACAAGAACACTTCTTTCAGTTTAAAAACAACGATTTTGTCAACTTAAACTATGATCGAATACTCAGAAAAAGAAGCTTCTTCCCAGATAAAAAGATCATCAATTGTCAAGTCTATGGAAATTCAACTGATTTTAATGAATTGCTTGCAACAGACTGGAAAATTGATGGTGAAGTGCAAGAATATGGTTTGTGCGGCTTAACTCCGTCTTTAATCGTTGCGGTTGTAGATCCAATTACGCTCGAGGCATGGGGAACTGCAAATGGAGGTCAAAATCCTACACATTCTTTTGGAAATGTAAATGATGGAGCCTCTTGTCGAAACCGAGTGGAAAAGTACTTTATCTTTCGCCAAAATAGTTCCGCACAATTAGCTGCGTTTGAAAACATGGTTTTGAACGAAATTCCAGATAGCTTTTATGTTTTGATTTATACAACTACTTATGCTGATTTTGCACAATGGGATGCACTTTATCCAAGTACATACAATGTTTTTCAATCATTGGGTTCAACGAATATTGCAACTGGTAATCCAAATGTTCCTTTCATATTTTTCACAAAAAAAGGAGATAACTCAAAAACACACGAAGAAATTGGCGTAAGCATAGACTCAGATCTCATTTTGAATGACACTCTTGATGGGTACGATTATTTAGGTGAAGAAAAATCTACTATGATTGGTCCTGCTTTTAATTGGAGTGCCTTGTATTGGAAGCAAAACCCAGAAGAATCGCCTACCTCTGACAGCACCCGTTTGCAGGTTTATGGAACCAATACCTTAGGTGTAGAAACTCTGCTAATTGACACTCTATTTTCAACATTAGACTCTATAGCGAATCTCAATTTGATGATCCCTGCTGCTACATTCCCTTGGATAAGGTTGAAGGCCATTATCAAAGACAGTATAGATTTTACACCCGCCCAAATAGATGGATGGCATGTGCTCTACGAACCGGTTCCAGAAGCTGCAATTGAAGGTGAACTTGGGTATTATTGGAGTGCTTCCGATACGATACCAGAAGGAATGGATGTGTCATTTGCTGGCCAAATTCTTAACGTAAGTGACTATCCTATGGACTCCCTTCTTGTAAAATATTGGATTGAGGATCAATATAGAAACATTCATCCAATTCCTTATCTAAGACAGGATTCTTTGCGCGTTGGTGGTGATCTTTTGGACACCATTACCTTTAATACTACTGGACTTTCAGGAAGAAATCTCCTGTGGATGGAAGTAAATCCTTATGTTACACCGATTCTTCAAGATCAATTAGAAATGCATTATTTCAATAATCTGGCTCAAATTCCATTTTATGTGGCTCCCGATGAAATCAATCCTGTGTTGGATGTGACTTTTGATGGAACCCATATTTTAAATGGAGATATTGTGAGTGGTAAAGCTCAAATCGTAATCTCTTTAAATGACGAGAATGAATTCCTCTTGCTAGATGAAGATGCAGATACAGCGAACTTTGGTATTTATCTCAAAGATCCATTAGGTAATCAAGTCCGAATTCCATTTATAGGACCAATTGGGGAAACGGTTATGCAATGGATACCTGCTTCGGGTCCAGAAAACAAATTCAAAATTATTTATGATGGGAATTTTGCTTTGGATGGAATCTACGAGCTATTGGTTCAAGGAAGTGATGTTTCAGGAAATAATTCAGGGGATCTCGAATATCGAATCGAATTTGAGGTAATTAACCAATCTTCCGTCACTTATCTGATGAATTATCCGAATCCGTTTTCCACTAGTACGCGATTTGTCTTTACTTTAACTGGAAATCAAATTCCAGATGAAATGAGAATTCAAATTCTTACTGTTACCGGAAAAGTTGTTAAAACCATAACTATGGATGAGTTTGGTCCAATTAAAGTTGGGAAGAATATTAGCGAATATGCCTGGGATGGTAGAGATGATTGGGGCGACCAATTGGCTAATGGGGTCTATTTGTACACGGTGCAAATGAGAATCAATGGAGAGACAATTGACCATCGAGGCTCTGGTGCCGATGAATTCTTTAAAAAGGAATTTGGTAAAATGTATTTGCTCAGGTAGGTTTGTAAGGTTCTATGAAAGTCTTTTGAATTCTCTACGCATGCGTAAAAATGGTTTTTCAAAATACTTGTAACTCAAATGGGCCAGAATAAGTGTTAAAATAAATGCGACTAGAGGAAAAATAGCTTTTATGAATCCTCCCAATTCTCCCTGATGCTCTCCCTTCCAAATGGCGATTCCAAAAACTATAAAATCCATAACTAAAATATGAAACATATAAGAGCCATAGCTGATTTTACCCAAATAAGAGGCAAATTTGAAATTTCTGAATTTAAATGGTGAATAGGAGCTAAAGGTTTGTTCAATTATTATGAATCCTACGATTGAGGGAACAAGAATGGCGTTGAGGACACTAAAAATGATATTGCCATAAAATACTCCTGCAACAATTAAATAACCAACGAAACCAAAATACAAATACTTTAAAAAGTTCTTTTCCAGTGATTTTATATATTCTACTAGGTCTTTTTTCTCTCTTACATGAACAGCTATCAATGCCCCAATACCAAAGTCTGACAGATAATAAAGTGTATTGTAATAGGAATGATAGTCCTTGAATGCCTGCATTTCAGTAAAAAGTCCGGATGATAACCTATAAAGTACCCCAAACGAAATGAATGCATAGCAAATGTTTTTTAAGTTCCTTCCTAGTAAGTTGATAATGAATCCCCACACAAGATAGAATTGAACCTCCACAGCAATCGTCCATAAAATAACCAAGCCTGTGAAGAAATCAGCTCCATTTCCAAAGTAGTAAAAGTTAGAACTAAAAGTCAAAAATGGGAGCAAGGGGGGAAATTTAAAATGATAATTCAGGTCCAAAAATGTAATCGTTTTGGGGATACCAATGAAGATCAGAAGTAGAATGAGAAAATAGAGAGGGAATATCCGAAGCGCACGCCTTTTGTAAAAACTTAGGAGTTTGAATCCACCGTAATACTCAATTTCACGTATGGCCAAGGCAGTAATAAGAAAGGCAGATATTGTAAAGAATAATTCTATTCCAAATACACCTCCAAAAGTAAGAGCATTGTCTAAATGTTTTCCGGATTCATTAGCAAGATCTTCACTGAAAAAAGATTTCACATGCATAATGAAAACAAGTAAAAATCCAATAAACCTCAAGGCATCAAGGTCTTTGTAGTGTAGCCTTCGCGATTTACTCTTTTTTTTAGACTCTTTTCTTTCCAAAACTATAATCGATTTACTCTTTCGGTCTCAAAGTTATTATTTATACTTTAAATTTCTCTTTAGGTTCTATTTTGAATGAATTGCCTGTAAATAAATAATATCTTTGTTAGCATGAAATTAACCCTTAAACATCGATTACTCTTGGCAACTTTGTCAGGGATTTTGTTAGCTCTCTCCTTTCCTTCTGTCGGAGGTTTAGGACCGATTTCATTTGTAGCTCTTGTTCCTATTTTGTTGTTAGAAGAGGATTTGTTTCAAAATAAAGAAAGGTCATACAAAATTTATTTGTATGCTTTATGGACATTTTTTCTTTACAACTTGATCACTGTATGGTGGATTTGGTTTGCATCTGAAGGCGGAGCAGTTATGGCAGTCGTAGCGAACGCTATTGTCATGATTTTACCGGTTGCTGCATTTCACGTAACTAAAAAATTTGTAGGAGTCAAAGAAGGATATATCGGACTTTTCTTTTATTGGTTGGGCTTTGAATATATGCATTACCATTGGGAACTGAGCTGGCCATGGTTGAACTTTGGAAATATGTTTGCCAACTATCATCCTTTGGTTCAATGGTATTCCTATTCTGGAGTTTTGGGGGGTACTATGTGGATTCTTCTGGTCAATATGCTTTTTTATTTAATTGCTAAAAATATTTGGTTTAAAAAGGAAAGCTGGAATGTTCAAACTCCTTTACTAGTTCTTCAAGCTATGATGCTTTTGATTCCTATCAGTTCTTCACTTTTTATGTATTATAATTATGAGGATAAGGGTGAGGAATTAAATGTGCTGATCATTCAACCTAATATCGATCCGTATGAGAAGTTTACAACGATTGGCCCAGATGAGCAAATTCAAAAAATAATTGGATTGGCAGAGCAAAATATGGACAAAAATATAGATCTGATTATTGCGCCAGAAACAGCTCTACCCATGTCAATCAACGAAAAAGGAATGGAAAAGAATCGGTTCGTGATTCAATTAATCGAAAAATTAGAGGAATGGAACGGTCCAGATCTACTTATTGGTTCTTCTACTCATAAATTTTTTGATCATAAAAATAGCTATGCTTCCAGAGATATGGGAAAAGGAATTTGGCTTGAAGCATATAATTCAGCTGTGCTTATTTCAAGAAATAAACCTATTCAAATATATCATAAATCACAACTGGTTTTAGGTGTGGAAAGACTCCCTTTTCCCGCCCTTTTTGAAGGAATGGCAATTGATATGGGCGGTACAACTGGAACACTCGGAACGGAAGAAAAACCATTTTGTCTTAAATCTAAAGGTGTAAGTATTACACCGTGTATATGCTATGAATCAGTTTATGGGGGCTACGTAGCTGAGTTTTCAAGGCTGAAAAGTGACTTTATTGCAATCATTACCAATGATGGATGGTGGAAAGATACCCCAGGTTATAAGCAACACCAGAGCTTCGCCAGACTTCGTGCAATTGAAAATAGAAAATACATTGCTCGCAGTGCAAATACGGGTATTTCTGCTCTAATAAATGGCAGAGGAGATGTTTTGGAGAAAACAGGTTGGTGGGAAGATGCAGTAATAAAAGGAACGATCAAACTGAATAGTGAAGAAACATTCTATGTTCAATACGGTGATATTATTGGACGTGTCTCTGGTTTTACTGCGATATTAATACTTGTCTTTGCTCTATTCAAATGGCTTCGGTCTTTTGGTGGGGTGTTTAAAAAAGAACCAACTAAGGAAGCGTAATTCGAATCGCTATTTCCCTTAAAAGATTTCAAACTGTTAAAACGAAAATTAGTATTTTCGCACAAAATTAGATTTATGGCAAACTACTTGGATTTTGAAGAACCCTTAAAAGATCTTTATGAAGAGATCGAAAAGGTGAAAAGTGTAGAAGAGAAAACAGGTGTGAATGCCAACACCACAGTCAAAGAACTGGAAGCAAAACTTAAGGAGCAAACTAAAGAGATTTTTGAGAATCTGACTCCATGGCAAAGAGTACAACTTTCTAGACATCCGGATAGACCTTATACCCTTGATTACATCAAATACCTTACTGATGGGAATTTTCTTGAATTACATGGAGATCGCAGTTTTAAGGATGATAAAGCAATGGTTGGTGGCTTTGGTGAAGTAGATGGCAAAACGGTTATGTTTATTGGTCAGCAAAAAGGAATCAATACGAAAATGCGTCAATACCGAAATTTTGGAATGGCAAATCCTGAAGGTTACAGGAAAGGTTTGAGATTGATGAAATTGGCCGAAAAATTCAATAAACCAATCGTAACTTTTATCGATACTCCTGGGGCTTATCCGGGATTGGAAGCCGAAGAAAGAGGACAAGGAGAAGCAATTGCTCGAAATATTTATGAAATGATGCGCCTAAAAGTACCTGTGATTTGTGTGATTATTGGTGAAGGAGCTTCTGGAGGGGCATTGGGAATTGGTGTGGGTGATCGCGTATTGATGCTTGAAAATACATGGTATTCCGTTATTTCTCCCGAATCCTGTTCTTCCATACTTTGGCGAAATTGGGATAATAAAGAACGTGCAGCAGAAGCTTTGAATTTGACTTCAAAAGATATGAATAAGTTGAAGCTTGTTGATGCCATCATCAAGGAGCCGCTTGGAGGTGCTCATCGTAAACGTGAAGACACTTTCAAGAAAGTAAAAACCCATGTTCTGAAAACAATAGAAGAGCTTGAGGCATTGGATTCAATTGAAAGAATGAATCAACGCATTGAGAAATTCTGTAGTATGGGGGTTGTGGCTGAGGAATAGTTCAAATGAAATAATTAAGAACAATAAAAAAATGCTGTCCTATTTGGTACAGCATTTTTTATTAACTGAGTTTTGAATTTGAAACCAGGTATTTAACCCTATGCTTCCGCTGAAGCTTCGTTTAAGACCTTTTCGAAAGTGGTCTTAGTATTTTGAATGTCTTTCTTCTTATAATTGTACGAGTACGCGTCACAAATTGAATGTCCGCAGCTCGTGAATACAAATCCTCCTAATAATACAATAGCAACAATCTTTTTCATTTTATTTAGTTTTAGTTTTTTGTTCTGTTTCTACTCTATAGGGAAACACTTCATAAAATTCCACAAAAAAAAATGCATTTTTTTGAAACTTTTTCTTAAATCCCTTTATTTAAAGGTGTTTCAAAGGTGTTATTTTTTTCATTTTTTTGCTTCGGATACTTTTTTTATGCTCATACAGTCACTTTTCTTAAGGCTGATATTGGATTTCGGAACTTCAGAAAAAAAAATCCGTTAAAAAAGTTGTAAAAATTTTATGGAATTTGAAAATTCTTTGCCCTATCCTATATAAAGGAGTAATCTTTTAAGAGTTTTGATTTGATTTTACAATTATTGCGAAATACCAAGAAAATGGCTGATCATCAGTTAGTCGCTCTTTATCAAAAGAAAGGAGATGTGGCGCTGGTTGCTGAGCTTTTTCAACGTTATACACACCTTGTAGTAGCCGTAAATTCAAAATATTTAAGCTCCAAAGAAGATGTTGAAGACGCAACAATGCAGGTTTTTGAATTATTGGTACAAGATCTTAAAAAGCATGAGGTTCGAAACTTTAAACCTTGGTTGTATTCTGTTGTTAAAAATAATGCACTGAAGTTTAAAAAACAGAACCAAAATTTTACCGGTTTTTCAGAAAACGAAGAAGCCGGATATTTTGATGAAGAGGATTCCAATGAAAAGGAATTGTTAGAAATGCAATTGGATCAACTCGAAATGAAGATGAAAGATTTGAAAGAGGATCAGCGGGAATGTTTGCGACTTTTCTATTTGGAAAACAGATCTTACAAAGAGATTATGGACTTAACAGGAATGGATGAGAATAAGGTGAAAAGTCACATCCAAAATGGGAAAAGAAAATTAAAAATTGAATTAGAAAAAGATAATTGAAATGGCAATGCTTAATCAAAAGAATGCGATTCCTACACACGAACAATTTCTTGCTTATGTGAATGGGAAAATGGCTGGAGAAGAAAAGGCTTCTTTCGAATCGGCCATTAATTCAGACGCTTTTCTAGCAGAGGCTTTGGAGGGATATCAAGCCCAGTCAGATTGGATTGGATCCATTTCAGCTCGAGTGAGTGATCAAATTCAATCAAAGTACCCTTCTGGAAAATCCGGAAATGGAAAATATATCTACTTTTCCGTAGCAGCGATTGCTATTGTCATCTTGTCAATTGTTTGGATTAACTTACCTGTAGAAACCAATGAAGTCACGGCGGATCATGATCAGATAATCCAACCCGAAGGAGGAAAGGAGTCCAATGGTCTAATAACTCCTGATTCCAAAACTGAAAATAAGTTTAACGATGCTTCCGAAAACAATAATAAGTATTCAGGAAATGAGAATGCCGGGATGACTGAAGATGAGTTGAAATTAGGGAAGGATATGAAATCAAATAACCTTCTTATCGAAGAGGAGGGTCTTAAACCTGATTTTGAAGAGGATTATAAGGAAGATATCATTCTCAATATGGATAAGAAAAAGAACGATCCAAAAATTGAAGAAAAAATTGCGGTTTCAGGTCAGGCAAGATTGGCTGTTATTGATGTCGCAATCGGTGTGAAGGAACACCCTCTTTTAGACTCTAAACAAAAAACAAAAATTATAAACGGCCAAGTCGTGACCATTGATAAAACGAAAAATAATCCGAACTACAGTCAAGAAGATGTACCGAGTTATTTTGGTGGTGACGGAGCTTTGCTAGCCGAGATAAAAGGGTCAATCAAACCAGTGGTAGTAGAATTAAGTGCACAATATGACCGAGTAATAGGATTTGATTTTGAAGTTGCGGCTGATGGGAAAGTGGATTCGAAGACCTTAAATTTTAGAGGGAATCCTTATCCTCAGATCAAAACGCAAATTGAAAAAATGATTCAGAATTTTCCAATGTTTATTCCTGGTAAAGCCAGTGGGAAAAAAGGAAGAATCCGCTATGGAATCATGTTGAAATATTAAAACCAAAAAAAAAGCTCCCGAATGGGAGCTTTTTCATTTTATTCGGAACAGTTAAATATATTTTCCTAAAAAGTCCATTGTTTCAAATCGCTCTCCCTTGTATTTCACCTCTTTAATTTCTAGTGATACAAATAAACGCGTTACAATGTTTTTGTTTTCTTGAGAAATTCCTTTCAAAGAAACTTGAACTTCAATTTGATCTCCCTCTTTCTTGGTGGTCACAATAAAGTTGTTCGTATAATAACTAGCTTTCTTTGCGATCATTTCTTCTGTGTAATTTCCTGCATCCAGATGGAATACATAAACTCCATTACTTCTATTCTTGCCGTAAGTTTCTGAATTTTCACCAAAATCAGCAATCCCTTCCTGTGCAAATCCAAATGAAAAAGTAAAAACGGACAATAAAACGATAATAATATTTTTCATAATTGATAGTATATTTATAAATCCAAAACGAATATCGTAAAAAAAAAGTTGTTTTTGGTTTAAAATTAATTAAAATCCAAGCTATTTCTATTGGCACTGAAATCATACCATAAAGCAAATATTCTGGAGGCAGGATGCGATGAAGCAGGCCGTGGATGTCTTGCAGGGCCTGTGGTCGCAGCGGCGGTAATCCTTCCGAAAAACTATAAAAACAAGATGCTTGATGATTCTAAAAAATTATCTGAATCTAAACGAAAAGAGCTTAAAGAAATAATTGAAAAAGAGGCCTTGGCCTATGCGGTGACTTTCGTGGATCATAAGGAAATTGATGAATTGAATATCCTAAGAGCTAGTTTTACAGCCATGCATCGGTCGTTGGATCGGTTAAAAATTTTTCCAGATGAAATTCTAGTTGACGGGAATCGATTCATACCGTATAAAAAGATTCCATATCATTGCATTGTCAAAGGGGATGGGAAATATTTATCCATCGCCGCGGCGTCCATCCTTGCTAAAACATACAGAGATGAGTTTATGGAAAACCTTCATCTCAAGTTTCCAAACTATGGATGGGATCAAAATAAAGGCTATCCTACAAAAAAGCACAGAGAAGCAATTAAAAAGTTTGGAGCAAGTCCTTTTCATAGAAATTCATTCAAATTGTTGCCTGAAGAACAGTTAAGAATCGATTTTTGATAAACAATTATTTGTTTAATACTCGCTTTCGATCCCTGCGGAAGCTGACCCTAACTTTGGTAACTTAGCCCTTGCCTTTAATGAAAAGAATAATTATCATAACATCCGTTACACTAATCTCAGCAGTTGGGATTTTTTTTGGTATTTGGTATTTTAATTCACTTTCAAAAATCAATAAGAGTTTCTCCAAATTTGTTTCCAAGGATGTTGTCTTCATTTTAAAAACAGACAATTTGAATATGCTAAATAAGCATGTCAAAAATTCGAAGATGCATGGAAAATTAGATGGAACAAAAAGTCTGGATATCGGCTTTAAAAAATTACTCGAATTGGATTCTGTCTTCCATCAATTAAACACTCCCTTCGAGTACTACAATAATATGAAATTCTATTGCATGATAGAAAATACTGGACATTCATACATTGTCATGGAAGCCCCTTATCAAATTGATTTGGATAAATTCGGAAAACTCCTAAATGTAGATTTGAAATCAAAGGTGGATCAGCATATCTATTCTTTTCATAAGCAAATGGTGTTTGTCATGGGAAGATTTGCCGTTTTTTCGGATCAAATTGAATTTTTAAAACAAATTGAACAATTGAAAAGAGTACCGGAGTTAGATGAACTTGATCAAACTTTTATTTCTGATGCTTACTGTCAGGTATTCGAAAAGAAAGACCAATGGCAGGTATTTGATCTTTTAGTTGAAAGAACTTTTGTACAACTACCTTCTGTTAAAAAAGGAGTAGAGTATGAATCTTATGGGAATTTTGAAGATCGTGAATTACTCTATTATGTGCCTAAGGACGTTAAAAACCTGGAATGGATAAAAAGTAAAAGCCCTTTTTTAGAAATTCAAAAAATTTATCAGAATGAAGTGCAATTGCAACCTGAACTTACTTCTTGGGTACTCGGTTCAATCGCAAAATTTGAGAATTCAAATGGAAGCTATCTAATCATTAGAGCCTCTGATCAAATCGGTCCTGCAGGTCAGTTGGAATCAGCTACAGTAAGTCATCTCAATATAGATAACGATTCATTGGAGCATTTTAAGGTAAATGAGCATATAGTTTATCAATTCGATCCTGCGCATAACTACAATGAGGTTTTTGGATCTGACACAAAATATAAATGGTACTCCGAACTATCAAGTTTTGTGATTTTCGCAGATTCACGGACTGCGATGACCAATTACTTTGCTCAGTTTGATCAAGGCGAGTTGATCAATTTTGATCCATCTTTTAGTGCTTTCATGCAATCGTTTCCTTCAAAAGCAAATTATTTGAGGTTAACTAAAGGTCAAGCACAAATCGATTATCCGGGTAGCGTGAATCCGGAAAATGTTTTGGTAGCCAATTCTATATTGATTTCGGATGGTCTTACATTTAAGAATAGAGGGTTCTATTTATTTGGAAATGTTGCGGAAAGCATCGTAGGAACTTCTAACTTATTGGAATTTCCAAAACCTTTTGAGGTGGACCGGTTTGTGCCGATTCGCGATCATTTGGATGGTGGGGTTAGCTATTTGTTGGCTTCAGCAAATGGAGAAATCGTTTTTGTTGATAAAGATGGTAATGAGAAATGGAAAGCGAAAGTAGATGGAAGAATTTTAGGCGTGCCTCAAGTTATCGACCTATTTGGAAATAATAAAAAGCAATTTATTTTCAATACCGAAACCAAGTTGTATTTACTTGATATCAAAGGGAATAATGTTGAAAAATTTCCATTTACAATTCCAGGAAAAGCGTCTAATGCGGTGTCGGTTTTGGATTACGATAAAAATAATAACTACCGTTTTTTGATCGCCACTCAAGATAAAAAAATACTCAATATCGGTGAAGAAGGGTTGCCTGTTGAAGGATGGGAGTTCAAGCAGACTGATGGTTTGGTGAAGGGAGAAATTAATCATTTTATAATCTCTGGAAAGGACTATATTTTCTTTAGTGATGCTTCGGGCAAAATCTTTATGTTGAATCGACGTGGGCAAGAAAGAATCGAAGAGCAAATTACAACTAAAAAGCAATATCAGTATTTCCAAAAAGGAACAGATATATTATCAACACGACTATTCTCAGTTACACCTTCAAAAATATATACCCTCACGCTAGATAACCATGCAGATTCTCTCGATCTTGAAATCGAAAAGCCTTATAAATTTATTGAATTCAAAGATTTTGATGGGGACGGTTTAAAGGAATTCATTTTTATTTCTTCAGGATATATCAACATCATTAATCAGTTCGGTCTCATCTCCAGACAAATTCCTTCACCTTCATCGAATGTGTCCAAAGTTGAATTGATTTACCAGCAAGGCAAATTGGTTAATTTAGTCCTGTTCGATTATGTGAAAGAAGAACTTAGTATGCTGGATATCAATGGTTCACAGGTTGAAGGGTTTCCCGTTTCGTGCAAAAAGTATTTAGGAAGCTTTCAAAAAGACAAAAATATTGTAAATTGCATCGTTGATGAAAAGAACATACGCTTAGTTCAGAACTAACTTTTTGCTTGTTATGAAAATTTTGAAAACGACTCTTGTTGCTGTTGTAACTCTTCTGGTATTTCATTCAAAATCTTTTGCTCAGGACTATATTGGTCTTATGCAAAGTAATTATTCCGGGATAATGGGAGCAGATCTCCAGCCTGCATCTTTGGCTGACAATCGATTTGTGGTTGATGTAAATGTATTCAGCTTAAATATTGCTGCATTTCAAGACTATAAAAGAATGGATACGAAACTCTTTCCTGGGTGGTGGTGGAGTCCGAAAAAGTTCGAGGGATGGGAGTTTAACTACGATACTTTGGATTACGTAAAAAATCCTAAAAATAAAGATCGCTCTGCCTATGTGTACAATCAGATTGATATTCTAAATTTTATGTTTACTCTAAAGGAGAATAAAATTGGGATTGGAGCTGGTATGAAAGTGCGGTCAATAGCTAATGTCAGAGGAGCATCTCCTGAATTAATACGATTGGCTGAAACGGATTTTACTGATTCTACTTTGTGGTTTCAACCTCTTGATGAAATCAACTTGGGGGTTACGGCAATGATATGGAATGAATATTATTTCAATTATGCTCAAGTGGTTATGGATAAAGAAGAGCATTTTCTGAAGGTAGGAGGTCGTTTTAAATTCCTGCAAGGAATCGGTTCGGCTTACACTTTTACTGAAGATTTGAAATATGAATTTGTTAATGATTCCACTGCAATTAGTGTGAAAGGAGCATTCGCCTACGGATACAATAATGAATTGCAAACGGCAATAGATGATGCCCAAAACAATAATTTTTCAGGTGTTCCGGCTTATTTAGATGTTGTTTTTAAAGGAAATAATTTTGGAGGTGCTGTTGATTTAGGAGTAGTTTATGAATGGAGACCAAAATGGAAAGACTATAAGTACGACATGGATGGTCGTACAAATCTGTGGCGACAAGACAAGAATAAATACTTAATCAAAGCAGGAATATCTTTCCTCGACATTGGAGGTATTGGTTACGAAAGAGGGAATATGACACGAGATTTTGTTGTTGATACGGATTCTTTGAACATTAATATTTTCAATGATGTAAAAGATTTTTCTACCCTTGATTCTGTATTGATCAATAACTTTGATACCGTTCCGGGTAATAATAAATATACCATGACTCTGCCGATGACAATGAGCTTGCAGTTTGATTGGAATATTTGGAACGACTTTTATTTAAATTTTACAAGTAACATTGCTCTTAGTGGAGCGAAATTCCCTAGACAAGTGAATCGTCCGCATTCGGTTACGATTACTCCCAGATATGATCACGCATGGTTTGGTCTTGGTATCCCCTTAACCTGGAATACGACTGCTGGTTTTAGAGCTGGATTCTCCTTTAGAGCTGGGCCATTCTTTTTCGGAACTTCCAATATGGGGGCACTATTTAAATTTGGTAACCTTCGAGGGGCAGATTTTTATGCTGGGGTAAGAGTTCCAATTTTACACAGTCATCCAAGAGACCGAGATGAAGATAAGGTTTCAGACAAAAGAGATATGTGCGTAGAGAAGCCTGGTATTTGGCAATTTAGAGGTTGCCCTGATGCAGATCTTGATGGAATTCCTGATAAAGAAGACCTCTGTCCAGCTACTCCTGGTATAATTGAATTCAAAGGTTGTCCGGATACAGATGGTGACGGAATTCCAGATAAAGAGGATGATTGTCCGGATGTTCCTGGATTGAAAGAGTTCAAAGGTTGTCCGGATACGGATGGAGATGGAATTATGGATTCTCAGGATTCTTGTGTAACCGAGCCAGGTTCTGTTGAGTTGAATGGTTGCCCGGATAGAGATGGGGATGGTATTAAAGATTCTGAGGATCTTTGTCCTGATCATCCAGGTCCAATTGAAAATCAAGGTTGTCCGGATACTGATCAAGATGGAATTTTCGATTACCTTGACGAATGTCCTACTGAAAAAGGACCAAAAGAAAATAATGGATGTCCTTGGCCAGATACAGATGGTGACGGATTGTTAGACAAAGATGATCGTTGTCCATACAAAGCGGGTCCTGTAGCGAATAAAGGCTGTCCTTATTCGGATACGGATAATGACGGGATCATCGACTCTAAGGATGATTGTCCAATGACTCCTGGTGTAGCATCTACAGAGCCTGGAATGAACGGATGTCCGGTGATTGAAAAAGAAATCGAGGAAATTTTGAAAACAGCATTTGATAACCTTGAGTTCCAAACTGCCAAAGCAATTATTCTTGAAGAATCTTTCGCTTCGTTGGATGAATTGGCTGAAGTACTCGTGAAGAAACCAAATTGGACATTGGTTATTGCTGGTCACACAGATAACCAAGGAGCGGCACAATCCAATCTTATTCTTTCGAAAAGAAGAGCGGAAGCTGTTAAAGCTTACTTGGTGAGTAAAGGAGCTAACGCAGATAAATTGGTTGTGGAATACTATGGTGAAACAAAACCAATTGCGGATAACAATACGCCTGAAGGAAGACAGAAAAACAGACGTGTTGAGATGACAATTAAATTTGATTAATAAAAAATAATACGAAGTAAGCCCGGGTTCAATTTTGAATTCGGGCTTTTTTGTTACTTTTATTCCGTTAATCATTTATAGCTAAAACGGGATGCAAAAAAACTGGTATTTTATTATAATCCTGAGCTTGTTTTTAGGAGCATGCTCGGATAATGGGGCAAAAGAGAAAGATGGAGAAGCTTCAATTAAGGAGGATTCAAACACTGATGGTCAAACAGATCAAGTCGAGTCCAATTCCTTAAAACAAAATATTGACGACTATGTTTGGGCACAAGACACAAGTATGGAATCCTATTCTCGTATTAATTCCCTTCCTTTTGCAGACTTAAATGCTAATGAAGAGTATCAATCATTTTTTCTTTATGATAATAACGGAGTGCTCAAAGTTATTGAAGAATACCATAATTTATACAAAAACCAAGAAATCAAAAGGTACTACTTCAATAATGATGAAATGGTCTATGCAAGTCATATTTTTGTGGACTATGAAGATGAAAAGAAATACTTTGAGAATAAATACTATTTAAATGGTGGAAAAGTTGTTTTTTATGACAGGGTTGATGGATTCGATAACCCTGCTAAAGAAATGCCATTAGATAATATAGAGGTTTCAAGCGAATCTGCTATTGATATGATGGAACTGAAGGGGGAATTCGAGGTTTCATTTAATGGGTTTATTCAACAACCTGCTGCTACTTTTCTTATTGTAAATGCCGCAAAAAAGGGTTTTAATACAGCTTTGATTGTGGACGAAAAAGGAGCCGATACTTTTGTTAAAGACCTTTACGATAATCAGAAGAAATATAAAGGCAAAAAACTTAAACTGAAGTATGAAGCTGTTGTTGACCCACAAAGTGGTCTTCGACAAAATGCCTACCGAGGAGGAGAATGGGTTGAATAAATCCTAACTCAATTTTTCGATTTCTTTCCAAACTATTTCACTGGTGTGATCCCAGGAAAACTTTCTTGCCTGTATGATCCCCTTATGAATTAGTTCAGTTCGATATTCCTCTTCGGTGTCCAGTTTCTGAATACCTTCAACAATGGATTGAATTGAAAATGGATCGCTGTAATGAACGGCATTCCCGCCAACTTCAGGAATTGAGGTTTGATTTGAAGCTAAAACGGGCACTCTCGCCTGCATCGATTCACCTACAGGTAAACCAAATCCCTCAAAATAAGAAAGATAAGCCATGAATTTGGCAGATCCTGTTACACGTATCAAAGCTGCTTGATCTAAATGACCTGTGAAATGAATATGTTCCTTATATCTTAAAGATTGAAATATTCTCTGAAGATCATTCGTCCACCAATACCGATCACCAACTATTAATAGTTGTGTTGTACTTTCTGATTTAGTTTTATACTGATCAAAAGCTTGAAGTAACCGTTTCAGATTTTTTCTGGGATGAATCGAACCAACGAAAAGTATGAATTCATTGCCATTGCAGTAGTTTGCTCTCGTTGCGGATTTTTCCGCTTCGTCTATAATATGGAAATTTGGATTGATCCCATTATATGCTACCGTTATCTTTGATGGATCAATTTGATATTGTTGAATAATATCTTTTTTTGAAAACTCGGATACGGTTACTATTTGAGCTGCTTTATGAGCAAATTTAGGGAAATACTTTCTTAAATAGGCTGAATCTCGCTTCGGCAAATCGTTGGGGAAATGTTCGAAATTCAAATCATGAATTACACCAATTTGTGGGATTTTTGTCTTTAGTGAAAGGTAGCCGTCAGGACTAAAAAAAAGATCAATTTTGTATTTTTTAATTGCTTTTGTAATACTGTGATTGAACCAAATCTTGAACAAAATAGGATGTCTGGCTTGTGGGTGGAGTACAATAGGTTTGACATTCTGAGCAAACACAAATTTGGGATCAAATTTACGATCAAAGAAAAAATAAAATTCAACTTCTGGATGCGCCAGAACCATTCTTTTGGTTACTTCAAAGGTATACCATCCAAAGCCCTCCATCTTGTCGGCAAGTAAAAATCGTGTGTTGATTCCAATTCTCAATTTCACATTTTTATAGACGAAACTAGTTGTTTGTGCGTTTATTTCCTATAAATTTTAATAATTTGCGACCACAAACTCAAACGGCTTGAATTCAAAATTTATTTCAAATCTATTTCTGATCATTTTTTTGAATATCATTGTCAAACCTTTTTATGTTTTTGGGGTAGATCTTTCAGTTCAAAATCGATTGGGATCCGAAACCTATGGTATGTATTTTTCTCTCTATAGTTTGGCTTTGCTGTTCAACGTCATCCTAGATATGGGACTCAATAATTACAATACCAAAAATATTGCCCAGAATCCTCAAGTTCTGCAAAAATATTTAGGCAAAATGCTCTCAATTCGTGTCATGCTGTTTATCCTCTACTCAATGATTGTAACTTCTGTAGGGATTATTCTAGGTTATGACTGGTTGCGCTTTGAAATCTTGTTTTGGTTGATTATTAATCAATTTTTAGCTTCGGGCTTACAGTTTTTAAGGTCCAATTTTAGTGGTTTACATTTGTTTAAATTGGATGGGTTGATTTCTATTTTGGATCGACTTATTTTAATTGGATTGGCTGCTGCATTGCTCTGGAGTGGTTGGTTTGAGTACTATTTTGATATTAAATATTTTATTTATGCCCAAACAATTTCCTATGTGATAGCCTTTGGAATAGGGATTCTTATTCTTTTTGTTAAAGCCCGAAATTTACGCTTACAAATTGATAAGAAAATTACTGTAACCATTTTGAAAAGAAGTTTTCCTTACGCCCTTCTTATCATTTTAATGATGATTTATACTCGGGTTGATTCTGTTATGATTGAAAGAATTTCTGGCCCAGAAGAAGCAGGGTTTTACGCACAATCCTTTAGAATATTAGACGCCTTTTATATGATAGGCTATTTGTTTGTTGGAATTCTCTACCCGATGACATCTAGGTTGCTGAAACAAAAAGGGGATTTTCTGGATTTGGTTGATCAAGCGTATCGTCTCTTAATCCCTGGAGCATTTGTCATAGCTGTTCTTTCTTATTTTTATGCAGATCCCATTTTGAATTTTGCCTACTCTTCCACAGGTCCGAATGCAGGTGTTACTTTTTTTTATCTGATGGCAGCTTTTGTGGGAATTAGTATCGCTTTTGTTTTTGGAACTTTGCTCACTGCTAATGGCTCTCTCAGATTGTTGAACTATTTTGCAATCGGAGGGCTCATTTTAAATATTGTTTTAAATAGTGTTTTTATTCCCGAAAAAGGAGCCGAAGGAGCAGCTTTGGCAACACTTTTTACTGAGGCTTTAGTGGCAATATTGCAAATGATTACTGTGCACCAACTCTTCAAAGCAAAAATGTTGTATCGTGCCTATCTTCAAACTGTTTTGTTCGTTACTTCTATTTCGATTTTATTCTATATGACAAGTCGACTCGAAATATCATGGGTTGCAATAATATTCCTTAATATTGCATTAGCTTTATTACTTTACTTTGTATTTGGTTTAATTAAAATTCGAGATTTAAAGAAAATACTCCTAAAAAATGGCGAATAAAGAGCAAAATTTTAATTCTGAAGATATCATCTCTTTCCTTTGGGCGAAGCGTAAGATAATTATTATATGCACCACATTAGGGGTGATTGGATCTGTGATTTTTTCTTTCATGATTACAGAATTGTACAAGTCTACGGCGATTGTTTATCCTGCAAGAACAAGTTCGGTTTCTCTTGTTACCCAGTTGAACCCAGATGAAAACGTAATGAATTTTGGAACCGAAGAAGAGGCGGAACAATTATTGCAAATTCTTATGGCGAGAAGAGTGAAGTCCAGAATTGTTGAACTCTTCAATCTTTTCGAATCTTATGAAATAGAAATGGATGATCCACATAAGAATTCTAAATTGAATAAGATGTATGAAGAACGATTCACTTTCGAAAGAACTAAATATGGATCGGTGAAGATTGAAGTCCTGGACGAAGATCCTGAAAAGGCTATGTTGATGGCAAATAAGATTGTTGATCTACTTGACTCAGCAAAAAATGAAATGATACAAGAAAGAGCCTTACATCAGTACGAAATCGTTAAATCAAAGTATGAGTTGCTGAAAAAGAAATCTGATTTTTATATTGACACACTTAACAAACTCCAAAATTTAGGGGTAATTATTTCTGATGCTAGAGGAGAACTTTATTCAGCACTTGCCAATTCCAGTTCACCAGCTGAAAGAGAATATATTCGAGAACAAATTAATGTAAATAATAAATACGGATCTGTATACGATGGTTTCAAGAAAAAAATGGATCAACAATTGGAGATTCTATCTGAAATGCAAATCGTATATGAACAGGCCGAGACGGATGCCAATTCAAAATTCACACATAAATTTATTGTAGAACTAGCTGAAAAAGCAGACAAGAAATTCTATCCAGTACGATGGCTAATTGTGGTTATCACAACCATTTCAGTTTTTTTATTTACAGTCCTCGTACTTTTAATACTCAACAAGATTAAAGAATTACAAAGGGAACAAAAAGTTGACGCTTAATCTTAGATCGGCCATTGTCTATAGTCTCGTTGCTCTTTTTGTACTGATCAATGGGATACTTTTTCTAAAAGGAGTTTACGTTTTTCTTTTAGCTCCTGTTGCTTTGCTTCTTATTTACACAGCTCTTTTTCATTTTGAGAGCATGTTTCTTTTTGTGGTCTTCTGTGCTCCTCTGTCTCTTAATTTAGAGGATTTAGTCGGGAATGGGGGGCTTTATTTGCCGACAGAACCCTTGCTTTTTGGTATGACTCTGATTATCTTCTTAAAATCCATACTTAAGGGAGTTGTTCCGTTTAAGGTATTTCTTCATCCAATTACATTGATTTTAGGTTTACAGGTTTTTTGGATCCTGATTACTTCATTTACCAGCGAAATTCCCTTGGTTTCATTCAAATTTTTACTTTCTCGCTTATGGTTTCTTATCCCGATGATCCTATTTGGAGCAATGTTTTTTGAGAAGGAAAAGAATTATAGGAATTTTATATCAGCATTTCTTGCATCTTTAGCGGTGGTAGTAGGATATACTCTGATCAATCATGCATCAAATGGATTTAGTGAGGAGTCAGGACATTGGGTCATGTCCCCTTTCTTCAAAGATCATACTTCTTATGGTGCGGTATTGGCATTATTGTTTCCATTAACGATTGCTTTATATATCATCAATAAGGGAAATATCTTACCACGATTCTTAGCACTATGCCTGATTGGATTAATTGGAGGGGGAATTATTTTTAGTTATACCAGAGCCGCATGGGTAACGGTATTCGGTGCATTTTTACTTTATTTAATTATTGTTTTTAGAATCAAATTTTACTATTTACTTGTTCCGGCTTTGATTGCAGCAGTCTTTGTCTACATGAAAATAGACAAGATTACTATGGAGATGGAAAGAAATAAAGTAGAGCATACAACAGAAGATTTGCAAGAAAGATTGCAGTCAGCTACCAATATTACGACCGATGCTTCCAATCTTGAAAGGCTGAATAGATGGAATAGTGCTATGGAAATGTATAGAAGGAGGTCTTTGTTTGGATGGGGACCTGGAACCTATGCTTTTGTTTATGCTCCTTTTCAAGCCGATGACGATTTAACGATTATCTCAACCAATTTTGGAGATGGAGGAAATGCGCACTCAGAGTATTTGGGGCCGTTAAGTGAACAAGGATTTCCTGGTATGATCTTGATGATTGTATTGGTTGTTGCGATTTTTTATTATGGTTTTGTTACCTATTCCAGAATGGAGCCAAGTCATTCGAAAACGCTTTTACTTTATTCTCTTTTAGGACTTTCAACTTACTTTGTCCATGGAATCTTAAATAACTATTTGGATATCGACAAAGCGGCCATTCCTGTTTGGGGGATGACTGCTTTTGTCATCGCTATGAATCTGAAATACCCGGGGTCTTCCAGACAAAATCGTATCCTTTCAAAGATGACCCCTTAAAAAAATATTCTATCTGGGAACAATCAAGTTTTCGATTTAAGTACTTTTAACTCATGGAAATCCTTAAACTGGAAAATATCTATAAGCGGTTTGGCCAAAGTGCAGCCCTGAGAGACGTTAGTCTTTCTGTTCAAAAAGGGAGGATTTATGGTTTGCTGGGACCAAATGGAGCGGGCAAGACCACTCTTATCCGAATCATTAATAAAATCATTCAACCCGATCAAGGATGCGTGTATGTAAACGGAAGGGAAATGATTCAAGAAGATGTTTTCTCTATCGGCTACTTACCTGAAGAACGAGGGTTGTATCATAAAATGAGGGTTAAGGATTACTTGCTGTTTATCGGTAGATTAAAGAATATGTCCAAACAAGAGGCAACGGTTGCAATTGCTGATTGGGCCTCAAAATTGAAGTTTGAAGAGTGGCAACACAAAAAGATTGGTGAACTATCTAAAGGAATGGCGCAAAAGATTCAATTTGTTGCGACAATAATCAATGCACCGGACCTCATTATTTTGGATGAACCCTTTTCTGGTTTTGATCCTGTAAATGCTGAAATCATTCGAAAGGAGATATTGCTACTGAAACAACAAGGAAAAACGATTATTCTTTCAACTCACAATATGGCAAGTGTTGAGGAATTATGTGATCATATATTTCTCATTAATAACTCTGAAAAAATATTGGATGGAAATGTTGAAGATCTTAAAGAGAAAGTTGAAGAGAAAGTCTATTCTATTCAGTTCAAAGGAGTGATGATGGCTTTTGCCAATGCACTTTGGGCGGGATATGAAATCATCGACAAAAAGGATTTGGGTAATGAACGTGCTAAAGTTTGGCTCAAAATGCGGCAGGGAAATAAGATTAATGATCTCTTTGATACCGTTAAAAATGTTGTAGAGATTGAAGCTGTCCAAGAGGAAAAACCAACAATTAATGAGATTTTTATTTCTACCGTAAACCGAAGAGAAGGAGGTAACAATGAGTAAGATTTTACTGATTAGTATGCGCGAGTTCAAAGAGAAATTGAATTCAAAGTCTTTTTTGATTATGACACTGATTGGACCACTTCTTATTTTGTCTTTTTTATTTCTTGTTTTTTGGATCAATATGGAGTCAACGAAGCCCGTAAAGGTGGTAGTTTCAGATCCAGGAATGCTATTGAATAATTATATTCTGAAAAAAGATATTCCGGATATTCAATTTGATATTATAAATGAGCAAATCAATAGAGAGGATTTTCAAAGTAATGAACTTTACCAAGACTATGATCTTTTGCTGGAAGTCAATCCGAAAATATTTCAAAATAACACGGCCTTACTCTTCTATAGAAAGGATCCAGGGGCAAAAAGAGAAGCGTTTATTCAACGTGCTTTAGAGAAAAGATTGGAAGAGATGAAATTTGCAGAACTGACCAATTTACCTTACTCAAAATTTCAGGAACTCAAAAAGCCTTTGATGTTGAAAACTGCCAATATCAAAACTGAAGAAAACGCTGCAATTAAAAGAATGTCTGGATGGGTAGGTTGGTTTTTTTCGGTCATTATTTTTCTTTTCATCTTTATCTTCGGATTTCAAGTCCTCCGTGGCGTCTCTGAGGAAAAGTCCAACCGAATTGTTGAAGTGATTGTTTCTGCCGTTCAACCTGTTAAATTAATGTATGGCAAAATTATCGGAATTGGTTTGGCGGCATTTTTACAGTTTCTTGTTTGGTCAGGCATGATTTTAATTGGTTTGATTGTGATCAAATCAATGATGTTTCCAGATTTATACGATCCTGAAAATTGGAAAGCCGGAGACGCAATTGCAACTGAATTCGAGTCTATATCAAATCAAAATGAATTTGTAGGTCTAGTCTACAATCAAGTGAATTATACCGTTATGCTCAGTTGGTTTTTTGTCTTTTTCATATTAGGTTATTTACTTTATGCATCCATCTTTGCGGCAGTGGGAGCCAGGATTTCGAGAGTGAGTGATGTGCAGCAATTTCTAATTCCACTCACACTACCCTTAATTTTTTCACTTTTTATTTGCGGATATGTAATTCAAGATCCTCAAGGTGAAATGGCATTTTGGTTTTCTCAGATTCCTTTGACCAGTCCGATAATAAATATGGTACGATTGGCCATGGGAATACCGGTAGAAAATGCTTGGGAGATCTACTCATCTGTTCTTATTCTTATCGCTACATTTATTGGAATGACCATTTGGGCTGGACGTATTTATAAGAACAACATCCTTATCGCCAAATAGTTTGAAAAAAGGAGTTCTGGATATCGGATCCAATACAATCAAATTCAAAATTTTTGAAGGAGATCAACTTATTCTTTTCCATACCTATCCAACTCAAATAGGCACAGGACTTAAGGATGGACTTTTATCTAAGGAAATCTTAATCAGAATTGAGGAATGTTTCAATGAGGTGGCTCAGGTACTAGTCGATCATCATGCAGTATTATCACGTGTAATTGCCACTTCGGCAGTGCGAGATGCACAAAATTCGATAGAAGTTGAGAAAGTTGTTGGTTCATTATTCGGTAAAACTGTCGAAATTATACCAGGAAACCAAGAGGCAGAATTTATCTATAAAGGTGTTAGAAAAGGAATTTTCACAGATGATCCTTATTTGATCTGCGATATTGGAGGGGGGGCAGTAGAATTGATTTACTGCACAAATCAAAAGATTATCAAAGCTTTCAGTTTTGAAGCGGGCGTCATAAAACTCTTTAATCTGCGAAAAAACAGAGATCCTTTGGACGAAGAAGATGTACAATTTTATATGAATTATCTGGAATGTACGATGGGTGAATTTTTGAGAGATGTACACACGAATTACCTTGTAGGTGCTGCAGGTTCATTCGAATCTTTGTACACCTTGGCCAGAAACAAGGAGTATTCAGGTGATTTTGAGGACCTTGCCATGAAAGAGTTAAACCATGTTCTCCACTCGATTCTAATAGGCACCCAAATGGAAAGAGATGAAGATGAGAGGATTCCATTTGAACGTAAAATTTTACTCCCTCTTGGCGCAATTCTTGTTATTTACCTGATAAATAAATTAGAAATTAATAAATTCACGGTTTCACCCAATTCTTTGATTGAAGGATTGGATTTATAAGTGAATTCAAACATTGAAAATTGATATTATGGCTAAGATACTAGTGATCGACGATGAAAAGAGTATAAGAAGAACCTTAAAAGATATATTGGAATTTGAAGACTATGAAGTGCATGTTGCTGAGGATGGTAAAACAGGACTGGAAATGGCTTTAGATGAAAGCTATGATGTGATTTTTTGTGATATCAAAATGCCTCGAATGGATGGAATGGAGGTACTTCAAAAACTTCAGGAAAATGGAATTGAATCCCAGGTAATCATGATCTCTGGTCATGGAAATATTGAAACAGCTGTTGATTCGATAAAAATGGGAGCTTACGATTTTATCGAAAAACCTTTGGATTTGAATCGAATATTGGTAACGATTCGAAACGCGAAAGATAAATCTTCATTAATCACTGAAACAAAAGTTTTAAAACAAAAGATCAGTAAGACTTCTAGTAGTGACATAGTGGGGGAAAGCCCAGGGATTATGGAAGTGAAAAAAATGATTGAAAAAGTGGCCCCCTCTCAAGCAAGAGTGTTGATTACAGGGGAAAATGGAACAGGAAAAGAATTGGTGGCCCAACAACTTCATAAATTGTCCGAGCGAAGCAAACTACCTTTTATTGAGGTCAACTGTGCCGCTATCCCATCTGAATTGATCGAATCTGAATTATTCGGACATGAAAAAGGGGCCTTTACTTCAGCAAATAAAATGAAAAAAGGAAAATTCGAATTAGCTGATGGAGGAACTTTGTTTTTAGATGAAATTGGGGATATGTCCTTGTCGGCTCAAGCTAAGGTTTTACGAGCTTTACAGGAGAATAAAATTACTCGAGTTGGTAGTGAAAAGGATATTACTGTTGATGTGCGTGTATTCGCAGCAACCAACAAGGATTTGGTTAAGGAGATAGAAAAAGGGAATTTTCGAGAAGACCTTTATCATAGGTTATCTGTGATTCTTATTAAAGTACCACCTCTTAATGAAAGACTTGGAGACATTCCTTTATTGGCAAACCATTTCATGAAACAAATTTGCGGAAATCAGGGAATCCAAGAAAAGAGTTTTACAGAGGGAGCAATTAAAGCACTTCAAGCAATCAATTGGACTGGTAATATTCGTGAATTAAGAAATATTATTGAAAGATTGATAATTCTTTGTGATGCAGAGATTACGGAAGAGGATATCAAATTATTCGCTAATCCAAAGGGATAGGGAAAAAAGATATGAAATAAAAAAGCCCTCATTTGAGGGCTTTTTTATTCCTACTGTTTAGTAATGTCATCTGAAAGGTCAAATCCTAAAACATTGGCTCCTAATTGAACCTTTGTTTTGCTTTTGATCTTATAAGCTATTTCCAAATAACCACACGATGTCATCATGTCATCATATAAAAAATCCATCCTTAGAGTACCTCTAGGATTGTTAGTTGAATTTGGCGTAGCCGTCCATGTAAAGTAACTTGTGTCACCTAAGGCACACGAACTCTGATACATGGATTGGGTTGTATTCAAAGAATAACCAGTTCCATCGGCGTTGAAAGTGAAAGTCCCTCCAGATTCAACACTCCATGTTCCTGGGAAAATAACTGCAGGATCTTTTTCACAAGATGTGAAATACAATGTAAATACCAAAAATGGCAATAGTAAAAGTTTCTTCATAGTATTAAATTTTAATCGTGCAATGATAGTAATTAATCACAAGTGATTGGTAATCAAAAGAAAAAAAAAGAGCTTCCGATTAGAAAGCTCTTTATAAATGGATGAATTGGATTCTATTTCTTTCTTTTTGTAAGTTCTTCTAAATTCAATTTAGATAAATCCACTTCTAAAATTTTATAGTTTCCTGCTCCTTCTTCTACGACGATTCTGGAAAGATGTCCTGTTTGACCATCGGGCTCAATTCTGAAGTAGAAATCATCAGTTTCAGAATTAATATGAGCTCCTACATTTACAGCTTTTTCCCAACCATCACGTCCTTTCTTACTTACGAAAATGTCATAGCCACCCATATTCTGCTCGTGTCCTTTTGATGCAAAAAGTAAATATTTGCCGTCAGAAGTAATAAAGGGTGTTGTTTCTCGGAAAGGTGTATTGATACTGTCTCCTAAATTAACAGGTTTACCCCAATCATTTCCTGCTTTGTTAGCCATCCAAATATCCGATTCTCCTTTTCCTCCTTTTCGCTCAGACACAAAATACATGGTTTCGCCATCAGGACTTAAAACAGCCGTTCCTTCATAAAACGAAGTATTTACTTCTTTGCCAAATGGTCTGGGTGAGTTCCATGTACCTCTTTTAGATTTTTTTGAGTACCATATATCAGAAGAACCTGTTTTGTATTTTACTTTGTCTTCTTTCGTACGAGCCATTTCATTGTTTACAGTCATTAAACACATCATTCCATCAGGAGTGATATAACTGATTGACTCAAAACCATTTGAATTGATTCTAGAGATTTCATTAGAAACTTTGTCATACTGTTTCGTACTTTCATTCCAAGTTGCCCCATAGATATCTTCAAAATAAACATTGTCTGAAGGATTAATCCCCCCTCCAGTTGTATTGGGTCTTCTGGAGGTGAAATAAGCAATCGAATCTCCCCAAATAAAGCCATATTGAGGATAAATTGAATTGATATCTCCTTCCATTTGTTTTACGCTGATTGCAGATTCTTTTTTCTTTTCACTCATGCCAAATTCACATTGAGCGATCATGTCTTCGATTCTCAAATCACGCTTTCTTTGTGCACTTTTAATTTCCGTGTTAGCTGCAGTATAGTGTTCTTTCGCTTTTTCGTAATTCCCAAGTACATGTTCACATTGTGCCATCATATAGTGGATCTCGTCAGAAACGTCTGGTTTGATTTTAAACGCATCCGTAATGGCTTCAAGTGCATTTTCATATCGATATAAAAGGAAATTACATTCTCCTAAATAATAATGACCTTGTGCATTTTTTGGATCTTTCTTAATTGCTTCTCTGAATTTTAGTAATGCTTGTCTAACATTTCCTTCTCCTAGGAAAGCCCTTCCCTCTGCTATGGCTAAGGCTGAAGTCGATTTTTCAATAATGTTTGCATTGGAATCGGGTGGTGAGGTAACCAAGTTGTTCGCATTTAAACTAAGTCCAAGTACTAATGCTGCAAATAGAAATACATTTTTCATATAGAGTTGCATTTAATTATTAACCAAATATATGACAATCTAAATAAATCCAATAATTATTCCAAAGCTCTTTGAACTAGACGGGATCTGTCTCTTCAGAATTTGAGCTTTCAGAAGTATCGGTTTCAATTAGTGGTTCCGTTTCTGTAGTTGTCTCCTGATTTTCTTTCTTTCCTAAAACTTCATTTTTCTTAATCGCCCATTCATTGTTTTCAAGTCCAACCAATTTTTGCATCGACATGGTCGCGGCGGCCATGGCTAATATAGGTGCAAAAGCAACAGCTATTGTAGCTAAAACCATGTAAACATAAACATTAGAAAAGACGCTAGGGAAGAAATATTTTAATACTTCGGGAATCATAAATAAGATTGAGTAAATGGCTCCAATTGACATGGCTAACCCTCGATGGTTGCGTACGAAATATGTAGATTGTTTGATGTCGAGTCTTCTCCTTTCATTAATGTAGTCGAGAAACCCAAATCCGTAGTAATAAAAACCAATCAGTAATGGAATTGAAAAAATCATCACGGCTTTGAATTCATTTTTTGGAAAAAAAGCGGCCAATCCCAGTACAACTACTAAAAAGAAGTATTCCCAAAACATATTTCGGATCGCGATTCGAACACCGCGCTTTACATCATGCACTAATTGTGTGAAATTAAATGGATAGACATTTCCAGTCATAATTTCTTCCATTTTTTCAGAGAGCATTGCCAGTAGTGGAGAGAGTATGATAATCACGATATACTTAGTAAATTTGGTAAAGATCACATAAAATCCATCTGAGATCACCAATTCGATATTCAACCAAATCAACTCATTTAGGTTTTCAGGATTGTTGGCTTTTAGTTTTTCATTAATGTCTACTTCTAAACTAACAAAGTACTGTCCTAAGAGAAAAATTCCAATACTAAGTATGGCAGGGAAAATAAAATAATACCAAAGCTTGTGCTTGAAGATGAATTTTGCACCTTCAAGATAGCTCGAAACCCCTGTTTTAAAATTATTTATGAATTCCATGAATACAGTTTTCGTTAGTGGTTTCCAAAGTTAAAAATTGAATTGAATTATAAAAATTAGAATCTTTAAGATTTTAGTAAATTTGCCTTTTTTTAAAATATTGAGATGGCATTTTCGGATTTAGAGGCGGTTTCGCCAATCGATGGAAGATACAGAGGAAAGGTATCTGAATTAACCAATTATTTTTCAGAAGCTGCACTGATCCGGTATCGAATTCTCGTAGAGATCGAATATTTTATTGATTTGGTAAAACTGGAATTGCCAGCACTTTCTAATTTTCCAAAAGATCAATTTTCTGCAATTCAGGATATTTACCACAATTTTTCGCTGGCTGATGCAGAAAAGGTAAAATCGATTGAAGCTATCACGAATCATGATGTAAAAGCTGTTGAGTACTTCATTAAAGAGCAATTTGATTCTTTGGGATTATCTGAGTGGAAAGAATATATCCATTTTGGTCTTACTTCCCAAGATATTAATAATACAGCGACTCCAAAGTTGCTGAAGGATGCTGTTAACGAGGTTTATCTGCCGTTGATGAATGATTTAGTTGTTCAACTAAACAACTATAAAACTGAATGGAAAGAAGTTTCTATGCTCGCACGCACTCACGGTCAGCCAGCGAGTCCCACTAAGCTAGGGAAAGAGATTCAGGTATTTACGGAAAGGTTGGAGGTTCAACTTGAGCAACTGAAAAACGTTGCATATTCCTCAAAGTTTGGCGGGGCAACGGGAAATTTCAATGCGCACAAGGCAGCTTTTCCTTCTTATGATTGGGTGAAATTTGCCAATCATTTTGTCAATGAAACATTAGGCTTAAGTAGAAGTCAAACAACAACACAAATCGAACATTATGATAATTTGGCGGCTCTTTTTGATGCGATGAAGAGGGTGAATACCATTATTTTAGATTTGGATAGAGATATGTGGACCTATATCTCCATGAATTATTTTAAACAAAAAATCAATAAGAATGAGGTTGGGTCCTCAGCAATGCCACATAAAGTGAATCCGATAGACTTTGAAAATTCTGAAGGAAATATCGGGATTGCTAATGCTTTATTCGAGCACCTTGCAGCAAAGCTTCCGGTTTCCCGATTGCAAAGAGATTTGACGGATTCAACTGTACTAAGAAATATTGGAGTTCCTATTGCTCATACCCTCATTGCCGTGAAATCTACTCAAAAAGGATTGGGAAAATTGCTTTTGAATCAGGAGGCTTTCGATCAAGATTTGGAAGAAAATTGGGCGGTTGTTGCTGAAGCGATTCAAACGGTTTTACGAAGAGAAAATTATCCTAATCCCTACGAAACTTTGAAAGCGTTGACACGAACGAACGAAGTAATCAATGCTGAAAGTATTGCGCGATTTATTGATACATTGGAAGTTTCTGAGAATGTTAAAATGGAATTGAAAGGATTTACACCTTCGAATTATACAGGGGTCAATCTGGTAAAATAAACTCTATTTGCGAGCCAATTTTTCCTTGATTTCAAGCTTTTTTTGTTCTGGGTAGATTTTTTTTGTTGGACATTTTTTCAATGCCTGATTAAGATGATCCGAATCGTGCCCGTATTTTTTGCAGGGCGGACAAAGAAAAAAATGAAACTTCATGGATAACCATTCTCCAAAGCTCAGTTTTGTGAGATTGGATTTTTCTTTGAGATATGTTGCTTTTTCACATGCTTTCATCGGTAAACCATTTATTTTCAATACAAGCTCGAAGTCTGACTTTTGCTCTATGAATGATCACCCATAGATTAGACGTACTTACCCCGTATTCATTACAGATTTCTTCTGTATCTCTATCGTTCAATAATTTCTCACTGGCAATGATTCTCTGATTTTCTGGTAAGGCGGCAAAGCACTCAAGTAAAATGGTTCTCAGTTCTTGATTGTCCATTTCATTTTCGAGAAAATTTAGATCGTTTTTTGACATGGCTTCAATTTTCCAATGACCTTCGCCTTTGCCGTCTTCCTGAAAGAAATTGGAAAATGTACTTGTTGTTTTTACTTCTTTTTTGCGCCAATAGTCAATGATCTTTCGACTAATGATGGTAGCCAGATAGGATTTAGGATTGGATATGGAATCCAAATTTTCTTCATTTTTCAGTATAGACAAAAAGGTTTCCTGAACAAAGTCATTTGCAAGATCTTCATCATACACTTTATAAAATGCCAAATTGTAAAGGAAGTCGGAGTACTCATCTACCCATAATTCAATTACATTTTTCATTCTTTTTTGCCTTAGTTTGTACTACGAGTATACTGTTTTTTTCTTGATTTGAACATAGTTTCTGAACGGATTCCTTACTTTTCCTAAAGAATATTGTCCGATTTATGTTGGCATTCAAACCAATATTATCTATTTTTAGCTCAAATAATCAATCTCATGAAACAAATAGCATCATTAGGTATTTTATTCCTTTTACTTATTTCTTGTTCTCAACCAAAAAAAGAAGAAACAGCTAAGAAAAAAGATGAAGAGATTAAAGCAAATCACAATGATGTTAGAAAACCATTCACAGAACTCGAGGCAAAGAAGTTCTATGAGGGTATTAGGAAGGAAGGAACCGACAAAGAATACAAGTTTCGTGTAGATTCTATCGGTACAGATCAAATGACTATGTTTGGAGTGAGCCTTTTTGGGGAAGAACCTGAAGTAAGTGGTTTAGCAATGTCAGCTACATCTGATAGCGCAATGGTTTATTTGATTGGAGACAAGTTAGTAATCGAACTTTATGATGGAGTAGCTAATTTTTTCAATCAGGATCAATTAACAAAAACGGAAAGTTTTATTAAAAAGGAATACCGTTTCAATATGAAGGATATTCAACTCACAAAAAAATATCCTAAGAAAACGGAACAACCTAATAAATAACCCATTTATTTCATGCGTTTTTTGATCCTTTTTCTAATTGCTTTACTAGGGAATGCGCAAATAGTCAAAGGTAATGAGGCTTCTTTTTTCTTTGATGATTTAGTCTACATGATCGATGGAAGGGAAGTTGGTTCTCAACTTGTTCCGGATTACGAGAATTTAAGTGTGGGGGTTAAGGGGATTACTGGATATCTGATTGAAGATGGATTGGTAGAGCTGGGAATGGAGGTAGTAATTACTGACGTGAATTCCAATAGATTGTTGTATTCTCCCGATATGCTTGAAAATACTAAATTGAATTTAGAGGAAGTGTCTCAGGTTCATTTTGATATCAATTTGAATGAAGATTTTCAAAAGGATGAGGAATACTTCATTAAAATCAAAATGTGGGATAAAAAGACGAAAAAGAGCTTTTCTAAACATTCATCTTTCAAAATAACTGACCCCCTCCGGAATGAAAATGTTTATGTGGATGTTCGTCGGCTCAATGTGGCTGGATACAAATTTTATATCAATGGAGATCGTTTGTATACCTCCAATTATATTCGCCTGGGAGATGAATTGGTGATCGATATGTTCTTCAAAGAATTAGAAATCGAACAGGATGAGGATATTGTGATTATAACCGAGATGATTGATGAGCAGAATTCTACCAAAATGATCTTGGAAAACGATTTCGTTATTAAAGACAAAAATGAAATGATCAAAAGTGTATTGATCAAAAGTTTGCTTTATGATACGAGTTTGAAACCTGATGAATCTTACATTTTTCACATGCAATTTCACAACGCCTCTAGAAATCAAAAACTGGATATGAAGTTTCGGATAGTTCTAATGGATTCGGATTGGAAAGTTGATGCGGAGAAAGTTCCTGGAGTAAATATGGAAGTTCGTTTGAATAACGAGCCTGCCAAAACAAATCCGGTTCTGGAAATTGGGGATCGCTTAGATTTTGAGTTATCGGGTTTTTGGAATAAACAAAGATCTGATTTTGGTTTTGGAAAAATAGGAGGAAGATTGATGGTATTTGATGCTCAAGGTAAAAAGGTTTTTCATACAAAAGATGTCTTTTCTCAGAATGCAGTATATGTCTTGAATAGTGAAAAAACATTAGCGTACAAGTTTGTTGTTCCTTCTACTCTTCTTCCAAATGGCAAATACACTGTGGAATTGGAACTTTGGGATAAATATAGTCATGCCAGTACCCAAAAAAAGTTCATTTTCAAAACTTCAAAAGAAAAAATTATGCCTTATGGGTTAAACGAAAACCTTTTCCTCCGATGCAAGTTTATGGAAGGAAAAATTCGCCCTGTGGCCGTATTTGTAAATCAAAATGGATACAAAGTTTTCAAAAATAATTTAAATGCTTCGGATGAAATTGAATTGATTACTTCCATCGAATTGATGAATGGACAATCTTCAAATAATCTAATGCGTTATGTTGAGTTATACGATGAGAAAGGCGAACTCCTCATTCGGGATGAAGAAGCAATCAAGGATTTTCAAAAAGGTGAAATAATCGCCTCTATGATCATTCCGGAAGAAGGAATTGAATACAATAGAAATTATACTTTGGTGGCCATTCTGGAAGATGGAATTGAAGAATTAATGAAAGTGGAATATACATTTTATATCGAACAATGAAAGGATTTAAAACAATTCTAATACTGCTGTCAATAAATGTTTTTAACCAAATCCAGGCGCAAGAGTTTGGATTTGCAAGTCTTTTGTTTTCATCGGAAGGGGTGGCGTTGAAATCAAGAGAATTACCTAAATACGAAAACTTAGTCATCAATGTCCTGGGAATTCAGGGCTACAGGCCAATTGAAGGCATGGCAAGTATTGGGATGGAAGTCCGGGTTTCGGATGCCAAAGATCAACAAATAATGTATAGCCCGGATATGTTTGATGGTCAGAACATACCCATTGATAATATCCCGGCATTGGATTTTAATTTTAGTCTGACCGAAAATTTTGAAGTAGGACAGACTTATTTTATCTCTGTTAGGCTTTGGGACCGACTTGCAAATTTAGAGATGACTAAAGAAGCTACCATCAAAGTTTTAGAGCCTATCAAAAATCAAAATGCTGAGATTTCAGAAAAGTTATTTCAAACTGAAACAGTCAAATTGTATTTAAACAAAGGGCGGTATTACAAGGGTAAACTGATTCGAGAGGGCGATGAGTTGAATATTGATCTTTTTTTAAAGCCAATAGAACTCCAACAAAAAGTTGCGCTCAATTACAGTGTATACTTGCTTGAGGAAGGGTCGGATAAAAAGATACCTGTTGAGTCGGATGCATTGGCAGTGACAGATCCAAATCAATTGAGGACACTTAATTATTCGATTAAATTTGAAGGAGATAAAATTCAACCAGGAAAAAAGTATGTATTGGTGGTCTATTTTTCAATTGATGAACTTGAAGCAACTTTGAAATTGGAATACCACTTTGATTATCTCGAGCCCAGTTTTAAATCAAATACAGAAATCGTTGAGATTGAGGAATTTCATACTTTTTTAAACAAAGAGGAGATTGGGAATAAGCTTCAGGTTTTCCCTGGTGATCGCATCGATTTTGACATTCGCAACCTAAATACCCAGTTAGTCAACGAATACAATACAAATCGTATCGGCGGAATATTGATTTTGGAAGATGGAAAAGGGAAGGAAATCTCTAGATCAGATGATTTATTTCAAGACGTGGCTCAAGTCGGTACTGATAAAACTTCAGAAATAACCCTACATTGGAACGCGGCCTGGGATCTGGAAGAAAATGAAAAATACAAATTGAAAGCCATTATTTGGGATAAGTATTCAAGAAAGAGATTTGAAAAGTCTTATGACTTTAAATCAGCTAAAATTCTTGAAAGACCTTATGGTAAGGATTTGAATTCTGCAGTTAAATTTGATTTCGACGCTTCTAAAGTAGAGCCGATAAGTGTCTTTGTATTGGTTAATGGGTTTAAATACTCTGGCAATGAATTGAAACCGGGAGATGTTGTTTTCTTAAAAGTAGCTGCTCGTAAAATTGAAGGAATAGATGCAAGTGGTTTTAAGAATGTGATACAAGTGATAGATAATGAAGGAAATATTTTGAGTGAAAATATTGAGAGAACACCTCAGTTTACAGAAGGAGAAGCGTACGCGACGATTACAATTCCCTATTCGAATGAAGAAATTGGTAAAACCTTCAAACTCATTAGCAAACTTGTGGATTTACACGATTTAGTTATTGGAGCGGAATACACTTTTAAAGTTGTTAGGTAAACTTTTTGGTTGATTTTCTTAATGAATAAAGAAGAATAAAATCGTAACTAAAATGAGCCATTATCGAACTCCATATCCCATGCTGCTCGAATAAATAGCCCATAAATGCAGAAAAAAGAACTAAGAAAACTCCAAACAAAAACATGCCTATGTTTTTAGGATTTAAATAGCCGTGGATTGCAATAAATAGAATGGAGGTGAGCCAAATACCAAGCTGACCCTGAATGGCTCCCCGGAATAAGATTTCTTCTCCAAACCCAGTAGAAAATGCAAGAAAAAAGATATCAAATAGATTCAGATTTAAACCTTGGAAAAACTGCGTTAAGTCATAGGTGGATCTGGAAATGAACGGAATCTCGCTCATTCGTTCGGCTACCATCGCAAAAGAAATACCAAATAAAATTCCTGCTATAATTGAAATCCAACTGTCTGAACTTAAATTAAGTAGTTCGATTTTAGCTCGTCCTTCAAAAATCATATTGATTCCAAATCCAATTAAAGGGAAGCCTAGAAGGGTGATCAGACCCAAAATGTATAAATTGTTCTTTTTTAACAATTGTTTTTTCGATTAAACCTGTAATTTTGGCCTCACAAAAGTAGATAAATTATGAAAGATCAAGTGATTAAATTTTTTCAAGATTTGGTTTCAGGAATGGGAGCCGGAGGTGATTTAGCAAAATGGCTAGAATTGTTAATCATGGTGATTGGATTGGCGATTGTCGTTTTTGCCATGTGGTGGGTTACCAAGAAAATTTTACTTGGTATTATTCACAGTTTTGCAGAAAAATCAAAAACCACTTGGGACGATCATTTAGTTGAAGAAGGCTTTTTTGGAGTCTTATCCCAATTGATGCCACTGTTTTTTATGGGATTCTTTTTGGATATTGTATTTTATGCTTTTCCAACTACCGAAACTTTCTTTGACAGGGCGGTAAAGATTGCATTTGTCATTGTCATCAATATTGCCATACTGAGATTCCTGAATGCTTTCAGAAAAGTTGTAGAAGAACTTCCTCAACTAAAAGATAAACCGTTAAAATCGATTTTTCAATTAGTTAAGATCATTATTTCACTGTTCTTGGTGATTGTTATGCTTTCAATTGCAACCAATCAATCACCGGTATTTTTCCTCACTTCTTTAGGTGCAATGACTGCCGTTCTCTTATTAGTATTCAAAGACACAATTTTAGGTTTTGTTGGAAGTATTCAATTATCGGCCAATGACATGATTCGAGTTGGAGATTGGGTGACAATGGAAAAATATGGAGCAGATGGAGATGTAATGGAAATCAGTTTGACAACTGTTAAAGTTCAGAATTTTGATAAGACTATTACCACCATTCCAACTTATTCCTTCATTTCAGATTCTTTTAAAAACTGGAGGGGAATGGAAGAAAGTGATGGGCGTAGAATTGTTCGAGCAATCAATGTGACACAGAAATCCATTAAATTTCTAACTAAGTCGGATATTGAAAAATATAAGAAAATAGCCATGATTTCAGATTTCATTGAAAGCAAAGAGAGTGAAATTCAAGAGTTCAATGTAAAGAACAACATTCCAAACGCAGAGATGGGGATTAATGGCCGAAATCAGACCAATATAGGACTCTTCCGAAAGTACATGGAATACTATTTGAAAAATAATCCAAATATCAATACGGAGATGACTTGTATGGTTAGATTGCTTCCAGGAACGGAAAAAGGTGTGCCGCTTCAGGTTTACGTTTTCTCTAAAGTAAAGGCGTGGGCGGAATACGAAGTTATTGTTGGTGATATTTTCGACCACCTTTTAGCGTCTGTACCTTATTTCGATTTAGATATATTTGAAAGTCCTTCAGGGGCAGATTTTAAAACTGCTCTTTCTCAATAGATCTTTGAAGAAATAAATTTTTAAACCCCGATATAAAGTTGGGGTTTTTTTATTGTCTTTTCTTTTTTTCGTATCCGAAGCATTTATAGTTATCGAGTTTATGTGATATAAGTTACTGCTTTTCAATTTAAAGGTGTGGAGTTTTGTACATTCTAAGAATTGACAAAATGAAGCAATTTTTTCCCATTTTGGAATGGCTTCCAAAGTATCAAAAGTCTTGGCTAAGCGGCGATTTATCAGCGGGGTTAACTGTTGGGATTATGCTGATTCCCCAGGGGATGGCTTATGCAATGATTGCTGGTTTGCCGGCTGTTTATGGCTTGTATGCGGCATTATTTCCTCAGGTAATCTATGCTATTTTTGGAACATCAAGACAATTGGCTGTGGGACCTGTTGCAATGGATTCTCTCTTGGTGGCTTCCGGTTTATTAGCATTTGCAAAAACAGGTTCTGAGGAGTTCATCCTTCTGGCAATTGTATTGGCCTTTATGATGGGGATGTTTCAATTGCTTCTGGGGATTATTCGCATGGGATTTCTTGTCAATTTTCTTTCTAAACCTGTCATTTCTGGATTTACCTCTGCGGCGGCCATCATCATTGCTCTTTCCCAACTCAAGCACTTGATTGGTGTAAATATCCCGAGAAATAATAAAATCCATTTGCTTTTAAATGATGCATTCTTGGCAATGGATCAAATTCATTGGATCACTTTAGGCATTGGATTAATATCCATAATTGTAATTAAAGTATTGAAGAAAATGCTCCCAAAAATTCCAGCAGCTCTTGTCGTCGTAGTTCTAGGGACTTCAATTGTTGCACTTTTGGAAATGGATTCACACGGTGTTAAAATTGTCGGGGAAATTCCAAAAGGTTTTCCATCATTCGCTTTTCCAGATTTATATAATGCACCTATTTTAGATTTAATACCTATTGCTTTAACTCTTTCCGTAATTGCGTTTATGGAAGCATTTTCCGTTGCGAAAGCAATAGAAGAAAAACACGATGACTATGAAGTTGATGCAAATAAGGAGTTGATTGCTCTTGGAATGTCAAATATTATCGGATCCTTATTTCAATCTTATCCAACTACTGGAGGCTTTTCAAGAACTGCAGTAAGTGATCAGGCTGGCGCAAAAACAGGAATGTATTCCATCGTTTCAGCCTTTGTTGTTGGATTGACTCTATTGTTTTTCACACCTCTTTTCTACTTTTTACCAAATGCTGTTTTGGCTGCAATTATTATGGTTGCGGTATTTGGATTGATTGATATTAAATTGCCAAAATACCTCTGGAAACATAACAAAGAGGAGTTTTTTTTATTATTGATTACTTTTGGGGTAACACTTTCGGTCGGAATTGTGTCTGGAATTCTTGTTGGGGTAGTGGTTTCATTACTTCTTTTGGTTTACCGTACCTCTAGACCACACATGGCAACCCTAGTTCGAATTGGAGATACGGCAATTTATAGGAATAAAAATCGATTTGAGAATGCGGTAGATCGACCAGATGTATTAGTTGTGAGGTTTGATTCGCAAATTTATTTTGGTAATCAGCAATTTTTTAAATCTGAATTACTCAAAAGAATTCATGAAAAAGGAAATGATCTAAGATTAGTCGTGCTCAGTGCGGAGTCAGTCAACTATATTGATGCAACAGGAATTCACATGCTAAAACAGTTGGTTGATGAATTGGGAAATCGAAATATTCGATTTTATGTAAGTGGAGTTATCGGCCCGGTACGAGATATAATTAATACAACGGATCTCAAAGAAGCCATTTCCGAAAATGTTCAGTTTTTAAATTGTCAGGATGCAATCAATTATTTTGAATGCGGTGAATGTGTAGATTATGCTCACAAAAATATCAGTACACAATGCAAAGGAGATTTTAAATTGGAGTCTGTGTAACAATAGTTACTGACAAGGCCTCAAATCTCGTTTAACTTTGTATCATAAAACAACTTAAGATTAGAAAAATGGCAACTAGTAAATTAAATATTGAAACATTTAGAGAGAAGGTTTTCGATTATACACAAGGAGGGGAATGGAAATTTGCAGGGGATAAGCCTGCAATTATTGACTTTTATGCAGATTGGTGTGGACCTTGTAAAATGGTAGCTCCTATTTTAGAAGATTTGTCTGAAGAATATGCAGGGAAATTAGATATCTATAAAGTAGATACTGAAGTAGAACAAGAGCTAGCCGCAATGTTTAGAATTCGTTCTATACCTTCCATATTGTTTATTCCCAAGGATGGTCAGCCAATGATGCAAGCTGGAGCTTTGCCAGCAAGTAGTTTCAGGGAAGTTATTGAAAAAGAATTGCTATAGTTAGAGTTCATGATAGGAGAGGGGACACACAAAAAGAAGAATTTCATACTAGCTATGTGAATTGGACGCACTGATTTTTGTGTAAAAGGGATATATTCGTTAATAGTTTTAGCAAAATAACCCTTCTCCTATTTTTTATGTCAATCGTGCAACCAACTCTTCTTGGTTGGGAAGAAAACGGAGCATTTCCTCTTCGGTATATAACCTGAAATCATCAAAATCAAAACCTGGACTAACCATACAACCGACCAGACTGAACCCCGCTTTTCCTTCCAATCTTTCTGAAGCAAAAATAAAATGAGCAGGAACCAATGCTTGATGAGTTTGACCTTTTTCCAATTCTGGTCCCACATCAATAAAGGAGTATTGGCCATTTGGATCAATTAAATGCACTCGCAAGGCGTCACCTTCATGGAAATACCACAATTCATCACTTTTTATCGAGTGAAAGTGCGATACATTCTTTCCATCCAAAAGAAAATAAATGGAGGTAGCACTACTACGTTTACTGATGGCAAGTGAACCCCGGTAAGTTTCCTTGTAAAATCCGCCTTCCGGATGGGGAAGCATTTGATATTTTTTTATAATCTCTTGAATTCGATCCTTTGACATTTTTAATTAACTTTAAAACAAAACTAATTAAAATTATTTCCAATGGCTGAATCCCAAATTGTGACTATTGTAGTGGTTAGTGTTATTATGCTTATCTTAATTATTAAATCGATTATTATTGTTCGAGAACGAACAGCTGCAATAATAGAACGTCTAGGTAAATTCCAAAGAATTGCACACCCCGGTATTGGTTTAGTTATTCCATTTTTGGATAAACGAGTATTTACTCAAAATTTGAGAATTCAACAATTGGATGTAGGGATTGAAACAAAAACAATGGATGATGTATTCGTGAATTTGAGAGTTTCTGTTCAATTCGTGGTAATTAAGGATAAGATTCATGAGTCTTATTATTCTTTGGATGATCCATATAACCAGATTTCAGCCTATATCTTTGATGATGTTCGTGCGGAGGTTCCAAAAATGGAATTGGATGATGTATTTGCTAAGAAGGAAGACATTGCAACAGCTGTACAACAAAACCTTCAGGAGTCGATGGATGAATATGGGTACAGTATTATCAAAGCACTGATTACTGATATCGATCCGGATGCACACGTAAAGGAATCCATGAACCGTATTAATGCCGCTAAAAGAGATAAAGAAGCTGCAATGGAAGAAGCTGAAGCTAAAAAAATCAAAATTGTAAAGGAGGCTGAAGCAGAAGCAGAATCTAAAAGATTATCTGGAGAAGGTATTGCGCAACAAAGACTCGAGATTGTTCGTGGATTTAAAGAATCTGTGGAAGATTTCCAAAAGTCTCTTAAAAATGTAACTCATGAAGAAGTCATGCAGTTTGTATTGTTGACGCAGTACTTTGATACACTCAATAACGTAGGTTCCAATGGTAAAAATACTTCGATCATGATTCCATCTTCACCAGGCGCCATGAAAGAATTTCAGCAACAGATTATTGAAGGAACATTTATTGGGCAAAAAATTAATTCTGATATTTCAAAAAAGGGAGGATAATTTTTCCTGAATGATTAAGACAAGTATTATTCTTATTCTGACACTTATTTTTTTTGTTGTCGGTTTAAAGTTTGGTTCAGATTATATCGGTATTAGCTATGAAGAAGGACTTTCATGGACAGTCATCATTGTTGGAGCCTATTTCGTTGAACGAATTTTGAAATATGTTTTCATGTATCCTTTCAAAGTCTTACTTCGTGAGGCTGCGGGACATGTATTAGCAAATCAGGTACAGAATATCGGTTTTACTTGTGCCTACATTTGTTTGTGGTTGTCCATTGGGATTACTCCAGTAAATGGTTTTGTGAAAGGAGAGATGCCTGAGACGGTGATTTCTAATCCTATTTTTTTAAAATTAGCCCTTATTTTTATTGTTTCTACAGTGTTTTTTAGTCTGATTTGGGCTTTTACTGCCAAATTTTCCAAAAAATAGAAAGTAAATCATGAATTGCTGACTTCATTTGCCGTAAATTTGTTCCTGGCGATGCGGAAGACGACAATCATATTAATTTATTTCCTGAGCTTCTATATTATTCTGCAGTTTGTATGGTGGGGATATCATTTGTTTCAGCTCAATGAACAAGTACTTGAGTCTGAAAGCGAACTCAATAAGAAATACATGATGATAATTGGGGAAGGTGTGGTCTTCTTTTCCATTTTGCTTTTCGGAATTGTACGTTTGATGCGCTCAATAAAAAAGGAGATCGAGTTGAATCGTCAGAAGCGTAATTTTTTACTAAGTGTAACACATGAATTGAAAACTCCATTAGCCAGTATTAAATTAAACCTACAAACAATTAAAAAGAGACAATTGGATCAGGAATTACAAAATAAATTGATCCATAAGTCTGAGGCAGAAATTGTGAGATTAGAAAATATTGTCAATAATATTCTTGCAGTGACTCGAATCGAAAGTAAATCGCAATTGTCGGAAAAGGAAAATATCGATCTAAGTGAATTGGTTAAGAATCAAGTCCAATTGATGAGTGAGAATTTTGGGAAAAATCATCATTTTAACCAACATATTCAGAAGGGTGTTCATTGGAATGGTGATCCAGGCTTATTTCAATTAATTTTGTCCAATTTGATTGAGAATGCTATTAAATATTCCTCAGAAAATACTGAGATCGAAATCAATCTAACTTTACAGAATGGAAAAGTAGAATTGATCGTAAAAGATCAAGGTATAGGGATTTCAAAAGAAGAAAGAGAGAAGATTTTTAATAAATTTTATAGAGCAGGAAATGAGGAAGTAAGACAAACTAAAGGAACAGGACTCGGACTGTATTTAGTGAAAAGTTTAGTCGGACACTACAATGGTGAAATACAAGTAAAAACTGAAGAAAATAAAGGAACGGAATTTAGAATTATACTATGAGCAAGAAAGTAGCACTCTTGATTTTAGACGGATGGGGATTAGGTAAAAAAGATCATTCTGATGCCATATACAACGCGAATACTCCAAACATGGATCGCTTGATGCAGGAGCATCCAAGTGCAACTTTGCTGACTATGGGAGAACACGTAGGATTGCCAGAAGGCCAAATGGGAAATTCAGAGGTTGGTCACATGAATATAGGTGCTGGTCGTATTGTATATCAAGAACTTTCCAGGATCAATAATTGCATTAAAAATGGTGACTTCTTTAAGCAAAAAGCGCTGTTAGATGCTGTTGACCACGCCGAAAAAAATGATACAGCGATTCATTTGATGGGACTCATTGGAGAAGGAGGGGTACACGCATCCCAAAATCACATTTATGCGCTTATCGATTTTCTAAATCAACGAACTCCAAGGGAATTCTACATCCATGGATTTACAGATGGAAGAGATACTGACCCTCATTCTGGAAAGAAATTTGTGGCCGATTTAGAACGAAAATTGGAAGGGACAAAAGGGAGAATTGTTTCTTTGATTGGAAGATATTATGCAATGGATCGAGACAAGAGATGGGAAAGAATCAAGATGGCTTATGATCTACTAACTCATGGAATTGGTGAAGATTTTGACTCGACTAGTCAAGCTATTGAACACTTTTATTCTGAAGGAATCACCGATGAATTTTTTACAGCAGCAGTAATAGGATCCGGAGCCAAGATCCAACCCAATGATGTGGTTATCTGCTTTAATTTTAGGACTGATAGATGCAGACAAATTACGGAAGTCCTTACTCAACATGATCATATTGAGAATGGAATGAAAACTTTAGATCTTCATTATACAACAATGACCAATTACGATGAGAATTTTAAAGGTATTCATGTCGTATTCGATAAAGATGATATTCGTAATACCTTAGGGGAAGTATTACAAACCGCAAATAAAAAGCAGATTCGAATTGCTGAAACGGAGAAATATGCACATGTTACTTTTTTCTTTAGTGGAGGAAGAGAAGATGAGTTTGAGGGTGAAAAAAGAATTTTAATTAATTCGCCAAAAGTGGCAACCTATGATCTTCAGCCTGAAATGAGTGCCTTTGGAATTCGTGATGCTATCGTAAAAGAAATCCAGATGCAATCATCAGATTTTATTTGTTTGAATTGGGCGAATGCGGATATGGTGGGACATACCGGCGTTTATAATGCGATTATAAAAGCATGTGAATCGGTAGATCAATGTTTGGGTCAGGTTGTTGATGCTTGCCAGAAGAATGGTTATTCTATAATTATAATTGCCGATCATGGAAATTCAGACAATGCTGTGAATCCAGATGGAAGTCCGAATACTGCACACAGTTTGAATCCAGTTCCTTTTGTGGTAATTGATTCCGAGGTTAAGAAGGTAAAGGATGGAATACTGGCAGATGTAGCACCCTCGATTTTAGCAATTATGGAGATTCCTATTCCGGAAGAATTTACTGGAAAAGTATTGATAGGTCACTAAAATTTGCAATGATTTTCTAAACAGGTTAAATTTTAGAAAATAAAAAAGGGAGTTCATTGAACTCCCTTTTTCTGTATTGTTTAAATTTTTATTTACTGATTACATGAATGAATCCTTGTCCTGAGAACTCGGTTCCATTTTGTGCTCGAGCTGTATATACAAATGAATATACACCATCTGAAACCCGCTGACCAGTATTCATATTGGTACCATCCCAAGTTTCTGTAGGGCTATTAAGTTCAAAAACTTTGTGTCCCCATCTGTTTAGAATTGTACAATTTAACTCTGCCATACCCTGAGTAATTGGTGCCCAAGTATCATTATTACCATCACCATTTGGTGTAACAACGTTTGGATCTTCAATCGAAGGGATTGGGAAAATCTCGATGTTCTGGCAAAGAGTATCATAACACTCATAATTGTTTGAGACAACTAAACAAATCTTATAATCTCCTGACATAAATGTTGTATCAAATGGAGGTTGAAGAGAATCATATCCAATTACATAAGAATTGCTATTTGAACTAAGTGTGTCTCCATTTGCGCCTAATGAGATAAATCCCCATGTATTCGTCACCCTATCTGAAGACATGTCCTCAATAGTAACTGTAACTGGTTCTGTTCCTTGCATTGGATCGGCACTGAAGTTAGCTACAGGGTTCAAAGAATCTACGTATACTGAATCACATACATAACATCCATTCGCATCTTGAGCACATAGTGTATACCAACCCGGAGCGCGATTACCCCACGTATTCGTATTAGTTCCAAGACCTGTTGAACTACTCCATTGATAAATAATGGTACCTGTTCCTCCGGTAGCAGTTCCAGAAACCGTTCCTGATCCAGGGTAAATTCCATCACCTCTACACAATGAAGGGTCAGAAGAAATTGTCTGAATCACGATTTGAGCAGGATCCGTTAGAACAAACTGATCTTGCCATACACATCCTGCAGAATCAACCATAATAACTGAATAAGTACCAGCTGCCATAATGTAGGCTGAATCCTGAGAAATTTCTCCAGGAAGTGGGTTCCAACTGAAATTTGGGGTGCCTTGAACTCCATTAGTTGGAATTACTTGTGCCCATCCGGATGGATCTCCAGCACATAGCGGGTTACCGACAATTACTGATGCTGAAATAGAATCTGGTTGCGCCAAGAAAATGGAATCATTTTCAAAACACCCATTGGCATCTGTTAGTTGACAATAGTACCATCCACTTGGAAGTTGTTCTGCCGCATTTGAATTTCCTGTATTTAATTGTGTGCTATCGGTATCAAAAATCTCAAAATTGAATGGAGTAGTACCACCGGTAGCATTGATATAGACAGATCCTTTTGATTGACCATAACAAATCGGTTGTGAAGTTGTCAGTCCTAAATTAATAGGATCTGGTTCGTCCACAGGGATGACAACATTAAAAGCACAACCTAATTGATCTACAATATCAACAGACCACGAGCTTCCATACAAACCATTTTGAATATGGCTGGCAGTTGGGACACTTGTAATTGCTCCATTGTCTACAATTGGAGCCCCTGCTGAAGGAGTCCAGATTATTGTATATGGTAAACTTGTTCCAGAACCATTCACACCGACCAACTCAATTTCTCCATCATTTGCTCCAGCACAACTTACATCTGTAACATTGAAGCTACTAATTGAAGGAGGAGTACCGACAACAGAACCTACAAAGATGGAAGTATCAAGCATACATCCTGTCACATTATCCACAATATTAATTTGGAACGTCCCATTATAGAGTGAAGTAAAATCTCCTGTACTATTATTGAATGGACCTTGGCTTTGTGTACCTCCAGAAACAGTAAAATCATAACTTCCTGAAGGTGGATTCATTGTAATATGTATTTCTCCATCATTTGTTAGAGTTACACAAGATGTAATATCAACAACACTGATAGAAGTTACATCCAAAGTTCCAATCGTAACTTTAACAGAGTCTAAAAGTGAATAACAATCATCAGAGGCAACAATATAATACCAAGAGGTTACTGTTGGAGAGAAAGATGCTGATGCGTTATTGCTTAAAATATTTCCTTGCTCATCAGTCCATATATAAGATTGAGTTCCATTTGCTCCACTAAGTTGAGCCGTGAAAGAAGCATTATCTCCAGGACAAATAGTTTGAGTACTTCCCCCCGGTAAGGATAGAGTTGGAGAGGGATTTACAGTCAATGTTATTTGATCAGTTGAAATACAGCCATTTAAATTAGCAGTTACTGTGTAGGTATAAGAACCAGGAGTTGGCGCTTGAAATGCCACATTGTTGGTTACTCCATTATCCCAAGTAATTACGGCTCCATCAGGATTATTAGCAACTAATGAAATATTTTCACCAGGACATGCTGTGAAATCGTTTCCAGCTCCCACCGTAGGAAGCGCATTGATAGTCACAGAGATTTGATCTACAGATGCACATGTTGGGAATGTTGGGTCTTCAGCACGTATAAAAATAGTTGTTGTTCCCAGCTGAGAAACAACTGATGATGGCAATGCATTAACATCATTAGTCGCGTCAGCTGCAGTAGCATGATAAGTAATAATTGCCCCACCAGTAGCAGAAACAAAACCCGATACATCGACTGTTCCTGGTTCGCATACAGCGTTTGGAGCAGTAATAGTGATTGTTGGAGCTGTACAAGGAACACAAGCAGGCACTACAATAGTCGCAGTGTCAATACAGTTGTTTCCATTCTGTCCATAAACATAGTAGGTTCCTGAAGTTGTAGGTGTAATGGTTACTTGAGAACCTGAAGTCTGGCTAACTAATCCAGTTGGCTCCCATAAATAGTTTGTTCCACCAGTTGCAGTCAATACTACATTTCCGTCTACATCACACGCAGATGCACTAACATTGATATTTGAACCGCTAACTACTGTAATATCTACACTATCAGATGATCCGCAGTTAGATTGTAAGCCTGCAGCATCAGCAACAATGGTAAAGTTTCCTAGGTTGGTTGCAGTAAAAATCACAGTGTCTCCTGAATTGGTGTTCAAGTTCTGTCCTGTCCATGTAACAGGAAGTCCGCCTGTTCCTTCAACTGCAAGTTGAACTTGTGTTCCAAGGCAAACAGTTTGGTCACCACTTGTAATATTGATACCTGTATTTACACCAGATCCAGATCCTGCATTAATTACATATTCACAGATATTTCCAGCATAGCCGTCCACCATTAGGTAATAGGTTTGACCAGGTACAAGACCTGTTGCTGTAAAGTTATTGGATCCAACAGGCATTGGTGAAGAACAAGAAATTCCATTTACCGCTCCTGAACCACAGTTAGCAGCTGAAAACAAAAAGAATTGGATTCCTGATGAACAGTTTCCAATACCTGGGTTCGTTACGTCTACGACTAGGTTTAATGTAGTAGAAGAGGCTTCGAAAGTGGTAAAGGAGTTGTTTTCAATCGATCCGCAGAATGCTGTGTTTAATTGTGACCAATAGTTGTCGTTATAAGCGTTAGTAGTGCCACAATATCCGTCGAACGAACAAATTGGGGTTGCAGAGGCACAATCATCACCAGGAGCAGGGTTGTTTCCACATCCTCCTGATGGATTACCCGTAGAAACTGTTAAATCATAAGCACACAATGAAAAAGTACCTTGATCTAATGGATTGTAAGGTCCTGGGATTGGTGCAAGATAAGTATCCCAAACTCGAATATAAACTACCGTTCCAGGAGTTAAACCTGATAAGTCTATTGACGGCATATTTGGATTTGTAGAACTGTTGTTATCACATCCAATTTCTGTAAAAGGACCTCCACAATCTGAAGCGGAATAAACTGCCATATTAATGTTAGTCAATGTCCCAGCTTGAGCATCTAATGTTAAATTCCCACTTGGTGGAACTAAGGCAGCAAACCAAACATCTTCGCCATTGTAAGCGCCACAGCTTGGAGCGGCAGGGCTGGTTGTTCCTGTAGCCCCCACATTATTATATTGAATGAATGAACAACTATTTCCTACAGATATAGGAAGTGCTCCACAAGGATCGTCATTCGTCGGTTGAGAAAATGCAACCGAAGTAATGAAAAGTAAAACTATTGTTAATGAAAAATTTTTAAGTAGTCTCATGATTCTTATTTTAATAACATTTCTCTTTTACCTTGCTTGATTGTACGGGAGTACATCTGTAAAAGATTATAATAGATTGGATTGTTCTTAGTTGTTCCATTTGTACTAATTCGAATGGATCTTTTTTCTCCTTCTTGCACTGTTGTTACATCTATTAATCCAATAAAGTTGTTTTGGATTTGTGCAAAAATTTGTTTTTCTCTGGCTTGGTCCCCCTGAATAATATCAAAATAATAATTCACGACACAACCGTCAAAATCATCTATATTGTTTTCGATATTGAATTTAACCCGTTCTTCTGCTGAAGAGAAGCCTTCATCTTTTTGAGCATTGGCTTGTATGGCCAAAAAAAATGCCATGATTAGTAGGCCTAAGTGTTTCATTTTCATTTTTATTTGTTTAGTAAATAATTATTTAAGTGTCTTAACATGAAGTAGACGGCTAATTTATTGAAAAGGTTTTATCGAAAGGTAATTTTTTTTTACTTCTTAAGTTGCGGATGGTATAAAACTCAGTGATACCAAGGTTTTACGTGTTTAGTAAAATAAAAAAAGCCGCTTATATTTAAGCGGCTTTTAATACTAAATAATGATTTTTATTTACTTATGACATGGATAAAACCTTGTCCTGTAAATTCGGTTCCATTTTGAGCACGGGCTGTGTATACAAAAGAATATACACCATCTGCTACGCGTTGGCCGGTATTCATATTAGTTCCATCCCATGTGTCTGATGGGCTAGTAAGTTCAAAAACCTTATTTCCCCATCTATTTAAAATAGTACAATTCAATTCAGCCATACCTTGGGTGATTGGAGCCCAAGTGTCGTTGTTATTATCCCCATTTGGAGTGATTACGTTTGGATCTGTAATGGAAGGAATAGGGAATATTTCAATACTCTTGCAAAGTGTATCGTAACATTCATAATTGTTCGAAACTACCAAACAAATCTCATAATCTCCAGACATAAATGTTGTATCAAAAGGAGGTTGTAAAGAATCGTATCCAATAACATAAGAATTTCCCGAGGAACTGATCGTGTCTCCATTTGCATCTAGTGCAATGAATCCCCATGTATTCGTCACCCTATCTGAAGACATGTCCTCAATAGTAACCGTAACTGGTTCTGTTCCTTGCATTGGATCAGCAGTGAAATTGGCTACTGGATTTAGAGAGTCAACATAAACAGAATCTGAAACAATACAATTATTCTGATCGGATGCATAAAGAAAATACCAACCTGGCTTTCTATTTCCCCAAGTATTTGTGTTTACAGTTTGACCATTTCCTGTCCATGTATAAGTAATAGTACCTGTACCCCCAGCAGCAGTTCCAGAAACAGTTCCTGAACCAGGATAAATATTATCACCTCTACAATAGGAAGGCTCAGATGAAATCGTTTGAATATAGATTGAATCTGGATTTGTTAAAGTGAATGAATATTGCCAGATACATCCGACAGAATCTACCAAAGTTACCGTATGGTTTCCTGCATTTAGAAAACGAGCATAGTTTGTTGAATCTTGCGAAGGTGACCAAGAATATTGTACGGCTCCTTGAGCGTTAAAAACTTGATCTACCAATGCTTCTCCTGAAGCTTCAGCATAGCATTTAGGGTTCGTTAACAAGATGCTCGCATACATTGAATCTGGTTGGTCTAGGAAGATGGAATCACCTTTAAAACAACCTCTTGCATCTGTAATTGCAGTATAATACCATCCAGTTGGAATAAGTTCAGCTGCATTTGAGTTTCCTGTGTTTAACAAATTGCTATCCGCATCATAAATAGTAAATGTATACGGTGTGGTGCCTCCTCCACCATTTATATAGACAGATCCATAAGATTGACCATAACATAAAGGTTCATCATAAGTCAATCCTAAAGTAATTGGAGAAGGTTCATTAATTGTTACAGTATAAGATGAAGCACATCCTATTTGATCAGAAATGGTAATCGTCCAGGTTGATCCGTATAAATTCGACTGTGTATGAGTTGCTGTAGGACTTGTAGTGATAATACCAGTTTCTGAAATCACTGGTCCAGCTGTTGGAGTCCAAGTGATATCAAATGGCAGATTGCCTGAAGTTCCAGTTATGTTTTGCAATTCAATCGACCCATTCATAGCTCCAGGACAAGTTACATCGACTACATTGATTGGGTTTGCGGTTGGTGGGGTTCCTGTAATTGCGCCAATTGAAACTACTGTATCAAGTGTACAACCTGTATTAACATCTTCAACATGAATTTGGTATGCTCCATTATATAATCCTGCAAATAAACCACTTGAATTGGAAGCTGTAGTGTTCGGTATACCTCCATCGATATCAAAAGTAAAGTTTCCAACTCCAGCGGCAGGGTTGGTAATGATCTCAATTTCACCATTGTCGTTAACCCCTACACAAGAAGTGATATCTGTGATGTTAATCGCCGTTACATTAACTGATCCCATTAAGATTCTCATGGAGTCTAGCACTGAATTACAGTTGTCGGTTACTTGAACATAAGCCCAAGTAGCAGTTGTTGGCGCGATTGTCCAGGTTGAATTCGTGCTTTCAACAGGCGATATACCGTTATTAAATGACCATTCAAAAGAAGGTGTTCCTGTATTACCAGTAACATTCGGCGTAATGGTGATGTTTTGACCAGGGCAAATAGTCTGTGTAGATCCACCACTAAAAGTGATTGTTGGAGGTGCAGGTGAATTTACAGTAACATTCATGGTGCCCTGCGCTGTTACTCCGCATCCATCGGTTACGTCAACGGTATAGGGTGTCGTACCCGTTGTAGGCGGAACAGACACTGTAGCTCCTGTTCCTTGAGCTCCCCAATCATAAGTGAATGGTGGGGTTCCTGCATCTGTTGAAGCTGTAATATTAATGTTGCCTGGAGGACAAGTTAAAGTAGTGTCCGATACAACCACATTAAAAGTTGGGGCATCGATAATCCAAATTGTTCCATTCAGTGGTATTGTATCCCCACAAGCGGAAATAATGTAAGTTCCTAAAGTAATCGATTCAGGAGATTCTGACATTCCGTCTTGAATTGGAATAATAGATACAGTAACTGAATCTACTCCATCAGGCATACAAACCGAATCAGGTAAAACATTGTAATCTACTCCTGGAGTAGCTGTTCCTCCCACAGATAGTGGATAACATATAGCCCCAGTAGCATCATCTCTTGTGAAAACAAGTAAGGCTTCTGTACATCCTTCCACAACAACTGAATCGGTCGAAATAGACCCATCAGGATTGATGGGAGATAAACTTACGTTCGGACCTGTTGCTACAAAGGATTCCGATTCTAGGAATACCCCTGTATCATAAATTCCATCTAGATTATCTCCTAGTGCCATTTTGATGTGGTAAGTTTCTCCACAAACAAGAGGTGCTGCAATTGCAGTTAATACATCTGTGTAGCCTTGAAATGCCATCGGAGACCCTGTGTTATAATTGTAATATTGACAGTTAACACACGGCCCTGAATTTGAAGATCCATTATTAATTGTTGCAATGGATACTTCTGTTGCTGTCCCAGGCACTATTGCAATGTTTACCGCACTATTACTAAATGGTCCTGCGATTCCTGGTCCACTTAAAAAGAATCCGAAAACATCCGCATAACTTACGTAAGTATTGTACTCCTCTGAACCAAATGAATAATTAAAAACAGCTGTATCATTCGTTGCAAGGAAGTCAAATTCAATGACGATGGCATCATTAATCGATGTACCTCCATTAATCTGCAATAGATCTGGATCCGCTCCACCGTTCAAGTCTGTGCTTGAAAAAGTACCAGCCGGAGCACAATCAACCGCATTCCCCGTTGACATAACAATACCCGTTGAGATTGGGAATCCTGTCCCCATATCATCAAAATATCCAACTTGAACATTAGTTACGTTACCTGGTCCGCCATTAACGGTTACGTTCGTTATTTGAACTCCTGGTGCTAAAACATTGGTGATTAAATCTTCAACAGTTTGTGTGTTGGTCACTGTAAACTGTGCATTTACGTAGGAGCTCACTGATAGTATTGCTCCAAAAATGAATAGGGTTATTCTTTTCATAACTTATTACATGTAAATTTTCATTCTAAAGCAAGACTATTAATTCTTGCAGAAGGTTGCACAAATAAATTAATTTTTTTTGATAACTGTGCAAGGTTGAATCAACATATTTAGACAATTCGAGTATTGCTAAATGGTGCCAAAAATTTTACTCTCATGAAACTTTTGCTAACTTTGGGTTCACCGAATTTCAAATCAAAAGCATGGAGGAAACAATTCAAACCAATAAGATTACAAGCTATTTCAACGAAAACAAACAAAGATTTCTTGACGAACTAATTGATCTGTTGAAAATCCCGTCTGTAAGCGCGGATCCTGCATATAAGCAAGATGTAGCAAACATGGCCGAGGCACTAAAACAGAACATGATCGCATCTGGGTTAGAAAATGTGGAAATTTGTCCAACTAAAGGGCACCCAATTGTTTATGCTGATAAAATCATAGATCCTGCTTTACCGACAGTTCTAGTTTATGGTCATTACGATGTTCAGCCAGCTGATCCATTAGATCTTTGGCATTCTCCTCCTTTTGAACCTGTAGTAAAGAAGACAGAAATACATCCTGATGGGGCCATATTTGCTAGGGGAGCTTGTGATGATAAGGGTCAGATGTTCATGCATGTGAAAGCTTTTGAATGCATGATTAAGACGGATTCTCTTCCTTGTAACGTGAAATTCATGATTGAAGGTGAAGAAGAAGTTGGATCAGATAATTTAGGAATATTCTGTGCTGAAAATAAGGAGAAATTAACTTCTGATATTATTTTGGTTTCAGACACGGGGATGTTGGCCAATGATACGCCATCCATATGTACTGGGTTAAGAGGTTTAAGCTATGTGCAGGTTGAAGTAACTGGGCCAAACAGAGACTTGCATTCAGGTTTGTACGGGGGAGCTGTAGCCAATCCAATAAATATCTTAGCTAAGATGATTGCATCCCTTCACGATGAAAATAATCATATTACTGTTAAAGGATTCTATGACAATGTAGAAGAACTTTCATCAGAAGAAAGAGCGGAAATGGCCAAAGCGCCTTTTAGTCAGGAAGATTATAATAAAGCTCTGGACATTGAGTCGGAGTATGGTGAAAAAGGCTATTCCACAATGGAAAGATCTTCGATTCGACCTACTTTAGATGTGAATGGAATTTGGGGAGGTTATATTGGTGAAGGAGCTAAAACTGTGATTGCGTCCAAAGCTTATGCGAAAATTTCGATGCGATTGGTTCCGAATCAGTCTTCAGATGAGATTACAAAGAAATTTAAAGAGCACTTTGAAAGCATTGCTCCTAAGGGAGTAAGAGTAAAGGTGACACCTCACCACGGTGGTGAAGCAGCTGTTACACCGATAGATTCTGTTGGGTTTAAAGCAGCTAGTTTAGCAATGCAGGAAACTTTTGGTAAAAATCCAATACCTGTTCGATCGGGCGGATCCATTCCTATTGTTGCTTTGTTCGAAAAAGAATTAGGATTGAAGACAGTATTGTTTGGTTTCGGATTGGATTCGGATGCGATTCACTCTCCAAACGAGCATTATGGTTTGTTCAATTTTTATAAAGGAATAGAGACCATCCCGCTTTTCTATAAGCATTATGCGGAGTTGTCTAAATAAGTTCAAAATGCAAAAGTTTTTAAGCCGGATTGGGAAGATTTTGAATTCGAGATTGTTTCGATATTTAACGTATTTGAAGTTAGGTGTTAAATTTATCATTCTGATATTTTTTCTATGCTCTTGCATGACTTATCAGGATGTTCAGTTTCAAGGAGTGAGCAATTTCAAAGTTGATAAGATTGATAAAGAGCAAGTGAAATTAAAGTTTGACGCCCGCATCAATAATCCGAATAATTACAATATCACGGTCAGAGCTAATAATGTTGATCTTGGGGTGAATGGAAAATCATTGGCCAAGGGAGATGTTGGTAAAAAAGTAGTGATCAAGAAAAATGCCTCAGATGCTTATCCTGTAGAAGTAACGGTAAAGTTTAAAGATCTGATGAGTGGATTGGGAAGCTCTTTGGTCAATATGTTTGGAGGTGGCTCGATCAATTTGGAAATCAAAGGAAATGCAAAAGTGAGTGCGAAAGGCTTGTCGAAAAAATTCCCTCTTGAATTTGAATATCCAGTCAACCCAAGTGATCTCAATCTCGGTGGGATGAACCTTTTCAATTAAAGATCATGCAGGATTCTTCTAAAAAAGCAAATGCTTTAATTCATGAATCTTCTCCCTATTTGTTGCAACATGCCTATAATCCAGTGAATTGGGTTTCATGGAGTGATTCAGTTTTCCAAAAGGCTGCATCTGAAAATAAATTGGTACTGATAAGTGTGGGTTATTCTTCCTGCCATTGGTGCCATGTGATGGAACATGAGTCTTTCGAAGATGAAACTGTAGCCAAAGTGATGAATCAACATTTTATTTCGGTGAAGGTGGATAGAGAAGAGAGACCAGATGTGGATCAAGTGTATATGTCGGCCGTGCAATTAATGACTGGACAAGGTGGATGGCCGTTGAATTGCATAGTACTTCCAAACGGAAAACCAATTTATGGAGGAACTTATTTTAGAAAAGAACAATGGATTCAAATTCTCGAAAAATTAGCTGATTTATATCGAACTGAACCAGAAAGACTCGCTCAATATGCTGAAGAGGTAGCGGAGGGAATTCGTACTTCCGAGTTGGTTCGTGTGAAAGAAAATAAATCTTTTGCAGAAGATAAATTGGATGAAATCCTGATTAACTGGAAACGAAGATTTGATAATATAGAAGGAGGACCCAATAAAGCACCAAAATTTCCTCTGCCTAATAATTACGATTTTTTACTGAGAACCTTTTATCACAACAGAGATGAAAATCTGAGATCACATATTGAATTGACCTTAGACAAAATGGCTTGTGGAGGCATTTTCGATCAAATTGGAGGAGGTTTTGCGAGATACTCGGTCGATGCGCTTTGGAAAGTGCCACATTTTGAAAAGATGCTTTACGATAATGGGCAATTAATTGGTTTGTATGCTGATGCTTTTAAAGTATTTCAAAAGGATCATTATCAGGAAGTCGTGGAGAAAACCTTTCAATGGTTGGAGTCTGAAATGAAAGATGAGTCAGGCGCTTACTATTCTGCTCTGGATGCAGATTCTGAAGGAGAAGAAGGGAAGTTTTATGTGTGGAAGGAAAGTGAATTGATGCACATTTTAGGAGATGATTATTTATTGGGGAAGGAAGTCTATCAGATCAACTCCAAAGGATTTTGGGAGCACGGAAATTACATCTTACATCGAAATGAAAACTTGACTGAACTAGCAGATCGTTTTCAATTGTCTGAAAATGTTATACAAAGGAAGATACAGGCAATGGATGCAAAACTTCTTCTGGAAAGGAATAAACGAATTCATCCGGGATTGGATGATAAATGTTTGACCGCTTGGAATGCTTTGCTTATCTCCGGCTTGACCAGATCTTATCAGGCTTTTGGGAAAGAAAAATATCTCGAAAGGGCAGAATCTATTGCACAGTGGATCCAAGAAATTCAGTATTCTAATGGAGTGTTGCATCATACATATAAAAAAGGGAAGTCTACCATTGAGGGCTTTTTAGATGATTATGCAACTTGTATTCAAGCTTTTTTGGATTTGTATGAGGTTACATTTAAAGCTGATTACTTTGAGTTTGCTAAAGAATTGTTGAATCAAACGGATGATCTATTTCTGAATAAGGAAAACGAACTTTATTTTTTTACGACCAAAAACGCTCAGTTAATCCACAGAAAAACAGAAACAGAAGACAATGTCATTCCGTCGACAAATTCCATCATGGCAAGAAATTTATTCCGAATCGGAACCTTGATGGATGATGAGAAATTGACGAAGCAAAGTCAAAAAATGCTAACCGCCGTTTACGATGGAATGGAGCAGTACGGGAGTGCTTATTCGAATTGGGGACTTCTATTATTGGACTTAATAAAACCGGTAAACGAAATCGTTATAGCAGGGAAAAACTGGAAGAACCAATTAGTTCAAATTCAAAAAAAATACATCCCGAATGCCTTGTTTTTAGGAGGTGAATCGAATACCATCAATAGTCCGTTAGCCGAAGGGAAATTGGGACAAGATAAAATCTTTGTTTGCCAGAATAAGACTTGCAAATTGCCTGTGGATAAGGTGGAGGAGGCTTTGGGGGATGTTGTTTTTTAGTACCAAGTTATTTGTGAATAGTATTATATGATTTTTCATTGAACTTTCTTCCCTGAACCAATTCACCTCATAACTGTACGATTCTCCAAATTCTAAAACACAAAACAATGAACTATTCTAAAATTTTAGGAATTGGCATTTTGCTGATCTCTTTTTCTTCTTTTGCTCAAGTTGGGGGTAATCAAGTGTACAGGCAACATCATTCTTATGGCAATGTGAATGCAAAACCAACCATTCAAAGACAAGTCATACGATCGACTGATTCTACCTTAATTATCAATTCATTTATTTTATTGAATAAGAGGGCGGATAAATTTGAAGTATCTGTGGGAGTGCATCAAGAAGGAGAGACGGTTGCGGAATGCAATAAAAAGATGAATCAAAGAATTGAAGCCTTGAAAACGGATTTGAAAACTATAGGTGTAGAGGAAAAAGATTTATATGTGGATTATGTGGCGCAATCAAAAATCTATGATTACGAAGTAGGTAAAACACAGGCAAATCAGGTACAAAAGGGGTTTGAGCTAAAAAAGAATGTGATTTTCATTATTGAGGATATAGGTTTGATGGACAAGATTTCGGTTTTGTGTGCCAAGCAAGAAATCTATGATATAGTTAAAGTAGAATACATCAATGAAGATATCGATGCGGCATACACTCAACTTTTTGATGAATCTGTGAAGTTTATCAATAAAAGAAAAGAGATGTTCTTGAAAGTATGTGAACAGAAATTAAGTGGAAAATCGAGAATCAGTTTTGACAATTTTTACAGTTTGTATCCTAAAAATCAATATGTCAGTTATCAACCTTTTGAAACTGCTGATTTGCAAGTGTACAATCATTCTTATAATCAGGATTATGTCAAAAAGGAATTGAGAAAAACCAAGACTTTCTATTATGATGGAACAGATGTTTCTCCTTTTGATAAAGTGCTCAATGCTGCCGATCCGGAAGTAGGGATTCAATATGTATTGCAGGTGGAGATGGTTTATGAGTTTAAGGAATGATATGCAATTGATTTGTGGAATAAATGCAATGTGAGCATCATTTAATTAAAAATGAAACTCGGCATTCAATATTCTTGTCCGGTAAAATGGGATCAGTTGAAGACTTTAGAGGACAAAACACGCTTTTGTGATTTATGCTTTAAGAGAATTTATGATTTCCAAAATGCATCTGATTGTGAGATTGAGGAGATTTTGAGAGGTAAAGGGTCTGTTTGTGCTAAGGTTCCAGCTTCGAAATTGGAGCAACCGATTACGCCTTTTCAAAAAGTATTATTGGCTTTGGTGATCTGTTTTAGTGGAACTCTTTTTAAAGTTGATTTTGCTTATGGGCAGGAGGTTGAAAATCAAGTTTTCCAAAAAGATACAATATCGAATTCTTGGGAAGTGAGAGGGAGAGTGATGGATGAGGAGGTTTTAGAGTCGGTTATTGGATGCCATATAGAATTGGAAGGAGCAAATATTGGAACCATTTCAGATTTAGATGGATATTTCAGAATTAATATTCCCGATACATTGACAAAAGTCAAATTGATATTTAGTTATGTGATGTACAATAATTTGATTATTGAAGTTGAAAAAGGGGAAGGTGTAGTTGATCTAGGAGATTTGTTTTTGAAAAGTGATATGGAATATCAGATGATTGGAATTATTATCGATATAGATCCAGAAACGGGATTAGAAAAGAACTCTATAGAATACCTTTTTCAAAAAGAGAAGAGTTTGCCTGGGTTTTGATTGTAGTGGGTTGTGACACGGAGATTCACGGCGACGCACGGCGATGCACGGAGGTTATGATGTTTTTTTCTATATTTGATTAACCATTTAAATCAATATTCAATGAATTACAATAATGTGACCGATGAGGTTATTTCTAAATCAATTAAAGTACATCGAAAATTAGGGCCAGGATTATTAGAATCTTCTTAAAGAGAGTGCTTATTTTACGAATTACAAAAGTCTGGATTCAATGTAAAGAAAGAGGTTCCTTTGCCCTTAGTTTATGAAGATGTAAAATTGGATCATGGGTATCGGATAGACTTATTAGTAGAAGACAAGATTGTGTTGGAATTAAAGACAGTGGATCAACTAAATGAAGTTCACCAGGCACAAATTCTCACTTATTTAAAACTAGGTGAATTCCCAATAGGATATCTATTAAATTTTAATGTCAAACTGCTAAAAGATGGAATAAAACGGTATCGCATATAATGCACTCATTCTCCGTGAATCCCCGTGTCTCACCGTGAATCACCGTGTGATAGCCTGCCAATCAATATCAAATCCACCATATCATAACCCGGTTCGGTAAACTTTTGGTTTTTGCAATAACTTACCTCTAATCCTGCATCCTTCATGAAATTTTGCAAATATTCCTTCTCATGAAAATACATCTTGACTCCCTCTTTTTCTTCCGAATTGAAGTAGTTATCTTCCATTGTGCTTAGGAATAATTTCCCGTTCGGAAGCAATTTGGAAGCACATTTTTGAATCAAATCAAGGGCTTGTTCTTTCGAGGCATAAGGTAATCCAAAACCACAAATGATACCATGAAACTGATCTTCAATCTGGTCTATTTGGAACATGTCCATTATCTGAAATAAGGCCTTTGGATTTTCTTTCTGGGCTATCTCAATCATATTCGGAGCAAAATCAACACCCAAAACGATTAAATCAGGTCTTTTTTGAAGTAAATATTTTGTGATATTGCCTGGTCCGCATGCCAAATCCAAAACATGAGCATTTCCAGGAAGATGTTCTAGAAATACATCAAAATGGGAGAAATAATTGTCCAAATGACCAAACTTCTCTAAATACAATTGAGCCTTTTCATGGAAATTTTTCTGAGTTGGATTCATGTCCTAAAAGTACAACTAATCCTCTGATTTGAACTTCAGTGCATGAAATGCTGGACTCATAAGATCCGAATGACGGTCAGCATCTTTACTCATGAAAGTAATGATTACATCAGCCACATCATCTTTGTGCAGGTATATGAACTGTCCATACACCCAATCCTCACCAAATTCACAATTGAATTCAAAAAAGCAGGCTCCACCTTTGTCGGCGTTAAATTCTCTCTTAACTGCTTCGTCTGGAAAAGCACCAATATTATAGATTTGTCCTCCAGTCATGTTCATCATGTTGGCTTGGACTCTAGCATAGTACATATTATTCGGGTTGACCATGGTCACATTGCTGTCCTTTAAGGAAGCTTCATAAGCCTCAAACATTTCATTCAAAGACCAGACAGTGTACCGAATTTCCATGGATTTATCTGCATTGATGATGGCAAAGGAGTAATACAAGTCTTTATTTTCTTTTACATCGGCGATTTCAAAGCCTTCAGGCATAGTAAAGACCAGTCCAGCTGAATCGGCTTCAGCTTGGAAATCATTTAAAGTAGGTTTCTGACAATAAATTGTTCCTGCGTAAAGAAGAATGAGTGAGAGTATGAGTTTCATTGTAAAAGCGTTATGGTTAACAAGGTACGAATTTTTTAAGAGTCTTTCGGAAGATGGAGATTTATCTATTCACTTTGGGTTGTTGAAGGCATATGCTTATTTATGGCTATGACACGGTGATTCACGGAGACGCACGGTGATTCACGGAGGTGATGGTTAGATTTTTATTATATTTGACTAACCATTTAAATCTATAATTAATGAATTACAATAATGTGACCGATGAGGTCATTTCTAAATCAATTAAAGTACATCGAAAATTAGGGCCAGGATTATTAGAATCTGCTTATAGAGAGTGCTTGTTTTACGAATTACAAAAGTCTGGATTCAATGTAAAGAAAGAGGTTCCTTTGCCCTTAGTTTATGAAGATGTAAAATTGGATCATGGGTATCGGATAGACTTATTAATAGAAGACAAGATTGTGTTGGAATTAAAGACAGTGGATCAACTAAATGAAGTTCACCAGGCACAAATTCTCACTTATCTAAAACTTGGTGAATTCCCAATAGGATATCTATTAAATTTTAATGTAAAACTGCTTAAAGATGGAATAAAACGGTATCGCATATAATGCACTCATTCTCCGTGAATCCCCGTGTCTCACCGTGCATCTCCGTGTAATAGCCTACTTCTACAACTTCACACTCTTAGCAATCACAAAAATCACACTCAAGGTCAAAGCCACACTGATCAATATATTCAGCACTGCCCACCAGAAATAGCCTTCTTGAATCAGCTTAAAAGTTTCTAAACTGAAAGTAGAAAAAGTGGAAAATCCTCCGCAAAATCCAACCATCACTAAATAAGATAGATAATGTTCCTGATGAGGTAATTTGTCTTTTGCGAAATAAACAAACAAAGCTAAGATGGCAGTGGCAAAGGTGTTGGTGATCAATGTTCCAATGGGAAAACTACTTTCAAATTTTTGTACCGTCCAAACAGAAACTCCATACCGACTCACAGATCCGAGTCCACCTCCAATGAATATGGCCAATAGATTAATCCACATTTTGCAATACTTGTTTGTCAAAAATACGGAATCCTACCAAACCAATAAATGCGCCTACCAATGCACCTGCTAGAATGTCGCTAGGGTAGTGCACACCCAAATAAATTCTTGAATAAGCGACCAAAGAGGCCCAAAACAATAAGATCCAACTAATATGCTTGATTTTGGGTTTTAACAATTGACTCAAAAACATGGCCATGCAGAAAAAGTTGGCTGCATGAGAAGAAATGAAGCCGTATTGCCCCCCTTTCTTGCCATCAACAATATGTACTAAATGTGCTATTTCCAAATTGTGGCTTGGGCGGTAGCGCTGAAAAACATTTTTAAATAAGTGAACAGAAACACTATCCGCAATAACAACTAATAACACCAAAATGATGGTGGCAAAAATGGTGTTTTTTAATCCGTAATATTTGTGAATCAAATAAATGAAAAGCAAATAAACTGGAATCCATTGGACTTTGCCGCTTATTTGAACCATAACCGGGTCTAGCCAGTCGGCATGCAGACCGTTGAGGAAAAGAAATAGTTTTTGATCAATATTTTCCAGCCATTGGATCATTCTCGATTAATTGCATTCCATAGCATGTCTTTAAGTTCCACAATGCCCGTTTGGGCCACCGAACTAATAAAAACATGAGGAAGATCTGGAAGTTCTTTTTTGATTTCATTCATCAATTCTTCATCCAACATATCCGATTTTGTGATGGCCAATAACCTTTGTTTATCCATGAGTTCTGGATTGTATTGCCGTAATTCATTCAGCAAAATCTCGTATTCCTTATTAATGTCGTCGGTATCAGCGGGTACCATGAAAAGCAACACGGAATTTCTTTCAATATGTCTTAGAAATCGTAATCCCAATCCTTTTCCTTCATGAGCACCTTCAATGATTCCGGGAATGTCTGCCATGATAAATGACCGGTAATCCCGGTAAGAGACAATCCCTAAATTTGGAACTAAAGTCGTAAATGGGTAATTGGCAATCTCTGGTTTTGCAGCCGAAACCACCGATAGTAAAGTTGATTTACCAGCATTTGGAAAGCCTACTAAACCTACATCAGCCAAAACCTTCAATTCTAAAATTCTCCAGGCTTCTTTTTCATCTTCACCTGGTTGGGCATACCTTGGTGTTTGATTCGTTGAAGACTTGAAATGTGCATTTCCCAATCCACCTCTACCACCTTCCAAAAGAATGCGCTCTTCTCCATGTTGGGTAATTTCGAAAAGTGTTTCACCTGTTTCCGCATCTTTAGCTACTGTTCCGAGAGGTACTTCCAAAACTTTGTCTTCTCCCATTTTACCTGTTGACAAATCTTTGGAGCCATTCACCCCATGCCCAGCCTTAACGTGCTTTTGGTATTTGAAGTGGAGCAAAGTCCACATATTTTCATTTCCCTTGAGAATTACGTGTCCGCCACGCCCTCCATCTCCACCATCAGGTCCTCCCTTGGCATTGTATTTTTCACGACGCAAGTGCGCGGACCCTGAGCCTCCTCGTCCGGATCGGCAATGGATCTTAACGTAATCTACAAAGTTTTTAGCCATGGCTAATTTTAGTTGTTATCGATAGCTGCAAACAACCTTTGGGTAATGTCGTCGATGCTACCTAATCCGTCTACTTTTTCAAGCTTGGATTGCTCTTCGTAATATTCTTTTACTGGTTCAGTTTCCTTGCGGTACACATCAATTCTATTTTGAATGATTGCAGGATCCGCATCATCTGATCTTCCTGAAATTTCAGCTCTTTTCTTCAATCGATCTCTTAATTCCTCTTCAGGTACTTCCAAACTCAACATCATTTTGATTTCAGTGTTTTTGGAAGATAAAAAAGTATCTAAAGCAGCCGCCTGTGGTTTTGTTCTTGGAAATCCATCAAAAATAAATCCATCTGCATCCGGATGATTGTTTACCTCTGACTCCAGCATTTTGATTGTTACATCATCTGGAACCAATTGACCTTTATCGATGTAGGATTTAGCAAGAGTTCCTAATTCAGTCTGACCCTTAATATTTGCCCGAAAAATATCACCTGTCGATAAATGAACAAGGTTATATCTTCCTTCTAGTCTTTCTGATTGAGTTCCTTTTCCTGCACCTGGAGGTCCAAATAATACAATATTCAACATGTTTGTTTATTTTAATTACGACTCTTGAAGTCGGTATATATGTTTTAAATTTCTAACGCTTCCGTCGAAGTCCAAACCGTATCCAATGACAAATTCATTCGGGATTTCAAAACCGAGATAATCGATTGTAAAATCGGCCTGACATTTTTCTGGTTTGAACAGCAAAGATACAATACTTATTGAAGAAGGCTTCGAGCGCTTAAGATTTTCCAAGAGTTTTTGAAGTGTGAGTCCGGTATCAACAATGTCTTCGACTAAAACGATATCTCTTCCCTCAATATCTGTTTTGAGTCCCATGATTTCTTTCACATTTCCTGTAGATTCCATTCCTTCATAACTTGAAGCTTTGATGAAATCCATCTCACAATCACCAGGATATCCTTTTAATAGATCCGCCATAAAAATGAAGCTTCCATTCAGAATCCCAATGAAAATAGGAGTGCGATCCTGATAATTCAAATATATTTCGGCCTGAAGTTCATCCACCCTTTGAGCAATTCTATTGGCTGGAATCGCAATTTCAAATCGTTTCTCTTTTACTTTGATCGTTTGCATAGGTAAATTTAGTAAATAGTTCCAAGTAGGTAGTTCCAAGTTCCAAGTTTCATTTTGTTTTTATAGATTACATATTTATGCCGAAATATGAAACTGACTACTTTTGACTGACTACTTGGAACTAAAAAATCCTATCTTTGCCTACCAAAATCTTTTCGTCAAGAATCAATGAAGAAAATCGGAATCGTAGGAGGAGGTCAGTTGGGAAGAATGTTCTTTCAGGAAGCCATTAATTTTGATGTAGAATGTCATTTTTTGGATGGCGATAAAAATGCCCCTTGTTCTAGCATTTCACCTAATTTTGTGAATGGAAGTATTCTGGATTTTGATCAGGTGTATGCCTTTGGTAAAAACAAAGATGTGGTTTCCATCGAAATCGAGAATGTAAATGTGGAGGCTTTAAAGAAATTGGAGGCTGAAGGAATTAAAGTATTTCCTCAACCACACATTATTGAAATGATTCAGGATAAAGGGTTACAAAAGGAGTTTTACCGAGATCACGGTATTCCCACGGCTGATTTCTTTTTAGTAAACAATCGCAACGAAATTTCCAATTATGTTTCTGAAATTCCTTTCATGCAAAAAATGCGCAAAGGAGGATATGATGGCAAAGGAGTAACACCGATCAAACATGAAGATGATGTGGCGGGAGGTTTTGATGTACCTTCTGTTTTGGAGAAGTTTGTTGATTTTGACAAAGAAATATCAGTAATCGTCGCTCGAAATGAGAAAGGTCAAGTGAATTCCTTTCCAGTTGTGGAATGTGAATTTAATCCAGAAGCCAATTTGGTAGAATTTTTATTTTCTCCTGCGGATGTAAGTCAAACAATAGAAAAAGAAGCTTGTCAGATAGCCGAAGATTTGATCAAAAAATTGGAGATGGTTGGTCTCTTAGCCGTTGAAATGTTTTTGACAAAAGAAGGAAAAGTACTTGTAAATGAGATAGCCCCTAGACCTCATAATTCCGGGCATCAAACTATTGAGGGGAATGTTACTTCCCAATATGAACAGCATTTAAGAAGTATTATTGGTTTGCCTTTGGGAGATACTTCGATCACGCTACCTTCTGTCATGATCAATTTGCTTGGAGAAAAAGGATTTGAAGGGCCAGTGGTGTATGATAAATTGGATGAGGTTACAGCAATTGCAGGGGTGAAGCCTCATATTTATGGAAAAAAGGAGACCAAACCTTTCCGAAAAATGGGGCATATCACAATAATTGATAAAGATTTAGAAAAAGCCAAAGAAAAGGCTAGGTTTGTAAAAGAAACGATAAAAGTAATAGCGAAATAATGGCAGAAGTAGGAATCATCATGGGATCAAAGTCAGACTTACCTATAATGCAGGAAGCTGCTGACATTTTGGATGAATTGGGGATTGCATACGAGATCGATATCGTATCAGCACACAGAACTCCAGAAAAAATGTTTGATTACGGACAAAATGCACACAAAAGAGGCATCAAAGTAATTATTGCTGGAGCAGGAGGAGCAGCACATCTTCCCGGAATGGTGGCTTCGATTACTCCACTTCCAGTTGTTGGCGTTCCAGTGAAATCATCCAATTCGATAGATGGTTGGGATTCTATATTATCGATCTTACAAATGCCTAATGGGATTCCTGTTGCAACAGTAGCATTAAACGCTGCTAAAAATGCAGGGATTTTAGCCGCAAGTATTATTGGAAGTTCCAATCCTGAAGTTTTGGAAAGAGTGATCCAATTCAAGCAAGGATTGAAAGAGAAAGTTTTGAAATCAGCAGAAGAAATTAAAAAATAAGAATCATGAAAGCACCTTTTAATTTACAAAAGTGGATCGACGAAAATAGAGATTTATTGAAACCACCAGTAAGTAACAAAAATTTGTATGCTGAAGCTGGGGATTTCATTGTGATGATCGTTGGAGGTCCAAATGCACGAAAGGATTACCATTACAATGAATCAGAAGAATTGTTTTATCAAATTGAAGGAGATGTGCAGGTAAAATTGCAAATCAATGGTGAAGCAAAACTTTATGATATCAAAGAAGGGGAAATGTTTTTACTTCCAGGTGGGATTCCTCATTCTCCTATTCGTCCAGCTAATACGGTTGGATTGGTAGTTGAAAGAGTACGTAAAGGAACCGACATGATGGACGGCTTAATGTGGTTTTGCGATGAATGCAATCACCAATTAAAGGAATATAAGTTCAAATTGACGGATATCGAAAATGATTTCCAGACTCGATTCAGAGATTTCTATAATTCAGAAGAAAATAGAACATGTGACAATTGTGGTCATGTGATGGAAACTGATCCAAGGTTTACGGCCTAAATCAGCTTTAAATATGTACGAGAGTAAGGAAAAGCAAGAGCGGTACGATAAGGCATATTTGAGAATGGCATTGGAATGGTCTAAGCTATCCCATTGTAACCGAAAACAAGTTGGTGCCATTATAGTGAAGGATGGGATAATCATCGCGGATGGCTACAATGGTACACCTTCTGGATTTGATAATTGCTGCGAAGATCACAACGGGGAAACTCATTGGTTTGTATTGCATGCTGAAGCAAACGCCATTTTAAAGGTAGCACGAACAAATAATTCGGCTGTTGGTTCTACTTTATATTTGAGTTTGTCGCCTTGCAGAGAATGTAGTAAGTTGATTCATCAATCAGGAATCACAAGAGTGGTTTATGTGAATGGATATAAAGACCTATCAGGGGTTGATTTTTTAGTACAAGCTGGAGTGCAAGTCGCTCAAATTAATGATTTAGATGAATAATTTTAGAATTTACGTTTTTACTCCTTTATTGATCTTTGTTGCCCTAGGATTAGGGTTTTACATGGGGAATTTCTCAATGGAGAAAACCGTTGTTTCAGAGGAAGCTAAAAATTCTGCAGATAAGGTGTCTAGTATCATTGATTTTATTGAGGAAAATTATGTGGACACAATAGATGTACAAGATCTGACAGATCGTTCTATTCACGATATGCTTCAAAATTTGGATCCTCATAGCTCTTACATTCCAGCTTCCAGACTGAAAGAGGTTAACGAAAGCATGAGAGGGAATTTTGGAGGGGTTGGCATCCGGTTTTTAATTCACAAGGACACTTTGGTGGCTACTCATGTTCTGCCTCAGTCACCAGCCGAGATGGCAGGGTTAAAACCAGGAGATCGGATTGTTGAAGTAAATGAGGTAGATCTTAGTACTATTGAACTTACCAATGAATATGTTCTTGAAAACTTAAAAGGACTTCAGGGAACAGATGTTCAATTGAAAGTAATTAGAAAAGGAAAAGAGTTTGAGACGAAAGTGACTCGAGGAACCATACCTATTTCTTCAGTGGATTGTGGTATTATGCTCAATGAGGACATTGGATTTATCAAACTATCTGAATTCTCAGCTTCAAGTTATTACGATTTCAAAACCGCGGTAAGAAGTTTAAGAAGAAAAGGCATGAAAAAGCTCATCTTCGATATCAGAGGAAATGGAGGGGGTTATTTAGGTGTAGCAACAAAAATTATTGATGAGTTTCTAGAGGCGGATAAAATGATCGTGTATACCGAAGGTCGTAAAAGTAAGAGAGAGAGCTATTATTCCAGTTCGGTGGGTGAACTGAAGGATATTGAATTGGTAATTTTGATCGATTCCTACTCCGCATCAGCGTCAGAAATTGTTTCTGGGGCGTGCCAGGATAATGATCGGGGAACGATTATGGGTAGAAGAACTTTTGGGAAAGGATTGGTGCAAGAGCAAATCGAACTAAAAGATGGATCCGCAATGAGATTAACAGTCGCTCGCTACTATACACCTACAGGGAGAAGTATTCAGCGACCTTACGGCGACTCAATTGATTATCATGAAGATGCATTAAAGCGCTATGAAAATGGTGAGTTTTATGAACCCGATAGTACCATTTACAAAAATGCTCCAAAGTTTGAAACCCCAAAGGGAAAGATTGTGTATGGAGGAGGGGGAATCACACCCGATATTTTTTTGCCATTTGATAGTACCAATCGGAGTGTTTTTATAACTGAGCTGCGGATTGCAAGCGCGTTTAATCATTGGGCATTTGATTATATGGATAGGTTTAGGGATAAATGGAGCTCTTTTGATGATTTTGACAAGGATTTTCAGGTTACGGAAGATGTGTATGATAAATTTATCAATTATGCTATTAATGATTTGGGTGTTCGAAAGGATGAACATGCTATTCGTCATTCAAAAAGATTGATCAAACTTTATCTTAAAGCGGAGTTGGCTCGACACTTGTTTACTGAAAATGAATTCTATTTTGTTATGGAAAGGGAAGACGCAGATGTTCGAAGAGCCGAAGAATACCTTAGAACCGGACAACTCACAGTTCTAGGTAAAGTTTTCCATAAATAGTATGCAGTCATGAAATTCCAAGTGAAGAATTGGATTCAGAAATATGACCTGCGACTGTTGGATTGGAGTTTAGGTTTTCTTTTTATTAGCATTATTTTTATTGAGGCTGGAAATAAAGGTGATTTTCATATTTATCTTCAAGCTTCGCGAGATCTTTTTAAAGGTGAGAACATTTACGGGAAGCATTATCATGAGTGGTTTCATTATTATTATGACTTGCTGTTTGCTACTGTTCTTTATCCATTTTCCTTCTTGCCTCTCTATTTGGCAAATCTAATCTGGTTATTGTTTAATGGATTTTTAACCATTCTATTGATTCGAAGAATTTGGAGTTTTATTCCCAATTGCCATTGGTCGGAAAGATCAAAAAGAAATCTCTCTTATTTGGCCATGTTTATTCTGTTCTTTACCTGGCAAAAGAATATGAATGTAGGGCAGATTACCCTATTGATTCTGTATCTCAGCATAGAGTCTTTTTACCAAATTCGAAAGGGGAATTATGTGAGAGGAGGAGCCTTGTTAGGATTGGGGATATCGATTAAGATCATGCCTTTAGTGTTAATTCCTTATTTGCTTTATCGAGGATATTTTAAGGCCATTCTTGTTTCATTGAGTTTTTTAGCCGTATTCACTCTATTTCCCATTTTATTGATAGGTTTTAAGCAATGGGAGTTCTTACAAAGTGAAAGAATCAACTTGATAAATCCTTCCAATGCAATTCACGTTTTGGACGTGGAAGAAAGGAGCTTTCATTCTTTAACAACTTTGATGACCATACTTTTTATTGAAAATGCAAGAAACAATTTCACCTTAGATTACAAAAGAAATATAGCCGACGTGGGCATCGAAAATCTGAAGTTGATTATTTTGGTTGTACGAATATTTTTTATTGGATTGACGCTCTATTTTCTGGATAAAAATATTTTCAAACCAGCAAAGAGTCCTTTGAATGATTTGTACGCTTTGTCTTATGTTCTGCTCATTACTCCATTGATCTTCCCACACCAGCAACCCTATGCCTTCTTTTTTGCGTTTCCGGCCATCTTTTTTGTTCTCTACCAAATCAAAGAAATGAGAATGGCGGGTAATTTTCCCACAGGATTCAAAGCTTATTTAATTTATGCTGGATTGGGTCTCATCTTTGTCTTGTTGAATACCCATTTCTATTTGGGATTCTTGAGAGGAATCATGGATCACTATAAGTTCTTTACTTATGGTGTCCTGTTAATCATTCCATTTTTAATGTACTTCAGGCCTCAAAAGATCAAGTCGCACTCTGTTTCTTGATGACTTTCCAGAACAACTTTGGAAACAACCTTTTTACTTTTACGGCTTTTATCTCTTTACCTCCAATTAAAACTTCCAGCTTATTCTTGTTAATGGCATCAATTAGTATTTTAGCGCATTGATCTGCCGGCATACCAGTAGCTTGATTGTGGTCTTGTTCTCCATGAGTTGAACCATCTCCTTTGATGGCACTCTGAGAAATAGGCGTATTGATTTTACCAGGGTAGGCAATGGTAACGCGAATGCCATTTTTTTCTTCCTCTAAATACAGACTTTCATAAAATCCTTGCAAAGCATGTTTGGCTGAGGCATAACCAGATCGTAAGAAGAACCCAAACTTTCCCGCAATGCTGGAGATGGTCACTATATGTCCAGAACCTTGTTTCTTCATAAAAGGAAGGACCACTTTTGTCAATGCAATATTTCCAAAGAAATTAATCTCCATAAGTTTTCGATACACTTCCATATCTGTCTCCGAAACTTCAGAACGCTGACTAATTCCTCCGTTATTGATCAAAATATCTATGCGACCAAATTTGTCAAACACCTGCTGGCTAAGCGATCCAAATTCAGATGAATTTTCAAGATCTAAAGGCAAGACTAAGGTATTTTCAGGATGTGCTAATTCTTTCTGAACCAGTTCCAAAGCTTCCTTTTTTCGAGAAGATAAAACAACTTGATATCCTTTTTGACTATACTGTATTGCCAACTCCTTCCCAATTCCCGAAGAAGCACCGGTAATCCAAACTACTTTTTGATTTGCCATGAATCAAAACTAATTTGAAAATTTGAAAATGAGTCAATTTGAAAATGTATTTTTTAAAAAATCTTCAAATCTTCAAATCTTCAAATCTTCAAATCTTCAAATCTTCAAATCTTCAAATCCACTTTTAGCTTAATCCAACCTGTCATACTGTCAGTTAAATATTCAAATTTCAGTATAAAAATGACAGTTTTCAGAGATTTTGACCGAAAAATTGGCTTGGTATGAATATTGACCTAGTTGTTTTCAGAAAATAATTTTAAAAAGAACATAAATAGGAATTATGGGAAAAATAATTGGAATAGACTTAGGAACTACCAACTCGTGTGTTTCTGTAATGGAAGGATCTGAGCCGGTAGTAATTAGCAATGCTGAGGGAAAGAGAACCACTCCTTCTGTAGTAGCATTTGTTGACGGTGGAGAGAGAAAAGTAGGAGATCCTGCCAAAAGACAAGCTATTACAAACCCTCAAAAAACTGTTTACTCTATCAAGCGATTCATGGGTACTTCATTTGACAAAGTTTCTGACGAGATCAAAAGAGTAGCTTATGAAGTGGTAAAAGGTGATAACAACACACCAAGAGTAAAGATTGATGACAGAAATTATACGCCGCAGGAAATTTCAGCAATGGTACTTCAGAAAATGAAGAAAACAGCTGAGGATTACCTTGGGCAAACAGTAACAGAAGCTGTAATTACAGTTCCTGCCTACTTTAACGATGCACAAAGACAGGCGACCAAGGAAGCAGGAGAAATTGCAGGATTGACTGTAAAGAGAATTATCAACGAGCCAACAGCTGCAGCTTTAGCTTATGGTTTGGATAAGAAAGATCAGGACATCAAAGTAGTTGTATTTGACTTTGGTGGAGGTACGCATGATGTTTCCATTCTTGAATTAGGGGATGGAGTTTTCGAAGTGCTTTCAACTGACGGAGATACGCACTTAGGTGGAGATGATGTGGATGATGTGATCATTAACTGGTTGGCAGATGAATTTCAAAAGGATGAAGGATTGGATTTAAGAAAAGATCCAATGGCTCTTCAGAGATTGAAGGAAGCTGCTGAGAAAGCGAAAATTGAACTTTCATCTACGACATCTACGGAGATCAACTTGCCTTACATTATGCCAGTTGATGGAGTGCCAAAACACTTAGTTCGATCGCTTCAAAGATCTCAATTTGAGCAATTGATTCACAAAATCGTTGAGAGAACAATTGAGCCTTGTAAGTCAGCTCTTAAAAATGCAGGTCTTTCTACTTCTGACATTGATGATGTGATTTTGGTTGGAGGATCTACAAGAATTCCAGCGATTCAGGATGCAGTGAAGAAATTCTTCGGAAAAGAGCCTTCCAAAGGAGTGAATCCAGATGAGGTAGTTGCATTAGGAGCAGCTATCCAAGGAGGAGTTTTGACTGGAGAGGTGAACGATGTACTTCTTTTAGATGTGATTCCACTTTCTTTAGGAATTGAAACAATGGGAGGTGTTTTCACTAAGTTGATTGAGGCAAACACTACGATTCCAACTAAAAAGTCGGAAGTATTTTCAACAGCGGCTGATAATCAGCCTTCAGTGGATATTCATGTGCTTCAAGGGGAGAGACCAATGGCAAATGATAATAAGTCATTAGGAAGATTCCAACTGACAGACATTCCACCGGCGCCAAGAGGTGTTCCTCAAATCGAAGTAACTTTTGACGTGGATGCAAACGGAATTATGAATATTTCAGCAAAAGATAAAGGAACAGGTAAAGAGCAATCGATTAAAATTGAAGCTTCATCAGGATTGACAGACGAAGAAATTGCTAAAATGAAAGCGGAGGCTGAGGCAAATGCGGAATCTGACAAAAAGAAGAAAGAGGAAGTGGATACTTTAAATCAAGCGGATTCTTTAATCTTCCAGACTGAAAAGCAATTGAAAGAGTTTGGTGATAAAATTCCTGCTGATAAAAAAGAGCCCATCGAAAATGCTTTAGCTGAATTGAAAAAAGAACATGAAGCTAAAAATTTAGAAGGAATCAAGGCAGCGATGGAAAACTTGAATATTGTATTCCAAGCAGCTTCTCAAGAAATGTACAATGCTTCTCAGCAAGCTGGAGGTGATACAGGAAATACTTCAGGCGCGGATTCTAGTGATGAAGTAACAGATGTTGACTTTGAAGAGGTAGATGAGTCAAAATCCTAATATTGAATAGATTAGAATTGAAAGCCATCCTAAGGGGTGGCTTTTTTTTATGTTGTAGAATTCTAAAATGAGCTTTATCACTTAATTTATGGTGAGTAAAACAACTCATTAAATTAAGTGAAAAAATAGAAAATATGAGAAAAAAGGCTTAATTTTATTCGATCAACTAAACTCACCACAACAAATAGAAATTATGAAATTTGTTGCTTTACTCTTTGTTACTACCTTATTTTTCGCCACTTCTTTATTGGCTCAGGTAACTTCTGTTCAAGATGGTCCATGGAGTTCTCCAAGTACTTGGAGTGCTGGTGTTCCTGGAAATAGTTCTGATGTGGTTGTTGCACATCAAGTTCATATTAATCAGGATGACCGATGTAGAAGTATTACGATCAACTCAACAGGAGAGTTGATAAATGATGGCTTCACATTGAGTAGATCGCAACTGGACGAATAATGGTAGTTTTGTTGATACCCTTTGGAACTATAAATTTTGAAAACACTTTTTCGGTTGGTTGTTTGGAGGGACTAGAACCATTTCTGGGACAAATAACTTCTCAACAATTTAAATTTCACTTTGAATATTTCTTCAACCTAAATGGCACAACTACTCTTCGTGGTGTCCTAACTTTCGGAATATTTGGTTCCTTAACTGTGAATACGGGTTCACTTCTATTTAATAGCGTCCTCCAGACTATCACGGACGAATTGGAGCTGTTGCTTTTGGAGCTTTAAATGGAACAACTTCTGAACGATATGTTGGAAGATACGAATGGGTCTTGCACAGTGGGCCATTTGATGCCTCCTTGTCTCAGTTTCGTTTGCATCGGGAGGTAGAATGGTTTACACGGGTTTCTGGGTCAAATGTGCCTACTTAATTTTGTAAATACCTATTTTTATGATGAAGACTGAGTTCCGTTGATATACAGGTTATGTTGTACCTTCCAATGTTTCTGATATTGTTTCAAAAGGCACTGGTTTTTGGTATTGAATTCCGATACGGTGTATAGTTCAGGTCAATCATCCATTCCTCAAATGTGGAAGATGTCGCTAACTTGGTAGTACAGATACGCTTCTCAACTTTTAATTTCTGTGAAATATAATAATACAGGAAATGCGGCGAATGATGGATGGAATTTTTGGGTAATCCTTATCCTGGGACACTAGACTGGGACGATCTGCATGGAGCTCTTCAGGTCTGGATGGTGCACTTTTATACTTTTAATACGTGTGGTCAGTCCTGTCGCATCTTATGTTGGTGGAGTGGGAACAAATGGGGGAACAAATTTAATTCCTTCCTATCAAGGTTTTCATGTCAAAGCGATAGCCTCTTCTTCAATATCAACCACTTCAGTTACTTTATGTCCTCTGATGCATCGCTAAAATCTACTAATTTGTTAGACAGTTATATTTTACGCATTCAATTAGACAAGATGAAATTGTAATTCGTGCGAATGATTATGCTGCTACCCGATTTTAATATTGGGAATGGATGCCATAAAATTCCAGTGAATATTCTAGATTATACTCTAAATTATATGGAAATAATGAGGAATATTCTATTAATACATTTAACGATTCCCTCATCCCATATCCCTTTATTTACAAGAGGAAGCGTATTCTTCTCGGAATTGATACTTGGGAAAGTAGGTACGACCTTACATTGGAAGATTTAAATACGGGTGCGATGTATAATATTGTTCCTGGCTTTGGAATTCAGTACCATAACTCAGACACACAAATTTTGAAAACCGATTGGTAGTTCATTTATTCGCTGGTTCAGAATTGGGAGTGAATGAGCAACAACTTTCAAACGAGATTCAGGTTTTGTACGATGCAAATCAATTAGTTGTGAAATCGGATTACTTTAACAAGCCAGTTGTTCAAGTGGAATTGGTCAATTTGATGGGACAAGTTGTATATCAGGGGACACACTTCTTGAATTCTTCGGGTTTTAGAATAGAGCGGCCAAATCAAATTATGATTTTGAAGGTGGTAGATGAAAAAATGAATTTTTCAATCAAAGTAATGTAGTGTCAAATTAGACGTCCTTCTTTTTTCGACACCATTTTTTAAAATAAAGTACATCCAAGTAGTAGAGAATTTTTAAAGATAAAGTGTTGGTTGCAGGTGATGCAATCATATCTCCAAAATTTTGAAAGAAATTGACGTCAGTTCCATTTCCGGAAGTGTAGATAGAGTTTTTCCATACCAAGCTTAATTCACTTCCCGGTTGGAAAACCCACTTGTAGATGAAGTCAATTGTAAAAGCGTTGTAGTTGATGTCGTGAAGTGATTCTCCGTTCATATCTACGCCATCATAGTTCATATCCTCAAATCGGCCATCATCTCCTAAGAGATAAAAATCCGTGTAGGTAACTTGTGCCCAATAATGCCTGATTCTAAGGTTAACTCCCATCCGATTAGTAAATCTGAAATCCATTGTAAGCGTATTGGTAATAGTCTGATTATTTCTCTTGCCAAATACGGATTCATTAGGTAAGTCGTCAAAAGGATAAAAAGCATAACCCTCCTGATTGTGAGCGTAATTATAGGTGAATTCGTAAACAAAGAATATTTTATTTCCAGCTCTTACACGCGGACTTAAATACAAATATCCATCAAAGCGATTTTGATGAAAATATTGTCTCCAATTGGCTCGAATGTCATAAGCAAAAACTTTGCTGTAGTCACTTGAAAGCCATCCTCCTAGATTTATCGAGGGCAAAGCAAAAAACTTTTCTCCCCATTTTCTAGGTTCATAATAATCGTATTCACCAAATGGTTTGGCGTTCATCGTGATTGCTGCTGTCATAAAATTCAAATAGGTTCCGATTAAATTGAGATTGATATCAAAGGTTTCTGGACGATCGGGCATGGATAGTCGGGTGTGACTCATGTTAAGTACAATGCGGGATCGGTAGAGTTTCTTCCATTTCTTAAAAGTGTAATAGCCAACTTCTCCATAAAAACTACGTTGGTTGTTTCTATATTGAAATCCCAGATCATTAATGTCAAACTTGTCACTGATTTCTCCGTAAGTAATTTCCCCTTGTACATTTCCGGAAGTTTTTAAGGCCGTTAAACCATAGGAGTAACCCAATTTGTTTTGAATTGATGGACTGTATAAATAGGATAGTTTTGCATTTCCACCTAAAGCAAAAGAATTTGCTTTATTTCTGTAAAGGCCTTCGACTACGGATACATTTGCATCATAAAAATCGCCTTCTCTAGTGGTATTTGTATTCATGACAGAAAATACAGAGTTATTGGGAAGGTTCTGAGAGATGGAGAAAATATTGTAATTGGTTCATGGATCAGTAATGTAATTGCGAGCACCCCCAACGGTGTCGGAAATCACTCCAATTGTCCGATTGGTTACCGCATTTAAAAGACCAACACCAATTCCTTGCTTTGTTCTTCCAGATAGTTTGGTTGCATTGATTAATTGAGCAACTCCAGGGTTTTTTGAGACATATTCTCCCAATGTATCCTGAACTTCCCCATTTAGTTGATTGAAACCTAAAGGGACTCCTCCAATTCTTCTGGAATAAAATACATCTCCGATATTGTAAAGCTCCATACCTTCTGTAAAAAATTGTCTATTTTCATTGAATTGAACTTCAAATGGTGTTAGGTTAAGGACCTGATCATCTGTTCGTACATTCGTGTAATCTGGAACTAAGGTCATATCTAATGTGAAGGCATCCGTAATACCGTATTTAAGATCCATTCCCAATCCATATCCAAAATCCCAATCTTTACCTTTTGGATTGAGGTGATGTCGCATATATCCCGAAGCATAAGGTGAAAATGACAGTCTGACAGGAGGTTTGATTCCACGGATACCCTTGAGAATGCCAAATTGATTCAAAAGTCCGAATTTTTGAGGATTTACTGGGTTCCAATAGGCATTTTCACGATTTCTTCGTATTTGTCTAACAAAGTTGATATTCCATGTTTGGATTTCTTTTCGTGGAAATCTAATCGCCGAAAATGGAATCTGTATTTCTGCGATCCATGCCGAATCGGTTCTCACCGTTTTACTCATCCATACGGCATTCCAAGTACCATCACCCTCTTCACCAAAGTAGTATGCATCTCTTTGTACTCCCGATGCCGTAACGAAGTAACCAAATGCATTGTTTCCGCCTTTGTAAGGATCCACGATTACACCAAAATAATCACCGTTTCCAAA
>JAWKMJ010000012.1:0-123025 GCA_041392305.1 Crocinitomicaceae bacterium
AGATGTTGTTCAAAAATTTGATTTGACTCACGGAGTTGATCATGGTTCTGGAACAATTGACGCAATTCGAGTTATGTTTGCTGCAAAAAATGATGCTGGAAACGGAACTTCAGTAGCCTTGACTGTATGGGACGATAACGCTGGAAAGCCAGGAACTGTTTTGGGAACTGGAAGCGTTGCAATTTCTGCAATCGATACAACTCAAGGAGGAATTCAATTATTGACTGATGGAACAAGCCTTTTCGGTGTTTATAACACAGAGGTGACTTTAACAGGAGTGAATATTCCAAGCAACGGTACATTTTGGGTTGGAGTAGAAGTAGACGGAACTGGAAATGGTGATACAGTGATTGTATTAACTACTAGACCTGCAGCTGCACCATACAATGGAACAACTGATTTCGCTGATGCTTCTACGCATGCAGGTTTGAATAATACATCTATTGGGTTTGTAGGTTACCCTTCTCTACAAGCGAGTTTGTTAATGGCAAATTTCATCTACCCGGTTGTAACGTATCCTGCTAACGCAAGTGTTAATGAAAACGATGAGTATGTTGTTAGAGCATATCCAAACCCAGCTTCTGATAATTTCAGAATTGAGTTGCCTGATATGACGGCGAGAACAATTTCAGTTATTAGCATGACAGGACAAGTTTTGAAAACAATTAACGTAAACAATTTGAATGTAACTGTTAATGTTTCTGATCTTGAAAGCGGAGTTTATTTTTATCAATTAAAAGGTGATAACGGAATGACTCTTGCTACAAAGAAGATTATTGTAAAGAGATAATTTCTATCTAATATGAAATGAAGAGGGGCCTTTTTTAGGCCCCTTTTTTATTGAAAATATTTTTACTTTTGAGGAAAGATATCCTTTTATGAAAAGACTGATTTTCTTGTTTTCTTTTAGTTTTGCTTTTTGGTGTTCTGGCCAGTTAGAGCCTGTGAATGGAGTGAATGATGACGATGCAACAATTTATGCCTTCAAACATGCACGTATCTTTGTTTCTTCTGACAAGATTATCGAAGACGGCATTTTATTGGTACAAAACGGAAGAATCCTTAATGTAGGAGCAAATTTTCCGACAATCATACCAAAAAATGCAGTTGAGGTCGAATGTGAAGGATTGGATATTTATCCCTCTTTAATTGAAATTTGTTCGGATTATGGTGTAGATAAAACCCCGATTAAAAAATCTATTAGAAATCAACAGCTACAGTCATTGAAGGGAGATCAATATTATTGGAATCAAGCTGTGAATTCAGAGTTTCATCCTTCGGTGAATTATCAATTTGATTTTAAAGATAAAAAGGAATTGATTCAAAATGGTTTTGGGGTGATCAACGTGCATCGCAATGACGGTATTGTTCAAGGCACAGCAATGGCCATCAATTTGGATCATGGAAAAGGAAGTTTTGTCATCAAAGAAAATACAAGTACATTTTATTCTTTTAAAAAAGGAAGTTCCAAGCAAGCCTATCCTTCCTCTCAAATGGGGGCCATTGCTCTTTTGAAACAATTAAATTATGATCTGAACTGGTATAGAAAGCAACCTGATCCTAAGGGAAATTTGACTTTAAATGCAGAGTTGGCAAATGAAAATTTACCAAAGATCTTTCAAGTGGATAATAAATTGGAAGCTCTTCGAGTAGCAAAGTTAGGAAATGAACTGGGATTAAATTTTATTGTTCGTTCAGGAGGAGATGAATACGAAAGTTTGGAGGCGATTAAGGGAACAGGTCTTCAATTTATACTCCCTCTGTCACTTCCCGAACCACTGGATGTTTCGGATCCTTATGATCAAAGATTTGTAAGTCTTGAAGAATTGAAAGATTGGTATGAATCTCCTTCTAATCCTTATTTTTTGGATCAAGCTGGAGTAAAATTCGCTTTTACATCGGATGGGTGTAAATTTAAGGATCTAAAACCCAATTGGATTCGGATTATTCAGAGGGGGTTACCAGTTACTAAATTAATCCAAAAACTGACCCAGACTCCTGCTGAACTTTTGGGTATTGCAGACCAAGTAGGAACGTTAGAACAAGGAAAAATAGCCAATTTTATACTGACAGAGCCTAATTATTTTGAGAGATCAGATGCACGAATTCTGGAGAATTGGATCGCAGGTAAAAAGCATCAGATTCAAAAGGTTGTAGATGCTGAATTGGTGGGTACCTACGATATGAATTTAAGTGGCAAAATCTACTCCATTACTTTTCAGCAAAAAGGAAATAAGTATCAGGCTGAATTAGCCTATTTGAAAAGTGTTCTGGATTCGAATGGAATAGAAAAAAAGGATACGATCAAAGCCAAGTCAGATGTTGATTACACGGGGAACCGACTCTCATTCATTTTACAAATCGAGGATGGACATTTTAATGGTATTGTCTCATGCAATGGATCCTTTTACAAAAATTTGGGAGTAGCAGAAGGAAATGCGAATTACAATTTAGGTGAATATTTTAAATGGTCTTTGATTCGTTCTAATAAACCTAAATCAAAAGAAAAAGAAGAGGCACTTGTCCTTGATACGCTAAGCTATAAATCAACTATTCGCTATCCAAACAGGGAATTTGGATTCGATTCTTTACCTGAAAAAAAGTCCTATTTTATCAAAAATGCCACAATTTGGACCAATGAAGACGAACATGTACTGAAAAATGCCAATCTACTCATTCAAGAAGGGAAAATTGCTTTTGTCGGAAACAGTACAGTTGGTTTACCCATGGATGTCATCATGATTGATGCGAAAGGGAAATTTGTGACTTGTGGAATTGTTGATGAACATTCACATATAGCTATAAGTAGAGGGGTGAATGAAGCTGGCCAAAATAATTCTGCCGAAGTAACAATTGAAGATGTAGTTAATCCTGAAGATATCAATATTTATCGACAGCTAGCAGGAGGAGTAACAACTGCTCAACTATTGCATGGATCGGCAAATCCAATCGGAGGGAGAAGTGCATTGGTTAAATTGAAATGGGGTTTTCCGGCGGAAGACTATTTGATTCCTGATGCACCCGGTTTTATCAAATTTGCATTGGGAGAGAATGTGAAACAATCCAATTCTGATACACGAAATTCGGTTCGTTATCCTCAAACAAGAATGGGAGTGGAGCAAGTTTTTATAGATGCCTTTAATAGAGCATTGGAGTATGAAAAAATTTGGAAGAATTATGAAGCCTTACCGAAAAAGCAACATGCTGAAACCCCTGCGCCAAGGAGAGATTTAGAGCTGGAAGTGATGCTAGAGATTCTGAAGAAAAAGAGATTTGTAACCTGCCATTCTTATATTCAATCCGAAATCAATATGTTGATGCATGTGGCCGATACATTTAACTTCAACATCAACACGTTTACACATATTCTTGAGGGATATAAACTTGCGGATAAAATGAAAATCCATGGTGTAGGTGGATCTACTTTTTCTGATTGGTGGGCTTACAAATATGAAGTAAAAGATGCTATTCCTTATAATGCGGCAGTTATGCAGAAACAAGGGGTAGTGGTAGCAATCAATTCTGATGATGCGGAAATGGGGAGAAGGTTAAATCACGAGGCAGCTAAAACGATCAAGTATGGCGGGATGACTGAACAAGACGCATGGAAGATGGTGACTTTGAATCCTGCCAAACTGTTGCATTTGGATGATCGAATTGGAAGTATTAAAGTAGGCAAAGACGCGGATATTGTAATCTGGTCAGACAATCCCTTGTCGGTGAATGCGCAGGTAGAACAGACTTTTGTAGATGGATTTTTATTGTTTGATAAAAAATTAGATGAAAAATTAAGAGAACGCAACAGCCAAGAGAAAGCTCAGATTGTAATGAAAATGATAGAAGCGACTAAGAAAAAGGAGAACCTGAGAAAACCCAGTCGCAAAAAGAACCATTTGTACCATTGTGATACTATTGAAGAATGAGAGTTTTAATTACTATATACTTATTTGGTGTTCTCCAATTTGTTGTAGGACAAACGCCACAAAACCCTTACAAAGGAAAGATTTTGTTTAAAGGTGGGACTTTACATGTAGGAAATGGAAATGTGGTGGATCGGGCACTTATTGGTATTGAAAATGGTCGGATTATTTTGGTGAAAAGTGGCTTGACTTATACTTTGGATAAGACGGAATATGACACAGTAATCGAACTTTCAGGGAAGCACATTTATCCAGGTTTTATCAATACAAATAACACGCTGGGAATCACTGAGATTGATGCCTTGCGGCCTACTTTGGATTTCAATGAAACAGGATTGTATAATCCAAATGTACGCGCCGGGATCGCTTACAACACGGAATCTGAAGTTATTTATTCTGTTCGAACAAATGGTGTATTATATACACAATGCACTCCAAGAGGAGGGTACATTTCGGGCACTTCTTCCATCATGTCTTTAGATGCTTGGAATTGGGAGGATGCAGTTGTGAAAATGGAAGATGGAATCCATATCAATTGGCCTGTTCAAATTACTTCAAGTGGATGGTGGGCAAATCCCGGTCCCAATGTGAAAAATAAAAATTACGAAGAAAACAGAGATGATTTAATACAGTTTATTCGTTCGGCTAAAGCGTATTGCGAAAAGAAGAATTATGACCAGAAAAATATGAAATTTGAAGCTTTTCGCGGAATTTTTGACGGGGAGAAAAGAATCTATTTTCACGCTGATTTTGCTAATGAAATAAATGAAATTATTGATCTATCTAGAGAATTGAAATTTAAATTTCCGGTAATTGTTGGAGGATATGATTCCTGGCTTCTTACGGAAAGGCTTAAAGAAAATAATTTTAGTGTCATATTGGATCGTTTACATGGTTTACCTGAATTTGACGGTGATGATGTAAATATGAGATATAAAATTCCTAAGAAATTGCAAGAAGGAGGTGTTTTGTATTGCCTGAGTATGCATGGAGATATGGAAGCCATGAATTCCAGAAATTTGCCTTTTCAAGCTGGGACTGCTCGCTCTTGGGGATTGAACAAGGAGGAAGCTATACAATCGATTAGTTTGAATGTAGCTAAAATTCTTGGGATCGATAAAGATCTCGGAAGTATAGAAGAGGGAAAATTAGCCTCTTTATTTGTTTCAGAAGGAGATGCTTTAGACATGAAGACAAATAAGTTGGTTTTAGCCTTTATGAATGGTAGATTTCTCAATTTGATTAATCGTCAACAACAATTGTACGAAACTTATTCTAATAAGTATAAGTCGGAGTAACAGGGTTTACTTTCTGATTTTTAGAATCAGATTGAATTCATTCCCTTTGTCATGTTGATGTCTGATCATGGCATCCAATTGATCTCCTAAAGTTTCAATTAATTCCTGACTCAATTTAAAATCACGGTGAGATTTAGGAGAATCATCATGGAAAATTACTTCTACTTGATCTTCCTTTTGGCGGATTTTCAATTCAAATTTGAGTTCGCCTTTACCAAATAGGTTGCTATTGATCAGTAGTAATTCGTTCAAAATTAATCCAAGGGGAATACTCTGCTCGATATCAATTTCAATCGCTTCATCAATTTCGATTTGAGGTGTGCTTTCTTCAATAGCAAAAAGGCTCTTGGTGTTCTCGATCAGTCCATTTGTGAATTTAGAAAGATTGATCATGGAAAAATTGGATTGTTGTCTAACCCATTGATGAGCCGTAGACATTGATAAGACTCTGGATTGAATATTCTTTAGTTGAATTTCTGATGATCTGTCCTCGACATTTCTTAATTGCATATTGATTAAGCTTAAGATTACCTGTAAGTTGTTTTTTACACGATGATGCACTTCTTTCAAAAGAAATTCCTTTTCGGCTAAAATGAGTTCCCCTTGCTTTTTAATCGTTAATCTTTGTACATAGTTAATTCGATTATTCCTCTCTGCCATCCTTCCGGCAAGCAAGGCAAATACAAGAGTCATCCATGCCACAAAACTGTATAAGGCAATCTGATCATTGGTCAATCCTGAATATTGGATTAAATACACTTGATAGGCGATTATATAAGATGCGGCTGCAATAAAACCTGCAATCCATCTCAATCGAACCATATAAGAACCAAAGAAAATGATAAAAATCAAAACAGGAAGAATCAAATGACTGCCATTGGGAAACTGATCACAAAAATATACCGCATATAGACCAGCCCAGGCATTTGAAATGGCACCAAGAATATGATAGTAACCTTTAAATTTAGAATTATATATACTGTAGATCAAAAAACCAAAATAAGATCCAATATAGATCAATGTTAGTGGGACCAACCAGGAGGCTTTTTCTGGAATAACATAGAAAATTAATCCAATGGCACTGTACCAAGAAAGCAACGAAATCACAATTCCATGGCGCAGGGGAAGGCGAACACTCTTGTCATAAGAACCCGCAAACTGTCTTTCGAACTCTATTTCTTTGAATTTTAAAGAGAATTCGTTTGATTCTGGATAGTCATCTTTTGCGGTCATTCTTTAAGAATAAAATATAAGTAGATTTGAAAAACAGCCTTAATAGATTTCAAAAAATCTGTTTGCTTCCATTATGGTTTTTAGAAAATCTATTTAAAATCATTTTATGAGAGAAAAGGTGAACTCTTCACCCTGATTTTGAATTCGGAGTAAATAAGCACCTTTTTCAAGATAATCAAGAGTTAACGCATTCTGTCCATTAAAAAGCTCTTTCCTGTTTGAAAGAATCAATCTACCGGTCATATCAAATACTTCGATTTTAAAATCAGTATTCTGAACTCCATCCAATTCAATCGTTAGATTGCCTTCTCCTATAGGATTCGGAAAAACAGAAATTCGAATTTCTTTAGGCTGATAGACGACCGACTTTAAATCTGATTTTGTGGAAGTTCCATCAAAATCAACTTGAGTTAATCTGTAATAGGAGATTCCTGTAATAGGATTGGGATCTACCAATTCATAATAAAGGGGAGCTGATGAATTCCCGGCTCCGTCAATGATACCCACAAGTTCAAAGGTTTGACCATCTGTAGTTTTTTCAATTTTGAAGTAGTCATTATTGATTTCCGAAGCTGTTTCCCAGCTTGTTTTTACTTGTCCATTAACCAATTTAGCATCGAAATAAAGCAATTCAATAGGAAGTGGGTTGATAGCCGAACTAGTTCCAAGAGTAAACCATTGACCATTATTAAAATCAATACCACTGAAAGTCACGGTTTGACCTGCCATAGTTCTTCCTGTGGAGATTACCGAGCTATTCGAGAAATTTCCATCGTCAGAGTCCACCAATAAATAAAGATCATTCACATTAAAAGGTCCTCCTGCAAGTCCGGAAAGATCAAATGAGATTTGCACGGTTCCTATGTTTCCACCTGGTTCAGCGATTCTCCAAACGCGATGCAATCTATTGTCGATACCTCCTGGCACATCAGCAGTTCCTGGTGTCGGACTTATTGAAAAAGATGCATTATCATGTCCCCACAGTAAGAAGTCATTATCATCCAGATCATTGGCATTATTAATACGAACAATTGCTCTACCTTGTGCATCACTATGATTATCCTGTGAAGAGAACTGCCCAATTCCAGCTACTTCATAACTGTATGTTCCTGCCCATGCAATAGGGTACTTTTGATTTGAAGAAAGTGCGATATTGTATTTGGAACTCATGTGGTTCTCCAGGATAATTCTTCTTGTATTATTGAAAGGTGCATCGGAAAAATGAATAAAATCTCCTACTCTTCCGGAAAAATTAACAGAGTTATTAGTAGAGCCATCGTGGAAACGCGTACTTCCTGTTAATCCACCTATGGCTCCTTCATCACCGTGAGAATTCAAGATAGGAGTAGCAGAGGCCACTGAACTTGTTCCCACAGTTGCTCCATTAAGATAACCTGTAATATAAGCGTTACTTCCATCATTGGTGTATTCAAGCACAGCAATGTACAAGCTATTAGAGCTAAGATTGGCAGCAGTATTCACACTTATTGGTCCCCAACCTTGACTTATAGACCAAATGTTGAAGTATAAATTTCCTTGATAGATATAAATATTGATTCCATTTGTTCCACCACCTTGTTCATAAATGATCTCTTTATTTGTACTTGCTGCATTGATTGTACCAGTTTCAAATACAACTAGGGTATGTTTTGAGTTAAAGTTGGAAGTATTAATCAAAGCATCATCAAAAATTTCATATTCATCATCAGTACCATCTAAATTCAACATATTTCTGTTGTTGGAATAGGCTTGATTCATGATTCCATCTTGAACACCTGCGGGAGAAATAGCGTCGTTTCCGTTAGGAGAAACGTCGGTAAAGAAGGTGACCAATCCACCGTTTGCAGTTCCGAGATCATTCGGGTTAAGCCAAATGATGTTGTCACTACTTGTACCAACTCCTGCACACCCTGTCCATTCAAAAGAAGTGTAGTCTTTGATGGTGTAAGTATGTGTTGTATTCCCAAGTAAGGTCGCGTTTGTGGGGTTGGAAAGCTGGAAATTAATCGTTTCATCGGGTTCGTTGGCTGCATCGTTTACAACGAATAATGGTAAATACACCACTGTATCTCCAGCAAGAATCGTAAGAGTTCCGGTCACAGGTACAGTATAGTCTGAACCTAAAGTCGCACTACCCGTCAACAAATCGGTATAATCAACGGTAATGTCTTGAGACGAAGGAGCGTTGATATAGACTTCGATCAGCGGGCCTCCAACTGTCTCTGGTCCTTGAGAAGCTGACACTCTAAATTGCACGATAGGGGGGGAATCGTCATCAATAATCGTTAATTCATGTTCTACTCCCGTGGGTTCAATATCTGCTCCAGCCGAAACATTGAATAATTCGAATATGACGGTTTCATTAGGTTCGTCAAGTAAATCATCCAAGATGGTAATCGGCATATTGTAGGTAGTTACACCTGAAGCAAAAGTTGCGGTTCCTGTCACAAATGTATAGTCAGCCCCACTCGTAGCCGTACCACTTCCTCCAACAATTCGCAATCGATATTGACAAGACACAGCAGGTGTTGTATTTCCAGATCTATTAATTTGAATTGTTATGGCACCTGCATTTTCAGGAGTTGTTGATGTAGCTGCGTTGAATGCTATTTTAGGAGTATTGTCATCATCAAATATGGTGAATAAGTTGATATTATTGGTGACACCTATTGCAATACCCTGAACTGTGGCTGTTGTAGAAATTGTCAATCGATAGTTTTCTGTACTTTCAGGAATCAAATCAAATTCCACAGTTGTTGCTATGTTTGCCGTGTTTGTTCCAGCTGAAATTGTAGTTGAAACACCTGGTACAGTGTAGTCCGAAGGGTTGTTTGCGGATATAGAAGTGCTTATATAGTCAATTATTTTGTCTGAAATCGGAATGAAATTGAGTTCCAATGGCACATTTACATTTTGAACCGGTCCATTGTTCTCAAATGCAGAGGTTGTGGAATAGGTAAAATAAGCTGTAGGTTTAACGATTCCTATAGAAATGTAGGATCCATGGGGGATGGGAAAAGTATTGCTGAAAATGTTTCCAGCCCCTCCATTGTCTAATTCATAAGCTTTAGCTGTGCTAAAATTAGGTGTAACTCCTCCTGTTTCATCAACTAAGCAGACATAAATATAGCCTGCTGGTAAGTTAGGAACGAGTGTGCTATCAAGTGAGACGGTAATATCACCTAAATCACCCGAATGATCAGCTCTCCAGGTTCTCAAAATTCTTTGGGTATTCACTCGAGTCGAAACACCCGTTACACTCCAGGTTTGATCGTCAGCATTGTTATGTCCAATCAATAAGAATTCTTGATCTACATCTGCAAAACTTGCTGAGTTACCTTCAATTTCAAAGCAGTTTCTGGCTTGAGAAGTATTGTGAAGATTTGAAGCTCCTACATCTCTACCGATTCCAATTACTTCTTTTCCGTAAGTATCTTGATAATCGTAATAATCATTCACAATCAAATTAGCAAAATACTTGGCTCCCAAATAATTTTCCAGAATAATTCTTTCAGCATCATTCACAATCTTATTGTAGGCGATAAATTCGGCCATATCACCTAAAAAGGGGAAGCCTCCCGTATTGCTAATTATCGTATTTCCTTCTACTACTGTTTGCCCATTACAAGAACCCAGACCTGGAGCATTTGGATGGGTCCATAAAGATCCTACACCACTTGCAGGAGCAGTACCTCCAGCATAACTTGAAAATATTTGTCCATTTAAGTACCCTGTGATTGTTCCAGTGGTTGCTCCTAGAGGACCTTCGAAAATGTGGCTAACAACATAAACTGTGTTCGGTTGAACAGGTACAGTTGTAAAGGTGTATCCCCAAGAAGGTGTTCCGTCCCCATCAACATTCAGGTCATAGCCTCCCATATATAGTTCGCCATTCAGAATGTAAATATTCAAACCTCTAACATTTCCACCTTGTTCGTAAAGAATTTGTCGGGTAGTTACATCTGTCCCTGTGCGAAAAGCTAAAATTGTTGTTCTTTCTGTGTAAGGACCACTATTGTTAATATCATCTTTCGTTATAAACTGAAGGAATTTATTAGGGAAAAATCGTACGATTGGTTCCCCGTTTATGGAAGCACTTAAATCTGATCTATAAGTTGGCTGAAAAGCAGGATCGGTTTGGGTTGGAGAGTTGTCATCCTGCGACAAAGATTCATCCTGCCAAATGGACAAAAGAGCGCCATCTGGGGCTACAATGGAACCTGCATCTAACCAAAGTTTACAATCACTATCAGGACCTGCGACTTCTGTGCTCACTCCACCTGGACCTTTTTGTCCCATCAGGAGTCCACTAAATGTGAAATAAATTAGCATGAGTGCAATACTGGACAGGTAATTTCTCATTTTTTTTTGAAGTTGTTAGTTATATGGTATTCTAAATTCAGTCTAAAACAATTGCCTAAATTAATAATTTTAATCTATATTTTCAAGCAATCATTTTGAAGCAAGACGTAAAAAACATATTAAAAGTTCTTCCAAAATCTCCCGGGGTTTATCAATATTTTGACAAATCAGGAAAAGTAATCTACGTAGGCAAGGCCAAGAACCTGAAGAACAGAGTGTCTTCTTATTTCAACAAACAACAATATGAAAATGCCAAAACGAAAATTTTGGTAAAACATATCATGAATATTGAATATATAGTCGTGGATACCGAACAGGACGCTCTTTTGCTTGAAAATTCGCTAATTAAAAAGTTTCAACCTAAATACAATATTCAACTTAAAGATGATAAGACTTACCCTTGGATTTGTATTAAAAATGAACGCTTTCCAAGAGTTTTTTCTACACGAAATGTGATTAAGGATGGGTCTGATTATTTTGGTCCATTTACATCAGTCAAGGTGATGAATACCATGTTGGAGTTGTTCAGGCAAATCTACCCTTTGCGGACTTGCAAACTCAATTTATCTCAACAAAATATTGAATCTGGAAAATTGAAAGTTTGCCTGGAATACCACTTAGGCAAATGCAAGGCACCATGTATAGGTGAAGAATCAGAAACCAACTACAATGGCTATATCGAAGAGATTAAAAATATCCTAAAAGGAAATGTTTCTTCCGTGATTTCGAGATTTAAAGATTACATGCAAGAGCTTTCGGAAAATTACGAGTTTGAAGAGGCCCAAAAAGTAAAATTGAAGATCGATTTACTGAAAAACTTCCAAACAAAATCAACCATCGTCAATCCTAAAATCAATAATTTGGATGTCATTACAGCGGTAGAAGATATTCAATCTGCCTATGTCAACTATTTGCGAATCATCAATGGTGCAATTATTCAGGCACATACGGTGGAAGTCAAAAAGAAAATGGATGAATCAATTGAAGAAATACTCTCTCATAGCTTCCTTGAATTAAAAGAAAAATTGAAAAGTAATTGCAGAGAAGTTTTGGTTCAAACTCCCTTAGATATTCAACTTGATGAAATTCATTTTGTAGTTCCGCAAAGAGGTGATAGGAAAACCTTGTTGGATCTCAGTTTGAGAAATGCTAAGTACTTCATGATGGATCAGCATAAGAAAAATTCTCTTGTGGATCCCAATAAAAATGCAAATCGAGTCATGACCACTTTGCAGAAAGATTTAAGTCTGAAAGATCTTCCAGTTCACATCGAATGCTTTGACAACTCTAACATTCAAGGGACAAATCCTGTGGCGGCTTGCGTAGTTTTTAAAAATGCCAAGCCAAGTAAGAAAGATTATAGACATTTCAATATCAAAACGGTGGAAGGTCCCAATGATTTTGCATCCATGGAAGAAGTGGTTTATCGTCGTTACAAAAGACTCCTAGATGAAGGAGAAAGCTTGCCTCAACTCATCATTATTGATGGAGGGAAAGGGCAATTGAGTTCTGCCTTAAAAAGTCTGGATGAACTAAATTTAAGAGGAAAAATAGCCATTGTTGGAATTGCTAAAAAACTCGAAGAAATTTATTTCCCGGGAGATTCTCTGCCCATTTATATCGATAAGAAATCGGAATCGCTGAAACTTATCCAACACCTGAGAAACGAAGCTCATAGGTTTGGAATTACGCATCACCGAAACAGAAGATCCAAATCTTCCTTGGTCTCAGAATTAACTCAAATTGAGGGAGTTGGACCAACAACACACGCCAAACTAATCAAACAATTTAAATCTGCTAAGAGAGTAAAAGAAGCTAGTATTGAGGAACTTACCTCTGCAATTGGGGCTTCCAAGGCAAAAGTTGTATTCGAATATTTTCATAAATAACTTTTTTTCGATTTGGGATTTTATATTTTTGAGTTACTGTGAACTTCATTCGAAATCATATTATAATTGGGTTGTTTGGCTTGCTTTCATTCCTTTTTTCAGCTTCTTCTTTTGCTCAGTCTTTGAAGCAAACTTGCAATCAAATTATTTCGAATACCCAGTTTTCAGAGGAACAAAAACTGGATTCTTTGCTCATCTTGTCTGATGTTCAAGTAAGAATCAATACAGATAGTGGAAGGTTTGTCGCTTTTCAATTATTGAAAGAGGCGGAAAAAAACAATAATTCAGATTTCATAGGTAGTGCCTACCACAATATTGGTGTTTCCTATGCATGGCAAGGGAAGTATGAGGAAGCAATGAAATATTACAATATGAGTTTGGAGGCTTTGCAGAAAAAAAATGATCCTGCGAGAATTGCTTTGATTCACACGAGTATTGGTGGAGTTTATTTTGATCAAAACAAATACATTGAAAACCTGGAACATTGGTTAGTCGCCAAATCTTTTGCAGAAAAAGGTGACAATATTAAAAGAGTAGAGATGTGTAATAACAACTTAGGCGCTTTGTATCTGAAAATTGGAAAAAATGAAGAGGCCAAGAATCTGTTCTTAGAAAACTTAGAGCTGAATCGCAAAAATAATTGGGAAACCAGTGAAGCTTTTGCATTGGTAAATTTATCTGGGATTTATTTAGAGGAAAACAAATTGGACACAGCTGAATTGTATGCCCGAAGAGCCTATGAAATTCATTCGAAAGCTGGAATGGAGCGGCAAGCGGCCTCTACTTTGCAAGATTTGGCAGAACTGGAATTTTTAAAAGGAAATGTAGACAAAGGGATTGAATATGCATTGGAATCCATGGAGACCATGAAACGCTTGAAGGATGATTACAATTACAACAATGTGAAAGTTTTCTTAGGAGAGAAATATCTGGATTTAAAGGATTTTCAATTGGCAAAAACCTATTGCTTGGAGACCTATCAGGCCTCGAAAATTATGGAGTCACTAGGTTTGCAAAGATCTTCCTGCGGGTGTTTGTCAAAAGCCTATTACGGTCTCCAAGATTTTAAAAGGGCCTATGAATTCGAAATGGAATACCAAAGTTTAAAGGACAGCATCTTAAATGATGATGTGTCATTGGATTTGGCCAAAAGAGAATTCGAAGTCGGCTACAAATTGAAAGCTGAAAAAGACAGCATGGAACAAGCTCGAAAAGATGAGATTTCGGAAATAGAGCATCAAAATGAGATTCGTCGACAAAGAAATTTCACCTATTTCGGATTGTTTTTGGCTTTGATTGCAACCGGGATGTCGCTTTATGTCTTTAGAAATTTTCAGAAAAAGAAAAAAGCAAACAAGGAAATCCTGATGAGTAAACAAATAATCGAAGTCAAAAACAAAGAAATAACGGACAGTATAAATTATGCCAAGCGAATTCAAACGGCTATGCTGCCTTCTTTGTCTCAATGCGATCAGGTTTTACAAGAGCATTTCATCATTTATAAACCAAAAGATATTGTTGCAGGGGATTTTTATTGGGTACAGGAAAAACACGGACGTCGTTATTTTGCCGTGGCAGATTGTACAGGGCATGGTGTTCCAGGAGCTATGATGTCTGTGGTTTGCAACAATGCTTTAAATAGAGCACTCAGAGAGTTTGACTTGTTGGCGCCTGGAAAGATTTTGGATCAAACAAGAGAAATTGTGATTTCCGAATTGAATAAAGGGGAGTCTGAACAAGAGTTGGCAAGAAGCATAAAGGATGGGATGGATATTGCTTTAGGATGCGTCTATGAGATGAATGGAACCAAAATCTTAGAGTATTCAGGAGCCTATAATTCAATTTATATTTTGCGGCAAGGAGAGCACGCTCAAATCGAAGGGGAGGTTAACATCCAAAATTATGATGAACAATTACTTATTGAGTTGAAGGCTGATAAACAGCCTGTAGGAATTGGTCATTCCAAGAATAATTTCACTACTAAAAAGATCGTTTTAGAACCTAACGATCTTATCTATGTATTTAGTGATGGATATGCAGACCAATTTGGTAATGCTGAAAATTTTGGTGATGGAAAATTCAAGAGTATCAAGCCACAAGGAAAAAAATTCAAAACTAGTAATCTTAAAAAGCTATTAGTGCAAATAGCTGAAAAACCACTAATGCAGCAAAAAATGTTACTCAATTCTAACTTTGAGGATTGGAAGGGAGATATTGAACAGTTGGATGATGTCTGTGTGATGGGAATTAAAGTGAGTTAATCTCCATCATTTGAACTGTAAAGCAAAGTGGCACTCATAAATTGTGGCAAATCATATTTGATGTAAGAAAGTAAGGATTTTAATTCCAAATAGATCGTCTGAATAGCTGCCGACTCATTTAGTATTGCATTTCTTAAATTGATACTTTGCAAGGCATTTACTTTTTGAAGAATCGAATACCATTTTTCTAAAATCAAATTTGCGGTATTTTCTCCTCCATTACTCCTGCAAATATCGGCTAGTCCTTTTCCATTATAGCCCTCAAATACACGGAGCATAATCAAAATATCTTGCCGCAAAATGGCTAAAGATTGAAGTGCAAAGTTAGATTCTACCATATTCAAATCAAGTGTAGTGTTTTGATCCAAACCAGATGGAATCCCCAACTTTTCATGTAGCATTAGTTCCAATTTGAGTACATAATTATTGTAGAAAAAATTAGAAGCAGTGTAGACTCCAGATCCTTCATTGTTTTCAAAGTTTGAATATTCGGTTGCTTCCCACATACTTTTTAACCTGTCTTTATGATTCTTAAGAATACTTGTGGTTTGAAACAAATATTCTCGTGATTGAGAGGAAACCTGCAGTGTATCAAATGCATGTTCGCGGAAAAGAAGATATTCTAGTGCACTCAATCCTTTTCTTCGACTCGATTGATTCACAATCAGAGAACTATCTATGGTGGTGGTACTTTGAGTGGTAGCTAGGATATAGGCTGAATCAACAGGCCATTTATGTATTCGGAAATGAATGTAAGTCGTAGCTATTGCCTCTGTTTCAAAAAAGTTAATGTTATTCCAGCTGAATAATACAGAGGAAAAATACTCCTTTACTTTCTGAATATTATATGGATCGAAATTCTGGTTGTGAATCTCTTGAACATAATAAAAAAGTGAATCCACATCATTGTTGAAGGTCTCATGATTTGGTCTGAGTAAGTTAGATGAAAGATCTCTTAATACTTCTTCATGCGGAACAGGTTCTGTTTTCTTGCATGCGAAAGTCAAGCTGATGAGCAATAGAAACAATATCTTTTTCATTTATAGTGTTTTTAAGAATTCAATAAGACTACTGCGGTCACTCTTGGGTAAGTTTTTAAATCGATCAATCACAGTAATCGACTCCCCTCCATGCCACAAAATAGCTTCTTCCAAATTTCGTGCGCGACCGTCATGAAGATAATAAGTATGTCCATTTACGGTTTCAAAAAGTCCAATGCCCCACAAGGGAGGAGTACGCCATTCATTTCCATTGGCCAAATAATCTGGTCTATGGTCTGTTAAACCACTTCCCATGTCATGTAATAATAAGTCTGTAAATGGAAAAATCTTCTGATTTGATAAATGTGAAAAGTTAGGGTGAATCCCAGTAGTGAAGGTATAGGTATGGCAAGATTGGCAGCCCACTTTGAAAAACAATTCTTTTCCTCGAATAACATTTGGATTATCAATATTTCTTCGTGCCGGGACAGCTAATGATGAAGCATAAAGTACAACTTTATCCAAATCTTCGTCTTCAAGTTCGGGAGTTCCACCATTTGCTGCATTGAGACAATCCTGCTGAGGAGAAGTACAATTTTCTGTCGAAAACAAACTGGTAGTAATGCCAATATCCCCAAGAAATGCTCCAGCTACTTGTTGTTTCAAACTGGGTTGATTTGCTTTCCATCCAAATCTTCCTATTTTTTGATTGTTTTCAATATAGTCCCATACATAATTGGGTTTACCGGAAATTTCATCTCCATTCAAGTCCCATTCATCTGCATGAGCAATTATGTCTGCTTCTGAAATAGCTTCGAGCAATCCCAAACCAATCATTTGGTTGCCAACCCTTGGGGAAAATAGAATGCCGGGATCTAAAGAGCCATAATTTAGATTCGAAATGGTATAAATAGGTTCTCTTAATTCGTAAGCAGATCCGTCCGGATAATTTCCTGAAATTAAATTGAAGCTCACATTGATTTCAGCCTCAGGTAACACTCCTTGAATGGATTTGTCATTGAGCTGGCCACCATAATTTGGATCTGGATTGGGTCCTCCATGTACATCTGTACCACCAATACTAAGGCGCATCAAAAAGCCTTCAGTTCCGCTCATTCCAGGTAAAATAGGAGTACCTCTTCCATCCTTAAAATGACAGCCCGAACAATTTCGAGCATTAAAAAGTGGGCCCAACCCATCTCTTGCTGTAGTAGAAGATGGTGCTGTGACCCAATTTTGATTGAAGAAGCTGTTTCCTACAAAAAAGTGCAACTCGTCTAATCCGCCCAATGCGGGAGCTGGAAGAGAAAAGGCATTTGTAGAGAAATCATAGACCGTCAAATCTCCTCCTAAACGCTCATCTTCTTGAGGTTCAGAAATAGAATCTTTTTTGCATGAATTCAATCCACTCCCTGAGAATAGAATAATTCCTGTTGTCAAAAATAGAACGGTCTTCTTCATATTCTTTTAGCCTGGTAGATCAGTCGAGATAGTTATTCCAATTGCATGAGCTACTTCGGCGATCTTATTTCCATTATTTTGTAGTTGAAGTATTGCAGTCATAATCGGTCCATTTCCTCCCACAGATTCATTCATAATTGCTAAATCAAAAGGGGAAGGAATCGCTTCACAATAAGATTGAGCATTTGAAAGATAAGAGATCATAGTATTGTTGAGATCAGAATCTAATTTTTCCATAAGATCACTTATCGAGGTTCCTGAAATAACCGTTCCAGACACAGTTGTGTAGCTTCCCAAATAAACATTCTGAATTCCTTTGGCATTCAAGATAATATCTCGATGCGTGTTGTCTGAGAAACATGAGTGCTCGTCTTCCTGATCTGAATTGTCAAGTGCAACAAACATTCTTTCTCCTGCCAATTCGGCTTTGGATAAAATCCCCATTCCACTTAACATCTTTTGAAGCGCAAGGTCATTGTCCAGATTGATAAAATAACTTCTGTAAGAGCCATTCGTTGCCCATTCATCTTTCAGTTCTGCTAAATGCTGCACTAAAAGATCTGCGCAGACTTTTAAGTATTGCCCTCTTCTATCTGGATTGGGATTCGAGGGAGTACTCAAATCATAATCTAGGTAAGATCGCTGACCAGGCAATTCTGCCGATGGAGCACTGTTGTCCTGCCCCCAAAGTAAGAATTCAATGGCATGATATCCGACAGAAATATTTTCTTCCCCTCCAACTTCATTCAGGCTTTCTAAAGTTGTAGCATCAATAGTGATGGATGTGTTGTTGATGATTCCACTGTTAGATGCTCCTTGTACATAGTCCACATAGGATTCATCCAACGGCCAGGCATTGATCATTCCTTCCGGACCATTTGCGTCGTCTATTGGTCCATCGGAAAATCTAAAAACTTCTGTTTGACCATAAGGTTCGCGTGCATCTAGCCAGGCTTGTTTGCAAATATCAAAATTGGCTTGAGTAGGAGTTGCAACAAATGCATATATCGCCGTCTGCATCTCTACAGCCTTGTCATAAGAATCTTTGTATGCATTGTAGGCAATATCGGCATAAGTTGTTTTACATGCCGTTTTCATCGCTTCAATTTCTTCTTCCTCCTTCTTCTTTTTACAAGATCCTAGGAATAATAAGGATCCAATTGCTAGTAGTATTATTTTATTCATTTTTATTTAGTTTGATTTGGTGCAAATCTAGAATGAGTCTAAATAAGGGGAAATACCATAAATACGGTATTATTGGTTCAATTTATTGAATCAACCGTTTTTAGTGCGTTCTGTAGAGGCGAGCTTTAAAAGTAGAAGAAAAAATACCACAAAAGTGGTAGAGGATTGCAAGGTTTTCTTAGCTCAGTTTATCACTTAAAATTCGCATTTCAATTACCGGGGTGATTTTTTCATAGAGGATATTGTAGACTGCTTCAACTATTGGCATCTCAACTTGGAATTTCTTGTTGATTTCGATAACAGACTTGACTGCATAATAGCCCTCAGCAATCATATCCATTTCCAATTGAGCAGTTTTTACGGAATAGCCCTTTCCTATCATGAATCCAAATGTTCGGTTTCGAGAAAATCTGGAATATGCGGTCACTAAAAGGTCTCCCATATAAGCACTCGATTTCACGTCTCGGTGAATCGGACTCACTTCGTCGATAAAGTTTTCGGTCTCCTGCACGGCATTGGATATAAGTACCGCTTGAAAATTATCTCCATATCCCAATCCGGCGCAAATCCCAGATGCAATGGAATAGACATTTTTCAAAACCGCCGATAATTCGGTTCCAAATAAGTCGTCTGAAACAGTTGTTTTAATATATCGACAAGCAAGTAATTCAGCAATGTTTTCAGCAATGTCTTCGTCCTGACAAGCAATAGTCAGGTAAGAAAGTCTTTCCAAAGCAACTTCTTCGGCATGACAAGGACCGCAAATCATTCCGATCTTTTCATACGGAGTTCCGAAGGTTTTATGGATATATCTTGCCGGAATCGCATTGTATTCAGGAATTATCCCTTTTACGGCTGAAATCACCACTTTATCTTTGATTAACTCATTATCAAAATCCAGAAATAGTTTATGCAAAAATGCGGAAGGGGTTGCGATAATCACTACATCTGAATTGACAATAATTTGCTTCAAATCAGAGGATAAGTTCAACTTTGTGGTATCAAAACCTACCGATTGCAAATATTTGGGATTATGCTTGTAGAGTTTCATATGCTTTATGGCATCTTCGTCACGCATCCACCAATTAATGCTGGAAACATTGTTCAACAAAATCTTAGCAAGAGCGGTTGCCCAACTTCCTCCTCCAATAATTCCTATTTTGGTTTCTTCCCCCATCCTTAGGCACAAATGTAAAGAAAAAAATAATGTGCCCCCGAGAATGTAAGTGAACTATATTTAATTCGTTTGTATTCAATATTTTTCATTTTCAAATCTCTATTTTTGCACCATGAAAGTTTGGATTATTTTCACATTTTTAGCAATTTTCTCTCCAGTTTTTGGCCAGATTTCAAATACCATTCGAGGGGTCATTACTGATGAGTTTTCTGGAGAACCTTTAATTGGAGCGAATGTTGTAATTACAAGTCTGGATCCCATTAAAGGAACTGTGTCGGATGTTAACGGAGAGTTTCGCTTGGAAAATGTACCCATTGGGAGACATGATCTAACTGTGACCTATATTGGATATGCACCCAAGAACTATAATAATATCGAATTAAATTCGGGCAAGGAAATGGTGCTTTCGGTTAAAATGCTTCAACTTTCGAACGAACTCGAAGGGGTTGAGGTGAAAGCAAATAATGCAAACGAAAAACTCAACAAACTAGCTACTAATTCTGCTGTTTCGTTTTCAGTAGAAGAAGCTCAAAGGTATGCAGGTTCGTTGAACGATGTTTCCCGAATGGCTCAGAATTTTGCTGGAGTTCAGGGTGCAGATGATTCTAGAAATGATATCATAATCCGAGGAAATTCTCCTTCTGGTGTTTTGTATCGTTTAGGTGGATTGGATATCCCGAATCCTAATCACTTTGCTCGATTTGGAACTACAGGCGGACCTGTTTCTATGCTGAACACCAATGTATTAGATAAGTCTGATTTTTTTACGGGAGCATTTCCTGCTGAATATGGGAATGCCTTGGCTGGTGTCTTTGATCTCAATTTACGCAGAGGAAACAATAAGAAATTTGAGTTCTTGTTTCAGATTGGTTTCAATGGGTTGGAAGGAATGGTAGAAGGACCTTTCTCAAAGAAATCAAAGGCTAGTTTTTTAATCAATTATCGCTATTCCACATTAGGACTTTTTAAACTTATGGGAATAAATTTTGGGACGACAGCCGTTCCCAATTATCAGGATATAAATTTTAATATCACGATTCCAACAAAAAAGGGAGTCACTCGAATTTTCGGTTTGGGCGGGATATCGAAAATTCAATTCATCGCCAAAGAAATGAATGAAAATGGTGATTTATTTGCGAATGGAGGCGAAGACACCTATTTCAAATCCTTAACTGGGGTGGCTGGTATTTCACACAAGCATCGACTGGGGAACTCTAATTTCATTGAACTAATTGTTGGTGTTCAAGCTGCCTCAAACAGTATTCAAGTGGATACAGTAGATGTTAATTTAGAGAATCCTTTTAAAACTTATGGTAATAGTTCAATGGAAGGAAAACAAACGACCTCTTTTCATTATGGTCAAAAAATTTCAGCGAAACACTATATTAAAACAGGCTTTTATTTTGATATATTGTTTTACAATTTACAAGACAGTATTTTCAATGGTAATGCGGCTGATTTTTTGAACCTGCGAAATGCAAAAGGAGCCTCGGCACTCATTCAACCTTATTTTGAATATCAATTTAAACCGACCAATCGAATCAATCTGAATTTCGGCTTGCACTATCAGCAGTTATTTGTTGGAAATCAATGGAATTTGGAGCCTCGGTTTGGGTTTGATTGGAAAGTGAATGAAACCAATAAATTATCCTTGGCATACGGCTATCATAGTCAAATTGCCCCTTTGTCACTCTATTTTTTACAGACTCGAGATAGTTTGGGTAACCTATATCAAACGAATACCAACTTGGATTTTATGAAAAGTCACCATATTGTTTTGGGTTATGAGCTTTTTCTGAAATGGGGAATTCATATTAAACTTGAAGGATATTACCAATACATACACGATGCTTTGGTGGAGCAAAAATCCAGTCCGTATTCCTTAATTAATCTTGGAGCGGCCTTTGATGATGTCTACCGGGATTCACTAAATAATTCCGGATTGGGTTATAATGTAGGAGGTGAGATTACGATAGAAAAGAGAATGCAAAATGGACTCTATTTTATGGTCAATTCAAGTATTTTCGACTCTAAATACAAGGCTAGTGATGGAATCTGGAGAAATACGGCATTTAATGGAAACTTTACAGTGAATATTTTAGGAGGGTATGAATGGAGACTCAAACAGAAAAAGGAATTTAATAAAAAAGGAAAACCCAATCCCAAAGTTGCTTTTACCTTCGATACGAAAGTGGTAATGAATGGAGGAGGGCGCTATACCGAAATCTTGTTGGATGAATCCATCGCGGCAGGTGAGGAAGTGAGAGATAATAATAATGCCTTTGCAAAACAATGGCCGCTTTACTTTAAGTGGAATTTTAGAATCGGATTTAAGATGATTGGGAAAAAAGTGACTCAGGAGTGGGCCGTAGATCTCCAAAATTTGACAAATCGCAAAAATGTTTTCAATTATGAATTCATGCAAGAAACACAGACCATCAGATATACCTATCAAACGGGATTTTTACCTATCGTCCAATATCGTATTTTGTTTTAGTATATTCGCCAAAATTTAGCACATGAAAATTGCACTCACTGGTTGTACTGGTCATATTGGTTACAATCTTTCCAAAGCTCTTTTGGCTCAAGGGCATCAATTAAATCTTTTGGTCAGGGGAAATGCAAGACCTCTCATCGGAGATAATGTACATTATTTTAAAGGAGATTTGAATGACAAGGATGCTTTGAATCGGATGATGGAGGGAGTGGATTATGTATTTCATCTAGCGGCAAGAATCGGAATCAATGGAGAAACGGAGGAAGATTTGTTTCCAACCAATGTCCAGGGTGTAGAAAATATATTAGAGGCTTTTGAAAAGTCGAGTGCAAAAAGACTAATTCACTTCAGCTCAATTCACGCTTATCAGCAATTACCTAGAGCAGATGTTTTGGATGAATCAAGATCATTGGTTTCAAAAAGCCTGATGGTTTATGATCGTTCCAAATCAAAAGGACAACAATTGGTAGTTGATTTTGTGAAAAGAACAGGAAGAGAGGTGATAATTTTAAATCCAACCGCGGTTTTTGGTCCAGAAGATAAATTTGAATCACCTCAAGGAAAAGCGGTTTCTGATTTGTACAAAGGGAAAATTCCTGCCGTGATGAATTATGGTTTCAATTGGGTGGATGTTCGAGATATCATTCAAGGCGCCATGAATGCCATGACAAAAGGAAGGTCTGGAGAATCTTATATATTGGGAGGAACTTATAAGACAGTCAAGCAAATGGCTCAAGCTGTAAAAGAAGCCGGTGGAAAGAAAAAATGGCGTCCAAATGTGCCTATTTGGGTGATGGAAGTAAGTTTGCCATTAATTAAATTATGGAGTAAGATCGTGAATAAACCTCCTATTTTCACCAAAGAAATGATCCTTACTCTTAAAGAAGGAAACCTCCGAATTGTTTCAGATAAAGCAGCAAAAGAATTAGACTTTCATTGCCGTCCTTTCGAGGAAACCATTCAGGATTTGATCGAATATTTTAAGAGTGAAGGAACCTTAAAATAAGCGTTGCATTTCTTTCTTTAAATTGTCTACAGCGATCTCTGTTGGAAGTGTTCCTACTTCTGCAGTGACTTCGAAAATTTTTTGAGCATATTCCATTCCGGTAGCAGTTACAGGTAAATTACTTCCTGCAATATTGAAGATTTTGATGGTTTCTTCTTTCGCATCTTTCACACTTTTCCAGCATTCCGCAGAAATAAAGATTTGCTGGGCAATATTGTGATCAAATTCTTTTCTGATTTCTTCCAAAAACAATTGTTGCTGAGCCTTTGCCGGCATGCCAGGATTGTGTTTTCTCATGACAAGATTGTTCGGGCTAATTCTTTCCATCAACAAAACAAATCTTTGATAAGCTTCTACTCTCAGAGGAAGGAAATGCTTCTCTCTCTCCTTCTTCATTTCTAATTGAAAATTTCTCCTGTCTTTTTCAAAAAGATTTTTAAACATGATATAGGCAGTAACAATAACTGCGGCAGTTGGGATGGTTACTAAGAGTAAATAAAATACAAAATCTGGCATCTTTTTTTTCTTCTAAATGATAATCGGAACAAAAGTAACGAAATATTTGAGGTTTTTTTTAGTAAAAATTGTACACCCTTTTTCTCACTAAAAATATCCTTTTTATGGTCTTTTAATTGTCAAGGAAACCAAGATAAATTTATAGATTTGCGCTTTCATTAAACAAGTTAACCAATGGGCAATATTTTAGATCAATACCTTTCAGACCGAATCAATAGTCTTGAAGAATCGGCAACCATCGCAATGTCTCAAAAAAGTAGAGAAATGAAAGCACAAGGAATAGACGTGATTTCACTCTCGCTGGGAGAACCTGATTTCAATATTCCTGAATTTATCAAAGAAAGTGCGAAAAAGGCGATTGATGACAATTATTCTAAATATATGCCTGTTCCTGGTTATCAAGACTTGAGAGAAGCCATTGTTCACAAGTTTAAAAGAGATAATAACCTGAATTACAAAGCTTCACAGGTGGTTGTTTCGACTGGAGCTAAGCAGTGTATTGCAAATATTGTGCTTTCTCTGGTGAATCCAGGAGATGAGGTCATTGTGCCTGCTCCTTATTGGGTGACTTACATTGAAATTGTAAAAATGGCTGGTGGAATTCCGGTGATCATTGAAACCAGTATTGAAAATGATTTTAAGATTACCTCTCAGCAATTGGAAGATGCGATTACGTCCAAAACTAAGTTGATGATTTATTCAACTCCTTGTAATCCAAGTGGTTCATTCTATTCAAAAGAGGAATTGGAGTCTTTAGCAGATGTAATTGCCAAGAAAAAAGACTTTTTCGTGATTTCAGATGAGATTTATGAGTTAATCAATTTCGCTGGAAAGCATGAGTCCCTTGCTCAGTTCGACAATGTCATGGAACAGGTTATTACGGTGAATGGGGTGTCTAAGGCATTTGCTATGACAGGATGGCGATTAGGATACATGGCAGGGCCACAATTTATTGCAGACGCATGTACCAAAATGCAAGGGCAGTTCACATCTGGTACTTGCGCAATTGCACAGAGAGCAACTATTACTGCTTTGGAAGCGGACCCATCGGTTATCAACGAGATGAAGCAAGCGTATTTGTCTCGAAGAGATTTAGTTCTCGGAAAATTGAATGAGATTGAAGGAGTGAAAACCAATATTCCTGAAGGTGCCTTTTACATCTTCCCGGATGTTTCTTTCTTCTTTGGAAAATCTTTTAGTGGAAATGTGATTGAAAGTGCTTCCGATCTTTGTTTGTATCTTTTAGAGGAAGCGCACGTAGCATTAGTAACTGGCGAGGCTTTTGGAGATGCCAATTGTGTTCGGATTTCTTATGCAGCATCAGAAGACCAATTGGTCGAAGCTTGTGCCAGAATTAAAGAGGCATTGAGTAAACTCAAATAAATGAATTTTAAAAAAATATTCGAATCGTTCAAAGATCAGGATGTACTCATCATCGGGGATGTTATGATCGATTCTTATGTTGAAGGAAAAGTCAATCGAATTAGTCCTGAGGCTCCAGTTCCAATTCTCAATTTTGCAAAAAGAGAAAATAGATTGGGTGGAGCAGCCAATGTGGCGTTAAATATCCATTCAATGGGGGCAAATCCTATAATTTGCTCGGTTATTGGAGATGATGAAAATGCTGGGGTATTCTTGAATTTGTTGAAAGATGAAGGCATCACAGCAGAAGGCATTCAAAGATCAAATTCGAGAATGACTACTGTGAAAACCCGGATTATTGGGAACAATCAGCAAATGATTCGTATTGATGAAGAGGATGCCCATTTTCTGAGCCAGGAGGAAGAGGAGAAATTTCTTTCAAGAGTGGAAAAAGTGATCGAGACAAATGCGATTCAGGCTATTATTTTTCAAGATTATAACAAAGGGGTCCTTTCTGAAAAAGTGATTAAAAAGGTTGCCGAGTGGGCGAATACGAAAGGGATTATTACTACTGTTGATCCAAAGAAATTGAATTTTTATTCGTTCCGTGATGTAACATTGTTCAAACCTAACTTGAAAGAGCTCAAGGAAGGGATGGGAGTGGAGTTTGTCGATTTTAAAAAGGGAGTTTTGGAATCTTCGGGTAAACTAAGAGAAAAATTAAATGCCCAAATTGTTTTTACTACGCTGTCAGAGAATGGTGTTTTTATAACAGATGAAAATGATTATTTCTTTGTACCTGCACATGTGCGAAATATTGCAGATGTTTCAGGGGCTGGAGATACGGTTATTTCAGTCGCAACTTTGTGCTTGATTGCGGATTTGGAAATTAAGTGGGTGGCCGAACTGGCTAATTTGGCCGGAGGAATGGTCTGTGAACGTGTGGGGGTGGTTTCCATTGATAAAGAAACACTTCTGAATGAAGTGATGAAAATATATTCTTAGATGTCCATCAGAAAAATAAGGGAGAAACTAAATTTGCTGCTTTACGACAGCAAGGAAAAGGTTTTGTCAATTTTCAAGATCCTTCACCTTCTTATTTCATCGATTTCAATGCTTTCTCTTGTGATCTATTATGGATACACATTTGATTCGGATACAATCAAGTATTTCCTCAAAGTAATTGAATTCAGTTTTGCATTCTATATTCTTAGGTTTGTAATTCGTTTCATCTATGATTTTAACCCGAGGGAATTCATTCGAAAAAACCGTATCGAGTTCATTTTGATTCTCTATCTGATTCTAGAAGGGATCGTATATAATGTAGTTGGGAAATTGGCCATTACTACACTTTTCGAAACAATCGGAATCTATGGAATAGGTCATTATACGGTATTGATTATCCAACTCTCTTTCTTTGGTTTTATTCTCTACGAATTCACAAAAGACAACGAGATCAATCCTTTCTATCGGATCCATCCCGCAACGGTATTTATCTCCAGCTTTTTGGTTATCATTCTCATCGGTACTGGAATGTTAATGATGCCCGAAATGACTAACGGAAAGGAAAGTATGGGATTCTTGGATGCCTTATTCATGTCTTCTTCAGCTACCTGTGTAACGGGATTAAGTTTAGTCGATGTTCACGAATTTTACACTTTTAAAGGGCAACTCGTTCTATTAATCCTTATGAAATTAGGTGGATTGAATATCATCTCTTTTGGGGCGTTTATTTTGCTAGCCTCTCGCTTGGGCGTTGGGGTCAAACAGCATGAATTAATTGAGGATTTTGTAAATCGAGATTCCATACTATCAACCCGAGGAATGTTGGGAAGAATCATCATTTGGTCAGTATCGATTGAATTGCTAGGGACATTGTTCCTTTATTTTTCTTGGGGTGTGAATGTGCCTGAGGTTGCTCAAACTTCGGATCGTGTTTTTTATAGTATTTTCCACTCCGTTTCTGCTTTCAATAATGCAGGTTTTTCTTTGTTCTCTGATGGCCTTTACAATTCAGGTGTACAAACAAATTATTCGGTTCATATCATCATTGCCATCCTAATTGTTCTTGGCGCCCTAGGAATGGCTTCTTTATTCGATATTTTCAGCATAAGTAAAATCAGGGAACGGTACAAAAATCCATGGAAAAAACTCGAATTCGGTACTAAGATTTCGATCAATTATACTTTAATGCTGATCTTTCTTGGTTTTGCGCTTTTCTTTATTTTGGAGTACAACAATACTCTTGAAGGGAAAACTACTTTTGGGAAAATAGTCACTTCATTCTTTCAATCGATTACCACGCGTACAGCAGGGTTCAATACGGTAGATACGGGCTCAATTACCATGCCGGTGGTGATTCTGTTTGCATTCCTTATGTTTATTGGAGCTTCCTCAAGTTCTACAGGAGGAGGAATTAAAACATCTACCCTTGCTGTGTTATGGGCAACAATCATTTCAACGGTCAGAGGGAAGAAACATATCGAATTGTACAAAAGAACCATCGATTCAGAATTGGCTTTAAAGGCCTTTTCTGTACTTCTGTTTTTTATTGTTGGGAATTTGATCGGAATTTTTGTTTTAACCATCACAGAACAGGATTTAATGGCAAAAGAAAGTGTAACTTTGTCGGAAATTATATTTGAAGAGGTTTCGGCTTTTAGTACAGTTGGACTATCGGCAGGAATTACATCTGAAGTAAGTGATGCGGGGAAAATAGTACTCATCTTCTCTATGTTTATTGGTAGGGTGGGTACACTAACAGTTGGCTTCCTCGTGGGCAGAAGAGTGTTGAGTACAAATTATAAATATCCTAAAGGCCATACCATGATCGGTTAGGATTTTTGAAATGGAAAAAGAAAATAAACAGGTTGTTAAACCTTACAATAAAGAAAATTCCTCCAAAAAGGAAGAAGTAGCTGAGATGTTCAATAACATTTCTGAGAAATACGATTACCTAAATCATTTGTTATCTCTGGGGATCGATAAAATTTGGAGACGAAAGGCGATACGTATTCTGGGAAAATACAACCCTAAGAAAATCCTTGATGTTGCTACAGGAACGGGTGATTTTGCGATAGCGGCATTGAAGCTAAAGCCAGAATCGGTTATTGGAGTGGACATTTCTAAAGGAATGATTGAAAAAGGAAAACAGAAACTTTGTCGCCGGTGCATTCAAGATAAAGTAGTTCTCCAAATTGGAGATTCGGAGAATCTGGATTTTAAGGATGATACGTTTGATGGGATTACAGTGGCTTTTGGAGTTCGGAATTTCGAAAATCTGGAAAAAGGATTAGGCGAAATGAGAAGGGTTTTGAAACCCGGAGGAGTGGCAATTATTCTTGAGTTTTCTAAGCCTAAGAAGTTTCCGGTCAAACAAACTTTTGGGTTTTACTCAAAATATGTGATCCCTAAAATTGGTAAAAGGGTGTCCAAAGATGAAAGTGCTTACGCCTATTTACCTGAGTCGGTAGCAGCATTCCCTGAAGGAAAAGAATTTTTGGAGATTCTGAATAAGGTGGGTTACAAGAATACCAGAAGTAAAATGGTTTCCGGTGGGATCGCGACGATCTATGTCGGAGAAAAATAATTAAACGATTCAGTCGTTCTCTTTAGATGAAGAAATTCGGGTTGATCATACTCACTTTCTTGTTTCTGTTGACTTCAAATGTTTACGGGCAAGGTGAAAAACCATTGAACTTGAGAAAGTTCGATAGGAGGTTGTTTCACTTTGGTTTTATGCTTGGAGCAAATCATTCAACTTTTGGTTTGGAACGAAAGTTTGCTCCCGGTCTCACTGATAGTGTTGTGAATATGACTACTAAAGGTAATATCGGTTTCAATCTTGGAGTAATCACATCGCTTAAACTTTTACCTGTACTGCGGCTCCGTTTCATTCCCTCTCTTTCTTTCCAGGAAAGAGCAGTGAAATACCAATTTATGACCTCTTCCGGCTATGTCGAAGAGGAAGTGCAATCTTTAAAAGCAACCTCTTTGGATTTCCCTCTCTTGTTAAAATTCAGGACTTTACGTATAACCAATTTTGCCGCCTATTTCATTGCGGGAGCGCAATATTCGTATGATCTTTCTTCGAATCAAGATGATGACCAGGTTCCTGGAGACCTGATGCTGAAAACTAAGAAACACGATTGGCAGGGTCAAGTAGGAATTGGATTCGATTTTTTCCTTCAATACTTTAAATTCGGATTTGAAGTAAAGTACTCCCATAGCTTTAAATCAATCTTGTTTGATGATGATACTTATCTCTCACAGCCGATTAACAAACTCTACAATCGGGTTTGGTGGTTTTCCATTACTTTTGAAGGCTAATGATTAAGGAAGTTCGTTTAACGGTAAGTCCCATTCAAAATGCGGATTTAAGTGCGCTGAAGAAGAAAATCAAATCTGATCTTTCGGCCTCTGAACGCGACAAGTTGGATTCGATTGTTTTGGTAAAACGATCCATTGATGCCAGAGGAAAGCAAATCAAATTTAACCTTGTTTTTCATGTGTATATCGATGAGCAACCGGAGCCATTGATTCCACTTCCATTAAATCAGGTGAAAGACGCGCCTGCTGTACACATAATTGGTTTTGGTCCCGGCGGAATGTTTGCAGCACTTCAAGCAATCGAAAATGGAATGCGACCTATTGTTTTTGAAAGAGGAAAGGAAGTTCGAGAACGAAGAAGAGATTTGGTCGATATTATTCGTAATGGAAAGGTTCATAGTGACTCCAATTATTGTTTTGGTGAGGGTGGAGCTGGAACTTACTCAGACGGGAAATTATATACGCGTTCTAAGAAAAGAGGGGATGTAAAAAAGGTTATGGAATGGTTTGTTCAATTTGGAGCCGATCCAGAAATTCTCGTTGATGCACATCCACATATTGGAACGAATAAGCTGCCTAAGATCATTGAAAATATCAGATCCTTTATTCTTCAACAAGGTGGAGAAATTCATTTTGAAAGCAGGGTGACAGACATTCTAAAAAAGGAAGGTAAAATACATGCCATAGTGGTTGATGGTAAAGAAATTAATGTTCAGAATTTGATTTTGGCTACTGGTCACTCCGCAAGGGATGTTTTTGAGATATTGCATGCAAATAACATTGCGATTGAAGCTAAGAGTTTTGCTTTAGGTGTACGTATTGAACATCAACAGGAACTGATTGATAAGATTCAATATAAAGGACAATTAAGTGGTGAACTGTTGCCTCCGGCCTCCTATAGTTTGGTATCTCAAGTCAAAGGACGTGGTGTCTTCTCATTTTGTATGTGCCCGGGTGGAATTATTGCCCCTTGTGCAACTGAAAATGGTGAGGTGGTGACCAATGGTTGGTCGCCCTCTAAGAGAAATAATAAGTTCTCCAATTCGGGAATTGTTGTGCAGATTTTTCCGGAAGATTTCAAAGGAGAGGATCCTTTTCGGTGCTTGAACTTTCAGAAAGAAATTGAACAGAAATGTTTTGTCGCTGGGGGAAAAGATCAGAAAGCGCCTGCTCAAAGAATGCTTGATTTTATCAATAAGAAAAAGTCCGATGATTTGCCAGAATGTTCTTATTCCAGAGGGGTTGTTGTTGCAGATCTAAATCAAATTTTCCCTGAATTTGTGAGTGCACGTTTGCGTCAAGGATTGCTCGATTTCGGTAAGAAAAAGAAAGAATATTTAACCAATGATGCCATTTTAGTGGCACCTGAATCAAGAACCTCTTCTCCAATTAAAATACCCAGAGATCGTGAAACCTATATGCATCCTGACGTGAAAGGTTTATTTCCCTGTGCAGAAGGGGCAGGCTACGCTGGTGGAATTGTAAGTGCCGCGGTGGACGGGATCAACTGCATTAATGCAATAAAATAGCAATTCCAAAGCCTAAAAGAATACTCAAAAACTTATACAAATTAAACTTGTGCCCCTCAGAGGATTCAAATATGATGGTGGTCGAAATATGCAAGAACATCCCAATGACCATAGCAAAAACGAAATCTAAAATCTGACCTTCAAATAAGGATTCTGTGTGCAAGGTTTTTCCAATAATTAACCCGATTGGAGCCATCAAAGAGAAGATAAAAAGATTGACAAGGATACCTTTCAATTTCAGATTCGAACCAAGCATCAATGTAGTGAGAGAGATGGCTACCGGAAGTTTGTGAATCATGATTCCTGTAAAAATAGTGAACGAACCAGAATGATCATGAGCATGTTCATGCCCATGGTAGTCTCCAGCCAGCGGAATTCCCTCGATCAAAGCGTGAATCGAAAGTCCAATCATCATAACAAGAAACGCAGATGTATTTGCTTTTACATGAGTGTGACCATGCTCGATCCCTTTAGATAAAAATTCCAGAATAACTTGAAATAAAAAACCAAGGAGAATAAATAGGCCTACTTTCTCCGAATTCTTAATATAAAGTTCGGGAATGAAATGAATGAATGCAATGGAAAGTAGAAAACCACCACTAAAACTCAAAAGCAATTTAATAGAATTGGGATGCAATTTCTTTAGAAAATAGGTGAGGAGTCCCGGAGCAATGACTACGAGTATAAGTAACGTTATTTGTAAATAGATATTCACGCTTTCTCAAATATTAAAATCAACCGTTCTGAATGGGATTGAAAGGGCTTTAAGTCGTAACTTCCAAATTCTGTTTTCAATTGCAAGCCCGCTTTTTCGGCGAAATCCATAAAATCTGATTTTTCCAACAAACTTACGCTTTCAGCATATTCGTGGCGCTCATCTTCAATTTGAAAATCGATAGTTTTAATTACTCTTTTATTACTTATATGTTTCGTTATGTGAAATTCAATACCATCAATAATTTTGGTTTCGAAGGGAATCAATCCCTCACGGATTTTATGTGCATTTAAAAAATCAACAACAAATAGGCCTCCGGGATTCATCCTTTGAGCCACAGATTGAAATGTTTTGAAATTGTCCTCAGAGTCTTCGAAATAACCAAAAGAGGTGAAGAGATTAAGAACCACATCAAAATTTCTAGGCAAAGGATCACGCATGTCCTGAACAAAAAAGTGCAGGCGTTCATTCTCATTATTTTCAGCGCAACAGATACTTTGTTCAGCAAGGTCACAGCCCCAGACTTTATATCCTAGAGAGTTTAAAAAAATAGAATGCCTTCCCTTTCCGCATGCAAGATCCAAGAACTCAGTTTCCTTTGATGGTTGGATATATGAGATCAAATTGCGAATAAAAAACTCCGCCTCCTCTTCGTCCCGATCCTTGTAGAGGATGTGATAATAGGAAGTATTGAACCAATCAGAAAACCATTCACTTTGCTTCATTTACAACGCTTTTAGCGCCGCAAATATACTTCAAATGAATTTTATATTCAATTTATTGATAATGTTAGACAAATTATTATATTTGTTCGACCAATACTTGCAAATCAATAGATGGCGAATATTTACGACTTATACAAAACGATGGAATCCAACAAGGTGATGCTTTCTTTTAAAGGAAGAGTTACTTCAGACTTGTTGATGTCGGTTTTGCAAATTATGGAAACCAAGTTGGTTGCCGAGGATGAGTCGCCTAAAGTTCGCAAGAAGATTTATAATGTGTTGGTAGAATGTCTGCAAAACCTTTACCACCACATAGACAAGGAAAAGGAAATGACGAAAAGTGAAATAGACGAGCAATCGGCTATTTTTATGATTGCCAAGGACGGGAATCAATACAGCATCATGACTGGAAATTATATGGACAGTTCGGATGTGACAAAATTAGAAGATAAGCTGAAGTTGATCAATAGTATGGATAAAGATGAGCTGAAGCAATATTATAAGACGGTTTTGGCAGATGGTCAAAGATCAGATAAAGGAACCGCCGGATTAGGAATGATTGATATCGCCAGAAAGTCAGGACAAAAACTGGAGTATCATTTTTTACCGATCGACACTGTTAGTACTTTTTTTAGTTTAAATGTTAAAATTGCCTAGAAACATATAACTATGGATAATTTCGTTTTAGAAGGATCAGCAAAGACACCATCTGTAGATTTCAACGCAGAGAAAGGTGTGTTAGAATTAAGAGGAAGATCAATTCCTGAAAATTCTATTGAATTTTACAAACCATTGAACGAGTGGATTGAAAGCTATGGGAAGTCACCTCAACCAGAAACTACGGTTGACGTGAGACTAGAGTATTTCAATACTTCTTCTTCTAAGTGTATCCTTGACCTTTTCAAGCAATTGGAAAACTTGAATGGTTCAGGTACCAACATCAAAGTTAACTGGTACTTTGAGGAGGATGATGAGGATATGGAAGAAGCTGGTGAGGATTACCAAGCGATCATCAACCTTCCGTTCAACATGATCGAAGTAGAGGAAATTTAGAATCAAAGTCCGCTCTAGAATTGATTGTTGGAATAACGGGTGGGATCGGTTCCGGTAAATCCGTTGTGGGCGACATTTTGAATGTGCTCAGTTACCCCGTATTCAATTCTGATGTAGAGGCCAAAAATATTCTTCAGTCTGATGCTGAAGTAAAAGAGAGTGTCATCGCCAAATTCGGCGATGATTCTTTTTTAGGTGACCTACCAAATCGACCCTATATCGCAGAAAAGGTATTCACCAATAAAGAAAATCTTGAGTTTTTAAACGGACTCATTCACCCTGCCGTCCAAAGAAAATTTGAATCCTGGATCAAGGAACATTCTGAGTCAAAAATACTCTTTAAAGAAGCCGCCATCCTTATAGAATCTGGAGCCTACAAGAAAGTAGATAAATTGATTTTGGTTACTGCAGATGAAGAAATTCGCATCCAACGAGTGATGAAAAGGGATGGTGTTTCCAAAGAGAAAGTACTGGAGCGCATGAAAAATCAATTGCCTGATGTCGACAAAATGAAATTGGCGGATTATGTCATTCACAATGATGGTTCTGAATCAGTGATCAAACAAGTCATTCATATTTTAAAGGAACTCAATGAAAATCTTTAATGTCAAACAAATCAGAGACTGGGATCTTTATACGATCCAAAATGAACCCATTGCATCCATAGATTTGATGGAGCGTGCGGCTTCTAATTTGTTTGACCGAATGACGGATAGATTTGTTTTTAATTCTTACGCCATCATTTGTGGTCCAGGGAATAATGGGGGAGACGGACTTGTACTCGCGCGTTTGTTACTCGATAAAGACCAGGAGGTTCATGTTTTTATACCTCGTTTTACAGATAATTATTCGGAAGATTTTCAGAAAAATAGCAAGCGTTTGCCCAAAGAGGTCATTCATTATTTTGATGAAAAATCAATTCCAGATTTCTCATCATTTGATTGTGTAATCGACGCCCTTTTTGGTTCCGGATTGACTCGACCTTTATCTGGATTTTTAGGGAATTTGGTATCGAAGCTAAATGAGTTGGATGCTTATAGAATTTCAGTAGATATCCCATCGGGACTTTATGCTGACTGGAATTTAACGCCCATTCCGGAGCTTTTTTTTCATGCGGATATTACCTATACCTTTCAAGTAAAAAAGTCTTCTTTTTTCAATGAGGATATTCGAAAAGAAATTGGGGCCATTGAGGTAATTGACATCGGATTGAGTGAGGAATATGCTGAGTCAGAGGCTACAGACCTCTATGAAATTGAAGAAACCTCCATTGAATTGCATGAATCATCAAGGTTTACTCATAAGTTTGAGCAAGGATTTGCTTTAATAGTAGGTGGATCAAGAGGAAAATATGGAGCTCCCATTTTGTCTGCTCGAGCCGCCCTTAAAACTGGAGCTGGATTAGTATCCGTAGCTATTCCAGAGGAAGGGAGAAACTTTGTGCACACTTCTTCGAATGAGCTGATGGTTGTAGACGCAAAAGGAATGGACTATTTGGAGTCTGTAGCTCTTCCTGAGAAATTAGATGCGATTGGAATTGGACCTGGGTTAGGGAAGTCTAAGTCAAGTATTGCCCTCTTGCGAACTATTTTCAAATCGGAATTGCCTTTGGTTATAGATGCGGATGCATTAAATCTACTTGCGGAAAACTCAGAGTTAATGAAATTACTTCCGGAAGATGCCATATTGACTCCCCATCCAGGTGAGTTTGAAAGGCTCTTTGGGAAACAAAAATCACATCAAGAAAGAGTAGAAGTTTTAAAACAAGCTGCTAAGGATTATCGAATCGTCATTGTACTCAAAGGTGCAATTTCTGTGGTGGCAAGTCCGGATGGTGAACTGTATTTTCTGGATGAGGTTGGAAATAAAGGAATGGCTACAGCTGGAAGTGGAGATGTGCTCACAGGAATCATTACTTCTTTATTAGCTCAAGGATATTCATCGGTTGAAGCTGCAGCTTATGGAGTATATGTTCATGGTTTATCGGGTGACCTATGTTTGGAAGATATGGATTACCGTTCTATTACCGCTTCAGATCTTATTTGCCAAATAGGGAAGGCATTAAAAAACCTGGCAGAATAATCTACCAGGTTTCCTAAAATTAAAATGATTCTTAGTTGTTAGCAAGATATTCTGCTACTCCTTCGTGTGTTGCTGTCATTCCAGCAGCTCCTTTAGTCCAGTTCGCAGGGCAAACTTCTCCGTTTTCTTCAAAAAATTGCAATGCGTCAACCATTCTCAATGCTTCCTCAACGTTTCTTCCTAATGGGAAGTTGTTGATTGTAGCGTGGTGAACAGTTCCTTGCTTGTCAATTAAGAACAATCCTCTATAAGCAATCATTGGTCCTGTTGCTACTAATGCGCCTTCTTCGTCATAAGCATATTCTCCTGCTAATACACCGAATGCATCCGAGATAGTCTTGTCCTCATCTGCTACCAGCGGATAAGTGATTCCTTTGATACCACCTGCGTTTTTATCTAATTGTAACCATCCCCAGTGTGTTTCAGCTGTATCTGTCGAACATCCTACAACTTTCACTCCTCTTGATTCAAACTCTCCCATAGCTGCTTGGAATGCGTGAAGTTCTGAAGGGCAAACGAAGGTAAAATCTTTTGGGTAAAAGAAGAATACTACATGGTTTTTTCCAATGTATTGATCTAATGAAAAATCTGCTTCTAATTTCCCTCCGTCAACGATTGCCGGAGCTTTGAATGATGGTGCTTTTTTTCCTACTAAAGTTCCCATTTTTCTATTTGTTTATTGTTTATATAATCTACTTTAATTAAATACAAATCTAATATTATTGTTCGCTTTCAAGCTCAATTTAAGGTCAATTCAGGATTAAATCTTTCTTTTTAACCAAGAGTTGAACATCCAAGCTTCTTTTTCATGCTCTGAAATGAGATCAGACATCAAAGAATTCGTTCCTTCATCTTCAATATCACCTGAAAAAGCTAAACATTTTCTCAGCTCTTCCAGTAAAGTTTGATAGGCGTCGGCTATATAAGTCATCCCTTCTTTTCCATCTGTAATGTTTTGATACGCTTTGATCAAACTATTTGAAGTGTAATCCGAAAATGTATGGTGAGGAGTCGCTCCCAAGGTCAAGATTCTTTCAGCGATTTCATCTATGATGACTTGCGCTCTGGTGTACAACTCTTCGTATTTTACATGCAGTTCGAAAAAGTTTTCACCCTGAATATTCCAATGCAATCCTCTAAGATTTTGATAATGCATCTGGTAAGAAGATAACAAAATATTGAGGTGTTCACTAAGTTCTTTTGTTTTGGCTTTGTCAAGCCCGATTCTGTTTGTATCCATAATTGTTGCTTTTGTTCTTACAAATTTACGGCATCTTTTTAGATAAGTCAAATCAATAAAAATTATATCTTTATAAGAAAAAGTTATAATGATTTCTATTGTGCAACTTGAATACATTGTGGCAGTCGATCGCTACAAAAACATTCAAAAAGCAGCTGAAAAGAGTTATGTATCCCAGCCTGCCTTGAGCATGCAAATCAAAAAGGTGGAGGAAGAACTAGAGATTCAAATCTTTGATAGAAGAAAACACCCTATTGAAGCGACAAAAATTGGTAAAGATTTTATCAAACAAGCAAAATTGGTATTGGACGAGCACCAAAAACTGAAGAGAATGGTGGAAAGATCCAAGAATGATTTTCAAGGGGAAATCAATATTGGGGTTATCCCAACAGTGGCCAATTATTTAGTAACGGATTTGTACCAAATCAATCGAAGAGCTCTACCCAATCTAACTTTCAATATCTACGAACTTAAAACCAACGAGGTCATCGATGCCTTGAAGTCTAGAGCAATTGACATGGGTATTATTTCCGGACCATTTGCAAGTAAAAATCTCCAAATCCATCCGCTGTTTTACGAACCTATTTTGATCTACGGAAAGAATAGAGGAACCCATTTTCTCATTGAAGATTTGGAAGAATACAGACCCTGGTTGCTCAAAGAAGGCAATTGCCTCAGAAATCAAATGGTGAATTTTTGCGATCTAAGAGGGCAAAGTCAGTCGAATACCATGTATGAAGGAAATTCACTCCAAACCCTAATCGACCTCATCGAAATCGACGATGGATTTACCCTTTTACCCGAACTCAGTGTCGAACACCTAAAATTAAATCCAGACAATATTTACGAATTCAAAGACTCCATTCCGGCAAGAAACATCATAGCCCTGTCTCAAAAAAGAAACGCCAACGAAGCCATCATCCACCTAATAAGCGAATCCATCCGAGGACTAAAGAAAGATTACCTGAATGAAGACTCAGCTTTTGATTTGGTGGAGTGGGATTAGGTTAATTAAAAATTAAAAATGAAAAATGATAAATTGATGATCAAACTTTCATAGAATCATAAAATCATATTATCATGAATCAATAAGTCATAAACCCATAAGTCATGATCATAAAATCATAAAATCATAAGATCATAAAGTCATTAACTCACTAACTCCCACAAATTGCTATTTTTGTCACAGAATCAAAGACTATTATATGAAAGCATATGTATTTCCCGGTCAGGGAGCACAATTTATTGGAATGGGTAAGGATCTTTACGACAACCACCCAGAGGGAAAAGCTTTATTTGAAAAAGCAAATGAGATTTTAGGTTTTGAGATCACGAAGATCATGTTTGACGGAACCGATGAGGAGTTGAAACAAACGAAGGTGACTCAGCCCGCTATATTTTTACACTCAACAATTTTGGCTCACTTAATGGGAGATGCCTTTAAACCAGACATGGTTGCGGGTCACTCTTTGGGTGAGATTTCTGCTCTAGTAGCAAATAAAACTTTGAAATTTGAAGATGGACTTTCATTAGTTTCTCAAAGAGCCATGGCTATGCAAAAAGCGTGTGAAGCAGAACCTTCAACGATGGCCGCTATTTTAGGTTTGGAAGATGATGTGGTAGAAGAAATTTGCGGACAAGTAGACGGAATTGTAGTTCCAGCGAATTACAATTGTCCGGGTCAGTTAGTGATTTCCGGTGCCGTTCCAGCTGTAGAAAAAGCATGTGCAGCAATGACAGAAGCAGGTGCAAAAAGAGCTTTAGTTCTTCAGGTAGGTGGAGCATTTCACTCACCCTTGATGGAGCCTGCTAGAGAAGAATTGGCTAAAGCGATTGAGAATACAGAATTTTCAAATCCAATTTGTCCAGTGTACCAAAATGTAACTGCAGCTGCTGTAAATGATCCTGCAGAAATCCAAAAGAACTTGGTAGCTCAATTGACTGCTCCGGTAAGATGGACACAAACCATGCACCAGATGATCGCAGATGGATGTTCGGAAGTTGTAGAAGTAGGACCAGGAAAAGTACTTCAAGGATTGTTCAAAAAAGTAGACAGAGCCTTCCCAACAGCTTCAGGATCTTTGGAAGCGGTTGAAGGATAATTTGATTTACGATTGTAGATTTACGATTTTAGATTAGGTCCTGACTTTTGTTGGGGCTTTTTCTTCAAAAACAATGAAAGAATTCTTTCAAAATATTGATCAGAAAATATTTGCTCAGAGATCGTTGCTTAAAGTAAGTATCAAAGAAACTTATGATGGTTATGTTAATGACCTAATTGACAAAGCAATAGATTCATGGGAGATAGGGCAATTAGATATGGCGCTTATTTACTGTGAAGAATTTCTTGAATTTGAGCCTGACTCTGTAAATGGAATTATTCTTTATTCAGGATTTCTCTATATGAATAAAGATTTCGAAGCTTCCAAAGAACTGCTAAATAGAATTGGTCAAGAAGAAAGGGAAAATGCGGAAATGTTGTTTCATTTTCTAGTTGGAGTTGATTTACTATTTAATGAACAATTCCAAGATTCTATAAAAAGGATGAATCAGGCACTAGATGTTGATAATCGATTTTATATTGCTTATTTACATCGTGCATATTGCTATTCTAAATTAGGAATGCATAGGCTTGCCATTCCAGACTACAAAAAAGCATTTAAATCTCAATATAACATATATGAAATCAAAGCAAATCTGGCTTATAGTTATCTTCGGAATAGATCCTATTTCAAGGCTTTAAGATTACATAAGGAAATTGTAGGTTACTTTCCAGATAATGTAAAAGTGATTCTGAATACAGCGACAATACATCTTATATTTCGTAAGTATAAAAGAGCGTTGTATTATCTAGATAAATGTGTAGAACTAGATTCAAATCTTGATATAGTCTATGTTCTAAGAGGTCTAGTGCATTATAAAAAAAAGAATAAGGCAAAGGCAATAGAGGATTGGCTTTATGCTCAACAGTTGGGGTCTGTTGCAGCAAATAAGTTATTGTACAGATATGCGCATAATTATTTCCCTTTTGATCAAAGTTAGATTCAAAATTAAGACCATATTTTTGAAGAAGCGTATCATTTTTTTCAATCTTAATAAAGCAGGATAGAGTTATCACTTTTAATATTGAGTTTTTTTTCTCCGTGTATCACCGTGCCTCCTCCGTGCATCTCCGTGTAACTAAAAACCCCTACCTTAGAAGAAACAAATAAACATGGCAGACTACACCCGAGTTTTCAAAATGTCCTTTGCAAGCGTCTATCCCCACTACATCACAAAAGCTGAAAAAAAAGGAAAAACAAAAGAAGAAGTGGACCAGATTATTTGCTGGCTGACAGGCTACGACCTATCCGGACTCAACAAGCAAATCGAATCGAAGGTAAGTCTGGAAACATTTTTTGCGGAGGCGCCTCAAATTCATCCCAATGTCTCTTTGATCAAAGGACTCATCTGCGGGTATCGAGTAGAAGAAATTGAAGACCCGTTGATGCAGAAGATTCGCTACATGGATAAACTCATAGACGAATTAGCCAAGGGGAAAAAGATGGAGAGTATCTTGAGAGGATAATTTACTTTTTAGCTGTTTTTGTAATTCTCTACTATCTTTGTAAGAACCACTAAATCAAAAGAAAATATGAAAAATATAAAGTCTCTTAATCAATTATTAGAGGAAAAGTACGGTAAAAAGGGAACCGAAAAAAGAGATCGATATGATTCTGAATCCTTAGCTTTTCGTTTAGGGGTTATGCTGAAAGAAGCAAGACTAGAAGCGAATATGACTCAAGAAGAATTGGCTCTAAAAACTGGAACCAAAAAGAGTTATATCTCCAGAATTGAAAGAGGACTCAGTGATATCCAAATCTCCTCCTACCATAAGTTAATTGAAATTGGCTTAGGCAAGCACCTCAATATCTCCATCACCTAAGCGTAGAATTAACCGTTCGCTAAACGTATATTTCTACACTTAATTTTGTCCTTTTTCTGCTTTTTAATTAGATTTAAAGAAATGAATTACCTGACATTCAAATGAACCACATGCCTTGTTGAATAGCAGAAAGTTTCGGGGTTTTGGTTTTGAATTGAAGGTGTGATTAAACAAAAAGATGTGGGTTGTATAAACGTAATATTACGCATATACAATTGTTATGAGGCATTTCCCAGCGCTCAATAAAAACCTACTTCAAGGTAAAAATGCATTAAAACGGCATTTTACCCATACCAGTAAGTTTAATTTTGGCCGACACAACGCCACATAACAACGCATAAAATGATAATATTAAGTGCTTCGCATAAATCCGTACATTTATGTTAGCACATTATCATTCATCCAAACATCTTTTTAAGATCACACGCAACCATTGCAACCCATTGTGAGATGGATTTAAGCTGACATTCGAAAAATTTAGTGGAAAAACAGAGTGTGTAAGTCGACCACTCCCCTGTTGATTAAAAGCATATTGAATAAAGGTGGTTTATTAAATCTGTCTTTGAATCAACAGGTGGACAAGTTAGCCTTAAAAATTGTGATTTCGCCTTAAATAAATGCTTATATCCGTTTAAAAAAGTGCGTTGGCCAAGTTCTTTGCACCGGCCGGCGGCTGTGGGAATTTCATGAAATTAGAAGCTCTTCTGGGATTCCCAGAATAGAGATTCTTATTTCGTGAAAGGGCGGGGAGTTCGTCATTGAATAAATGATTGTTTTAGTGGAAATATAGATGACGAAAGAGGCAGGATTGCAAAGGACAAGATTTTTTGCTTCGTTTTTTATCGACTGAAAAAATGAAGGGAACGCTGGAAGAACAATGCCCATGAGAAAAAGGGACGAAATGATAACAAAGCCTAAATCCAATATGCATCGTTTCAGCTTTCTAAAAATGTTTATATTTAAGCTAAAATGTCTGCCTTTTCTCACAGTGCTGAATGCATACTGGTTTTAGGCAGTCGTCGCCAATAATAATAAAATCTCAAAAAATATGAATTCAGAAAAGTTCGCTAAAGATTGGATAGAATCCTGGAACTCGCACAACCTTGAAAATATTCTTAGTCACTATTCAGAGGATATTGAAATTACTACGCCCATGATAAAATTAGCGGGAGGAATAGATAGTGGGACACTAAAAGGTAAAACAGCTGTGGCGGATTATTGGAAAACAGCTCTAGAAAAGATTCCCGACCTAAAATTTGAACTGATAGACGTCACTGAAAGCGTTGAATCAATTGCTCTTTATTATAAATCTGTGATGAATAAAAAAGCGATAGAAGTTATGTTTTTTGATGAAAACGGAAAAGTGAATAAAATGATTGCTCATTATACAAATGAATAGGATTTGTCAACAATGGCAATATAGTATAACCAAGCAAGAAGCTCAGTCAAACCCTAATACCCCACCAACTCCAAAAGCGCTTTCTCAAAACGATCCTTAGGTAAAAACTGTCTTTCCAAAGCTCCGGCAAAAGGTACTGGTGTATCCAATGAACCTACTCTTTTCACAGGTGCATCCAAATACTCGAAACATTCTTCTGCAATAATGGAACAGATGTCTCCTCCTAAACCACCAGTCAAGCAATCTTCTTGAAGGAAAATAGCTTTGTTGGTTTTCTTTACAGAGTTGATAACCGCTTCTTTGTCGAAAGGTAATAACGTTACCAAATCCACGATGTCAGCTGAAATATTGTGTTTTTCTACGATCTCTTTGGCCCAGTGAACGCCCATTCCGTATGTGATGATCGAAACATCATTTCCTAGGGCTTTCAAATCCGCTTTTCCGATTTCTAAAGTGTAGTAATCGTCCGTAACATCTTCTTTCAGAGAACGGTACATCATTTTGTGCTCGAAGAACATGACTGGGTTGGGATCTTCAAATGCTGCCAATAACAACCCTTTGGCTTCTCTTGGTGTAGAGGGGAAAACCACTTTCAAACCAGGAGTATGTGTAAACCAGGCTTCGTTACTTTGCGAGTGGAAAGGTCCGGCTTCTGCTCCGGCTCCAGTTGGCATTCTTACTACCACATCGGCATTCTGACCCCATCTGTAATGGATTTTTGCCAAATTGTTTACGATCTGGTTAAAACCGCAAGTCACGAAATCTGCAAATTGCATTTCAGACATCGCTTTCTTTCCTTTAATCGATAAACCTAGAGCGGTTCCAATTATGGCAGACTCACATAAAGGCGTATTGCGGACACGATCTTTACCGTATTTTTCTACAAATCCTTCAGTCACTTTAAAAACGCCTCCATATTCGGCAATATCCTGTCCCATCAAGACCAATTCCGGATATTTCAACATGGCAATGTCCAAGGCGTCTTGCACTGCATCAATAAATCTTTTCTCTGTTTTATTTCCTTCTTCATGAACAATTTGAGGTGTATGAGGAGCGTAAATATCGTTTAATTCGGTTTCCAGATCGGCAACAATCGGATCTTCAGCATAGGCCATGTCCAAACCGTTGTCAATTTCTTCTTTAATCTGATTTCTGTATTTTTCAATCTTTGCCTCGGTTAGCACTCCTTCTTTCAGCAAATAGGCTTCGTAATTTTCAACGGGGTCAAATACCGCCCATTCGTCTTGTAAGCCTTCCGGATAATATTTGGTTCCCGAAGCTTCCTCGTGTCCACGCATTCTGAAAGTCATGAACTCCACAATAAACGGTCTTGGTTTTTTTCGAATCGATTCCGCAATTTTTTTGATGGTCGAATACACCTCCAAAATATTGTTTCCATCTACCTGAATGGCATCAATTCCGTACCCAATTCCTTTGTCCACAAACTGCTTACACTTAAACTGCTCATTACTTGGAGTAGAAAGTCCCCATTGGTTGTTTTCAATCCCAAAAATCACAGGCAAATCCCATACCGCTGCTACATTCAAAGACTCATGGAAATCACCTTCCGATGCTCCTCCATCTCCAGTAAAAACCAAAGTAGCTTGTTCCTCTTTCCAAATTTTATTGGCCAAACCAATTCCATCGGCAATGCCCAATTGTGGACCCAAATGGGAAATCATCCCCACAATTTTATATTCTTGAGTTCCAAAGTGGAAGGAACGATCTCTTCCTTTTGTAAATCCTGATGCTTTCCCTTGAAACTGGCAAAATAATCTGTTCAATGGAATATCTCTTGACGTGAAAACCCCTAAATTTCTGTGCATTGGCAAAATGTATTCCTCTTTGTCCAATGCCAAAGTCGAACCAACAGAAATAGCTTCCTGACCCATTCCTGAAAACCATTTTGAGATCTTTCCTTGTCGAAGTAAAATCAGCATTTTTTCTTCGATCATTCTTGGTCTCAACAAGTATTCGTACAACTTCAATAAGGTTGCTTCGTCGATGCCTTCTCTTTTGTATTCGATTTTTGGTTTTTTCACTGCCATAATTCAAGATTTCCTTAGGACGCCAAAATTAATATTAAAGCGAACATAAAGAATGGAATTTGTAAAAATATTCACGTGTTTGGTGGAAGCACAAAATGCATGATTTCCAGGAAAACAAATTCAAACTCAACATTTTGTAACCGAATCCAGCTTTTATCTTTATATTTTTAGTCTCAAACCAAAACAGATTTTATGCGATTCATTCTTCTTTTACTTCTATTCCTACCCATTTTTTCTATTGCTCAGTTGGAGATATCGGTTACTATACGAACCACCGACGGAAATATGCTTACTGGGGCAAATACTTATATCAGCCTAAATGGACAAAAAGTGAAGAGTCAGGTTACAGATGCGACAGGAAAAGTGATGTATTCTGTAGAGGAACCAGGCAATTATACATTTTTCTACAAGGAAGATATCAAAGGTTTTGACTTTGAAATGAAAGAGGGTAGACGTGGGCAAATGAGTCGGACACTGACTTACGATCCTGAAGGCGTTTTCAGTAAACCACCCAATGCAGATCGCTCGGGAATCGCATTTAATGAAATTAACCAGAGGAATGTACAGTTTCAGCCTACAACTGGAAAATGCGGGTACCAAATCGTTTTGAAAAATTTGAAAGGTCAACCCGGAACCAATGTGCCTGTAGATATGGTCGATATGACATCCAAAACAAAATACCGCTCACGAACGGATTCCCGAGGAATGGCCAAATTTTTTGTTCCAACTGGAAAAACCTATGAAGTAGATATAGATGGAATTGAGGCGGTGGATATTATCAAAGTACCTGCAATTAAATACGGCGTTTTTACAAGTGAATTGCCTTACGAGCCACCCAAGATTTCTGAGAGAATGGTGGGAGATAGTATTTATCAGTCCAATATTAATCAAACGGATGGTGCATCGACTCACGCTTATTGCAAAATCGAATTGATCAATTACAACAGAGAAGGAATTGAGGGAGAAAAAGTCTATTTAAATGATTTGAACTCCCAGCGTGTGTATGTGGGTACAACAAATTCAGATGGAGTAGTGGAATTCATGTTGAAAAATGGGACACATTATGTGATGCATTTAACCATGGAAAGAGATGTGAAGCTAATCAAATTGGATGAAACAAGAGGATTCAAAACCATGGGGATGACCCACATGTATCGCGGAACCGAAGCGATTTTGGATATGTTGGCCAACAGAAAGCGAGACGACAAAGGTTTCATTCAGAAGTTTGAAGAAACGCCCATCGAGAAGATCACGGATCCAAAAGTAGAAACCAAAGTTTTGTCTAACGGACTCGAACTGACCACAGAAGAAAATGGAAAAGTACCCCCGATTACCATTGCCAACGGAAAAATGTTCTTTTCTGAAGGATTTTACTCGAAGAATTTTTACGGATACGATCCCGTTCGCAAAAGTGTGATTTGGGGAGTGAAATTAGGAGAGTCCGGGGCAGGAGCTGCGGTTTATTCGGATGGGGTTTTACTGATCAATACTTATTCTTGTACGCTCTATGCTTTGGAAGCATCCACAGGAAAATTGTTGTGGAGTAAATACTTGGCCAATACCTTGTATTCGAATCCATCTGTGAAAGACGGTCAGGTTTTAGTTGTTTTTGATAATGAAATGGAACTTCAGAAAGGAAAGCCATTTGTTCTTGCCAATTTTGATTTGAAAACAGGGAAAATCAACTGGCAAAAATTATTGTCAGACGATGCCATTGCTTGTCCAGTAATTGCAGACGATGAAGTACATGTGGCTTCGGTTGATGGGAAATATGAAATCTTCAATTTGAAAACAGGAGATTCAAAAACCTTGAATTCAGGGAAAGCGCTTTCATCACCAACGATTACCAAAGATGAGATCTTCTTGACGATAGATGAAAACGGAAAAGAAACTTTTGCAAGCTACGATCGAAAATCCTTCGCGAAGAAGAAATCAGTTCCCATTTCAGATTCCTTATTTGCAGAGGCAGGAGCAAGTCAGTGTTTTGAAAGAATGCATTTTCAAGGTTCGAGAACTGTTCACTACAAAGGATTGAATTATATGATTTATGGAAGTGATTTGATTTGTGTAGATGCCCAGTCAGAGAAAATAATGTGGAAGCAAAATGTGGGGATGAATGGATATCTAAGAACGGTGGTTGCTGGAGGAGGAAGAGTTTGGGTGCAAACAGACAAGGACGCCATTCTGTTTTTCGAAGCCCAATCTGGTAAACAAGTAGATGCAATCAATACGAATTGTCCTTTATATGCTCCGGCAACAAGTCAGTCAGGAAAACTGTGCTACGCCGACGACAAAGGAAAAATATTCATCCAACAAATCAGGCAAACATTGAATTACCCACAATGGGGAATTTCAGGAGAGCATAATTTGGTTTTTGAAGAGTAGGGAGTTGGGTAAAAGATGCTAGATGCCAGATGTCAGATTCAAGATGTCAGATTCAAGATGCCAGATACTAGATTCAAGATGTCAGATTCAAGATGCCAGATTCAAGATGTCAGATTCAAGATACTAGATTCAAGATGTCAGATTCAAGGGGCTAGATTCAAGAGGATGGATAAATGAAGCAGAACTGCATTTTAAAAAGATTGAACAATTTTGAAAATAAATGAACTATTTCCTTCTCTAAATGAAAAAGTCTAAAATCTAATAATCTTGAATCTAAAAGTCTTGAAATCTTGAATCTAGAGTCTTGTAGTCTAGAATCTAATAATCTAGAATCTGAAAGTCTAGAGTCTGAAAGTCTTGAATCTAGAGTCTTGAAATCTTAAATCTAAAAGTCTTGAATCTGAAAGTCTTGCAATCTTGAATCTAAAAATCTAAAAATCCAAATTCAATACCTAATCTTCACCACTTGCCCCACAGACAACCGAGTCCTTTTGGTAAAGCCATTTAAGTCTCTGAATTCGGTTAGTTCCATTCCGTATCGGTTGGCAATTTTCCAGGGGCTGTCTCCTCTTTGAACGGTGTGGCTTGAGCATCCATTTTCAATGGCAACCAGACCATTTTGGGATTTTTTCAGAATGAAGTCGCTTCCTCTTCCCACTCGGTTTTTGAAATCGATCAAATGTTCCGGATTGATGGGGATGTTCTTCAAGCGAACTTCAAAATGCAAATGCGAACCAGTTGATTTACCAGAGCTTCCACCTAAACCGACTACTTGTCCACCTTCCACGCGATCTCCCGGTTTTACTTTAATGCGGTGTAGGTGTCCGTAAAGTGTTTCAAGTCCGTTGTCGTGTCGCACAACTACTACTCGACCGTAACCACCATAATTTCGAGCCAAACGAACCGTACCGGAATACACCGTATAAACCGAATCCCAAACATGTAAGTCGAGATCTACTCCGTTGTGACGTGCTCCATCTCTCCATCCATATTTGCTCGTTAATGTGCCATGGTAATAAAACTTTTCCTTTGGTTTTTGTTGAACCGGATAATGAAACTCAAAATCACCATTTCCAATTTCGGAAAGCGGAAGAGTGTTTTCAAGGCTATCTACATAATTCACTGATAAATCCCACGGCATTTCGGTATTCCAAGAATTGTAAAACTGATTGACTCGTTTGACATGGAAATCTTTTGAATCGTACTCTTTTTTATATTTGTTAATGTGCAGATTCACATAATTCAATAGGTTGTAGGGGATCGAATCCAAGCTCATCAGGCTATCGATCAAATTTACGATATCATTTTTTGAGTTGATCTTCTGCGTTTTAAACCATTTAAGATCTTGGATTATCTGATTCGGTGGATTGTCTAACTTTTGAAGAGAATCGATGGTGAAGTCTAGGCGAAAACGTTCGAGTTGATAAGAAGACAATTCAATTCTTGATTGTTTTCCACTGCTAACAAAAGCGTAAATAGTATCTTTCTCTCCGGCAAAAGAAAGAGTACAAATGCATATCGATATGACCCACAAAATCCTTCTCAAGATGTGCTATTCACAGACCCTAATCTACGACAAAAGGACTAAAAAGTTCAAGAATTTTTGAAAAGGAATAGAAATGACCAATACGAAAGCTCAATTTCTTTCGACAAAAGACCACTTTTTTAGTATCAATACCAAAATTTAACTATTTTTGACATCGCGTTGTAAAACTGGATTACTGTTTCTATGAAGAATTTAGCAATTTTTAGCTTCGTTTTGTTTCTTGTTTCTCCTTTGTTTGGGCAACATGTACCCACATTGAAGCCAACTGGAGAACGTCTTACAAAAGTGAAGTCGAGTGCAGTCCAAAATTTTGAAAGTGGCAATAGGAATTTTCAAAATAAGAATTACGGACAGGCCAAAATAGATTATCGAAATGCCATTAAAGCGGATAAGAGCTTTGCTGAAGCCTACATCAATTTATCTAAAGTTTATGAATCGGAAGATAGCTTACAAGAAGCCAAACTTGTTCTGGAAACAGCAATTTCTTCGATGATTCCATTGAATGAAAGAGCTTTCGCCCAGTTGGGAAGAGTGACTTATCAACTAGAAGATTACGACAAAGCGGAATACAATTTTAAGCAAGCGGTAGCTTTGAATAATAAAGTAGATGATTACCATTACTTTGTTGGTCTATCGCTCTTGAAAATGAATGACTCAGAAGAAGCCGAAACATTCTTTAAAAAAGCTTCTGAGTTAAATGCCAGCTCTAGAAATAAAATTGGTTTATCCAATACCTATATACAGAATGGGAAGAATGATGAAGCAATATCCGTTCTGCAATCCATTTCTAATTATGAATCCAATCCGGAAGCCACTTTGAACTTAGCGATTGCCTATCACAATAAGCAAGATGTTGAAATGACCGATAAGTACCTTAAAATGGCACAAACCAATGGAGCAGGAGATCAGGCAGTTTTTCAGCATTTATTCGGATTGATTCAGTCTGAAAAACAAAACAACGATGCCGCAAAAACAGCCTTTGACAAAGCCATTCAGTTAGATGAACGCAATGCGACTTATTACAATGACAGAGCTTCGCATTTCATTCGTATAGAGAATTTTAAAGATGCTCTTTCGGATTTAGATATAGCCATAGAAATTCAGCCAGACTTTAGTAAAGCCTATTACAATAGAGGGATTGCGAAAGAAATGATGCGCGATGAAGAAGGAGCCTGTCTAGACTGGGAATATGCTTTCTTTTTAGGTTATGTGAAAGCTGAAGAATTGTTGAACGATCCAATTTGTAACAAATGAGAAAAATAGTTTTGATTCTTACATTGTTTCTTGTTGCAGTTGGATATACTCAGCAAGACATACCATTTGATAAAAGCGGGATTCCAGACGAATCTAAGCTGAATGAAGCCAAAGAATACTTGAAGGAAGGAGATCGATTGTTTTACAGTGCCGGAAGGTTGGATGTAGCATTATCGATACAGTCTTATGATAAAGCCTATGCGATCAATCCGAACAATTCGGAATTGAATTACAAGATAGGAGTGGCGTATATGCAAGGTGATCATAAATTTGATGCATTGCCTTTTTTCGAAAAAGCTAAGAAACTGAATCCAGATGGGTTTCCAGATATGGATTACTATTTAGGAAAAAGTTACCACCTCAGAATGAAGTGGGATGAAGCTGAAAAAGCATATAAAAGCTATTTGCAACATCCAAAAGCGACAAAAGAAGGGAAGGAAAAGACGGAAAAAGGATTGAAAGAAATTGAAGTTGGAAGAAAACTTGCTGCAGAACCATTGCGCGTGTGGATCGACAATATGGGGGATAAGATCAACTCTGAATACCCGGATCACTCTCCACTCATTTCTGCGGATGAGAAAAAATTATTTTTTACATCAAGAAGAAAAGACTCTAAGGGTGGGTTAATGGATGAATTCGAAATGTATTTTGAAGATGTCTATTATTCTGAAAAAGTGAATGGAGAATGGTCTGAGGCAAAAAACATTGGAGACTCCATTAATACAGAATATCATGATGCAACGATCGGGTTGACTCCAGACGGATTTGGATTAATGGTATTTAAAGGTACCGGAAAGAAAACTGGAGGAATCTACCTTTCAAGAAATGAGGATGGTGAATGGACCAAACCAAAACCTTTCTTTGGATCAGATAAAATTAAATTTCATCAACCTTCGGCAACCTTCACTTTTGATGAGAAAAGAGTATATTTCATTTCAAATCAACCGGGAACTCTAGGTGAGCATGATATCTTTTACTCTGATTGGAATGAAGATAAAAAGGAATGGGGAGAACCGGTGAATTTAGGTGCCAATATCAATACGGATCTTGATGAAAGAGGAGTGTTTCTTTCCGCTGATGACAAAACACTTTATTTTTCTTCTCAGGGGCACGAGAATATGGGCGGATTGGATATTTTTTCTACTACTCTTCAAGAAGATGGATCCTGGTCGAAGCCGGTGAATATGGGATATCCAATCAATACGCCTGACGATGATTTATATTTTGTAATTATCGGAAACGAGAGATATGGCTATTATTCCTCTTATCGTGAAGGAGGGTTAGGCGATAAAGATATTTATAGAATCACCTTCTTAGGTGAACCAAAAGATCCGGCTATTTCTGACATTGAACCTAGTTTGGCAGGTATTTTTGGTCCTGTGGAGCTCTATAATGATATTTTGGAGCCTGACAACCCTATTCTTACTGGAAAAATTATTGACGGACTTGATGGGATGCCCTGTGATGCAGATATCGAAATCATTAATATTTCGAAAGATGAATTAGTATCCAATTTTAGATCCAATGGAGAAAACGGTGAATATAGTGTTAGTGTAGAACCTGGAACGGAATACGCTCTATCAGTGAGTAAACCGGGTTATGTGTTCAAGTCACAAAACTTTAAAATTGCTCCAGGTGAGGGATACCGAAGATACGAATTGAATGTGGAGCTATTCGAAGTGGAAGACATCCTGGCAGATAATTCGAATAACAATAACAACAATAACAACGATAACAACAATAACAATAATTCAGACAATAATGGTAAAGTTCAGCATACTTTCCGATTGAATAACATCTTGTTCCGTTTTGATAGTTATGAATTAACCTCTATAGCCAAAAGAGACTTAAATAAACTGTTGACTCTTTTAAAAGAGAATCAATCCGTGAAGATTCAGATCAATGGATATACGGATTCTAGGGGAGCAAAAGCGTATAACATCAAGTTATCCAAAAACAGAGCAAAAGCGGTTAAAGATTACTTAGTCGCAAATGGTATTGACGGAGGACGTTTGACTTACAAAGGTTTCGGTCCTGCTGATCCTGTTGTTTCAGATGATGAGATTAATAAAATGTCTACAGCTGCAGAAAAACGAGCGGCACATCTAAAAAACAGAAGAACTGAATTTGTGATCAAATAAGTTTATATCCTTTCTTTTATGGATTATTCATTACTTTTAAATAAAAAAAAGTTATGAAACAGTTTTTGCTCTATTTTTTAATTGGATTCTATCTTATTTCTTGTAATTCGGAAGAGACCGCTGAAACAAAAGCTGAAACCCCCGATCATTCCAAAGTGGATTGGAAAGAAGTGGAATTGGATTCATCCGTAAGGGAGCATATTCCGGTTCCAGAGATGGAAACATTTACCTTGAATAAGAAAATTGAAAACAACGGAGATATATTAGCTGAATTTGATATTCAGTCCGTTCATCCGAAATCAGATACCCTAGGATTGAAGGTGATTAATATGGAAGTGAATGAGTGGGTTCGATCTAATTTTTATGTTGGTGAAGACGATTTTAAGGAGAAAAGTCTTGATTCCTTAATTGCCCGATACGACCGTTTCTTAAAGAATGAGAGTGAAATCATCGGATTTGGTGCCGGATGGGAAATCAATGCAAATGCTTCGGTGAACTTCAATAAAAACGGACTCATGAATTACGATCTAACTGTTTATTCTTATACTGGGGGAGCACATGGGAACGCAACAACCATTTTAAGAACATATGATGTTATCACGGGAGCCAGACTCAGCTTAGTGGATATGTTTGAAGATACCTTAATGCTTCAAAAGAAGATGAATGAAGTATTTCAATCTACAATGCCGGAAGAAATTAAATCGAATGTAAGTGTAGATGAAATCCCATTGACTTCTAATGTGCAACTAGGAAAGGATACTTTGATTTTTTACTTCAATGCCTACGAAATTGGACCTTACTCGATGGGACCTGTGGAGTTGAAAATTGCCACAAAGGATCTCAAGGGAAACTTGAAAATTAAACTGGATTAGAAAGACATTCTTCGTAATTTTGATCCATGCAAATTTTAAAGGAGATCATTTTTGCGTTTTGGGGGTTATTGGTTGAAATGGCGCCGTACTTGTTATTGGGTTTCCTTTTTGCAGGTCTTCTAAATGGTTTAATTCCTAAAAAATACATCATTCGCCACCTAGGAAAATCCAATTTCAGCTCAGTTGTTAAAGCGGCAATTTTTGGTATTCCTTTACCTTTGTGTTCTTGTGGAGTAATACCAACAGGGATTTCCTTCAGGGATCATGGAGCGAGTAATGGAGCCACGATTTCGTTCTTGACTTCAACCCCTCAAACTGGGGTGGATTCAATTCTGGCAACTTATTCTTTAATGAATTGGCCTTGGGCTGTGATCAAACCAATTGTAGCATTATTTTCAGGTGTGATTTCAGGTTTGGTGGTAAATCATGTGGCTTCCGATGTACAACCAAAAGAAGATTTCAAAGAAGAAGAATCTTCCGATCAAAAAGGGTGGTTTGATCGAATATTTCGGTATGCTTTTATCGACTTCATGTCAGATATTTCCAGATGGCTCTTATTAGGCTTGTTTCTGGCGGCATTAATCACTGTTTTTATACCTGATGAGCTCTTTCAAACTTCCTTATCTGATCCGTACATGAATATGGGAATCATGCTGATAGCTTCTATTCCGGTTTATGTTTGTGCTACAGGTTCCATTCCCATTGCAGCTACTTTACTGCTCAAAGGTATGAATCCAGGAGCTGTTCTCGTTTTTTTGTTAGCCGGACCCGCAACCAATTTGGCAACCATCACCGTGATTTGGAAATCGATGGGGAAGAAGATTGCACTAATCTATGTTGGAGGATTAATGATACTGTCTATTTTCTTCGGAATTATCATTGATCAGTTTTTTGGATTTTTAGATTTGGATTCTCTTGCCATTGCAGAAGGTCATCATAACCATGAAGAAATTAGCGTTTTTGGCTATATCATGGCTTCCATACTAAGTGGACTTCTTATCTTTGTAGAAGTGAAAAAACTATTGCCTGCCAAAAAAATAAAAGCGATAAGTGTGAAGAAATTTAAAGTAGAAGGAATGACTTGCAACCATTGTAAAGCGAGTGTAGAGAATGTGATTTTCGAATTAGGAAATGTAAAAGAGGTAGTTGCAGATCCAAATTCAGATATTGTCCAGGTGGATGGAGAAGTAGACGAAGAAGCTGTTAAAAAAGCAGTTGAAAGCAGAGGTTATCAGTATAAAGGGAAGTTGGAGTAAAGCTAAGGCTTTGAAGGATTCCCCCTTAACGCTTCGTAGGATTCCAAAATCCTACGATTACGAAAGTTGGTAATGAGGAAAAACGAGGTTAGGTTTGCGAAGGATTCGGGGATCATTCGCAGTGAAAGGGCTTCGCGGGATTTTGAATGTGTTAGGTAGGACCCCAATGCGCTTCGCAGGATTCCCAAATCCTGCGAGAATTTGAGTAAACCTAAAATTTTGTTTTTCGAAACCTCCAAAACAGCTATCTTTATCAAACCACTAAAAATCAAATTATGCCACCCAAACATACCCTAAAAAAGGATCATTCCTCCTATTTTATTACAATGACAGTTGTTGACTGGATTAAAGTGTTTAAAACAGCAGAAGACTTTGAAATTATTCTCGATTCAATGAAATTTTATACAAAGAATCGAGGATTAAATATTTATGCATACGTAATCATGCCGAACCATATTCACATGATTGTGAATGCCGATGAAGGATGTGTTTTGCATTCAGTCATTCGAGATTTTAAAAGATATACCTCAACTAAAATCCGAGAAAAAATTGAATTGCAAGGAGAAGAGAAATTGCTCTCAGTGTTTGGTGAAAAAGCAATAAAGCATTTTAAAAAGCACAATTATAAAGTATGGCAAGATGGAAACCATGCCATTGAACTTTTTACCCCGAATTTCACATGGACAAAGGTGAATTATATTCATCAAAATCCAGTGCGAGCTGGTTTGGTTCAAGATCCATCTGATTGGGTTTATTCTTCATTTTCGAACTATCAAGATCACAGTTCAATTTTTGAAGATATTCATTGTTTGATTTGTCCGGTACTTCCAAATTAAGAGTATGCGAAGGATTCGGGGATCCTTCGCAGCATATTTTGGCTTCGCAGGATTCCCCCTTTCGCTTCGTAGGATTCCAAAATCCTGCGATTTCGAAAGTCGGTAAAGAGAAAAATGGTGTTAGGATTGCGAAGGATTCGGGGACCCTTCGCAGCATGTAGGGGCTTCGTAGGATTCCACCTTTGCGCTTCGTAGGATTCCCAAATCCTGCGATTTCAAAAGTCGGTAAAGAAAAAAATGACGTTAGATTTGCGAAGGATTCGGGGATCCTTCGCAGCTTTTTGTGCTTCGTAGGATTCCCAAATCCTACGTATTACGAAAGTCAGCAAAGAGAAAAATGGCGATAGATTTTATAAGGATTTGGGGATCCTTCGCAGATTGTTTGCGCTTCGCAGCACTTGCGATTAACAAACTCATCACTTTTCAAATCGAAACTTAAAATCCGGATTGGAATAGCTCTTATCGAATAAATGTGGATAGTATTTTCTCATTTCTTTATTTGCTAGTTCAATGGGGACATCTTCAAATTCCCCGTAATAATGAACATATTCCATAAAACGTTGAGACTTTTTGTCGTGTTCCTGAAATAAACTATCGTTTTCTCCATCCCATTCTAAAGGGTCAACCCCCGAAATGCGACATACTCGTTTGTCGAAAGCAGGTGTGCATTTCACCCATTTTCCATTTAGATAAAGATCAGCATAGCCGTGGAAAACTATGAGATCGGACTGTAATACATTTTCCAATTTTTCATTTTCTAAATGATTTCGGACGATGGCGTATCCGGGCCTAGCAGGGATATTCAATGCACGGGCACAACAAACCATTAATCCGGCTTTTTCAACACACCATGCTCTTCTTTTCTTTAAGACGTTGGAAAAAGTGAGACCTTCTCTAGTGATATCCAAATTAAAAGGATCGTATAAAAAATAATCCCGGATTTTGAGATATAAGTCTACAGCTATTTTCCGAGGATTGTTTGAGTATTTAACCTCCTCAAATTCAGCAATAAAATCTTGTATTTCGGGATGTGAAAAATTAAAAAAATCTGTTTCCTTGAGGTAAGCGCGCACATTTTCCATTAATAGAGAAAGTTATGGTAAGGATATCGAACTTTGAAGATTTCTTTAATGTCTTCATAAAGGATATCCTTGAGCTCTTCTATATTGATTTTATTTTGGGCAGATATAAATACAACCTTTTTATTGTTCAGCTTAGACATCCAGCTTTGTTTCAATTCTTCTAGAAGTTCAGCTTTGGTTTTTCCTTCGTCAAGAGAATCCGGAAATTCGATCTGATCAATTTTATTAAACACTACAATCGTTGGTTTTTCCACTCCATCGATTTCAGCCAAAGTTTCATTCACCACATTAAACTGATCCTCAAAATTAGAATGGGAAACATCCACAACGTGAATTAAAACATCCGATTCACGAACTTCATCCAAAGTGGATTTAAAAGATTCAACCAATTGATGAGGGAGTTTGCGGATAAATCCAACTGTATCGGAAAGTAAAAAGGGTAAATTCTGAATGACGATCTTTCTTACTGTGGTGTCGAGAGTCGCAAATAATTTGTCTTCTGCAAATACATCCGATTTACTCAAGAGATTCATTAAGGTTGATTTTCCTACGTTGGTGTAACCGACAAGGGCTGCGCGGACCAACTGCCCCCTATTTCCTCTCTGCACCGATTTTTGTTTGTCAATCTTTTCCAATTTGGATTTCAGAAGAGCAATTTTTTGTTTGATGATCCTTCTATCCGTTTCGATCTGAGTTTCTCCAGGCCCTCTCATTCCGATTCCCCCTTTTACCCTGTCAAGGTGAGTCCACATTCTTGTAAGTCTTGGAAGTAGATATTGGTATTGAGCTAATTCGACTTGGGTTTTTGCATGTGAAGTTTGAGCCCTTTTAGCAAAAATATCCAGGATCAGATTGTTTCGATCGAGAATCTTACAGTTAAACAGACGCTCAACGTTACGCAACTGAGAAGGGGAGAGTTCGTCATCAAAAATAACTACATCGATTTCATGTTCTTCAACATATTCTTTGACTTCATCGATCTTCCCTGAACCCAAAAAAGTTTTTGGATTAGGCTGATGCAATCGTTGCAAGAATTTTTGATGCGTTTCGGCCCCTGCAGTTTGAGCAAGGAACTCTAATTCTTCAATATATTCTTTGGCTTGTTCTTCGGATTGATCATCTGTAATCACACCAACCAGAACGGCTTTTTCAATGTTTTCTTCCCCTGTTAAATAGGTTTCCATTCACTAATCTCTAAGTCCCATCACATACTCAGCCAAAGCTTTTCTTTCAGCTTCCGCTTTGATGACATTTTTATAAGCCATCATCCCATTTCCCGTTCCATTCGTGATCACTTCATAGAGTTGATTAAGATCTAAAGTAGAAACCGATAAATCCTTCGCTCCTCCAATTTTTGCCTTGCCGTCTTTACCATGACAAGAAACACAATTGTCCTGGTACATGGTTTTTGCATCTATTTTACCATTTTCATCTGTGTAGGATTTAGTTTCACAAGAGAAAACAGCGATGAGGGCAAAAATTGGTATGATGATAAATAATTTTTTCATTGAATTCTTTTTTAAGCCCAACCTGCTCCGTCAATTCTAAATGGCCAAGGAATGGAAGCAAGAATAAGAATGAGGGCAATGGTGTACCACTTAATGATGTTTCTGAATTTGTCAGGTGTTCCTTTTGCATTTTCAGCTTTTCTTCTGCCTATGGTCACCAATACGGTTGCTAAAATCATCGCTACTGGATGTTCCAAAGCATAAAATCTTCGAGTGGAGTCGGCCATCATGTTAGCAAAATCTACTTTACCACTTGTGAAAAGCAAAATAAGTCCGACTAAAAGCATTAAATGGACACTCACCATGGTGAACAAGTTGACCATTTTATCTTTTTTCAAATATTCTCTACCGCTTGATTTTCCATTGAAAGCATTCGCAATGGCATAAATAAATAACACTAAGACGATCCATCTGAATCCTGAATGTGCGTGGATCAATATATTCATTACAGTATCTGGCATAGTTTGAATTTTGAGACAAATTTAATCAAAAGGGTCGATTCCTCAATAAAAGAAATTAAAAAGCCCTTCGATAGTTCGAAGGGCTTGCAAAAAAAGTAAAAATGAATAAAATTTAATAGCAATATTCGTTTGCATCAATCAATCTGACTGCTATGCGTTGACGTGTTTCTTTTACGTTGACTGGTTGTGTTTTTGTAAAGCGTTTCAATCCCATTAACATGATTCTCGCTTCATCCCCTTCAGCGAAAGAATTGATGGCGTCTTTTCCAATTTTATTGATTTTGTCAGCAACGTCATAAATGTACGTTTTTACAATGTCGATTTCTTCTTTGCATGCTTCCTGACCTTTCATGGATACCATCTTTTCAACTCTAAGCATTGCAGATTCTGCAAGATAAGTATAGATTGAAATATCTGAAATAGCCATCAATACTTCTTGTTCCTTAGCCAAAGTTTGCATTAATTTTTGAACTGCAGAACCAGCCACCATCAGGATAACTTTCTTGAAGTTTTGAAGGTATTTTTTCTCTTCTCCAAACAATTCAGTAGATGGATCTTCAAAATCAGGAATCGACATCAACTCATTGGCAACCTTCATCGCAGGCCCCATGAGATCTAATTCCCCTTTCATGGCTCTTTTCAACATCATGTCAACGGTCAGCATTCTGTTGATCTCATTTGTTCCTTCAAAGATTCGGTTGATTCGTGAATCTCTATAGGCTCTTTCGATTTTTGATTCTGCCGAATAACCCATTCCTCCATGAATCTGAACTCCTTCATCTACTACATAATCCAAGGCTTCCGAACCAGCAACTTTCAAAATAGCACATTCCGGAGCAAACTGCTCAATTCCTCTTAGAGTAGCTTCACCTTTATCCACTCCTTCTGCTATTAATGCATGAATCGCATCATCAATATTTTGACCCGCTCTGTACAATGCAGACTCTATCACAAAAGTTCGAATTACTTGTTCGGCCAATTTGTATCGAATCGCTCCGTATTTTGCAATAGGTCGACCAAACTGCTCTCTTTCATTAGCATATTTCACTGAATCAGTAATAGCAGCTTTCGCACCACCAAGGACTCCCGCTCCTAATTTTATTCTTCCTATATTCAGAATATTCAGTGCGATTTTGAATCCATTTTCTCTTTCAGAAAGCATGTTCTCAACAGGAACCTTTACATTATTAAAGAATACTTGTCTAGTTGAAGATCCTTTAATTCCCATTTTCTTTTCCTCTGGGTTCAAAGAAATGCCTTCGGAATCTGCTTCCACGATGAAAGCGGATAGTTTGGTGTCGTTATCGATCTTAGCAAAAACGGTAAACAAATTCGCAAAACCTCCGTTGGTGATCCACATTTTTTGTCCATTTAGAACATAGTGTTTTCCATCCTCAGATAAAACGGCTTTTGTTTTTCCAGAATTGGCATCTGATCCTGAACTTGGTTCGGTCAAACAATAAGCAGCTTTCCACTCACCTGAAGCTAATTTTGGAATGTATTTTTGCTTTTGTTCTTCTGTTCCGTAATACAAGATAGGCAGTGTTCCAATCCCGGTGTGTGCACCATAGGCAACTGAAAAACTATAACCTTCACCAAGTGATTCTGTAGCGAGAAGGCTTGTTGCAAACTCAACTCCCATTCCTCCTAATTCTTCAGGAACTGAAAGGCCTAGCATTCCCAACTCGCCGGCTTTATCCAAAATTGAAGGCATCAATCCTTCTTCCATTTTATCAATTCTGTCAAGATGAGGCATGACTTCAGCTTCAACAAAATCTTTACAGGTTTGGGCGATCATTCTTTGTTCCTCGTTAAACTCTTCCGGGATGAAAATGTCCTCCGGCTTGGTCTCACGAATAATGAATTCGCCTCCTTTAATTGCTTTTTTGTCCGTCTTTTCCATTTTTCAAATTATTTCAATAACTCAATTACACCGGCTGCACCTTGTCCTGTTCCCACACACATGGTTACAACCCCATATTTTTGTTTTCTTCTTCTTAATTCATTGATGACTTGAACTGTCAATTTTGCTCCTGTACAACCAAGTGGGTGTCCTAAAGCAATGGCTCCTCCATTTACATTTACGATATCGGGATTCAAGCCTGTTTCTCGGATGACTGCAAGTGACTGTGAAGCAAAAGCCTCATTCAATTCAACTAAATCCAAATCATTCATCTTCAAACCAGCCATGTTCAAGGCTCCTGGAATGGCATCAACTGGGCCTATTCCCATGATTCTTGGTTCAACTCCAACTACCTTATAGGAAACTAAGCGAGCAACAGGCTCCAAATTCAGTTCTTTGACCATTTTTTCAGACATCACTAAGACAAATGCAGCTCCATCCGATGTTTGTGATGAATTTCCTGCGGTCACCGATCCATCTGCGGCAAATACTGGTCTAAGTTTGCCAAGAGCCTCAACATTGGTTCCTTTTCGTGGACCTTCATCCGTATCCACAATGAATTTTTGTTCCTGTCTTTTCTCGTTATCATCCAGGAATATTCGAGTGACTTCGATTGGAGCAATGTCATCTTTAAAAGTACCATTTTCAATAGCTTTCAAGGCTTTCATATGAGATTCAAAAGCAAATTGATCTTGATCTTCTCTAGATACCTTGTATTGATTTGCAACCGCTTCGGCCGTAAGACCCATTCCCCAATAATAGGTGGGATTGTCTTTTCCTACTTTTGGATTTGGAACAATTCGCCATCCTCCCATGGGCATGCATGACATAGATTCCACTCCTCCAGCGATAATGCAATCAGCTAAACCAGCTTCAATTTTTGCTTTCGCAATGGCAATGGTTTCTAGTCCAGAAGAACAGTAACGGTTTACAGTCATTCCTGGAACTTTATCTGTATTCAATCCCATTAAAGAGATCATTCTTCCCACATTTAGTCCTTGTTCGGCCTCTGGTGAAGCATTTCCAACAATGACATCATCGATTCGATCCTTATCTAATTCCGGAACGGCCTTCATTAAATGTTTGATCACATCTGCAGCTAAGTCATCTGGTCTGTAAAAACGGAATCCACCTCTATTGGCTTTTCCAACCGCAGATCTAAATCCTTGTACTATATATGCTTGTCCCATTTTAGTTTCTTAAAATTTTGCCTTTCGTTAAAATAGATTGAATTCTTTCTAGCGTCTTCTTTTTGGTGCACAGGTCTAAGAAAGCTTTTCTTTCCAAATCCAATAGGTATTGTTCCGACACCTTTTCATTTTCAGAAAGATCTCCACCACACATGACAAATCCGAGTTTTTCAGAAATGTACTGGTCGTGTTCAGAGATGTAATTACCAGCTTGCATGGAGTTGGCACCTACGTATACGATTCCAAGTCCTTCCTGACCCATCACTTCAATATTGCGCTCTTGAGCAGGCATGGTGTAGCCTTCATCTGCCATTTGAATTACAGATTCTTTTGCCACTTTAAGCTGATGGTCTCGGCTCACAACTACTTCATCCTTTCCTTCTCTTAAATAACCAAGATCAAAAGCTTCGTAAGCAGAAGTAGATACTTTCGCCTGACCAATTGTCAAGAATCGATCTCTCAATCGGTTGATTTTAATATCACCCTCGTTCAATTCTTCAGAAAGTCTTTTCACAAATTCTTTAGTTCCACCACCACCAGGAATCAGTCCAACACCAAATTCAACTAATCCCATGTATAGTTCAGCGTGCGCTACTACTTTATCTGCGTGTAAGCACATTTCGCAACCACCTCCAAGTGCCATGTTATGTGGTGCTACAACCACCGGAACTGAAGAATATCGTACACGCATCATGGTGTCCTGGAAGGCTTTAATGGCGAAATTTAATTCGTCGTATTCTTGTTCTACCGCCATCATGAAGATGAGTCCGACATTGGCTCCAGCAGAGAAATTTTGACCTTCATTGGAGATGACCAATCCTTTGTAAGATTCCTCAGCCATTCCGATCGCTTTGTTGATTCCAGCGATTACTTCTCCTCCAATGGTGTTCATCTTAGAATGGAATTCCAAGTTTAAAACGCCGTCTCCAAGATCGATGATTGAACAATCGTTATTTTTCCAAATGGTATTGGAATCCTTCAAATTCGCCAAGCTTACTAATCCTTCTGAGCCAGGTATCACTTTATACGATTTCGATGGAATGTCGTAATAAGAGCGAACGCCATTTTCTAATTTGTAGAAGGAAGAGATGCCAGCACTTTGCATGTCGGCAACCCATTGAGCCGGTTTTTGCCCATTAGCGGCCATCATTTTCAAACCTTTTTCCAAACCGATGATGTCCCAAGTTTCGAATGGACCTAATTCCCATCCAAATCCGGCTTTAAGCGCATCATCGATTTTGAAAAGATCATCTGTGATTTCAGGTATACGGTTAGAAACATATGCAAATAGGCCAGAAAAAGCCTTTCTATAAAACTCACCAGCTTTGTCTTTACCGGCAAACAGCATTTTTGTTCGCTCTTTCAGATCATCGACCGGTTTCGTCATTTCGAGTGTTGGAAAATTAACCCTTTGTTTGGGTTCGTATTCCAATGTCTTAAGATTTAAGGAAAGGATTTCGCTTTTTCCGTTGGCATCCTTTACCTTTTTATAAAATCCTTGTTTTGATTTTGATCCGAGCCAATTGTTCTCCACCATTTTAGAGATATAATCAGGCAATTGGAAGAGGTCGTTGGCTTCATCATTCGGACAATTTTCTTTTAATCCATTGGCAACATGAACCAAAGTATCTAAACCGACTACATCACATGTTCGGAAAGTAGCGGATTTTGGTCTTCCGAGAACAGGTCCCGTTAATTTATCAATTTCGTCCACTGTCATGTCTAAATCCTTCACAGCATGGAATAGCGACATGATGGAATATACCCCCACTCTGTTAGCAATAAAAGCAGGAGTATCTTTACATAGAACAGTTGTTTTTCCTAAAAATCTTTTCCCATAATCCATAAAGAAATCAACGACTTCGGGCATGGTTTTGGAGCTTGGAATAATTTCCAATAATTTCAGATACCTTGGAGGATTGAAGAAGTGTGTTCCGCAAAAATACTTTTGGAAATCTTCTGATCTACCAGCCAACATCATTTCAATTGGAATCCCCGAAGTATTGGAAGAAATCAATGTTCCCGGCTTTCGGAATTGTTCGACTTTATCGAAAAGCACTTTTTTGAGATCCAGTCTTTCAATAATTACCTCAATAATCCAATCACATTCAGCAATTAGATTCATGTTGTCGTCAAAGTTTCCTGTTTTAATACGATCCGCGAAGGATTTGCGATAAATGGGTGAAGGATTCGACTTCAGAGTTGAGGTCAAACTATCATTCACAATTCTGTTTCGCACACTTGGGGTTTCCAAGCTCTGATTTTGAGCTTTTTCTTTGTCGTTTAGTTCAAATGGAACGATGTCTAATAAAACAACTTCGCATCCGATGTTGGCAAGGTGACAAGCGATTCTGGACCCCATGATCCCTGATCCTAAAACCGCTACCTTTCGAATTCTTCTGTTCATTTTTTACTTTTTCTTTTCTTTTTCTATTTCATCCAGCAATTCTAATTTCATAAGTTCTTCTGAAACCACTTTGTCAATGCGAGACATCACATCATAATAAGCTTGCAGTTTTCCTTTTGGAATCTTCGCTTTTAATTTTTCATTAAAACTAAGGATTACATCTCTTGCTGCAGTCCTTTTATCGAGACCTTCATTCGTCAGGAAGATCAAAACTTTTCTTTTGTCGATCTCATCAGTTTGACGATAAATGAGATTTTTATCCTCCATCGTTTTCAAAGTTCTTGAAAGCGAGGTGGGTTCCATCCCCATTCTTGGGCCTAACTGTGTTGAAGGCGTTCCTTCCTTATCAATAATGAGTAGTATAAAACCCATCGACATTGTCAAATTGTATTTCGCTGCAATCTGGTTATACATTCGTGAGATTTTATGCCACGAATGCCGGATGTGGAAATCAATTATTTCTTCTGGTTGCATAATCAAATGGTTTTAAGCGAGCACATAAATGTAGTAAAAAAAATTATGTACGCATAATTTCACTAATAAAATTTTAATCCGAAGCTAAATCCAGCATTTCAATGGAAATCCTTGAGTCAGCTGAAAAGTGAGTTCACTTCCTTTTAAATATAAAGAATTGGAACTTGAAATCAAAAAAAAACGGACAATCAAAACCAATTGATCGTCCGTTTTATTATGCGGATAAATGAATTTGTCAAACTATTTATTTCAGAGCAAAGCTATCTTTCCCTATTCTGGAACCATCGGCATAGATTTCGACGATATAATTTCCTTTGTCGAGTTCTAATTCTCTGACATCAGCTATGATGCATACATCAATCGACTGATTTTGGTAGTCGATTGAACGGGAATCAGAATACACAATAGTTCCTGAGTTCGTATTGATTGTATTAGAATTACGCTTGGTGAGGACTTTTCCAGCGGGGGAAATGACTCGAATATAAATATTCTTCTTACCTGCTTGAGCGATTGTATTTTCGCCTATACTGAAGCAGGATTTTATCTTTGCTACTTTTTTCGCTCTTTTGTTTTCCTTGTCATTGTAACCAAGGCCAGTGGTTGAGAATCCGTAGGCACTCAATTTTGACCCTTTTTGAACTTGATTTTTATATTTGTCTGACGTCTCTTTATAAAGATCGCGGTCTTCCGTCATTTTATTCAAATTGTTTTGAGTTTTATCCAAATTATCTCGGAGTTCCACATTTAGGGTATTTAAGGAATCAATAGTAACTAAATAACCTTTCATGATTGATCTTAAAGTTTCGGTTTCCTCCTGAAGTTGTCGGATCTTCCAAATGAATCGTTTCTTATCCTTTTTTGAATCCTCAAGTTCCACCATTAGTTCTTTAATTCTGTTTTTTTGTGCATTGATACTATCTTGCATTTCCGCATTTTCAACATTTACCGCATCGTATTGAGAGAGCATGCCCTCCAGATTGTCGCGAATATCGTCCGACATCATCACACCGTATTGTTTGAATGATTCATTCATGTCATCCATCATTTTTTCCTTCTCTGCATTTTGGATCGTACATTTATTCAAATCATCTCCTAGCATTCGGTACATAATGGTAATGGCAACTAAACCGGAAAGGAGTAACAAAATGATCAATAAGTAAAGTGTATCCTTTCTTTTTTTAGGCTGTTGAGTTTCTATATCTGACATACTTGCGTTTTTCTTATTCCTTCTTAATATAATTCATTTTCAACGAATCAAAAGTTAAGATTCGTTAATCTTTTCGGCTGGAAAGTTTTCCTTTTAGTTGTTTCATGAACTGAGATGCATAAACGAAATCCAAAATTTCCTGATTTTCCGTTGTAAGAATATCTTGCTTGGTTCCTTCCCACCATTTCTGACCATTGTATATGAAAATGATATTATCACCAATCTCGATTACAGAATTCATGTCGTGAGTGACAACAATGGTAGTCATATTATATTCGTAAGTAATTTCCTTGATCAGGTTATCAATTACAATGGACGTTTTGGGATCTAAACCTGAATTAGGTTCATCGCAAAACAAGTATTTGGGCTTCAGACTGATTGCACGAGCGATGGCCACGCGTTTTTGCATGCCTCCAGAACATTCAGATGGGAATAAATGATTGCTTCCCGTCATATTGACTCGTTCTAAAACAAAATTGGCTCGTTCCTGCATTTCCTCTTTACTCATTTCCGTAAACATTTGGAGAGGAAACATGATGTTTTCTTCTACTGTCATAGAATCGAATAAGGCAGAACCTTGAAAGAGCATACCAATCTCTTTTCTAATTTCTTTCCGATTGGTTCCATCCATTTGCACAAAATCTCTCCCATCAAATAGAACCTTACCTTCTTCTGGGGTGTGCAATCCAACAATGCATTTGGTAAGAACAGATTTTCCGTGCCCTGATTGACCAATGATTAAATTTACTTTTCCAGCTTCAAATTTCGCATTGATATCGAAAAGAATCTGCTTTCCCGAAAAGGATTTGGATATGTGTTTTAATTCGATCAAAACTTAGATCAAGACCAATTGAGTGATTATTAAGTTTGCGATTAGTACAACAATCGTGCTTTGAACAACTGCTTTTGTGGAGGATCTTCCTACGTCTAGCGCTCCACCCTTGGTATAATAGCCATAAAAAGCAGAGACAGTAGTTATCAAAAAAGCAAAGACAAGTGTTTTTGACAAAGCGTAGGTAATGTCACCTGTCCCATCATCTCCAAAAAATGCTCGAATTCCATATACATAAGTTTCGGTATCCGATAACCCGGTTTGAACACAAGCAAACCATCCACCCCAAAGACTTAAAGCCATAGATATAGTGATCAAAATAGGGAACATCATCACCGCTGCAATAACTTTTGGTAAAACCAAGTAATTCAAGGGGTTGACCCCCATGATTTCCAATGCATCGATTTGTTCGGTAACACGCATGGTTCCCAGTTCAGAAGCTATATTAGATCCTACTTTCCCTGCCAAAATCAAAGAAATAATGGTAGGTGAGAACTCCAAAATTGTCGACTGTCTGGTAATGAAACCAATGGTATACTCCGGGAGTAATGGACTGTCCATATTTGAAGCTGTTTGCATAGCAATTACAGCGCCCATGAAGACAGATAAAACACCAACAATTGGGACCGAGCTGAGACCAATCTTCTCTATTTCATTCATCAGGCTTTTCCAGAATAATCTAGCTTTTTCGGGACGAGAAAGAACTCCCCGAAGCATGACGAAATATTTTCCCAGATTCTCTATCATATATCTGTTCTAGCGAACTAACCGCTAATTACTTTTTAATTTTTATTCCTTCAGGGTGCACAGGGAATAAAATACGAAAAATCCATTGTTTATTATGGAAAACGTAAATTTTGTACCCTTATTCAAGAGAATCGTTATTTTTGTAAAAAGAGTATTCATCTATGAAGAACATTTTGAAAATATGCCTGGTCGGATCATTGATTTTCATGACTTCCTGTGGAAAAAAGAAATGCAATACTTGTCCTGATTGGGGCAAAACGGCCACAGAAAACCATCAAGTTGAAAAAGCCTAGATATTCCGACAAAGAACAAATGTCCAGAGCGTTGGAACGTTTTCTTCCTGAGGGATGCGCGCCCACAATTGCATCATATATTCTTGACTATAATGTTAAATTTCGAATCAGTAAATCCCGGCAAACCAAGTTGGGGGATTATAGAAAAGATCCTAAAGAAAGCTTTCATCGAATTTCAGTTAATGGAGATCTAAATCAGTATTCTTTTCTGGTTACGACTTTGCATGAATTTGCACATTTAACCACTTTTGAGAAATACGGGCCGAGAGTAAAACCACATGGAAGTCAATGGAAACAGGAATTTCGTGTTTTTTTATTAGAATTTATAAACAGAGGTGTTTTTCCAAAAGACCTTGAAATTGCTTTAATGAATTATACATTAAATCCCAAAGCCACTTCCTGCTCCGATCCAAACCTGATGATTGAGCTAAGAAAGTTTTCAAAAGAAGAGTCGGCACCTTTACTTGAGGAGTTAAGCAATGGCGAATTATTTCAGTTCCAAAATCGTATATTTGAAAAAATTCAGAAAAGAAGAACGCGCGTTAAGTGCAGAGATATTGAAAGAAACAGGTATTATCTGATCAATGCAGTAGCAGAGGTCAAGCGAATTCAGAATGGATAAAAATAATTACAGCATCATAATGGCAGGAGGAATCGGAAGTAGATTCTGGCCAATGAGTAAACCCACCTATCCCAAACAGTTCTTAGATGTCCTCGGTATGGGCAAGTCACTAATTCAGATGACATTTGAGCGTTTATGCATGTTTACACCAAAAGAGAATATCTATGTAGTTACAAATAAGGCTTACAGGGAGTTGGTGTTGGAGCAGTTACCCTTGATTTCATCGGATCAGGTTTTGTGCGAACCGGAAAGAAAGAATACCGCACCGTGCATTGCGTATGCAGCTAATAAGATTTATGATCTAAATCCTGATGCCCGGATGGTAGTGGCTCCTTCAGATCACTTGATTTTGAATGAAGGTAAATTTAAGAACATCATCAATATTGCTTTAGATCAGTCCTCCAAAGAGGATTGTTTAGTTACGCTTGGAATCAAACCCAGTCGACCTGATACGGGTTATGGTTATATTCAGTTTCATCAGGATGGTGATATTATTGCCGGTCAAGTGAAGAAGGTCAAACAGTTTACAGAAAAGCCAAATTTGGAGTTGGCAAAGATATTTTTGACTTCTGGAGATTACTATTGGAATTCTGGAATCTTTATTTGGTCGGCCAAATCGGTATTAAACGCATTAAATAAATTCAAACCAGAGCTAAATGCCTTGTTTAGCTGTGAGTTGGGAAAATACAATTCAGATCAGGAACAGGAATTTGTTGATGCTGCTTTTCACAATTGTGAAGATGTGTCAATTGATTACGCGATCATGGAAAATGCTAAAAACGTTTATGTGGTATTGGCAAACTTTGACTGGTCTGACTTAGGGACTTGGGGGAGTTTGTACACTCATCTGGAAAAAGATTACCATGGAAATGCCATAATTGGAAATCATGTTCACATGTTTGATTCAAACAACTGTATCGTGAATATGCCGAAAGATAAATTGTGTGTTATTCAAGGGATGAATGACCACATTGTTGTTGAATCAGATGGAATGTTGATGATCTTCAAGAAAAAAGATGAGCAGCTTTTGAAAGAATATTTGAAAAAAGCGGAAAAGTTAAGCCCTGAATTCTTTAAGAAATGAGAAGTCTGAAAAAAGACATCCCCAAATTAATGAAATCTGACCTCACAGATCAGCTTTTTCACAATTGTTTGATGTGTGATATAGATTTAATGGAGAGTCGGATTCCATATATGATTGAAAAAGCCTTTAAACGAGCTCCAGATGGTAGTTTATATACGATATTTGAATTTGCTATCTGCATGAATTGTGCTCAAAAAACACAAAACCAATTATCGAGAGAGTCCCTGACCAATATTCAAAATTATTTTGCTAGGAAAAGAGATCTGTTTCAGCGGAATGAGGAAATGTTTGATTCAGAGAAGACAGAATTTGAAGATTGGACGAATGAGTGTATTCTCAGCGGAAACAAAATTTCAGAATGCGAGGAATTTCAGGTTTTAGCCATGTGTCAGGGTAACCAAATGGAAATGGGACTTTTCCCGTATGCCATTAGCGGGGCAGAAGCTGAAAACATGCAAGAACTACTTTCTGAAAAAACCAAGGATGAGCTGGATGATTTCATGAATACTCACTTGGATTTGCCTCCCGAATTGAAAATGTTGTTGGAGGAATCGAGTACATTAGTTTTGATCTGATTCAAGGATTAACTTTTACAATGAAATCTAAAATGCAACACCCCAATAACTTGAGGTATTGCATCTTCTGTATGATTTGTTACTTATTTTGCGCGATTCTCATTTTCATCCCCTACAGCATGATGATCGTATTTGCTGTCTTTTAATTTTCCAAAACTGTAGGTCAGTGAAATACGGAAATATCTTGTATCGCTCGTTATTGCAGCATTAAATTGTTCTCCATTTACACCTATTCTAGGTTTCATTTTTGCGGTTTGAAACAAATCATTCCCACTAATTTGAACCAATAATTTATCCTTAAAGAACTTTCTTGAGATGGCCAATCCAATATCTCCCTGGGTGTCAAATTGTACAACACCGTCAGAATAGGCCGAAGTAAGGCTTCCAAATAGTTCTAAGTTAAACCATTTTGGCAGACTATATCTGAAATAGACGTAGAGGTAGAATTTAGGGAAATTGATCCCATTTTGAAGTCGGATTTCCTGATCCTTGAATTTTTCATAGCTCAGGCTAGAAGATAGATAGCAAAAAAGATGCTTGAAATTGAGACTCTGATTCAATTCGATAAAGTATTCATCTTTTCGGTCAAGATTCACGATTTGATAAACTGTATTGGCAAATCCATTATTTTGTTGTGGAATAATTGAAGTAGGATTCTTAGTGTATCGGTATCCGATATTAATGGAGGTCCCAGTTTCGTTTGCGGAAAATTGCTGCTCGATGCCATAGGTTAATCCCGGACGAATATAGGGGTTACCAATAACACCAAACATTGAGTTTACGTAGTAAATATAGGGGGTCATTTCACTAAATGAAGGACGATCTATATTGGAAGAAAATTTGGTTGTAAACGTCCATTTTTTTGTTGGAATACTAAGGTCCAAATAGGGAAACACTGAAATGTAGGAAGAGTCCAAAAAGGCATCATCATTTATTTTTTCAATGGCCTTCGCTAAAGTATACTCCACTCTGCATCCAAGATTAAGTTGGACTTTTTCAAAATGAAATCCACCTTGGATATAGGCTCCGACAACATGTTCCTGATAAAAGTTTATTTGTTCTGTGCTGAAATTGGATAGTAGATATAAATGTGAATTGAGATTGGAATAATTGTATTTTGCTCCTGTTTTAAACGAATATTTTGTATCGAAGTTTTTTGTAAAATCAATTTGCCCCGTATACAGATCCACTAAATTATCACCCTTGGAAATTGATAGTTGAAGCAAGTTCATGTTCTCGCCATGAATGTTCTCTAGTATTGAATCGAGATATGAAGAAGGAAGGTGGTTAAAGCTAAAGCCAACAAATAATTTACTCTCTAAGGAGTCCAGAATACCTTGATAATTAAATGAGGCCCGATGCGAACTATTGATCGTTTTGGCATTAGCATCTGCAAAAATTGTTGAGCTAGAATCCGAGTAAATATTTTTTAGATCGGTTTGGACATCTAGTGTGAAATCACTGTAATTGCCATTGTATTGGAGTCCAATGGAGTGGTTTTCATTAAAATGATATTGAACTCCTGCAATCCAATTCGAAACACCATTTAAAGCGGTTCGCTCCCGGTACTCTGAGAGAATTTGGTAAGTGAGGGAATCCCGATTCAAGTAGTTGTCACTTTTTCTTTGAACTCCAGTTTGACCGAAATTGCAATTAGCCCCTAGGTTGAAGCTCCATTTTCCATATCTAAATTGAGTATTAAGATCAAGATAACCCAAATGGTAAAAAGCTTTGGTGTAATGTGCAAGTATGGAGCCTGTAACGCCGTTTTGTTTTTGTTTTTTCAATTTGATTTGAATAGATGCAAAACCATCAGCGTCTATAGTAGCATCCGGATTTTTAACAATTTCCACGGTTTCAATTTGCGAGGCAGGTAAAGAATTGGCCGCATTCAAAGTTGTTTCCATGCCGTCGATATAGATTTTTGCTTTTCCTCTTCCAACAATTTGTATTTCATCTCCTTGAACGATTACTCCAGGCATTTTTTGGATCAATTCTTGAAAGGAAGCTGAATTTGAAAATACGCTATTTTGAATATTCATCTTGGGATTGCCATTGGATAGTTGGAATGGTAGTTTTTCTGCAAGAACTGTGATTTCACCTAAATTTTCCTCTTCCATATTTACAATTCCTAAGTCAGTTGAATTAGCAATTTTTATCCATTTTTCTTTGTATCCAAGTAGTTGTATTTTCATTAAAAATGAAGGGAGGTCAGATTGAATTTCAAATCTGGTTGAGTTGAGATATTGACCTGTGATTAGAGAACTGTCTTCAAGTTTCAGAATTAATAAATTACCGGAGACAAAAGAAGTATCCCGTACATTTAAGTTTCCTTTTACCCAAGTTTGGCTGATTCCTTTTGAAGGTAAATAAATGAAGATCAGTAAGAGTAAAATATGCGCAGTTTTCATATCTTTTTTTTATCAAATTTAGGTTGAAAAGGAAGAGTACAAGAGCTGAAAAACACAGCGTGTAGGCAGCAATTTCCAAACGGTTATTCTACTTTTGCGAGCGGTTCTTTGAGCCCGAATATTATAGTTACTTTTATCCTCATGAAAGTCATAGTGATTGAAGATCAGCCCCAACTTCGTAAGAATCTTATTCAGCAAATTATTCAGGCTGATCTGGGTTATTATGTTGTAGGTGAAGCAGATTCTGTAAGTAGTGGGATTCAGATTATCCAAAAGGAAAAGCCTGATATTGTTTTTATGGATATCGAGATTTATGAAGGGACAAGTTTCGACATCTTGGATAGTTTAAGAAATCCCGACTTCAAAATCGTTTTTGTCACCGCTCATGGACATTTTGCAATTAAAGCGATTAAATACAGTGCTTTTGATTTTCTTTTGAAACCTTTCAAAAAGGAAGAATTAGTGGAGACACTTCAAAAAATAAAATCGACCAAAGAGGAAAAGACAGATTATAAGTTGAAGTTTGAACTTCTGTTCAATGAATTAAAAGGAAAGAAGAATAAAAAGATTGCCATTAGCTCTTTAGATAGCGTCAAATTTATTTCCATTGATGAAATCATTCGAATTGAGGCGGATCGAAGTTATTGTAAAATATGTCTTACAAATCAAAAGCAGATTTTGAGTTCGAAAAACATGCATCATTATGAGACCATGCTGACAGAAGCCAACTTCGTTAAAATTCACCGTTCTCATATTATCAATCTGAATTTTGTAGATACTGTTTTAAAATCTAATGGCGGGTTTGTGAAATTAGTAAATGGAGAAGAAATCCCAATATCCAGGCGCAAGAAGGATTATTTTTTACAGGTGATTGAGCAAAATTTATCCTCATGAAGACAAGCATCATTTTTCTTTTTTTTTATGGGACTTTTTTGTTTGGTCAAGATTTCTCTCCTTATTCCAAGCAGATTGGACAATTTCAAGAATATATAGAACACAATGCATCTGAAAAAGCCAATAGATTGGTTCAAGAAATTGCCAAGAAACTACCTGAAGACTCTCTTCATTTGCGAGCAAAATTTCATTTTTTGGTCGGGAAGGAGTTTTCGTCAATTGGAGAATTTCAGCTTTCGGAATACCATTATTTAAAAAGCATAGAAATTCAGCGGCAAGGTCATTTGGATTTATTCCTTGTGGATACTTATCTGGAACTGGGTGTTTATTACTATCACAATCAGAAAATTAAAGAGGCTTTAACACAATACAAGAATGCTCTGGAAATATCGATTCAACATGAAGATCATTTTGGGATAGCGTTGTCTTATAACAATATCGGACTCATTTTTTTGTATTCCGAATCTTACCTGGAAGCTGAAAAGTATTTTTTGAAAGCATTGGAATATTTGGATGAAGAAACAGATTATCTGAAAAGTGCGATTTACACAAATTTGGGGATCATACAGTATTTTCTGAAGGATTACAAAAAGAGTTTAGATTATCTAAGTTCAGGTGAAGAGATAATAAGGGGAAGTCAAGATGAAGACCACTATGCTCTTGCTAATATTCAATTAAATAAAGCACTGAATTATTATGAATTAAAAGAATATTCGAAAGCAATTCCACTTTTGGAAGAATCAAAGTTGATTTATGAGGAAGTAAAGAATGGAGAGCGTTTACTAATGGCTCACCTCAATTTAATGCTGAATTATTATTTCACTCAGAATCCCCTTTGGAAAGATTTGGAAGAAAAGTTGGAAGAGAAGGTGCTGCAATCTGATAATTCTGATCTGAAATATGATTTTTATAACTATTTAGCGACCATTTACAAGGATCAAAAAAACTTTGCTGTTGCATTTCAATATTTGGAAAAGGCCAATGAGTGGATCGAAAAACGAGCCAAGGAAAAGACCAATGAAGCTTTGCAAGCTCTTCAGAATGATGTGAATTATAAAAAGATGAATCTGGAGATTCAAGAATTGTCAGGGGAACATGAGGAATTAATTTCTGAAAATATTGAAAACAAAGAGCGCAACGAAGAACTATACAATCTGAATCGTTGGATTTTGGTTCTTTCGGGAGTTTCCATACTCTTCTTGTTCGGGATTATTTTTGTTTTATATCGTTCATTTAAAGTCAAATCTAAGCTGAATAATCAACTGGAATTGCAGAACAAATTGATTCAGGACAAGCACAATGAATTGATCAATAGCTCAGATTATGCCATTCACATGGAAAAAATGCTGCTGCAACAAATGAATCCACATTTTATTTTTAATGCTTTAATGACGATTGATGCGAGTTTGAATATGCGGGAATATGAGTTTGCAAAAAAATATATTGAACAATTTACTCAACTCATCCGCAAAACATTGGACAATTCGCGCTCGGAAATCATTCCTCTGGAAGATGAGATTGAATACTTAAAAGCATACATTGCTCTTTATCAAACCAAATTGGGTGATTTCTTCGAATCTCGTTTCACCTACAACCAGGAAATCGTTGAAGATTTTGTCTACACACCACCGATGTTGGTACAGCCATTTGTCGAGAATGCTATTTTACATGGACTTATGCATAAAAAAGAGGATCCAAAGATTTTGGAAATCGAAATAGAACCACTGGAAAATACCATTTTGTGGAAGATCCGGGACAATGGAATTGGTAGGAAGGCTTCCTCAGAAAAAAATGCAAAAAAAAATATTTCACATGGATCCCAAATCACTGAAGATCGGATAAGTTGGATGCAAAATATTTATGGTTCCAGTTTCAGTATTGAATATACGGATTTGGAGGAAGGAACTTTAGTGACTTTGACAACACCTATTGTGGAAAAATAGAAGTATGACTGGCATTCATATTCGAAAAACAAAGGCCTTAGACGTCTAGTAGTCTTCTGTGATAATTGATCTGACCAAGGTGATAAGCCAAATGGGTTGTTAGATGTAGAACAAAATAGCGTGTAGTCATCGGTTCTCCAAAAACTTCAATAGGAAAAATTGCTTCAAGCTCATCCTCTTCAAGATTAGAAAGTACGTTGATGACGGTAATCCGAGTCTCATCAATCTTTTCAATGAGTTCTTTTTGATCGACATCGACCACTGTAAATTCTTTTTCACGGTTCCTAATATATCCTGTTTCACCCAATTGCTCACCAATGAACCAATTTAAATTACCGATTAGATGCAAACATAGATTTCCTCCTGAATTATTAATTTCTTCGTCAATCTTCCATAGATTTTCAGAGTTTTTGTATGAAATTATCTCATCTCGAAGCTTGTTAAGATCTCGGGAAAAGATCTGAATAAGGTCTGTAATCATTTTATTGAGTATTGGAAATAGTTCAAATTGAACTTAGTAAAAATACCAAAAACTTGTAAACTCAACTTTCAGAGAAGAATAAATTACTTGGAGTAACTAATTCTTTTGGACAATTTTTGAGAGGGTTTTTCAATCAATAAATAAAAAATTGAACTGCATAAAATGGCAAAAACAATAGCCGAAATCAATAAAACATAGCTGTTTGAAATATATTTTTGCATCAGCACCAAAAAAGAACCTCCAAAAACTCCATGCATGAGATAAAAAGAATACCCCATTTTGCCGAATCTCACGAATAGGTTTTTGGCTGAAAGTTGAGTCCATTCGATTATTGCTAGAGCTACGAGAATGTACAAAGTTGATATCCATGAAAAAAGATAGGTGACTTCCATAAGAACCAAAAAAAGTAGCCCGAGGTGGAACATTTTATTTTCAGCTTCTGAGAGATAAAACAAATAAAGCAGACCAACTACAAATAAAGGAAGGAAAGCAAAAACGAATCTGAAATCAATTAACCAAATGCTTATTCCGGAAAGGAGTAACAGACTTCCATATTTAACCAACGGTTGCTTTGATTTCAATATCGGAAAAATTAAGGCGATCAGGATGTAAAACTGAAATTCAATCGCTAAAGTCCAATAGATTGGATTCAACCAATCTTTTTGAAAAATTCCAACAGAATAGAAAAAATGGTGCATTAATTGATTCCAATCCAACTGAAAAGGAATACCCCGAAAACTCCATAAATAACCTATAAATAAGATGGTAAATAAGGAAAATAAATAAGGAATTTCAATGCGAATCCATCGCCTTAAAAGAAAATGAAAGAATTTTTTTAACTCAAAATTTTGACGCAGCATGGAAAGAGGAATTACAAATCCTGAGATCATAAAAAATATGAAAACGGAATCGACTAAAATAGAACTATGTTCTTTTATAAATTCTGTGTTTGAAAACAATTCATTCGTTCCATCTTGATGGTTGATGAAATGGTACAAACAAATCAATAATGCGGTGCAACCCCTGAGCAAGTCGATAGAATAAAAATATGGTTGGATTTTACGCATGGACTTAAAATAAGAAAAATGATCTGGACTTCTGTTATTCTTCCAAACTCACATTATAGTCGGTTCCCAAAACGAGTTTGCCTTCTTTCACTTCTCCGGAACCCGGTATCTGAAATCCCTTTATTTTGCCTGTTTTCTTTTTGCTGATCAAGTCGGTAATTTGTTTTTCACTCAACTTCTTCCCCATAATTTCAAAAGGCAATACAAAATTACATCCCTCCTTAAATCTAGAGCATCCATAAGCATTTTTTCCCTTTAGCAGGTCTCCTTCTTGGCATTTCGGACATTTTAGTTCATCGATGTCCACTTTTTCTTTAGGCTTTTTAGGTGCAGCTTTTTTTTCAGGAGCAAGTTCAATTTTTTTGTTGAGGTCGAATCGAACTTCCTTGCAAAGACTGTCGACCATTTCGATTAACTCTTTTTTGAATACTTCAACTTCATATTCTCCTTGCTCCATTTTTCGAAGCTTCTGTTCCCATTGTCCTGTCAATTCAGCCGATTTCAGCAATTCATTTTGAATCGTATCAATTAACTGAACCCCGGTAATGGTGGCATGGATATTCTTCCTTTTTTTCTCAATATATCTTCTCCTGAAAAGCGTTTCAATGATGTTTGCCCGTGTAGATGGTCGGCCAATTCCATTGTCTTTCATGAGTTCACGCAACTCCTCGTCATCCACTTGTTTTCCTGCGGTTTCCATTGCTCTCAACAAAGTAGCTTCTGTATAGTATTTGGGAGGTTGGGTTTGCTTTTGGATGGGGTAGGGTTCGTGTGGACCTTTTTCACCCTTTTCAAAATTTGGTAAAACGGACTCTTGTTCATTTGAATCTCCCGATTCAGATCCGTCTACAGAATCATCTTGACTTTCGGCTCCATAAACTACACGCCAACCTGGTTCCAATATTTGCTTTCCTGATGTTTTGAATTCTGTTTCGCCGGCCTGACCTTCAACCAAGGTATTGGAAATGATACAGTCGTCGTAAAAAACAGAGATAAACCTTTTAGTTACCACATCATAAACCTGTTGTTCTTGAGGTGTGATGCCACTAGGAACAATACCTGTTGGAATGATGGCGTGGTGATCCGTAATTTTCGCGTTATCAAATACTTTTTTTGATTTTCTGTAGGGCTTTCCTTTTAAGGGTTCCGTCAGTTGAGAATAGTATTTCAATCCATTCATGATCTGAGGAACTTTCGGATAGATGTCGTCCGAAAGATAAGTTGTATCTACTCTAGGATAAGTGACAACTTTCTTTTCGTATAAACTTTGGATTAATTTTAAAGTTTGATCTGCTGAAAACCCAAATTTCTTGTTGCATTCGACCTGTAAGGAAGTCAAATCAAATAATCTTGGAGGTTGTTCTTTACCTTCTTTGATTTCAAAATTGGTAATTTCGAATTCCTTGTCTTGGATTTCTTGAATTACCGCATCTGCTTTTTCCTGTGAATCAATCCGCCCCAAAGTACATGAGAATTCGGTTTCTCTGTATTTGGTTTTAATCTCCCAAAAATCTTCTGACTTAAAGTTTTCAATTTCCTTTTGGCGGTTGACAATCATGGCAAGGGTTGGCGTTTGCACACGACCGATGCTCAATACTTGCTTACCCTGACCATATTTAATGGTAAACAATCTGGTAGCATTGATCCCTAAAAGCCAGTCTCCAATGGCTCTGGAACTCCCCGCGGCGTATAAATTTTTAAACTCTTTATTGTCTTTTAAATTTTCAAATCCTTCTTTTATGGCTTCTTCGGTCAGAGAGGAAATCCACAATCTTTTGATAGGTTTTTTGCATTGAGCAAGGTGTAGAACCCACTGCTGGATCAATTCTCCTTCTTGCCCGGCATCCCCGCAATTAATGACTTCCTCGCAGTCTGTTACTAAATTCTTGATCGTATTGAATTGCTTTTGAACTCCATTGTCTTCGATTACTTTAATTCCAAACTTGGACGGAATCATCGGAAGCATGTTGAGGTTCCACATTTTCCACATTTCCAAGTAATCTTTCGGTTCTTTCAGCGTGCAGAGGTGACCAAAAGTCCAGGTAACCTGATAGCCGTTTCCTTCGAAATACCCGTCTTTTCTGGATTTAGCTCCCAGGATATCGGCAATTTCGCGTGCTACACTTGGTTTCTCTGCAATACAAACTTTCATTTAGACCTTCCGCGTATATTTTTTTACGATAAAAGAATAGGGATTTTTCTCGTCAATTTCAGATTCCATGATCACTTCGATGTTCCATTCCGACTCATCAAAATCAGGGAAATAGGTATCTCCTTCGAATTCGTGATCAATGTGTGTGATGAACATTTCGTCCACCAGCCCATGATCTAAGGCATATTTGTAGATTTGTCCACCACCAATCACAAAAACTTTTTGGTCTGTATTTTTGTAATAATCCAAGGCCTCTTCAACCGAACTAAAAACCAAACATTTCTCAGCTTCAAATCCTTCTTTTCGAGTGATGATGCAATTTTCTCGATTGGGTAAAGGACGCCATTTTGGTGGAATGGAATCGTAGTTTCTTCTTCCCATGATAATCGGATGCCCCATGGTGGTATCCTTGAAGAACTGCATGTCACGTGGCAAGTCCCAAATCAGATCATTATTGGCACCGATCACATTATTTTTCGCTTTAGCAACGATTAAAGATCTTATCATTTTCGAATCAAATTATACAGAAACTTCTGCTTTGATGTGTGGATGTGGATCGTAATCAACCAATTCAAAATCTTCAAACTTGAAAGCAAAAAGATCTTTAACATTTGGATTGATTTTCATTTTTGGCAATTTCCTTGGTTCTCGGGTCAATTGCAATTGCGCTTGCTCAATATGATTGTTGTACAAATGCACATCTCCAAAAGAGTGAATGAATTCTCCTGGTTCCAAATCACATACCTGAGCCATCATCAAGGTCAACAAAGCATAAGAAGCAATATTGAAAGGCACACCTAAAAAGGTATCTGCAGATCTCTGATACAACTGACAAGATAATTTCCCATCTGCCACATAAAACTGGAACATGGTATGGCAAGGAGGTAAAGCCATTTCGTCTACAAAACTTGGATTCCAAGCCGAAACAATATGTCTTCTCGAGTTAGGATTATTCTTGATACTATCCAGTACTTTTTGAATTTGATCCGTTGAACTACCATCTGGATTAGGCCAAGATCTCCATTGGTATCCGTACACTGGACCCAAATCACCATTTTCATCTGCCCATTCGTCCCAAATACGCACGCCATTATCCTTCAAATATTTGATATTGGTGTCGCCTTGTAAAAACCACAACAATTCATGAATAATGGATCTTAGGTGTAGTTTTTTAGTGGTCAAAACAGGAAAACCTTCTGAAAGATCAAAACGCATTTGATAACCGAAAGTCGAGATGGTTCCCGTTCCCGTTCGATCTCCTTTTTGCGTCCCATTTTCCAGAATATGGTCTAATAAATCCAGATATTGTTTCATGCTCTCAAAATTTAGTCTACAAAAATAGCTAGAATTAAAGCCAAACTGACTTTTTAGGTAGTTGGGTTATTCACGATTTTTTAACAGTTTTGGAATTGAATAAATTTTGAAAATCGAAGTAAAAAAAGCTATTTGGAATTATTTTTTTAGGTAATTCATGATCTCTTCTTTTGTAAGAGATTGAAATCCACTTGCTTCCCCTTTCTCTATTCTTAGGCGAATATAATCCACCTGCGCTTGTTGTTTTCTGGCTTGCCGAACCAAGTCATTTATTAATTCACTTTTACTTGAATATTCCTGGTTTTCGACCTGAGATTTAAGCCATTCATCGTTGGGTTTGGTAAGAGATATGCTTTGTCTTGCCATAATTCAGAAAATATTAGTTGGTGTAAATATACACCAAAAATACATCATTCGCAAAACAATTAAAAAATCGAAGAATGCGTTTTCGTTGTAAAAGCTTCCAAAAACTGCATTCCTTTGAATGAATTTCCTTTAGGATTCAGTTTTGGGCTCCAAACTGCAATGGCATACTGATTTGGATGTACCGCAATGATACCTCCTCCTACGCCACTTTTTCCGGGCAAACCGACTTTGAAGGCAAATTCTCCAGATTCATCATAGAATCCACAGGTTTGCATAAGAGCGTTGACCCTTTTACACTGATTAGCCGTAAGCACTTCTTTCTCCTCATTCAATTTCATTCCATTATTGGCAAGGAATAAATAAAGCTGGGACAATTCTTCACAACTCATTTCAATGGAACACAAGTGAAAATAGAAATCCAGTACTTCATTTGGATCATTTTGAATATTTCCAAGGGCTTTAATAAAATTACAAAGTGCCACATTTCTGAAACCAGCTGTTTTTTCTGATTCCGCAATTTTATTGGAATAATCGATGGTGAAATTGTTGGCAGCATCTCTCACAAAAGCCAAAAATTCATCCTTAGGATTTTTTAAACTACTGATAAGAAGATCCGAAATCACTAAGGCACCCGCATTGATAAATGGGTTTCTTGGGATTCCTTTATCTGCTTCTAGCTGCACTAAAGAATTAAATGGCGTACCCGAAGGCTCCACTCCGATTCTTTCCCATATTTTTTCACCTTGCATACGATAAGCCAAACTCAAGGCAAGCACTTTGGCAATACTTTGAATGGAAAATCGCTCTTGAAAATCCCCCACACCAGAATGAAAATTTTCAATGGTGGAAATATGTATGCCAAATTTATTGGGATCAACATGTGTTAATTCTGGAATGTAAGAAGGTTGTTTGCCAGGGTCATCCAAAGCTTTAATTTCATGGAACAAACTAAATAGCACTTTTGAAAAATCTATATTGATCATGATACTGATTTAAACTTCAATACCTATCAAACAAACATCATCCACTTGTTCGAAATCTCCTTTCCAGGATTCAAATGTATTGTCGAAGTGTTTGAGTTGGTCTTTCATCTCAATATTTTGCAGGTCAAAAATGAGGTTTTTCAGATTGGAATATTTGAATTTTTTTCCTCCTTTTTTTCTAGTATGTATATCTTTTCCTCCAAATTGGTCTGCAAATCCATCCGTAAACAAATAGATACGGTCGTTAGGCTTGATCTCTATAATATGATTTGTAAATGGCTGGAATTCTTCATATTGACCTACAGGCTGTTTGTCCGGTTTAATCTCAATAATTTGCGTAGTCTTGTTTTCGGTAGTTTCATAGGGCAGGGGAGTACCATCTTTTTCCCGAAGAATCCAAAGAGGATTATTTGCTCCAGCATATTCCATCTGATTGTTGTCAAAATCGATGCAACACAATGCCATATCCATACCATCTTTGGTGCTACTACCTGTATTTGCAAACGTGTCTGTCACGATCTCTTTAAGTTTATCTAAAATTGCAGCCGGTTTTCTCAATCCAAATTCATTGATACATCGATTTAATCCATTGGCTCCAACCAAGCTCACCAAAGCTCCAGGTACACCGTGTCCCGTACAATCTACTACAGTGAAAAATACTTTATTATCAATTTTTTCCAGCCAATAAAAATCACCTGAAACAATGTCTCTCGGTTTGAAAAGTACGAAGCTGTCCTTGAAAGTATTCTGAAAATCTCCCAAAGAAGGCAAGATTACAGACTGAATTCGCTGAGCATACCGAATACTATCCGTGATGTCCTTGTTTTTTTCTTCGATAATCTCTTTTTGTTGTACTACTTCCAATGTTCTTTCCTTAACAGTGTCTTCCAGATTTTCTAAAATATTGGCATTCTCAATTGCGATAGCCAAATAGGCTCCCAAGGATCTTAAGATATCCAAATGGTATTCAGAATAAGCATTTTTTTGGAAGGCTTGTGCAGAAATCACCCCAATGATTTTGTCCTTGACAACAAGAGGACAGAAAATCAGAGATTCAGGTAAATCACCGTGTACAACAACAATATTTTTAGTGTATTTTTTATATTCTTTTTGATGATCATTGATAAAGATTTCCTGATTATTTCGAACCACCCAAACTGAATAATTGTCAATATCATCCAACGAGACTCGTACTTTAGGCATTCGCTGCCCTTTCTCCATAGTGTAAGTATATTCGATTTCATTGGTTTTATAGTCGCACACACGAATACTGAACATTTCTGCCTTCATTAGTTTGTTAACCTGTGCTTCGACATTTTCGAAAATACCTTCCAAATCATGAGATGCAATTACTTCCTGCCCGATTTGACTAAGCAGTCTTGTATTCTCATAAGTTTTTTCAATTTCCTCCTTTTGTGCAACTACCTCAGCCGTTCTTTCTTCAATTTTTTGCTCCATTTCCGCGTACAATCCTGCATTCTCAATGGCTGTTGCTGCATAAAGAGCCAGGTTCCGAACTAGATTAATATGATAATCTGTATACGCATTGGATTCAAAACTTTGAACTGAGATCGTTCCGATGGTTTTTCCTTTAGTAATCAAAGGGATATAAATAATTGATTCCGGACGTTCTCCAGCTTTTACTGAAGTTTTATCACCAATCTTTATATAATTTTCTATATCCTTGAAGTAGTCCAAAATTACAATTTCTTTGCTGTTTTTGATACACCAAGTTGTGAGTGAACCATTGTCATTAAGATCGAATTCCAAATCAGGTAATTTTTCTCCCCTTTCATAGGCTCCTTTGAGTTCCAGACAATTTTTAGCTTCATTCACTACTCCAATTCCAAAAATGGTACAATCCATGACCTGATTGGTCTTTTCATAGATCTTACCAACAATATCTTCAAAAGAGAGAATGGTATTGATTTCCCATCCAATTTCAGAAAGCATGGCCGCATCTTTGTAGGTTTTTTCAATCTCTTCTTTTTGAGCAACTACTTCGGCAGTTCGCTTTTGAACTGTTTGTTCCAGATTCTCTAGAATATTCACATTGTCCAAGGCGATTGCCGTAAATGAAGCCAAGGTCTTGATGATTTCAACGTGCTCTTTTGTAAATGCATTTTTTTGGAAACTCTGCACGGTGATTAATCCCACCACTCTATCACCAATGCTCATAGGATGAAAGATGAGAGAATGTGGCATTTCACCAGTAGGTACAATGATTTCTTTGGTGTATTTTTTGTATTCTTTTAAATTGTCATTAATGTGAATCACTTGGTTGTTTTTCACACATATCACCGAATAATTGTCTTCATTCTCCATAGAAACGGTAAATGATTCCTCATCAATTTGCCCTTTCTCTATCTCAAATTTGTATTCGATTTCATTTGTTTCAGGCTTAAATAATCGTACACCGAAGCAAGCTGCATCCATGAGTTCATCTACGGATGCGTGTAATCTTTTAAAGATCGTATCAAAATTAGTAGATGAAGTCAATTGCTGACCTACTTCATTCAGCATGGCAGTAACTTTATAACTCTGCTCTAAATCCTCCTTTTGTTTGCGGATTTCCTGTGTTCGGTCTTCTACTTTTTGTTCTAATGATTGATATAATAGTGCATTTTCCAGGGCAGATGCCATATACACTGTTAAGTTTCTAAGCATATTTACATGGTGCTCTTCGTACTGATGCTTTTTAAAGCTTTGAACGGTTACTACACCAGAAGATCCGCCTTTGATTTCAAAAGGAATATAGATGATAGATTGTGTTCCTTTTCCCGCTTTTGGAGCCTGATCTGTTTTAACCCATTTATGATAATCCTCAGAAAAATTATTAGTTACAATTTCCAATTTTTTGCGAAAACAGATATTTGCGAGTCGTGGTTCGTCAATGGAAACATCATATACAATTTTCGGAAAGATTTTGCCGTCTTCAATATATCCTGGAAATGTTAATTCTTGTTTTGATTCATCGTAAAGTGCCATTCCAAAAGAAGTGGCGTCCATGATTCGACTCAACTTTTCTTGGGCTTTAGCGATGATTTTTTCGACAGATAAAAGAGCCATCAAACTCTGCCCAATTTCCCCTAATTTCACTAAATCATCAGAGTATTTTTTTAACTGATCATTTTGTCTTTGAAGCAATAATTTTTCACTTCTTTCTTGTTCTACTTTAAAGCGTAACTCCAATCCTTTTGTCTTACGATTAGCATTATCACTTCTGACTTTATCTCGCAGATAATGGAAGTCTTTAAAGTACTTCAGAGCTTTTTTTGTGTTGCCTTGCTTTTCGTAGAGTTCAGCCAGACTAAATGTAGCTTCTACCTCAATATTTCTCGCTTTGTATTTTTTTGCAAGATCAAAGGCACGGTAAAAGTAATCTTCGGCGATTTGATCTTCCTTTTGATCCAGTTTGGCTTTACCAATATTATTTAGGCATTCTGCAACACCCGAATAAAACTCATCTTCCTCTCTAAGAGTCAAACTCTGTTGAAAATAATCAAGCGCAACATCTGGACGATTTTGAAGTAAATGTACAGTTCCTAATTTATTTAGACAATGAGCTTTGACATAGCGACTTCCATCATTTTCATCAAGTACTTCCAAGCATAAATCCAGAGCCTTACGAGCATCTTCATATTGCTGAAGATTGATGTAGGCCTGACCCATTCCGTCCAATACTTTTTGGAGAATGTCAAAAGCTTGCAAATCCTCACATATCTTTTTACTTTTCTTTAGGTAATTGAGGGATTTTTCATTCTCGTTGATCGCGTAATAAACGCTACCTATACCATTGTAGGCATCTGCCTTTCCTCTTTCAAAATTTCCATTGTGGTAAGATTCCAAAGACTCCAAATAGTATTGTAAAGCATTGTCGTAATCGGAAATGTAGAAAAAAGAAGTACCAATTGTGTATTTAACTCTTCCAAGAGGAACATAAGTATTGATATCTTCGAAAATAAGAACAGCCTCCATACTGTTTTCTAAAGACTCATCGTAATTTCCCAACCAAAGGTTACAAGCACCTATAGTTGCAATTGCTTCACCCTTGCCTTTGGAATAATTGAGCTTTTCAGCCATCAAAAGCGCTTCCTTTGCTTTTGTAAGAGCTGTTTTTGGGTGGGATCGATTGATAGCCCAAGCCTCCTCATTAAGCTGGTCGATACTATTAACAGTAACGATATTTTTTGTCGAGTTACTCAAGTAAGATGATTGATGAATGTGAAAATAGTAAAAAAAAGGTTTACATAGGAAATTGGTAGGGATTTATGTTGCTAGTTTTCAGTATGGAGGACTAGAGGAGTTAAAAATGAAAAATAAAAAATGAAAAGTGAAAAGTGAAAAATGAAAAGCCTGTCCTGAGCTTGTCGAAGGGTGAAAAATGAAAAATTGAATTGTTTCTTTAGTCTTAATTGTGTTCTGAAAAAGTGAAAACCTATATTACTACTCCACCAACTAAAAACTCCAACTATCCAAAAATCGAAAAGTCGAACTGTCCAAAAATCCAAAATTCAAACAATCAATAAAACATTCCCACGATCACTGCAGTCATCAAACAAGCAAGAGTTCCGGCGATTAGGGCTTTGAATCCAAGTTTTGCCAATTCCCCTTTTCGTTTTGGAATCAGTGATCCAATGCCACCGATTTGAATTCCAATACTGGCAAAATTAGCAAATCCGCAGAGCACATAAGTGGCCATGATTACTCCTTTTGGAGTCATTGAGTCTTTAATTTGCCCCAGAGATTTATAGGCCATAAATTCGTTCATAATGGTTTTTTCCCCTAATAATTGAGCCACATAGAATATATCGTTATTGGGTACTCCCATCAACCAGGCAAGGGGTGAGAGTGTATAGCCGATTAGAAATTGAAAGCTTAGTCCTTTGTAATGAGTATGCTCTGCAATCACATCATTCAGGCCAGTATATTTTCCAATTCCTCCTAAAAGATAATTTGCCAAAGCCATTAATGAAACGAATACAATCAACATTGCGATTACATTGGCGGCGAGTTTCAGACCATCAGTGGTTCCATTTGCAATTGCTTCCAAAGCATTTGTTCCAATTTTATCTTTCGAAACCTGCAGGCTTTTATCAATTTTCTCAGTTTCTGGAAGCATCAATTTAGCGAAAAGTATGGCTGCAGGAGCCGAAATAATCGAAGCAGTTAAAAGGTGCTTAGCGAAGAATATTTCCTGATTTTTATCTCCTCCACCTAAATAGCTCATATAAGCAGCCAAAACTCCACCCGCAATGGTTGCCATACCACCAGTCATTAAACAGAATAATTCTGACTTAGTCATTCGGTCTAAATAAGGTCGTATAAGCAGTGGGGCTTCGGTTTGACCAAGAAAAATATTTCCTGCGGCTGCCATTGATTCTGCCCCCGAAAGATGCAAGGTTTTTTTCATGATCCAGGCAAAGGCTTTAACAATCAATTGCAGAAATCCCCAGAAATAAAGCAAACTGGTTAGTGCTGAGAAAAAGATAATTGTTGGAACCACCATTACTAAAAAATTAATCAATGGAATTTCCAATTTTTCAGTAATCAACGAAGCGAAAATGAATTTCCCGCCATCTTTTGAGAAATCAACAACTTTAACAAATTTTGCGGCAATCCATTCAAAAATAGACTCCACGAAGGGCACTTGCAAGAGCAATACAGCCAAAATTATCTGCAAACCAACCGCTTTGCCTATTTGTACCCAATCTATGGATTTTCTTTTTGAACTAAAGAAAAAGCCAATTAGAAGAAGAACGGTCATTCCGAGAATTCCTCTGAGGATGGAGACAAGTGAAAAGGTTGTGGAATAAGGTTCCGCAGGCTTAAATTTCAATTCTTCACTTCCCTTGATCAGTTTGAGAGATTCATTTTTATACTCTGTTTCAAGGGTTAGCAATAGTTGTCCATCAAAAGTGAACATTCTAATTTTAGAATCTTTTAAACTGAAAGTGCCCTTTTTAGGAACCATATCGAACAAATTCGACTGTTCGAAAGTGGAGTCAATGGAAATAAATTTGACTTTAGTCTGACCTGATACCCACTGAATATCAGTGAAAGTTTCTTCTGCATGTAAAGGTATAAAAACGAGTAGTGGCAGAAAGAACAGTAATAAGCGCGTCTTATTCTTTATTACGTTTATTAAGTTCATCCCTAATTTTTGAGGCGCCTTCATAGTCCTCATTTTCAATTGCTTCCTGAAGTTTAAGTTCCAAGTCTTCGTCTGAATAGGCTTTGTATTCCTCTTCATTACTGAAAGGAGCAACTACTGGTTCATCGATATCAGATTCTGGTAATTCGCCATCTTCATCGAGCAAAATACCTGCAGAACTTAAAATATTTTCAAAAGTATAGATCGGACAACTAAATCGAACGGCCAAGGCAATTGCATCAGATGTTCGGGCATCAATTTCAACATTCTGTCCGTTGTGTTTACAGATCAATTTGGAGTAAAAGATTCCTTCTACCAAATTGTAAATAACCACTTCTTCAATATTGATCTCAAAAGCTTCAGCAAAGTTTTTGAAAAGATCGTGAGTTAAAGGACGGGTAGGTGTCATTTTTTCCAGCTCTATTGCAATGGCTTGAGCTTCAAATCCACCGATGATAATAGGTAGTCTTCTTTTTCCTCCAGATTCTCCAAGTACTAAAGCATACGCTCCGGACTGTGTCTGACTATAGGATAATCCAACTATTTCTAACTTAATCTTCTCCATTCGGCTGCTTCAAAAATAGTGAAATCCTCTCTTAAACTGAGAGGATTCCACTGCGAATATACTAATAATGATTAATTATTTGAAGCTTTGAATTTTTTAACTGCTTCTACCAGTTTTGGAACTACTTCAAAAGCATCTCCAACTACCCCATAATCAGCAGCTTTAAAGAAAGGAGCTTCAGCATCCGTGTTGATTACCACGATTACTTTTGATCCATTTACTCCAGCTAAATGTTGGATCGCTCCTGAAATTCCAACAGCGATATAAAGGTTTGGACGAATGGCAACACCTGTCTGACCAACGTGCTCGTGGTGAGGCCTCCACCCAATGTCTGCAACTGGTCTAGAGCAAGCTGTAGCTGCACCTAATTCTTTAGCAAGATCTTCAATCATTCCCCAGTTTTCTGGACCTTTCAATCCTCTTCCTGCTGAAACAACCAATTCTGCTTCTGGTAATGGAATTTCTCCATCTTGAGTTTTTGTCTCTACAACACTTACTCTTGCTGCTCCGCAATCACAATCGAACGCTTCAACAGTCGCAGGCGAACCACCAGCTTCAGGTTTGAAAGAATTTGGTAATAAGGAAATAATTCTTGTAGCCGTTTTAACATTTACAAAACCGAATGCTTTTCCTGAAAATACATTCACTTTGCAAGTAAATCCGTTTTCGTCTGATGGCGCATCAATAGCTCCGGAAACTAGTCCCGCTTTTAAAGCAGCAGACACTCTTGGAGCCACTGCTTTTCCGATTAAATCATGAGAGAATACGATAATATTCGCTCCTGTTTTATCTGCAGCAGCCTGAACTAATTTGGCCGTTTGAGAATCATCTGCATTATTCAGACCTTTATTTACTAATACTTTGGAAGCTCCGTAATTTCCTAGCTCGGCTAAAGCTGAATCATCAGCTGAACCAGAAGTTACTGCTACAACCTCTCCTCCAAATTTGTCTGCAACTTTTTTACCATAGAAAACAGCCTCAAATCCATTTTTAGCAATTTTCCCGTTTGTGGTTTCTACATATACTAATACTGACATAATTGAAATCGATTAAATAGCTTTCGCTTCGTTATGTAATAATTGAACTAATTCATCCATGTTTGATGGATCCACATATTTACATTCACTTTTCGCAGCTGGCGTGGAATAAGAAGTAAATGAAGTCAAATCTTCTACGCTTGCAGGTGCAACCACATTCAATGGTTTTGTTCTTGCAGCCATGATTCCTCTCATGTTTGGAATTCTTTGTTCTGCCATTCCTTTTGCACAAGAAACAACTGCAGGTAATTCTGCCTTCACTACTTTCGTTCCTCCTGTGATATCCAATTCAAGAGTAGCAGTGGTACCGGCAACATCTAATTTAGATGCCAATGAAAGAAAAGGAAGATCCAAATCAGCAGCAATCATACCGGCTACCTGTGAACCATTATAGTCTATAGTTTCTTTTCCTGTCAAGATCAAATCGAATCCTTGATCTTTTGCATATTCTGCAATTTGTTTCGCAACGAAATAAGCATCTTTCGCTTCCGCATCAATTCTTACAGCGTCGTCCGCACCTATTGCCAATGCTTTTCTAATTGTAGGGTCGTCCGCAGCAGTTCCCACTGTAATGGTAGTCACTGTTCCACCCATAGCTTCTTTCAATTCTAATCCTCTTACAAGTGCATACCACTCATCATAAGGATTGACAATGTATTGTACTCCTGTTTCATCAAACTTCGTATTATTGTCTGTGAAGGCAATCTTAGAAGTTGTATCTGGAGATTTACTAATACAAACTAATATTTTCATCTTCTGTGTGTGTTTATGATTAACGATATCATTCGTGGAATGAGGCGCGAATATAATAAAATTATGGTATTTCTCAGACAATTGAATTCAATTTTTAACTGTTATAATAGCATGAAAATCTCCCTTACTAGAAACTATGAGCACATAACAAATCAGTACCCGTAATGATCCCTGTTGCAAATGCCGTAAATGGAACAATTTTAATACCCTCCCGTAGATGTTGAAAAGCTAAAATTTTTTTTCGTAGTTTTGCCCTTCTCCTAAAAGGAGGATAGAATAAAAGACACACAAATCATGAGAGAAGTTCAGTTTAGAGAGGCGCTTAGAGAAGCCATGTCAGAGGAAATGAGAAGAGACGAATCTGTTTTCCTAATGGGTGAAGAAGTTGCAGAATACAATGGAGCCTACAAGGTATCCCAAGGAATGTTGGATGAATTTGGAGCGAAAAGAGTCATTGATACTCCGATCGCTGAGTTAGGGTTTGCAGGAATTGGTGTTGGAGCTTCCATGAATGGTTTGCGTCCTATCGTTGAGTTCATGACTTGGAACTTTGCTTTATTAGCAACCGATCAAATCATCAACTCTGCAGCAAAGATGTTGCAAATGTCTGGTGGTCAATATGGATGCCCAATCGTTTTTCGAGGGGGAAATGGTCAGGCGGGTCAGTTAGCAGCCACTCACTCTCAGTCATTCGAACCTCTTTATGCACATTATCCAGGGTTAAAGGTCATCACGCCTTCAACTCCTTATGATGCAAAAGGTCTTTTAAAATCAGCCATTCGTGATAACGATCCAGTTGTCTTTCTGGAGTCTGAAAAGATGTACGGAGACAAAGGTGAAATTCCTGATGGAGAATACTTGATTCCAATTGGAAAAGCGGATATTAAAAGAGAAGGAACTGATGTAACTATCGTTACTTTCGGGAAGATTATTAAAGTGTGTCACGAGGCTGCGGAAGCGCTTCAAAAGGAAGGGATTTCAGTTGAGATCATAGACTTGAGAACTGTAAGACCAATTGATTACGATACAGTCATAGCTTCAGTTAAGAAAACAAATAGATGTGTAATCGTTGAAGAATCTTGGCCAATCGCTTCGATTGCTTCAGAATTGGGATACTGGATTCAAAGATATGCTTTTGACTTCCTTGATGCTCCGGTTCACAGAGTAATGCAAGCGGATACTCCATTCCCTTTTGCAAAGCCTTTGATGGCAGAAGCACTTCCTAATCCGACTCGAATTGCAAATGCAGTGAAAGCGGTGATGTACAGAAACTAAAATGAATATTCAATACAATTAAAAGAGGGCTTTGGTCCTCTTTTTTTATGTTTATTTTTTGACCAACAATCAATTAGATTCATTTTCTTTATTTATATTTGCACAATAGTTGTTTAAACAAATAAATAATATTCATGGAAAGTTTAATTCAAGTTTATCTGCCACTAGCATCGTTGTTGATCATATTAGCAAACGTCTTATTCGTAAAAAAGTCCTTCATCAATTGGTTGCCAATGGTACTAATTCTGGCCGGATTGAGTAAGTTTTTAGGAGAATCCGTTGTGTCCGATGGAGAAACTGTTCCCTCCATTGTTCGAAATGGAGTCTTGTCGATTTTAATTTTGACCACTTTCATTGCTTTGTCTTACCGCCAATTTTTCAGGGATAAAGGGGATAAATGGATGTATGTTGCTTTGGCTGTCGTTTATGCAATCGGAGCTGGAGTTGCTTTTGGCATCAAAGGAAATTTTACTTCTGGAATGACGGTTTTTACCGGGTATAAACTTTTACTTTCAGTCGCGCTCAATCTACTTCTAGTGGCGATTATCTATCTCAAACTTCCTTTACTAATCAAATGGTTTAAGATTGATACAGAATCGATTCGACCTGTGTTTTATCATGGTGCCATGTTGATGGTTGTTGCTTTGAGTGTTTATTTAGGGGTTTTCGTTACCGGCTGGTACGGGGTTGCTTTTTTTGCAAGTTTGTTTCTCCCTACATTGATTATCCTTTCTGATGAAGATACCGAATATTTGCTGCAACAAGGGGCTTTTTCCGTAGTGGGACTATTAGGATTGGGGTACGTGATTTCATTTGGAAGCGGACTGGAATTTTATTTGGGTCATAGTCACTTGATTTTTGGGGCTTTTATTGGAGGATTCATTTTAGTGATAGGAAAATTGATGAGCTTGATGAATGACAAATTCAAGGCTTTTAAAATAATCATGGTGGCAGTAGTAATCGGAATGGTTTATGGATTGGGTTATTTGTACTCCATAAAAGAAAATTTAGGCGGATTGATTACCTATTCGGGTGTATTAATTGGAATGTTGCTCATGATTTTTAATTCCGAAAAAGGGAAATATTCTTATTCCATGGGTTCTGGACTGATTACTTTAGCTTCCATCTTACTTTTTGCTCCGTTTTTTGAGGTAGTAGATCCCTTTGCAGAAAAAGGATCTAATGCAGACAAGATTGCGAACGATCAAAAGAAAGTCGAAACGGTGAATGAAAAGGGTGAAAAGGTAGTTCTGGAATTGAATGATATTACAGAAGCAAAGGGGGATTGGGAGGTTTTTCTGGATAATTCTAAATTGAAGTTTGTAGTTGTTTCTCATGGAAATACCACCAAGGGAACCTTTAAAAATTATTCAGGAACCATTTCAATCAAAGAGAAATTGGAAGATTGCGAGGCAACAATGAAATTCGATGCGACGAGTTTGAGTACCTTCAATAAAACCAGAGATGGTGAAATCAAAGAAGGAGAAGATTGGATGCATGTGTCTAAATTTCCAGAATTGGAATTTCATGCTAAAGGATTCTTTCTAGAAGGAGATAAATATGTCACAGAGGGGGATTTGACTATGAAAGGAATCACCAAAAAAGTAAAAGTAAGTTTCGTTTTTGAAGGAAAAGGAAATAACCAAGGAAAAGATTTTATCATTGTTTCAGGTAATTTAAGTCTGGACATGACTAACTTTGGTATTCCGGAGTCGTCTGAAGTGGATAAAGGTGTTGAAATCGAATTCACGGTAGAAGCGAATAAATTGGAGTAATTTGAAAAAATGGATCTGTATTTTAGGATTGTTGATCTTCAGTTTGAATGCACTGGCACAGGAGAAAACACCCTTTTTTAAAAATGCAGATACCCTCAATAAAAAAAGAATCATAGGAACTGGAGTTACTTTGCCACTGGTTTATGGAGGGGCAGTTACTGCTTTAGGGACTGTTTGGTATCAAAACAATATGACTCCCAAATTCCAATTCTTTAATGATTGCTCTCATTGGTTAGGAATGGATAAAATGGGGCACATGACTTCAACCTACTATCTAAGTATGATAGGCCATTCTGCTTTAAAATGGAGTGGGGTAGAACGGAAAAAAGCCATTGGTTTTGGAGGATTATACGGTTTTGTTTTCGTTTCTACATTTGAAGTTTTGGACGGATTCAGTAAAGATTATGGTTTTTCTTGGTGTGACATTGGTGCCAATGCGATTGGATCTGCCTTATATATGGGACAAGAGTTTCTTTGGAACGAACAAAGGATTAAGTTGAAATGGAGTTATTGGCCTACTGAATACGCACAATATCGTCCGAATCTTTTAGGAGAAAACTGGGCGACAAGAATCTTTAAAGATTATAATGGTCAAACTTACTGGCTTTCGGCAAATATTCACTCATTTCTTCCTGAAGATTCAAAATTTCCCAAATGGTTAAATGTGGCTTTTGGGTACAGTATCAATGAAATGTTGAAATCGGATTCACGGTATTATGAAGTCCAGGATGGGAATCAAACTCTTAGCTTTAATGCCTACAGCGAATTTTATTTGAGTTTGGATATTGATCTAACCAAAATTAAGGTGAAATCACATTTTCTTAGAGCTTTGTTTAAAACCATTTCAATTATCAAAATACCTTTCCCCGCCATTAGTTTTTCTAAGCACGGAGTAAAAGGGTACTGGTTTAAGTTCTGACATAAAGTCAGGGAATATAGCTTAGGAACGATAATTGACATGTCTAATACATGTTCAACGATCAATTGTATAAGAATCATATTCCGGCAATTTTATTTGCGTTTATCTTTCTTGGGTTAATGTGGACCGGATATCTGATTCAAATGGATCCCAATTTAAAGTTCACAAAATGGGGAATCCATCCAAGGGAAATTGAAGGACTTTTAGGCATTGTATTTTCACCTTTCCTTCACAGTCCAAATGACATTTGGCACATTATTAACAATACTATCGGAATGGGGGTGGTTGCTTACCTCCTATACTATTTTTATCGTGATGTAGCTTTTCGTGTAATCTTTTTTTCGTGGTTATTTTCAGGAGGAATCACTTGGTTTATAGGTCAACAAGGAAGCAATCATATAGGAATGAGCGGGGTAATTTATGCAATCACATTCTTTCTTTTGTTGAGCGGATTCATTCGAAAAAATAACGTGCTTATCAGACTTTCCCTGGGAATGGTGTTTCTTTATGGGAGTTTGATCTGGGGAATTTTCCCTATTAAAGAAGGTATTTCTTGGGAAGGTCATTTAGGTGGGTTTTTAGGTGGATTATTTTTAGCAGTTTTTTATAGGAGAAGAGGCCCGAAAGAAAGAAAATATGGCTATGAAGTAGAAGAAGACTTAGGTATTGAACCCGAAGAAGAGTATTGGTTACCCGAAGAGGAAAGGACACAGAAACCGAAAGTGGAGTCTCCAAAAATTGTTTACATTTTCAAAAGAAAGTCAGATGATTCCGACTAAATAGCAAGACTGCTAAATTTTTATTTATTTTGGCTTGAATTTAATCTATGAAAATCAATCCAAATAGTCTTTACAAATATGGAATTTTAGAGTTTCTACTGATTTTTCTATTTGTCTTTATGGGTAATAATTATTATCCAAGACCAGAAAAAAGGATTCTTGCAGACGGGGAAGGATATCATGATTATTTGAAATCCTCCTTTATTTTTCATGACCTCGATAGAAAAGACCTCAAAAAGGATTCGGAGGTATATGAAAGGCTACAGAAATATGGGTTCTATCTTGAATACAAAGAAGGGATGGTCAATAAATATACCTGTGGTACTGCGGTGTTACAATTGCCCTTTTTCTGGATGGCCTATTTGGAAGTAAATGATCAGGAAAAAATTACGGGCGAAGAAGAACCTTTCCAATATTGGGCGTTTTATGCGGGACTCTTTTACGCTTTTTTTGGATTACTATTTTTAAGATTAGCCTTTCTACAATTTAATCTCCAACCCTTAAGTATAGTTATTGTTCAAGCGGCTATTTTATTAGCTACCTCCTATACCCACGAGTTAAATTACGGTGTATCCGGATCACATATTTATTCCTTTTTTGCTATTTCAGCTTTTCTTTATTTTTCTCGACGCTATTTTAAAGAGCAAAAGATACGCTTGTTCTATTTTGCTTGTTTGGCTCTGGGATTCATTCTAATCATTCGTCAAATTAACATTTTAGTTTTACTTTTTTTACCTGTAATAGCGGGAGATTGGAAGACTTTAAAAATGGGAATGCTGCGACTTTTTAAGCCTCTTTCTCAATTTGTGATTGGGCTAGGTATTATATTTTTAGTTGGACTTTTTCAGGTCTATTTTTGGTATCAACAGACTGGGGATCCCATTGTTTATTCCTATGGGAGTGAAAAGTTTTTCTTCTCTTACCCTCATATTTCTGAAATGCTTTTTAGTTACCGTAGAAGCTTGTTTGTATATGCTCCTATCTCCATCGTTTCTTTTCTTGGTTCGTTCCATTTGATGCACCAAAAAAAATATTTTCAACTTATTTCCTGGTGGGTTGGATTCTTAGTCTTAACCTACGTTTTTTCTTGCTGGTGGGATTGGACTTACGGTGCTTCGTATGGACAAAGAGTCTTTATTGACTTTTATCCTATCCTATTTTTGATGATTGCCTTTTACCTGAAATTTATTGGAAAATTAGGACAAATAGTCTTTATTGGTCTATTGACTTGGGCGGTTTTCTTAAATACAACACAGATCTATCAATGGAAAAAGTATATTATTGATTTTCACTTCAATACGGAGGAAAAATATGATAAAGTGTTTTTGAAAACAGATAAAAAGTACGAAGGTTTGTTTTTTCAATTGCCTGATAAATTAAATGATCTTCAGACGACCAAAGAATTTAAAGCAGGTAGTATTGAGTTGAATGAATCTGGAGAACAACTGGCATTTGAGATAGTGGACAGTACAGGCCTAGATTATACTCAATTTATTTGCCTTGAATTTGAATCTGATTTTCCGGAATCATCTGATGCAGAAATTACCGTAGCGATGGAGGATTTAGCTACTTCCCAGCCAATTTTCTGGGCTAAAAAACCTATGATTCATTTTGCAAAGAAAAGTTTTGATGAGCAACATAAAGGATATTATCTGTTTGGATGTGATTTAGCACCCACAGACCATCCAATTCTTTATCGAGTTTTTATTCATGCAGATGCAGATTTTCACTCGGCCAAGAATTTAGAGCTGAAGACCATGAAAAAACAATAAAAATCAGATGATGATTTGTTGAGGCAACTTGATCCATTCTAGTACCCCTGTTCCCTTAGAGATTTCTTCCCATGAATCCACATCGAAGGAAACTAGAGCAGTTCCACATGTAGAAAGTTCCATATCTATGTCTGTAAAGTAATTTAAGCAGTCAGTAATTCCAAAATTGTGGCCGCAAATGAGAATGGTATGGTACTTATCATTCAAGTGGAAGCAAAAATCCAGGTAGGTGTTCAAATTACATAAATAGAGATCGTGTTTCCATTCAATACTTTGAGTTCCACCCGTTAAAATTTCATTTATAATGAGAGTGGTTTCCTTTGTTCGAGCCGCATTACTTGAGTAAATTTGATCTGCTTTGAAATTTTTTTCAATCAATAAATGCCCGATTATATTTGCTTGAATTTGCCCTTTATCATTGAGTTTGCGGTCAAAATCTCTTCCAGTTCCAGAGTCCTTTTTGGCCTTACCGTGACGTACAAATAAAATTTTTTTCATTTTTTTTAAATTTCACCAACCCTCTAAGACAAATATGCGTTTTTCATTGTAATTCTGCTACAGTTGAATCAATAATTCAACACAGTGGAGAAACTACTTGTCGAAAAAAACCGGTCTGATTTTTATTTGTCACTGGCTTTGGGTAAATTTATAGACCGGTTTTTTGTTTTTAACATGTTGACGGTAAGCGAGAAACTCATATCAAAGTGCATCCAAAAGGATAGAAGAGCCCAGAAGGAGCTATATGAAATTTGTTTTCATATGTTGATGCCTATCTGCTTCAAGTACCACAAGGATGAAGAAAATGCTAGAGCGGCTTTGAATATGGCTTTTTTAAAGGTAGTGACCAAGCTGGATACATTGGGAGAATCTGTACCCTTTGAAGCCTGGGCCAAACGGATCACGCTAAATGTCATCATCGACGATTTTAGAAAGAACAAGAAATACAAAGAAAAAGTAGCGACAAAGGAAACCGACAGAGAATTGGATTACCACACGACTACTTCTTCTCAGAATGAAAGCGTCACTACGTTTGAGATGGAAAAACTCAAAGGGTTTATAGACAAATTGCCGGAAATCTCGAGAAAAGTATTCGATTTATACATCGTCCAAGGTTATTCCCATAAAGAAATCGGGGAAATACTAGATATCTCTAACGGAACTTCTAAATGGCACTTGTCCAATGCGCGAAAGATATTGAGAGAGATGATAACGGAGCAAGAACATGCCGAGTTATCCAGAAGTTTTGGATGATGAATTTTAGAGACGAAGAAACATATCAGTTTTTTGAAGACACCAACAATGCAAACGAAAATCAACAGTTTGAATTTAAGGATTCTTACTGGGATGAGATGGAAGCAATGCTGGATGCACATGATACCAGAAAAAGAAAGCGAAGAGCTGCATTTATATGGTTTTCATCGGTGTCTGTTGCTTTGATCTTTTTATTCGGATTACATTTTCTAGGAGTTTTTGGCCTATCGGCAGGTGAGAATTCAAGACTTTCGAGTACAGTACAATTGGATTCTCAGATTAACCTTTCTAATCCGCATTCGAATGAATCGGAAGTTCAGGTTTCCCTAGTTAAATCAGATCAAAATCAGAAAAAGTTGACTCAATCCAATATTGAAATGTTGTTTTCTAATATGCTTCCTGCATCTGCACATTTATATAAATCTACAACAACTTCTAAACGAAATCAACTCAATAAAGGTAGACTTCAAAAGCAACCTAATGTTATAAATATGAAAAGTGATGCTATTCTTGTTTCTGAGCATAAGGAAGGTCTGGAAATTGAGAATAGGATAGCACAAAACTCTTATAAATCTACTGATGGAGTGACAGAAAATGAATTGGAAAGCATGGCTTTTTTAGCTTCTCCTCAATTAACTAATGAGAGTAGCCAATCCATAAAATTCGAGGTTAGGAAACCGAAATTTAGAACTACACACCATTTGTATGCGAGTGCAGAAACAGGACTTGTGAATGCTTATGGAGTAGGTAATGGTGTTTCTTTTGGAGTAGTGGCCGGACTGGGATATGAAATTGGATTCCACAAAAATATGGCTTTTCAAATTGGAGCGCAGTTGAATTATCGTGAAGGAATGCATCAAAACTATTTGAATGAAAGCAAGGTTTATGGATTTAAGTCTGAACGATATTATCAGCAAGTAGATTACAAAGGACAATTTGAATTGGAGATTCCATTAGCATTAAAGGTTCGATTTAAAAGACATTCGCTCAATGCTGGAGTAGGGACCTCATTCTTGTTGGGTGTACGATCCACTTTAGAACAGCGTGTTCCCGAATCGGAAGGAGTGGAAACTATTCAATCTAATTTCGGAATTCGAAACGGGATTCGAAATATGGATGTCAAGTTGAATTTCCAATATGGTTATGCGGTTTCTCCTAATTTAGAATTAACAGCAGGAGTAAGTGCTGGTTTGTTAGACCAAACATCTAATGAATTCTTTGGAAATACTATTAAGGATCATAATTTGCAACTTCGTTTGGGAATCAAGTATTTCTTTTTTAATAAATGAAAAAAATTCTTCTATATAGCCTAATTGCTTTAAGTTTTGCATGTACCAAATTGGTAGACATGCCTGTTACCAATGGACCTCAGTTTGAAACGGCAATGATTATGACAAGAAACAACGTTACAGATACTATTGTTATTGCGGCGGGCGATGAAGATACCTATTATAATGCTTCTTCTGAAATTCGAAATGGGGTTCGCGTTTATGTTGGGGAATTTGTATTTGAAGGAGGTACAAAAAAATTGAAATTTGAATATTTTGATCATTCCAGACCCTTTGAGTTTGCAAATGGGGATGTGCTGCTTAATGAAAATACTAAATATGCCGATTTTTCATCCGCTTATATTGGGTATTTGACATTTGATAGTTCAAGTGTAGTTGGTCAAAATATTTCTGGCATTGATTGGTATATTGATGGAGTTCACTACAGTCAGGGATCTCAACAAATTTCTGAACCAGGAGTTTATGATGTGGAATTAGTTGTAGGGTTCGCCGGAGGTTATAGCAGTACACTGCACAATAAAATTTATTTAGGATTTGAAAATCCATGTTGGGGATATTTCAATGTAAATCCACTCGGCGGAGGTGAATTTGAATTTCAATCTATTGTTCAGAACTCTGCTGCCACAATAGAATGGATTATCAATGATACGGCCATCTATCAACAGAATGATTTTGTCTTAAGTATGAGTAATGGGGGGATTCATAAAGTTAAGATGCACGTTACAGATGGAGATGGAAATGAGTATTTTAGAGAGAAAAATGTAAGCTACAATGGGAATAACTACATAGAAGCTTTTAATTTCGTTAAACTCAACTCCAAAGACCTTCATAATTCCTTGATTGTATCCTACGAAGAGGATGGAGTGGTATATTCCAGTAAACACCTGGTTCAACAAAATCCTTTACTGAATATTGGTGACGAAAACCAAATATTAGAAACAGTTTCAGATTTGGTATTCAATTATCCTATCGAAATGGAATTCCAAATGCTGGATCCAACAAACCCAAATACTTCTTTTACCACTGTTAGTCTTACTGGTAAAATCGGTTTTCAGGTAGTGAAATAGGCTTTTTAATTATCAATTATTAATTATCAACGATCATCGTTTTAAGGGGGTGAGGAACTAATCGATTATGGCAACCTTTGTCGAATTTGAAGCAACGGTCATGGCTTTTCCGGAAGTAACTGTCGAACCTCATTTTGAGAAGATATCTTTTCGGGTAAAGAAGAAAATATTTGCAACTTATGATGAAAAGAATCTTAGAGTGACAGTGAAATTATCTCCTTCGAATCAGGAACTATTTTCTTCTATAAGTTCTTCAGTCTATCAGGTAGATAATAGTTGGGGTACACAGGGGTGGACCTATTTGGAATTAGAAGAAATAGGTGGGGAACTGCTCGAAAAAGTGCTTATTTCCTCCTTTTGTCAAGTAGCTCCCAAATCCCTTTCTGATTTACTCAAGAATTAATTGACTCTCATTTCCATGCCGTAAGTATCGGCTAAATAATTGTCATATTTATCAGCTAGAGTAAAGAGTTCACCAAAGATCTCTTTCCCTGAAGCTTCTCTTAAATCTTCATCAAATATGATTGTACTGAGCATGACATTCTGACCATTAATACTAAAATTGATCTGATCCAACTCGAAATTCTCTTGAAGTAAATAAGCATAAAAGTCCTTCAGATTCTCTTTGGGTAACATTCCAAGTACAGCATCAGCATAAATAAAGCGATCATTGCTATTGTAGTCTATTTTTGTTAAGGAACTACCTTCTTCTATGTCCCATCCAAATTGACCAACACGTGCCAATTTCACGTCTTTACCAAGTCCTGTCAATATATTTTCGATGGTCGATTGAATCTTCCCTGGCACAAAATCTTTGAAAACGAATTCATCATCAAGGAATTTATTCCCACAGTTTGGGCAATATCCATCAACAGCTTCTTCTTTCAACACTACTTTGGTACAGCTTGTACATTTAGCACTTCTGGCCGGATGTCGCGATTCGTACTCATTTATGATCTCGATCAATCTTCCAGAAGGCAGAGCGAAACCTAAGCTTTCTCCATCTCGGAAAATAAAGGTATTTACTCCAATAATTTCACCAGCCTCATTAATCAAGGGGCCACCGCTATTTCCAGGATTAATAGCTGCATCGACCTGAATATAATCCACATTGTTGAAATTACGAGCTTCTTTACTTACGATACCCTGAGTAGCAGTGAATTCAAGGCCGAGTGGATGACCAATGGCAATAATTCGTTCTCCCGCTTCCACTCCTCGTTCAGAAAGTTTAATTTCAGTTAGTGCTACAGGTTCGTTAAGCCTTAAAAATGCAATATCATTTAGAGAATCCGTGTAGATCACTTCTAGCATTTGTTTTGGAAAAGAATCACCTTTGACTGCCACTTCATTTGCCCCATGGATTACATGTCTGTTGGTCACCACAACACCTTTATCTCCAAGTATAAAACCGGTACCAGATCCATAAGGTGTATTAATTTGAACAATCTGGCTTTTGTATTTCGATATAATGTCTTTCATGTCAGAATTTATTTGGAGTAATTTAAATAATCAGCTTCTTTCATCAGTGAAGTGTAAAACTGGGTGAGATCCCCATAATTTATATTTTCCACTCTTAAATCAATATTTGGGAACTCTTTTTTAGCTTCTTTTATAATGAAAGTAAGTCTTTTATTAATATTGGACTGGTTCAATTGCTCTCCGTTGATGAATTGATTGTCAATTCCCATTTCTTTATAAAAATCAGGATTGAAAATTTCCATCAACATATCCCAAATATGCATAGTAGGGTAGTGCATTCCATAATTAAAAAAGGCATAAGCAACTGAATACTCGAAAATACTTTTTATAAATACAGGATAATTATTGTTGATATACCAATCTGCTTTTTTCATTTCATCAAACATCATATCCATTACAGGTTTGTGGTCAGATGGATTTATCAGAGCAAAGGTGGAAATTGTTTCATACAAACCTTCCCTCTTTTTCGATTCATCCCAATTCAGGATGTCGTTAAATTCGGCTATGATTTTATCATTTCTTTGCTGAGTAGTTTCATTGTTTTGAGCAAAAAACATGTGCTGAATTTTTTCAAGTCGATCCATGAGTTGACCTTGGGGTTTGAGCAAGTAGTCAATTCTATAGCTCAATCTCAACAACAAAAAGGCGATGGCACCGCAGAAATTATCCCTGTCATGTTTACCAACTTCCTCTAGGGTTTCACTGATCCAAATATCCAAATATTTGAGCAGGACAGCCATTTTTTCTTCACTGTAAGGAATGGTTTTGTCTACACCGACTTCCTTTACATTTCCGAATTCAGAAATTAATAAATCGTCCTCACGATCTGCTTTTCGAGCCATTTCTCTTAATCCATAATACAATTTGTTCGGTGATGCATCTTCAATTTTCGAAGAGAGTTTCATGCAAACTACATTGTTTTTTAAGGCGAATTTGGAATACTTTAAGGAATAATTTTGAGACATTAATTTGCGCATCACAGGAACATTAGGTGTTTCCATCAATACAATTTCGGAAATAGCGACAAACTTATCTCCTTCGGCACTTCCTTTAATTATGTTGGATCCCTGAATAAATTCAAATTGGATCTGATCTCCATTGCGCGTATAACTCAAATTCCCAATTTCCGGATCCCCGATATACTTCATTAAAATCTCAAAAGAATCAAAATACCTTTTCTCATCGAATGCCTTAACAGCTTCGCCCCAAAACGCAATTTGTTCGTTGGTTTTATTTCTATCTGTATATCTTCCAAATGGGAATTTTGACCTATGCAGACCACTTGAAGAAGTTGTTGTTGATGTAGATTCGGTTTTTGGCGGTGCTTGAGTTCCTGATGCATCCTCCTCGGCATTGGAACCAAAAAATTTCTTAAATATGGACATATATTAATTCTTAAATTCCCTTAAATGTAGAAATTAATGTGAATGCACAAAAAGTAATTGGTGTTTTTTTACCTGATAATTAAGTACTTAACCTTTATTTAATCTGAAGAGTTGGTATTAAAAAAACGTTTAGTCTAAAAAAAAATGAGTCGAGAATAATTACAATTGCTCAATAAAATCCTTTTTTTTAATAGAGTCAAAACGTTTTTAGCTATTCCACATATTGTGCTCCAGGTTCTTCGAGTCGATCTGTGTGAGGGATTCGCCATCCAAAAATGACTTCATGAAATGTAGAGGTAATCGAGGAAGTGGTATTACCCAAATCATAGTTGAAAGCATAGGAAAAGGTAAAATTCTTTGCTTGTAATCCAATAGGAACTACGATGTCATGACGAGTTAATGACCCAGCTATCTGACTGGAATTAGATCTTTCATAAAATTCTTCATAATAACGATAGCCTAAGCCAAACCAAAAATAGCCCCAAATATTGATCCGTGCTGAGACGGTAGCCTTATTTCTGTTTTTTCCAAATCCCGTATTTATTGCACCATCAATTGAAAATCTGAAATTGTCACCAATTGGTTTGGTAATCCCTGCGAGAACATTGAAAAAGATACCACTTGGATAAACAATGTTGTAGATAGGTTTTTGAAGATATTGAAGATTTAAACCTAAATAATATGATTTACCATGAAAAGAGACTCCTAAATCGCCATTAAAACTGCCACTAGTCCCGCTCCCAGTAGAGTTGTTGAAACCTGTATTCAAAATTCCCACACCTAGGTCCATTCCGATATTGATATTGAATGCTTCTGAAAAAGTAAGTGCATACGCATAGCCAAATTTTAAGTTGAATAAGTTGTATCCATTTAATTTTTCATAATAAGCATTAAATAAAACATTATGATGGTCTTTAATTTGATATTCTCCAGTGATTCTACCAGTGTAAAATGTGCCATAGGCAAAAACACTCGAAATATTAATGGATGCTTTTGTATCTATATTTGCTAAAGCAGGATTCATACCTGATTTTTGCTGGAAGAATAAACTAGTTTGACTTGCCAAAAAAAATGGAGAGAAACACAAAATAATAAGGAATTGCTTCATGGCTTAAAGATATTGAATTCAATGGAATTATTGAATATGGAATTATTGATTTAACTTTGCAAAGGATTTGTCTTATCGCATACCGACGATAAATGTCGGTATGAGGAAAGTCCGGGCAGCACAGAGTATCATGCTTCCTAACGGGAAGGCACTTTTCGGGGTGACAGACAGTGCAACAGAGAGTAAACCGCCTCGATTTTGGGGTAAGGGTGAAAGGGTGAGGTAAGAGCTCACCGCGGGATTGGTGACAATGCCGGCTAGGTAAACCTCATGAGCTGAAAGACCATGTAAATCCAGATTCCGCAAGGAGGAGAGTTACTCGCTCAACTTTTTAGTCTGGAAGGGTAGGTCGATTGATCTTGCTGGTGACAGCAAGGCTAGATAAATGATAAGGCACGACAGAACCCGGCTTATAGAATCCTAACGAAATTGAAAAGGCTGCTTTGGTGGCCTTTTTTTTATTCTTTGAGTCTAGATTTGAAGGTCTGATTTTCGAAAAATAGCAAGAGGATTACGAATAATAAATTACCTGAAATCATGTCATTCGGAAATCTGGAAATCTATAGGAATCCTCCTACTTTCGAAGTATGTTTTTTAGACTCGCAATCCTATTCATACTCTTCACATCCTGCAATTCTTCGTTGGATAAAGAAACGATGTTTAAGCGAATTGATATGCCCAATCGGAAGGCGAATATTAAATTGTATGATCAACCTCAACAAATAAAACGCTCTTTTTATTACTGGAAATCCTATGATTTTGAATGGCAGGGAGAGCATCAGAAATTTTTAAATCAACTTAATGTAGACAAACTCTATGTGAAGTTTTTTGAAGTAGAACCCAATGCAAGTTATAAGGCCATTCCAATAGATAAAACGACCTTGAACTTAAATGGGAAATCCAAAATGGAAATCGTACCCACAGTTTATGTTCAAAATCAAGCCTTTAAATATTATACTCAGGAGAATGTGGCTGAACTCGCGGAAAATATCTGGTTTTTGGTTCAAAAGCGCTTGGAATCTAATTTCAATAAAACCCTGATTCGAGAAATTCAAATTGACTGTGATTGGACGAAAACAACCAAAGAGGTCTATTTTGAATTATTGAGACAGATAAAAATGAAATCTCATTTGGACGTCAGTGCCACTCTTCGCCTTTATCCCTACAAATATCCCGAAATCATGGGAGTGCCGCCTGTCGACCGTGTGATGTTGATGTGCTATAATCTAACTAATCCAGTAAAAAATAAGAGTATCAACTCTGTTTTAGATGTGGAGGAATTCGGCAAATATGTAATTGAAAAATCAAGTTATACAATCCCCATGGATTATGTCTTTCCCATTTTTGAGTACAAATTGCTCTACCGGCAAGGTGATTTTCAAGGCATGATTTATTCTGATGATATCCAAATTGATCAGGTAGCAGAACCGGTTTCCAAACTGTGGTATGAAGTGCAACAGGATACTGTCATAGATCGAATTTGGTTCAGGAAAGGGGATTGGATCAAATGGGAAAGAGTAGAAGAATACGAAATCCGAAAAGTCATGGATTTAGTGGAAGACAAAATGAAATTTGATTCTCTAACCACAATTTCCTTTTTCCATTTAGATGAAAGAATCATGAATAAAACATATTATGAAAATCTCGATTATTTGTATAAGTATATGGCTCCTTCTCCTTCCTACTAGGATTTTTTCATGTGGGTATTATCCCTATGGAGAAGAAACCAGATTTACATTGTTTCATCCACAAAATTTTGATTTTGATGGATTCACGCCCTTTTTCTATTCAACCTATTTCTATTATGCTAATTACCAGGAAGATATTGAGAAATTGCAGCCTGAAATTGCAGAGGACGACATGAAAAATGTGCTCTTGTGGCAACAACTCACCAAAAAGAAAATTGGAGTCAAAACGATTTATCAAGCCTTGTATCAATCAGATTTTGATCTCACAAATGCCTCAAAAAATGAGTTTATCCAGCAACTCCATCGTGAGCAGAAGAGGGATCTACTGAAATATATTGCATATGTCCATAAAGCCAGTTTACTTAATACCTATCATTCGGATCCATGGGAGAAGAATGATGAAAGCGATGTTCAATTGAGAAGTGCTAGTATTCAAGAGATTCAGCAAATTTTAGAGAAAGAAAATAATCCCTTTCTGAAAAGAAGATATGCCTTTTTGGCCATGCGCTTGGCTTTTTATAATTCTCAGCATGACTTGATTGAGCATCTTTGGAAAAAGTACATAAGTCAGACAGAAAAAGACATCGTTTACTATTGGGCTATGTACTATTGGAATGTAGGAACACCAGACAGTCAGGATAGAGACAATCGCTTTTATGAAATATTTTATCATGCCAGTGGAAAAAGACAAGTAATCCGCTCCAATTATTTGTATGGAGAAGCAAAAATTGAAGGGAAGGAAGTAACCAATCCTCTTTATGAAAAGGAATTTTTGTTCTACAAATCAATTCGAAATACTTCTAGGACTTTGGAAGAAATTAAGTTGCTACAAAAGAAATATGGAAATACAATGGAGCTGGATTTTCTTCTTCTTCGTGAAGTAAATAAACTGGAAGACTGGTTGGTTTCCCCGAAAATCATTTTGGATCAACCCGCCATTTACAATATGGATTCCTGTTGTTATTCTGAAGTAGCGAATATTCTCTATCCCATGGATGTTCAGTATGCCAAAGAAGTACTTCAATTCATAAAAGGAAATAACCCCAAAAACAATTATGTCTGGGATTTGTCTGAAGGTTATTTGAATTATCTACTTGGAAATTTTGGGACTTCAAAAGTTCAAATTCAAAGAGCATTAAAGAAGTATAAGCATAAAAAGAAGCAGAAGCTATTGAATCAAATTCTCATTTTAAATCGAGTAGCATTGAGAGATCCTTCCATTCGATTAAATGATTTTTCCATGGATGAATTTGATTTGCAGAATAAATTTGTTCTCGCTCTAGCCAAACAGTTTGAAAAAAACAAGCAGATTGTGGAAGCCATGGTAGTATATTCTTGGATAGAATCCGTTCTAGGATATGAAGAGTATTACAATTGGATGGTTTGGAAAGGAGAGCGACCCATCAATAATTATTGGGGTGATTTTTTTACAGAATACAAAGACTATATCGACTACATCTCAGGTCCGAAGGAAATTGAAAGACTTATTCAACTTACCAAAAAGCACATGGATCATCCCAATTTTAAAATTTTGAAAAGAGATCTCCCTTTTTTGTATGATCTGCTAGGAACAAAACATCTCAGAAGAGGGCATTATAAAACGGCGCAAATCAACTTCAAAAAAGCTGGAACAAACTATTACAATGATGATGAGAATCCGTTCAACTATTATCTGAGTGCCAATCCTTTTTATGCTGATATCAATTCCTACCATCGAAAAACAAAAGGAGATACCCTGTCTTACACCAAAGAGCAAATCATGAAAAAACTATTATTTCACTTGGAAGCCGTAAAAACAAGTAAGAAAAAATCTTATCACTATAATATTATTGCCAATTGCTTCTTCAACATGTCTTACCATGGGAATTCTTGGATGATGAGAAGACGAGCCTGGTCGCAAGAAAAATTTCACAATGGAATGATAGATGAAAAAGAATACCATCAAGCGAATTTGGCGAAGAACTACTATTATAAAGCTTATTTGAATTCGCATCAATCTGATTCCTCCGCTTATTATTTGGCAATGGCAGGAAAGTGCGAGGACTTAAGACAGAAAGATGTCTATGACGATTATTTCGATCGAACACGATACAACAGTTACTACAAAAAAATCAAGTTGAAATATGAGGATTGGGGTGAGATCTTTTTAGGAGGCTGTTATGCCTATGATCAAGCCAATTGAAAAAGGAATTACGAGTGATGAAGTACGAATAAGGACACATGTTTTACCAAAAAAGCCACAATTTCGATTGGAAACTGTGGCTTTTGATTATCATGATCTCTAAAATCTGTCTAACAGTCTAACAGTCTAACAGTCTAACAGTCCATTCTAACTAAACATGTCTTTAACTCGGTCAAAGAATCCTTTGTCTCTATGTGTTGGATTCGGTTGGAAATTTTCGCTGTTTTTCAATTTTTCCAATATCGCTTTTTCTTCTTTCGAGACTTTTTTCGGAGTCCATACATTGATATGTACAAACAAATCGCCTCTTCCATAGGAATGAATATCCGGCACTCCTTTACCTCTCAAGCGAAGTATTTTTCCTGATTGTGTTCCTGGTTCAATTTTGATTTTAGCTTTACCACCCACAGTCGGAATTTCGATGGAAGTTCCAAGTACTGCATCAACAAAATTGACATAGGCCTCATAATGCAAATTTGCTCCGTCTCGTTTTAAGTTTTCGTCTTCGATTTCTTCGATGACAACAAGCAAATCTCCTGGAATTCCTCCGAATGGAGCTGCGTTTCCTTTACCAGTTACACTTAACTGCATACCATCTTGTACTCCAGCTGGGATATCGATTTCAACAACTTCTTCTTGTCGTTTTAGTCCTTGGCTATCTGCATCCCCCGGTTTTTTATCAATGATCTTTCCAGTTCCGTGACAAGTGGTACAAGTAGAAGCGGTTTGCATGTGACCCAAAATGGTTTGTGTCACTTTCATGATTCTACCACTTCCATTACAAGTGCTACAAGTGTTGTAGGTTACCCCTTCCGCATTAACTAATTTGTTGACCTTAATCTTCTTGGTAACTCCATTGGTTACTTCCTCCAGGTTCAATTTGATTTTAACACGAAGATTGGAACCTCGACTCATACGAGAACCTCCTCGTCCGCCACCACCGAATCCACCTCCGAAAGCTCCTCCGAAAATATCACCGAATTGAGAAAAGATGTCATCCATGGACATGCCTCCACCTCCAAATCCAGATCCACCCATTCCCTGGTGACCAAACTGATCGTAACGCTGACGTTTTTGAGGATCACTTAAAACCTCGTAAGCTTCCGCTGCTTCTTTAAATTTTTCAGCTGCAGAATCGTCATCCGGGTTTTTATCCGGGTGGTATTTTAGGGCTAATTTTCTATAGGCTTTTTTGATGTCTGATTCAGACGCGCCTTTAGAAACTCCTAAAACTTCGTAATAATCTCTTTTGTCACTCATATTGTTTTATTTACCAACAACTACTTTAGCGAATCGGATCACTTTGTCATTTAAAAAGTATCCTTCTTCCACTACATCCACTACACATCCTTTTAAACTATCTTCAGGAGCAGGAATCTCTGTGATTGCTTCATGCAGGTCCATGTCAAATTTCTGACCTTTGGATTCCATTTTTTTCAAGCCTTGTCTTTCAAAAATGCTCTCCATTTTATGCTTAATCAACTTGATTCCTTCTACATCTTTTTCGTCTTGTGTATTGTTGATTGCGCGTTCAAAATCATCCAAAACAACCAACATTTCGGAGATGACTTTTTCTGAAGCATTCTGGATCAATTCCGCTTTCTCCTTAATTGTTCGTTTTCTAAAATTGTCAAAATCAGAATACAGGCGCACATATTTGTCATTCGCCTCTTTTACCTGAATTTCAAGCTCCTCAATTGGATTTTTAGCTTCTGTTTCTTGTTCTATATTCTCTGAATTGTCAGACTGAGCCTCTTTATTTTCACTAGCTTGATGTTCCTGATTTTGCTCTTCCATTTCCACTGTATCTTCTTTCTTCTTTTTTGCCATTTTCAATTCTTTTAATACTTCATTTCTTTGAGTCAAAAAGCATTCCAACCCGAGATTCAGGACATTCTGTCACAATTCGATAAAAATAGTTGAAATTTCTGTCAGGATCTTTCTATTGATCCAACAATTTGTCAATTTGGATATGGAGATCCAAACCTCTTAAATCTTCACCTGTAGCCACAATTTTTCCTTCCGAATCAATCAAAAACATAGAAGGAATTGCATTCACACCGAAAGCCGAGGAGAGGGCAGAATTCCATCCTTTTAGATCAGATACATGGGTAGACCATTTTAATCCATCTTCTTTAATGGCCGAAATCCACTTGTCTTTATCCGTATCCAATGAAACGGAAACAATATGGAATTTAGCTCCATTTTTAAATTTTTGTTTTCGGTATTTGTCATAAATCAAGATGATTTCAGGGTTCTTCATACGGCAAGGTTTACACCAGGAGGCCCAAAAATCAAGTAAGATCACATCGCCTTTATAGTCGCTTAATTTTAACTCTTTACCTTTTGGAGTTTGGCCTGAAATCTCAGGTGCCATTTGTCCCTTTTCAACAGGGAAATGGAGGAGAATTGGAAAAGCGAAATAAAGTAACCACATAATTTACATTCTTCTTATATCAGCGCCAATATTGTTTAAGCGCATGTCAATATTCTGATAACCCCTGTCAATTTGTTCGATATTGTGAATCACACTCTTGCCTTCAGCCGAAAGTGCTGCAATCAGAAGGGCCACGCCAGCTCGAATGTCTGGGGAGGTCATTTGAATCCCTCTCAAAGGCGTTTTCCGAGCGTTTCCGATAACCGTAGCCCGATGGGGGTCACAAAGTATAATTTGAGCACCCATATCAATCAATTTATCAACAAAGAAAAGTCTTGATTCAAACATTTTTTGGTGCACTAGAACAGCGCCTTTTGCCTGTATGGCGGTTACCAAAATGATACTAAGTAAGTCTGGTGTAAAACCTGGCCAAGGAGCATCAGCAATGGTCAATATAGATCCATCTATAAAGGTGTCTACCTCGTAGGATTTTTGAGCAGGAATGAAGATGTCATCCCCTCTAAATTCCATTTCAATTCCCAATCTTTTGAAAACATCGGGAATGATTCCTAGTTCAGGAATTGAGCAATCTTTGATTGTTATTTCACTTTGGGTCATTGCAGCCAAACCAATGAAGGAGCCAATCTCGATCATATCAGGTAAAATTCTATGGTAGCAACCTTTCAAACTTTTCACCCCTTCGATATGGAGCATATTGGAACCAATTCCAGTAATTTTTGCCCCCATACTATTGAGCATTTTACAAAGTTGTTGTAAATAGGGTTCGCATGCTGCATTGTAAATTGTTGTTTTACCTTTTGCCAATGCAGCAGCCATGACCACATTTGCAGTTCCGGTTACTGAAGCTTCATCTAAATGAATGTAGGTTCCCGTTAGTTTCTTGGCCGTAACTGAATAAAAATATTCTTTTGAATCGTAATCAAATTTGGCACCTAGTTTCGCAAATCCTTCAAAGTGGGTATCCAAACGTCGTCTTCCAATTTTGTCGCCACCAGGTTTAGGCATATACCCTTTTCCAAAGCGAGCCAAAAGCGGACCAACAATCATAATGGAACCTCTTAATCCCGAGGCTCTTTCTTTGAAATCTTCTGAAGTTAAATAATTCAGGTTGATGTCTTTGGCTTTGAAATTATAAGTTCCGGCCTCTACTTTTTCAACTTTAACGCCCATAGCTTGTAGCAAGTTGATAAGTTTGTTAACATCTATAATATCAGGGATATTGGATATCGTTACTTTTTCTTCTGTCATCAAGACAGCGCAAAGTACCTGAAGAGCTTCGTTTTTTGCTCCTTGCGGGATGATTTCCCCTTTCAGTTTTTTTCCTCCGTGGATTTCAAATGAACTCATTATTTTTTCTTACGCTTGTTGGTTTTATTCTTGAATTTACTTTTCACCTTGGTGTTAGGGTGTCCGGTAACTTTATAAATATCGTTGAGTGACATTAAGCTCTCAAGATCTTTCACTTTTAATTTACCTTGTGACAATACATCTAATTGATGTTGAATCACTTCATTTTCAACTGAACCACTGTTATTGAAAGCGACAAAGTCCTTTTTCATGATGTTAGCGATTACACGAACCAGGGCATCTCTTTCATCCCCTTCGGGTAATTCGAGTGCTTTACTTACTAGTAGTTGAGTTGTATTTCCGTAATGTCCGTATCGTATTTTATTTTTAGGATATGGCATTCTTTTCGGCTTTACTTGAAAAGTTTCTTTGGTAGGGATGGGATAAGGACTATCAACATCTAGTTCAAATCGAGACATGATAAACAGATGGGCCCATAATTTATGGTTATATTCTTCTACATCTCTCAGATGGGGATTCAACTGACCCATTACATTGATAATAGCTTGAGCTACTTTATTTCTCTCATCACGATCTTTAACCGTTAAGGCAAAGTTGACCAATTTCTGCACATTTCGACCGTATTCTGGAATTTCCATGTTTGGTCTTTGCGTATTGTACTCCATTTCAATTTATTTATGTTTTGAATATAGTAATAATGTCTTGATCACAAGAAGTTTTAATGAAAGTTTAATAGCAACTTGTGGTAAGTAAATTATTTGGTGGACAGGGTGGTCGCAAAGATAAGGTTTTAGAAAAGAATAGGAAATAAAAAAGCCTCTCAATTTGAGAGGCTTTTTCTGTATATAGTATCTAAGATTTATTATTGAACGATAGCTTGAAATTCTCCGTTCTCGAAAAACTTAATGAATTCTCTGTCTTTCGCAGCTTTGGCTTTCAAAGAAGCATCTTTCGCTACAGCAGACTTCAAATTGTTTTTCACCATGTCAAAGTTTCCTTGTCTTGAACCAAGAATAGCTTTCAGGTAATATCCAATCGCAGTTTCTTTATCGTCTGATCCGTCGATAGTAGAAAGTGCATCAGCATATTGCTCATTCAATAACTGAGCAAGAGCTTTATTGAAAGTTGTATTGTCACCCATGTTAGAAATTGCAGTTTCGTAATCTCCATCTTGGATAGCGATGATGCCTAAGTTGTACTTGGTTTCATCTGATCCTCCTGATTTCTCAAGAAGTTCTTTACCTTTCTTTCTATCTCCTTGGATTCTAGCAACTATTCCTAAGTTGTTGAATACTTCATCGTGATCACCTTTTGCTGCAGCTTTTTCAAATTCAGACTTTGCATCGTCTAATTTATTTTGCATGTAGTAAACGTAACCAACATTGTTGTATCCTCTCCAATCATCACCGTACAATCTTTGAACTTCTTTGTACAATCTCATTTTCTCATTTAAATCTTCAGTTAGTGTAGCTGTAAACAACAACTCTTCAACTGTTAAAGTATCTGGATTTGATTTAGAAAGCGCGATCAATTCTTCATCAGAGTAACCAGTAAGGTCGTATACCAAGTGAATTTGAGTTCTTCTTAAAGGAGGAAGAACTTTTTTCTCCAACTCTCTGTATGTTTTTGCCATTTTTTTAATCTCCGCTTCTCTAGTTGCAGGATCTTTATACATTTCAAGAACTCTTTTAATCAATTCCTTGTCATCGATATCTGAAGAATCCAATAAAGCAGCAAATCCTTCCCAATCTTCCCCTTTTGGTTGTGGGTTGTAGATATCTCCACCTTGAAGTTTTTCGTTTTTCGCTTTCTTAGCGATCTCCATCGAAGCTTCTTTTCCTGATGTAGCTCTGTTTCCAGCAAGATCATTGTTTTTAGCAACCTCACCTTCAGGAGAAGCATAAGATACTAAGTCAACTCTTTTAGGTTCAACTTTTACGTTCGTTTGTGCATCTGCCATAAAAGCCTGAATATCTTTAATATCCTGATCCTTGTATTCAGTTGCTCTTACATTGTGTTTTCCTTTCAAGTAGTTGATCTGAGCTTTTGTTACTTCCTCAGTTACTCTTTGGAAAGCATCGTTTCCTAAAAGTGGCTTATCATCTGGTTGAACCCAGAATGGAGTCACGATTGTTCCATCAGCAATCTTCGTTTCAGGAACTTCGATCTCTTTTTTCTTCTTTCTAGCTACTCCGCTGATAGTTAGATCTGCGTTTTCCATTGAAGGATCATAAGGAACGACATCCTCGTAGCTAATTTTCTTTCCATCCTTAGGAACCACGATTCCGTTTCCTTCCGCTTTTTCTCCTTGGATGGTAATCATTTTATACTCTTTATTACCAAGCTTAGGAGTGATTTCTGCTACCACTTTTTTGTGAATTCCTTTTTTAGGAACCGTAACAGTTACTTTCACTCTTACACTATCTCCATGCATTTGTACCGGATCATGATCCAATTCGTAGTCAAGATCTCCCAGTAGTTTACATCCCGTTACAGAAGCACCTAAAAGTGCCACAGCAACCAGTCCTTTAAAACTATTCTTTTTCATTTTAAATCTTAGATTTTGTTCTCAAACACTTACACTATTCGAATGCAATAATAACTAATTTTTTTTAGTGACAAAAAAATATATCGATAAGATATTGGCTTTTGTCAAATTTAATAGGGGGTTAATATGCTGTTCTCTATTTTTTCAATTCCAATTTGCATAGTTTCGTTGAGGAAGTCCTTGAATTGCGTATTTGCTTTACCAGGAACGCTTATTTCTGGTGCGATTTCCAACAAAGGCAAAAGAACAAAATTCCGCTGTTGAATATGTGGATGAGGTATTTGTAAAAAGTCATTTTTAAACTCCATATCTTCGAAAAGCAATATGTCCAAATCAATAACTCGAGAATGATATTTTCCATCATTATAGTAAATGCGTCCCAAGTTCTTTTCAATTTGTTGATTGGAGCTCAGGAGTTGCTCTGGATTCATTTTCGTTTCAATTTCTATAACAATGTTCAAAAAGTTGGTGTGCGCATCGAAGCCCAAAGGAGGCGTTTCGTAGACCGAGCTTATTTGGTGTATTTTCGATTGCATTCCAATCAATTTCAACGACTGTTTGATATGAGCTAGTCGATCTCCAAGATTCGTTCCTATTCCTATATATACCTTATGCATAAAAGCTACTTCAACCAGTGACACTTATTCTAAACCACTTATCCCATTTTCTGAATCAGAGGGAAACGCGCAGCTTACCTTTGTACAAAACTAATTTTAATTGTTGTTATGTATACTTTTTGGAAAGGCTTTTTGTCTTCAATGTTAGGGATGTTCGTAGTTTCAATCCTTTCAATGGTGATCTTTTTCTGGATCTTTTTTAGTGGTCTGAATTCAATGTTCGAATCCAAGCCGTTTAAAATGAAAGAAAATACTGTTCTTCATCTTCAATTAAATCAGGTCTTAACAGATAAAACCAAGGGACCGGAATTTAACTTTGGTGGGATGTCTGAAATGGGCGTTGGACTCATCGATATGATTGATGGGATTGAACAGGCAAAGGAAGATGATAAAATTGAAGGGATCTTTCTGGATCTTACGGATGTAAATACAGGACTAGCCAGTGTAAGTGAGTTAAGAGCTGCCTTGGAGGATTTTAAGAATTCAGGAAAGTGGGTAATTGCTTATGGTCAGGGCGAATATTTCAGTGAAAAAGCGCTTTATCTGGCAAGTATTGCAGATGAATTGTATTTATTTCCTACCCTAGTTATGGAATGGAATGGTATCGGTGTGGAGCGCATGTTCTTTAAAGGTACGCTGGACAAATTAGGGGTAAAAGTGCAAATCATTCGTGGTTCAAACAATGATTTTAAATCTGCTGTTGAGCCTTTTTTCCTATCTGAAATGAGTGATAGTGCTCGACATCAAACTCAAGTTATGATTGATAATATGTGGGCACAGATGGTGAATCAAATCGGTTCGTCCCGTAATATATCAGTGGACTCATTAAATATGTATGCTGAAAACATGACAATTCGAACAGCACTTGATGCATCTAAACTGGGTTTTGTTGATGGACTCAAATATCCGGATGAAGTGTATGACATCATGATGAAAAAAGCTGGAGTTAGTGAGTTGAAAGACCTTCATTTTTTAAATGCCAGCGAGTATGTTTTTGAAACATTGATCAAAGAAGAGGATGATAAGGAGAAAAAAGGAGATCGAATAGCGGTGATTATGGCCGAAGGTGGAGTGACTACTGGAAAAGGAAAAGAAGTGCATTCAACAACCATCGCAAAATACATTCGCAAAGCAAGATTGGATGATGATGTAAAGGGAATTTTGTTAAGAGTGAATTCTCCAGGAGGTTCAGCTTTGGCGTCTGATATTATTTGGAGAGAAGTTGTATTGGCCAAGGAAGTGAAGCCAGTATATGTTTCTATGGGAAATGTAGCTGCATCAGGAGGGTATTATATTTCTTGTGCTGCAGACAAAATTTATGCTACTGAAGGCACCATTACAGGTTCGATAGGAGTTTTTGGGATGATTCCTTATACAGGAGATATGATGAAAGATAAGTTAGGAGTGACCTCTGATTTTGTGACTACGCATCCTCATAGTGTTCTTAGCTTGAATAAAAAACTGACGGAAGAAGAATTCAATATAGTGCAAGGGGAGGTAGATCGTATTTATGATGAGTTTATTAGTCGGGTGAGTGATGGAAGATCAAAACTATCCAAAGAAGATGTAAATCGCATTGGCAGAGGAAGGGTTTGGTCAGGGAGAGATGCATTAAGAATTGGTTTAGTTGATGAAATCGGGAATTATCAAAAAGCGAAGCAAGATTTACTTTCAAAATTAGAGCTGGACAATGATGCAGTCGAGTATTTTCCAAAACGAAAGTATCCAGCTTTTTTCAGACTAAAAGAAGTCTTTTCAGCCTTTGGTGGGGAGGATGAAGATGAGGAAGAAGATAATGTGGTTCAAACTTCAAGTTGGGAGCAATCTGCAATTTATAAAGCATATTCCCAGTTGATCTCAGAATTGAAAACAATGGATCTTACTCCAGGTGTTAAAGCTCAATTACCTTACACTTTAGAGATCAGGTAGAAAATTGAATGTAATATCCGGAGTGCTTGCGAATGTTAAGTGCTCCTATATTTTTAAACAGAAGATATTGCCCTTTTATACCTTGTAATTGATCAATGATGGCTGGGTTTTTATCTAAATTTAAACTCATTGCTTTGGTGGGGTATTCAATTACAGGATAATGAAGAAAGGTAATTTCGTCATCTTCAGTAAAATACTCCAGTAGGTCTGCGGGGAGCACATCTTCCAGAGCCCATTTTTCCTCTACCAAATCTACATCTTTCAAATAGTCATTGGTAAGCATTTTGCGCCAATTGGTCTTATCGGTATATACCTCTTTAAGAGCAACTTCAATTTGCCCGGCTAACTGCCGATAAGGAACTTCTGCCAATTTGATTGCATAATTCGCGCCCTGATCAATCCAACGCGTAGGTATTTGATCTTTTCTGGTAATTCCAACTTTAATAGCTGAAGAAACGGCAAGATAAACGAAATGAGGTCTATTATGATGAGTAGCTTCCCATTCCGGGTCTCTTCCTCCTCCAAGATGGGCCTCACATAATTCAGGGTGTATGATGCAGGGAGAGGCTTCTGGTGCGGTAGTAAAGCAGCTGTAACAAAATCCTCCACCAAAAGATTTTTTAGTTTCCGATCCACAAGCAATGCAATTGATTCGGCCTTCAAATATTATTTCTACCTGCGAGCCTATAAGATCATTTATTGAAATTGCATCTCCATTTAAGTCAAGAGTATAGTGGATCTCATCGTTCTCTAATGAGGTGCGCATCTTTTTCAGATTTCCTTCAAATTTCATTGGGTTGTGGATTTTTGATTCAAAAATAGCATTCATGATGGGAATCAATAGGTTTTTTTTATATTTTTACCTCTCAATTTTGATTACAGAATCTAGAGCTATGGCAGATAAAAATTTTGATGAAACAACAGCAGGTATTGGTTATGTAGTAGTTATCGGACTTTTGATTACTATCTTTTTAATCCTTCTGACTCAATAAGCATTCATCCGTTTGTTTCTTGTAAATCAACTTATTGTGATTTGAAGCAATCACTTATCCTGATAGGGTATGCCAGTACACAAAATATTTTCCTGGTTGATCAAAAAAAGGATTCATCAAATCGATCTTTTTAAGCAATACCCTGTAGAAGTTCAAAATGAATTACTGTCCAATTTAATTGATCGAGCAAAGGACACTGAATGGGGTCTCAAGTTTGGCTTTCACGAAATCACCAATTATGCAGAGTTTAAGGAAAATGTTCCTTTGCAAGATTACGAGGATGTAAAGCCTTGGGTAGAAAGATTGTTGACCAACGAGCAAAACCTTCTTTGGCCTACAGATACCAAATGGTTTGCAAAATCCAGTGGAACAACTTCTGAAAAAAGCAAGTTCATTCCGGTTACTCGAGATTCTCTGGAAGATTGTCATTATAAGGCAGGAAAGGATCTTTTGTGTTTGTATTATCACAATCATCCGGATGCAAAATTGTATAAAGGAAAGCATCTAGTTGTTGGAGGAAGTGCTGAAACTAACAATCTCAGTTCAGATTCTTATTTTGGTGATCTTTCAGCTATCCTAACAAAGAACTTACCCTGGTGGGCAGAAATCCGAAGAACCCCTTCCAAAAAGATTGCACTGATGAAAGAGTGGGAGGAAAAGTTGGATAAAATGGCTAATGCCACTTTGAAAGAAGATGTCGCAATTATTGTTGGTGTACCCAGTTGGACACTGGTTCTTTTGAAAAGGATTTTAGAAATCACAGGCAAGAAAGACATCAAAGAAGTGTGGCCTAATTTGGAATTGTTCATGCATGGTGGTGTTAGTTTTAGTCCCTATGAAGAGCAGTTCAATAAGATTATCAGTGGGAAGATGAATTATGTGGAGACCTACAATGCGTCCGAAGGTTTTTTTGGGATTCAGGATACGGTAGATAAGAAAGAATTATTGTTAATGCTCGATTATGGTATCTTTTTTGAGTTCATTCCCATGTCAGAATATGAAGGTGTGAATTCAAAAACCATATTTAGTTTGGAAGATGTAGATACAGGAGTTGATTATGCATTGGTCATATCGACGAATGGAGGACTATGGAGGTATTTAATTGGAGATACAGTCAGATTTACTTCAACTGATCCTTACAGAATTGTGGTTACAGGAAGAACCAAACATTTCATCAATGCTTTTGGTGAAGAATTGGTCGTAGATAATTCAGAAAAGGCCATTCAATTTGCTTCTGAAAAATGTGGGGTTTCGGTAGTGGACTATACTGCTGCGCCGGTATATATGGGAGAAGAAGCTCGTGGAGGACATGAATGGCTGATTGAATTTGACAAGGAGCCAACAGACATGGAATGTTTCAGAGATGCCTTGGATCAACATTTAAAAGCGTTGAATTCAGATTATGAAGCGAAGAGAAAAGGTAATTTAAGTTTGATGCCACCACACATAATTTCAGCACCCAGAGACACGTTTAATTCTTGGTTGAAGTCTAAAGGGAAATTGGGAGGGCAACATAAGGTACCCAGACTTTCCAACAACAGAAAAATTTTGGAAGATATAAAAACATATATACACTGAGGAGCATCTTTATCATAGCGCTATTGATAAGTTTGAACGGATGGAATCAACTTCAAATTAAAAGAGATACTTCGGGTCGATTGGATACGAATTTGGTATTTGTCAAAAAAATTGAAAGTCCGATTGCGATTTTGGAATCAGATTATTTGGGTAATTTCTATTTGATCAATAAGGACATGATAACTAAGCTTTCGCCCAAACTGGATACCTTATTCGAACAATCCTTCAAGATAGCGGGAGATCTTACATCGATGGATGTGGGGCAAAGTTTAAAAATCTTACTGTATTCGAGGGATCAAAATTTGATTGCGTATTTGGATAATACACTTACAGTTAGTGAGACCCAAACAAGTTTGGCGGATCGTGGTTTGTATATGGTAGAATTGGTGGCGCTTTCTATGCTCAACAATAGTTTATGGGTGTACAATGCAGAGAATTTTGCCTTAGAAAAATACAATCAGAATTTTGAACGGATTTTCAAATCAGATAATTTAAGTTTGTTGCTCTATCAGGAAATGCGTCCAACGGCCTTGTTGGAATCAGAAGATCAGTTGTATCTGAATAACCCAGAGCATGGAGTATTAGTGTTTGATATTTACGGAACTTTCCTAAAAACCCTTCCAATTAAAGGTGTCAATGAGATTCATGTGTTGGATAAAAAGGTCTATTATATCCAAAACGATGTGATACACTATTATGATGAGAAAACCCTAAATACTGATAAATTTAAATTGCCGGTTTCGGGAATCATTTATTTTTGTATTTCGAGTGAATATTTAGTCCTTTACGACGGCAAATTTGTTCACTTTTACAAGTATTGACGAAAGGTTGCCGGGAATCGTAATTTTTTATTAATTTGGGTGAAAATTTAAGAAAATGCATATTGCAGTAGCAGGAAATATAGGATCAGGAAAGACGACATTAACCAAATTATTGGCCAAGCATTTTGAGTGGGATACTCATTTTGAAAATGTAGAGCAGAATCCTTATCTAAATGATTTCTATAACGATATGCAGAGATGGTCTTTTAACTTGCAGATTTATTATTTGAATTCTAGATTTACGCAAATTCAGGAGATCAAGGAATCTACAAAGAATGTAATCCAGGACAGAACGATATATGAAGACGCTTACATCTTCGCTCCGAACTTGCATTCCATGGGATTGATGACCACAAGAGATTTTGAGAATTATTTTTCTTTATTCAACTTATTGGAATCCTTTATTTCTGCTCCCGATTTATTGATTTACCTAAGAGCTTCGGTACCAACATTGGTGAATCAAATCCAACAAAGAGGAAGAGAATACGAAGAATCCATCAGACTAGACTACCTTAAAAGGCTGAACGAAAGATACGAAGCCTGGATTTCTACTTACGACAAAGGAAAACTTCTAATTGTAGACGTAGACGACAACAATTTCCACGAAAACGCAGAAGATCTTGGTAAAATTATCCGAGATATTGATGCGGAGATTAATGGACTTTTTTGAAGTACGAATTACGAAGTACGAGGTACGAAGTTTTAAAATTTAGATCTCGAAGTTTATTTTGATTTTCGAATTACTAAGTTTCAGTTTTTTGAGCGTGAAGTTTTTATCGAGGCTACCATAATGGCAAGTAATTCATTTGCTTCTTTCCAGTGATTTGAAATTTGTGGCTCAAGATTTGGGTCGATACCTTGGATCAGTTCCATAAAAAACATGCATTCATCACATTCTTCTTCTACAATTTTCAGTTTATTAATAAAATCTCGAGTTGATTTTGCTCTTAATGCTGCTCTGTAGTTTGCTCCAACAGAGCTAGAGGCTCTTACCAACTGATTACAATAGGGTTTGAAAATTTTCCTTTCAGGTTTTTTTCTGTCAAAAGAGCAATAGAAATTGAGAAATTAATAGTTCTCACTTTTAAATTTTGTGGTGCCATGATTTTAAGTGTTTTGATTTATAGTGGATTTAAATTAGTTCGTACTTCGTAATTCGTACCTCGTACTTCTAAAGACTTGAATTAATCGCCGTAACAATCGAAAGCATGTCTTGTAAGATGGCATTTTTCTGGCTGTCTTCTTGATTAGCTGAGAAGTATTCTTTCAGGATAATATTGGCATCATTGATATCGGTTTCGAGGTAATCGCCATCGCTGAAGTTATCGAGGATGGTGAAGCATTCGAAAGTAACCATGAAATCACCCTCTACAGCAAGTTCGCAAAGATCGGCTACATTTTGGGAGTAATCTAAGCCCGAATTCCACATGGTGTTAAGGATGAGTGCTTGTGCGTCTTTGAATTTCGATTTCTTAAGTAGGGGCATGATCACAGAAGGCGCCTTTGTAGATTTGAGTTCTGAGAAAAAGATGAGGATTTCGTTTTTTAATTCATCACTCTTAGTGGAAATGAATTTGTCTAGCATGGGTTCCAAAACAGATTCATCACCGTGGACTTTTAGTCGAGATACAGCATGAATACTCTCTTTTTCATCTTTTGAGTTGAGCATTCCTAATAATTCAATGATTTTTTTCTGTTTTCCACCGAGTTCCTTTGCCATTTTTTAGAGAATTTTTGCAAAGTTGCGAAATAAATAAGAGTCAAACAAAGGAAAAGATCAGGAAGCGTTTTTTTTCACGCCGCTATTTTTCTTCAGGTAGTGTAAGTCGCGTTTTTTTTAAGCCATTCCAGCGCTTCTGTCTTACTTTTGAAAGCTTTGGTTGGGGTCACTGGTTTGTTAATTCTCAGGTAAACATCTGTAAGAATTTTCATTGCTAAATTATTGGCAATGATGGCAAGCGCTATCCTACCTGAAGAATATTCGTGTGTAGCACTGGCTTCCTTTGCTTTTTTTGAGAAGTCGGCAAATGAACCGGCTTCTAAAATTACACAGTAGTCTTGGCCTTTAGATAGAACTCTGTTACCATCTCGTATTTCCATCATCTGATCCATATCGAAATCGGAATTCTCTTCCACAAAACAATGAATGATTTTATCATCGAGAAGGGTTAATTTTGCTATGGAAGTATTGAAAGTTTCGATAAAAATAGAATATTTCACGACGAATATAAGCAATTTTCAGGCTCAAGTCAAGTGAGGTACGCAACATATTTGCAATAAATATTATGCAATGTTATTCTTTTTGCAATTTTTAATATTGAATTCATCTTTTTGTTTTCGTAGCCATAATAGGGCATCTTCTTTGGTACGAAAAAGTCTGGTAGGCTCTTTTTTCTTGGTGAGTTTCCAGAATAAATCAACAATTAATCTAACGGCCAGATTGGATTGAAAAACAGCAACAGCAATTCTTTGATCTGAATACTGAGGTTGTGCCATAACTTCTTTAATTTCTTTAGAATAATTGACAAAGGCACCTGGGATAACATAGGTGCAATAACCATGTTCACCACACCATTCCATGGCAATATTTCTTAATTCAATTGTGTGTTTTGGGAGCAAGTCGATGTGATCTTTGAATCGAATCTGAACGATTTGTTCTTCCAGTAATTCAATAGTAGCTACCTCCGTTATGTATCGTTTGGTTTCTATTTTTATCAGTTGAGTAGTGAGCTCTAAAGATAGTAGAATTTAATTATACGCATTAAAAATGAATAAAAAATAATTACTCACTGCAATGCAATTAAGCCGACTTTGATCTATTTTTAAGCAGAATGCGTTCTTGTCTTTGATGCAACTCATATTGCATTCTTAACCAGGTTATGGCATTTTTGTCATTGCGAAAAAGTCTTTGAGGGGTCGTTTTGTATCTCATTTTCCAGAAAAAATCTACCAGCAATTTGATTGCCAGATTTTTATGGATCACGGCTACGGCTATTTTATTTTGACACAGGTCCGAAGAATTGATTTTATCACGAATATCTTTAGAGAAATTGGTGAATTCCCCAGGAACGACAAAAGCGCAAAGACCCTTGAATTGTGTGAGCTCATCAGCAATTTTCATGATCTCTACCAAGGCCTCAAAATCTACATCAGAGTGGCTCTTAAACGAAATTTTGATAATTCCAGTTTCAAGCAACTCTATATGAGCAACATCTGTTTCAAATGACATTTTCAAGAGTGAAATATGAAATCCGTCGATTTAGTTATTTCGAAAATTGAAACTACTTATCTACACAAGAAGTGGTTACCGTTTGCGTAACTCCTCCTCCTACATTGTTGATATAAGTGCCTTCTGCAGGCGCATTATCGTAGTCATCTCCGCAATATTCGCTAGTTACATTTGTAGTTTGATCAACTCCTTGGAAAGACTGAACAGTTGAAACCGTGCATTCTTTACATTTTCCTTTACATGAAACCGATACGATAGCAAGAGAAAGCAATGACAAAATGAGAAAAGACTTTTTCATAAGTGATAGTTTTTGAGGAAATTACATAAAAATTTTGAAAAGCATCGAAGGAAACTTTAGGAAATTCAAAAAATGCCCTATATTTGTCCGCCCGAAAAGGGGAGTTCTTTAAAGAAATTGTAAAGCTATGTTCGTAGATCTTTTGATTAGCGATATTAGCAATTTGGAACTACAAGCGGGCGTAGCTCAGGGGTAGAGCATAACCTTGCCAAGGTTAGGGTCGTGAGTTCGAATCTCATCGCCCGCTCCAAAAAGAAGCCAAACCACAAAGGCTATAGCAATATAGTTTTTGTATGCTCAACAATTCGGTTGAGTAGCTGGGAGGTTGCGACTAACCAGCAAATGCTCGAG
>JAWKMJ010000013.1:0-87500 GCA_041392305.1 Crocinitomicaceae bacterium
GCTCTGAAATAAATGGCCATGTTGATCAAAAAAGAAAAAGTGCGAGCGTTTTTTTGAGAAAAGTGTTTCTTAGCAAAGATGATCATGGCTTTGTAAAAAACAAATACATAGTTTACACTCGTTTTTTTTGTGCTTTCTCCTTTATAATGGATAATGCGTGTTCCAGGATAGTAATAATTTTTGTAGCCACCTAAAATGATTCTCCAGGAAAGATCAATGTCTTCCCCATACATAAAGAAGCTTTCATCTAATAAACCAACTTTATCTAAAGCCTCTTTTCTCATCAACATGAAGGCGCCAGAAAGGATTTCAATCTCATGAGTCTCTTCCTTGCTCAGATAGCCTAAATGATATTTTCCGAATTTTTTGGATCTGGGAAACAATCTTGACAAGCCAAAAATCTTATAAAAGGCTACAGATGGAGTGGGTAATCCCCGTTTTGATTCTGGAAGAAAATTTCCTTTTCCATCGATCATGTTGACCCCCAATCCACCCGCATCAGGATGTTCGTTCATGAATTGGACAACCTTTTCAAAAGTGTCTTCTTCAACCACAGTGTCAGGGTTTAATAAGAGAACATATTTCCCTTGAGATTCCCTGATTGCTTGGTTGTTTGCCTTTGAAAAACCGACGTTTTCTTTGTTTTCAATTAATCTGACTTGCGGAAATTTGGCTTTTACCATTGCCATGGATCCATCAATAGAATTGTTGTCGACCACCCAAACTTCCCCATCTACTTTTTTTAAAGCAGAAAAAACAGAGTTCAGACACTGTTCTAAAAAATGCTCGACATTGTAGTTTACTATGACAATTGAAATATCCATTCGAAGGCAAATATCTTAAAATCTAGCCAAGATTAAAGACTCTTTCACTTAATTTCTAAAACAGTTTGAATTGTGAAATAACGTACATTTGAAAAAATAATTCCTTCATGAAGAAAAAATCTTTAAAAATCATTTCAGATTATTTTTTTCTTCTCCATTTATATTCTATCTTTGCACCCCTGAAAAAAAATTAAGTTCAAATGGCTAAGAAAGGAAATAGAGTACAAGTTATCTTGGAATGTACAGAGCACAAGGATAGCGGGATGCCAGGTACTTCGAGATATATTACTACGAAGAACAGAAAAAATACTCCAGACAGAATGGAGATCAAGAAGTATAACCCGATCTTGAGAAAATACACGATTCATAAAGAAATTAAATAAGATTTGTCATGGCTAAGAAAACAGTAGCATCGTTACAAACAGGAGGAGGAAAAGAGCACACTAAATGTATCAAAATGGTACGTTCTGAAAAGACTGGTGCGTATACTTTTAAAGAAGAGATCGTACACAACGATAAAGTTTCAGAGTGGTTCTCTAAGAACTAAGACCTTCTGATTTAAAAAATATTTGCAGCTTCTTTTCAGTTAATGAAGAGGAGCTTTTTTAGTTTTATACCATGGGGTTGTTTAAAAACATATTCAGCAAAGAGAAAAAGGAAACTTTGGATAAAGGTCTGGAAAAGACAAAATCCAGTTTCTTTGGAAAATTATCCAGAACTATCGTTGGGAAATCTAAGGTGGATGCTGAAGTATTGGATGAACTAGAGGAAGTTTTGATTTCTTCTGATGTTGGCGTTAATACAACAATCAAGATTATTGAGCGCATCGAAGAAAGAGTGGCTCGTGATAAATATGTGGGAACGGAGGAATTGGATAAAATTCTACGTGAAGAAATCGCAGAGCTCCTTGAGGAAAACAATTCTGGTGAAGAAGTTGATTTTTCTGTACCAAATACAAACGGAAATCCATATGTAATTATGGTTGTTGGGGTGAATGGTGTAGGAAAAACTACTACTATCGGAAAACTAGCAAACCAATTCAAAAACTCGGGTAAGAAAGTAGTTCTTGGGGCTGCTGATACTTTCCGCGCAGCTGCTGTGGATCAATTGATTATTTGGTCTGAAAGAGTAGGCGTGCCCATTGTTGAGCAAGGAATGAATGCCGATCCTGCCTCGGTGGCTTTTGATACGGTTCAATCTGCAAAAGCTCAAGGCGCAGATATTGCCATAATAGATACGGCGGGAAGATTGCATAATAAGGTAAATCTGATGAATGAGTTATCTAAAATCAAAAGAGTAATGCAAAAGGTGATTCCGGATGCTCCCCATGAAATTTTATTGGTTTTGGATGGATCAACAGGTCAGAATGCTTACGAACAGGCAAAACAATTTGCTTTGGCAACTGAAATTAATGCCTTAGCCATTACCAAATTGGATGGAACTGCAAAAGGTGGAGTAGTTATCGGAATTTCAGATCAAATGAAAATCCCTGTGAAATACATCGGAGTGGGTGAAGGTATTGAAGATCTTCAGGTTTTCAATAAGCATGAGTTTGTGGATTCTCTTTTCAGTAAATAAAGCGTCTTGAAAACCAAATCTCTTAGAAAAAACAAGGTCAATGTAGTGACTTTAGGTTGTGCAAAAAACATCTTCGATTCTGAAGTCATGATGTCCCAACTTAAAGGGAACAATTTTGATGTGGAACATGAATCCAATCAAGAATCTGAAATCGTAATTATCAATACTTGTGGATTTATCGATAATGCCAAGCAAGAATCTATTGATACGATTTTACAATATGCTCAGGCTAAGGAACAAGGCTTGATCGATAAACTTTATGTTACAGGTTGTTTGTCGGCTCGCTATAAAGATGATTTGGAAAAAGAAATTCCTGAGGTAGACTCTTATTTCGGAACCAAAGATCTTCCGAAGCTTTTAAAAACACTCAAAGCGGACTATAAAAAAGAATTGGTTGGAGAGCGATTATTGACCACGCCCTCTCACTATGCATATTTCAAAATTTCGGAAGGATGTGATCGTCCATGCTCGTTTTGTGCAATCCCTTTGATGAGAGGAAAACATATTTCTACTCCTATCGAAGAATTAGTTTCGCAAGCTAAGAATCTGGCGAAAAATGGCATTAAAGAATTGTTGCTGATTGCCCAGGATTCAACTTACTATGGTTTAGATATTTACAAGGATCGGAAACTAGCAGAATTGATGCTGAGATTGTCTGATATTGAAGGGATTGAATGGATCCGATTGCATTATGCATTCCCAACTGGATTTCCTATGGATGCCATTGAAGCCATGAAGGAAAGATCCAATATCTGTAATTATCTGGACATGCCTCTTCAACATGCTTCTTCTCCCATTTTAAAGTCCATGAGAAGAGGGACTAGCAAAGAAAAAACGACGGATTTGATCAAGAGTATTCGTGACATCAATCCTGAAATTGCCCTTCGAACTTCCATGATTGTTGGTTATCCGGGAGAAACTCAAGAACATTTTGACGAATTATGTGAATGGGTTGAAAAAATGAAGTTTGAAAGACTAGGGGTATTCAAATATTCCCATGAAGAAAATACGCATGCCTATAACCTCAAAGATGATGTTTCTGCCAAAATCAAAGATGAAAGGGCAGAGATTTTAATGGATATCCAATCTGGAATTTCCTTTGATTTGAATCAGCAAAAAATTGGCAAAACCTATAAAGTGCTTTTTGATAAGGCAGAAGGTGATTATTTTATGGGAAGAACTGAATTTGATTCACCAGAAGTAGATAATGAAGTAGTTGTAAAAAATACTGCGGATAATTTTGTTCGAATCGGGGATTTTGCCAATATCAAGATTACCTCTGCCGATCATTTTGATCTTTTTGGAGATAAAGTAGATTAAGCCTTTTTCTTACGCTGAGGTACTGGATCGTGACCATGACCTCCCCAAGGATGACATTTCCCAATTCTCCTGAACCCTAGATACAAACCTTTGATGGGACCCCATACTTTTATGGCTTCAATCATGTAGTTGGAACATGTTGGATCAAAACGACAAGATTGAGGAAAGATTGGACTAATAATCCATTGATAGATTTTTACAGGAAGTATAAAAATCCAATTGATGATATTTAATATGAATCTCATTAGTTGATGGTAATACTATCACGGAAAAGAATCAAATTCCCATCGTTATCATTTATTCGAACTCTGATTTCATAGTTTCCAGATGTTGCTGTAGTGGGTAATGCCACTTTCGCATTATTGGTTCCATAATCCCAGGTCGTAAAAACAGTATCAGAATAGCTGAAACTTTGCGAAACAGTACTTCCCGTATTCAAAACCTCAATTGTGATCTTCTGAATAGCTATATTATCTGTTACGCTACCTTGAAAGAAAATCGTATCTCCAGCATTAAACGAAGGAAATCCAGCTGAAAAATCTGGAAGACTGATGGCCGTACCAGGGGCTTCACTTGAATGAATCCATAAAATGACGGGTGTTCCTGTTCCTTCATTTCCTGTTTTGTCTGTTGCTTTGATGTTTAATTGATACAGTCCTGCGCAAGTATAAACTGGAATTTCTAAACTATCTGAGATTTGATAGGGATTCGATTCTAAATCTTGAAAATAAGAAAATGTTAAATGTGAATACAAACTGGAGTCGGAAGGATTAGCGGTTAATGAACCAACCGAAAATAATCTGGTTTGATTTAAATCCTTGTCGTCTTCCAATACACTTTGAACAAGAATCCGATTAGAAGTGTCCAAGCTGAAATGCAAGGTATCTGGTATGCCGTTCAAAGTTATTGCACCCACATTTGGTGGAGCAATGTCTTCTTTGCAGGAAAAAAGCATAAATATGACTAGGATGATTCCAATTTTCATCCTACAAAAGTCAGAAAAATATTAGAATATCCAAGCGTTTCAAATGGGCTTTCACTGAATTTCCATTATCTTTAGACTATCAAATTTTTGTTTGCTTGATCCCAAGAGAAATCATAGATGAAATATTATACACGGCTCAGATCGAAGATGTGATCGGAGAGTTTGTTCAATTGAAACGAGCTGGGTCTAATTTGAAAGGGTTGAGTCCGTTTACGGATGAGAAAACCCCTTCTTTCATGGTCTCTCCGGCTAAACAAATTTTTAAATGCTTTTCTACTGGTAAAGGAGGAAATGTGGTTTCTTTCCTAATGGAATACGAACATTTTTCCTATCCAGAAGCCTTAAGATGGTTGGCAGACCGCTACAATATTGCCATCCCGGAAGAAAAGGAGAAGTCGGCAGAACAAATTGCTGAATTGAATGAAAGGGAGTCTTTAGGCGTAATCAATGAATTTGCAAGAGATACTTTCGTTAATAATCTTTGGAATACGGATGAGGGAAAAGCAATTGGCCTTTCTTACTTTCTGGAAAGGGGATTTTCGGAAGATACCATAAAAACTTTCGAGCTTGGTTTTAGTGCTGAGGCATTTGATTCTTTCACCAAAGCAGCTTTGGATAAGGGGTACAATCTGAAACATTTATTGGCTGGTGGACTCACGAAAGAGAAAAACGATAAAACTTTCGATTTTTTCCGGGGAAGAGTCATGTTTCCAATCCATAGTATATCAGGGAAAGTGCTTGGTTTTGGAGGTCGTACCCTCAGAAATGATAAAAAAGTAGCGAAGTATTTTAATTCTCCTGAAAGTATACTTTACAATAAGTCAAAGATTCTGTACGGATTGTTCTTTTCGAAAAATGCCATCATCAAAAATGATCGATGTTATTTGGTTGAAGGATATACAGATGTAATTTCCATGCATCAAGCTGGGGTGGAAAATGTAGTGGCATCTTCTGGAACTGCTCTGACCAAAGAACAAATCAAACTGATTAAAAGATATACCCAAAACATTACCATTTTGTATGATGGAGATGCAGCAGGGATCAAAGCAAGTTTTAGAGGAATCGACTTAATTCTTGAAGAAGGTTTGACCGTTAAAGTGGTTCTTTTTCCAGAAGGAGATGATCCGGATTCTTATTCCAAAAAAGTTTCGCAAGAAGAACTGAAGGAATATATTGATTCTAATTCAAAAGATTTTTTGGTTTTCAAAACTGAAATTTTACTTGGTGAATCAAAAGGAGATCCGATTATTAAAGCAAAATTGATTCACGAAATCATAGATTCAATTGCTCTTATCCCAGATGAGATTACTAGATCATTGTACATCAAAGAATGTGCAACTCAATTCGGAATGGATGAGAAAACCTTGATTTCAGAATTGAATCGTTCTCGAAAGAATAAGCTTTCTAAAGATTTATCTTCAGGAGAAAGAGGGCAAACCAACCCTAATTTATTTAAGGTAGATACCCAGATTGATTCTAATCAAAATGAAGTATCACGGTCTTCTAATTTGGAAGCTCATGAATTCAATTTAATTCGAATTTTGATTAAATATGGAGCCAAAGAGCTTCAGCTTCCTTTTATAAATCCCGAAGGCAAGGAAGTTCTAATGCCTATGAATGTTGCGGATTTTATAATTAAGGATATTGAAGTGGATGATCTCAAATTTTTCAAATCCAATTTATCAGAGAGTTTTTGAAGTTTTTAGAGAAGGTCGAAACAGGATGTGTTATTTGCCGAAAGTTTTTTGTTAATCATGAAGATGAAGAATTTTCAAGATTAGCCGTAGATATTATTGCTGAACCTTATCAATTATCTGCTTCTTGGAAAGATAAATTTTATATTCAAACAAATTTAGAGGAGGATAAGCTGACATCAAATGTAGTGAAAGCTTTTATATTCGTTTAAAAAAGCAAAGGTCTTGTTTGAAATTGAAGAAATCCGACAACGTCTAAAATCAGAGGATTTAGATGAGAATATGACAGAATTGATGAAGCGACAAATGAGTCTGGACAAAGTAAAGATCGCACTTGCAAATGAACTAGGAAGAATTATCTTATGAATATCTGGGAATATTTAACATATACACTTTTTTATTTTAGGCGATTTAAAGATTGCAGCGATCAACATTATCATTCTGATTTTCTGGTCATTTTTTGTCTCGTTTTTTGATTAAAATCATTCGGAAAAAAGGTTAGGAATTACCTAATTAATAAAAAACTGCGATTAGAGGAAAAAAGAAAATTACCCTATTCAAACTTTTAGGACAAGGTGGTATTTTCTCGCATTTGTGCTTTCTATTATTGAGAGCTTGAGAATAAATAATGACAGCACTAATTTTGACCAGATATTACAATTTAAGCTGATTACCATTGGCAATTTTTCATTCGGACTTTCCCATATTTTGAGATTATCGTTATTCTCTTTGTTGCTAGATTGGCCGTGAATTTAGTGAAGCTTTTTGTCCAAAGAAGCTCGATTGACGAAGAATTGGATTTGGATCAGGGACACAATTTGTAGTCGTTCAGCTTATCAAATATGCGATTTATATATTTGCTTTTTTGATTATTCTTGACCGATTTGGAGTTGATCCAACTCTGTTGGTGGTTTCCAGTTCGGGCTTCTTATCGGAATCGGTTTTGGACTTCAAGATCTGTTTAGAGATGTTGTGTCTGGTTTTTATTTTACTTTTGAGGGAACGACCAAAGTTGGCGATATTATTGAAATTCCGAACTCAGCTGGAATGAATAAAAGAGTAATATGGAAAACATGGTGGCCAAAGTCTTGAAGATAAATATTCAGACAACTAAGATCGAAACTAGGGATGGCAATATTATGATTATTCCGAATGCAATTTTGACAAGAGAATATATTAATAATTGGTCCTATTCAGCTCATTAACTCGTTTCATGATCAAATTCTCCAGTTGAATATGGAACTGATTTGAATCTGGTAAAAAAAATTGTGGAAAGAGCTGTTTCTGATCATCCGAAGGTAAAAAGAAAAGCTAATGTTAATGTGCGACTACTTTCGATTTTTGGAGATAATGGTATTGAGATGGATGTTATATTCTGGGCGCGGATCAAACCTGGCGAATTGAATTTTTTAAAAGTGATATTCGTTTCGAAATTGACAAGATTTAGAGAAAACGGAATTGTGGTCCCTTTTCCACAACGTACAATCTCATATCTTAATAAAGACCCAAAATCTCAGGAAAATCAAGCCGAATTGCAAAAAGATAACGAGAGCATCGTAATAGTTGATCTCTTCTAAAACATCTTCAATCACACCTCTTCTTGTGAATCATCTTGATTTTCCTTCACATACCTCTGTGACAAAACATGGCCTATCGATGTAGAGGATAAATTTCTTCCTTTAAAAAGAAAATCAGATCACCTTTTGAATTTCTTTACGCTCAATTTGATGTCCTATCTTTGAGATTGCTGTTGAAGATCGTGGAAGATCACCACAATAGGACTGAAAAACAAAACCAAGAAAACCACTGCAATCAAATCCTTCTTTGGATTTGTTCCTCCATATTTATAAGGTGTTCCAATGCAAGTAATCGCAGTATCAATTAAATTGTCTATCGCCGTTCCTTCTATAGCGCAGTAATCGATTGATTCTGGTTCATGCAGACTTAGGTGTCATGTCTGAAGCAAGCAAATGGACGCATGCGGTAAACGAAACAATAATTAAAAACAATCGAATATTCATCCTTTTATAATTTTTAATGGGCAAAAATAATACATTTTCTATGTCTGAACCCAAAAAAGTGAATCGCAAATTATACTACTCTATAGGTGAGGTAGCGGCTATGTATCAAGTCAATACATCACTTGATTCGCTTTTGGGAGAAGGAATTTGATATTATTAAACCAAAGAAAAATAAGAAAGGAAATCGCCTTTTTACCCCGAAAGACGTTGAGAATTTTAACAAAATTTATGAATTAGTAAAAGTCAAAGGATTCACTTTAGAAGGTGCTAAAAATGAGTTGAAAAATACGTCCATCAGTGAGACGCCTTCATCCCATGCTCTGAATGAAGAAGTAATTCTAATGCTTTCAAAGGATGTAAAACTAAAGATCGCCAAACTTATTGATGATCTCGAATATTGAAGTACTTCACTTTCTGCCATTTCTATGTGTGCAGTAATCGCTTGAAAGAAGGTTCCCTTTAGATTTATTTTTTGAGAACTAATTAGATCACTATTTCTCTTAAATCCAGTAATTGTTTGTTGTGTATCTTGTATGTATTTAGAGTTGTTTGTGCTCAGAAAATTCATCACATTGTGAGTAAGAAACACTGAATTTTATTCATTGGATTCTACCAAGATGGTATTGTCTGGGATATACGACTTGTTGAGATAACAACGGTAGTTATTTTTATCGAGATCGTGGCCAATGATTTTTTTACTACCCTCAATACATTCTTCCCTGCATGTGTTGGGCTAGTTTTTACTGATTTTAGAAGTTTTAATGCGGTGTCTTTGGAATCAAAACCATCATTTTTAAAAGTGAGCTACAATTTCTCTTGTTAAACCTTTCAGGGTATCAGGATTCAGAATTTCATCTGAAGGAATTTTCGCATAAGCTATGTGAATGTTGTTTGCTAGATTCCAGACTTCGCCACTCAAATTTTCGAATTTGAACTTAGCTCCGATCTTGTCTTTTTTATGAACGATATGTTGCGACCAAAAGTGAAATTTAAAACGAGTAAGTTGAGGGGAAATTGAATAGTTTAAAAAGTGGTAGATTCTTCGAAGCAATAGTTAGTTTAATATCAGTAAGATTTTGAATTTTCTGAAACTCATCCAAAATATCTTTGAGATACTTTAATGAAATTATAAATCGATCTCTGTCAAATCTTTTGTGAAAAAAATCTGGTTTTTATCAGGAGCACCTATTAAAGTGTCAAATGAAATGTGATAACGCAAACATAGTTTTTGAATTTCTTCTATTGAAAATTGAGTTTCACCTCTTGTTCTTCGGTAGCAGGAATCTTGGGAAATTTCTAAGGTATCCATTATAGCTTTGGCAACTTTTTTCTTGGAACCTAATTTATTTGCCAATTCGCTTAAAAATTTCGCTTGAATTTCCATTAATAGATTTTGTTTGGAATAAGATAGTTTTGAACGTAATCTGTTACTCCCTCTTCTAAAGTATAAAAAGGTTGAGAATACCCAACTTTTCTTATTTTCTCCATGTCAGCCTCCGTAAAATATTGGTATTTATCTCTAATATCTTCAGGAGTATCTATAAATGAAATATTTTCAGTTCTATTCAAAGCTGCAAACGTGGCCTTGGTAAGATCTAAAAATGTTCTTGCATTTCCGGTTCCAATATTGTAGAGTCCAGATTCAGGATTATCAAGTCTTAAAAATTCCAACATTTTCAAAAGATCTTTGACATAAATGAAATCGCGTGTTTGCTCCCCATCTTTGTATTCAGGGTTGTGGGATCTGAAAAGTTTCATTCCACCAGTAGCGTTGATCTGATTGAAGGCATGAAAAATAACTGAAGCCATTCTCCCTTTGTGAAATTCATTGGGTCCGTAAACATTGAAAAACTTCACGCCATACCAATGAGGAGGAAATTCGGTTTGTTGCAATACCCATTTGTCAAAATCATTTTTAGAATCACCATAAGGATTTAAGGGCTTTAATTTTTCTACAATAGCGTGGTCATCTTTATATCCATACTCCCCTAAACCATAGGTTGCTGCTGAAGATGCATAAACCAAAGGAATCCGACTTTCTGTGCAAATATTCCATACATCTTTAGAAAAGTTCAAATTGAGCTTATTGAAGATTTCTACATCAAATTCAGTGGTGTCTGTTCTTGCTCCTATATGATAAACAAAATCTACTGCATCTTCATTTTCCAGAAACCAGTTTTTAAATTCTTCTCTGTCTACAAGTAATTTAAACTTTTTGTCATGAAAATTACGCTTCTTTTCTTCTTTCGAAAAGTCGTCGACAAGAATCAGGTTTTCAATTCCTTTTGAGTTTAACTCAGAAGCTAAGCAACTTCCAATAAATCCCGCTGCACCAGTTATTACAATCATTCTATTCTGATTTTTTGTGTCACAATGTCAGTTAATTTAAGATGGTAAGTTTTTTGTTAGTCCAAATATATGTAATATTGAACTTTTAGATTAGAATTGAATTAGTATTTGTTCATGATCCACATCACAAGAAGAGAAAGATTTAGTTCGGCACATAGACTTTTTGTGCCAGAATGGTCGATGGAAGACAATGATGACTTCTTTGGAGCTTGCAATAATCCAAATTGGCATGGACATAATTACGAGTTATTTGTGACCATCAAAGGTGAAGTGAATCAACAAACAGGGGTTTTAATAAATTTAAAAGATTTATCAAAAATCCTGAACGAGAAGGTGATTTCGAAAGTGGATCACAAAAATTTAAATACTGAAGTGTCGTTCTTAAAGGATTGCGTGACATCTGCAGAAATGATCGCAATTCGAATTTGGAATGAAATTGAAGAACCTATTCGAGATCTAGGAGCGGAATTATATAAAGTAAAATTGATTGAAACTGAAAATAATTACGTTGAATACTACGGTTAAAATTATTTAAATGGATAACGAAGAAGATAAATATTATAATACAGAGCTCACAGAAGAATTATCTGAAAAATACAAGGTAATCATTGATTCTATCGGTGAGGATTCAAATAGAGAAGGCCTTTTAAAAACCCCTGAAAGGGCAGCAAAAGCAATGCAGTTTTTGTGCAACGGGTACAATGTGGATCCTTCTGAAATATTGAAATCCGCTTTGTTTAAGGAAGAATATTCTCAAATGGTGTTGGTAAAGGACATCGAGGTGTATTCGCTATGTGAACATCACATTTTACCTTTTTTTGGGAAAGCTTATGTGGCCTACATTCCTAATGGAACGATCGTTGGTCTCTCCAAAATACCCAGAATTGTGGATGCCTTTTCAAGGAGATTACAAGTACAGGAAAGATTGACAAATGAAATCCGCGATTGTATTCAGGAGACATTAAATCCAAAGGGAGTAGCAGTTGTTATTGAGGCAAGACATATGTGTATGCAAATGCGAGGTGTACAAAAACAAAACTCTGTCACTACTACAAGTGCCTTTACAGGTGAATTTTTAGATAATTTAGCAACTCGAGAAGAATTTATTAAGCTAATTAGTGCGAATCTTTATTAATTTTGTGTGTAATTAAATTTTAAAAAAATGTTAGATCAAATTTTAGATAGAAATGTAGATACGAATTCCAAGCCAATGACTAAGTTCTTTGCAAATGTTGTTCGTATATGTTTGCTGCTCTTGCAATTACAGGTGTAGATTGCATGGTATATGGGGAGTGATATCGAGAACGTGATTTTTATGTTCAATGAAAGGGTCTTTCACCAATGGGGTATTTGGTGATGTTTGCCCCGGTTTGGTTGTACTAGCTATTCAATTTGGCTACAACAGACTTTCTATGCCAGTTCTTTTATTTTTTATTTGTCTTGTACTCTGTACTTCTGGGTGTAAGCTTAAGTTCCATCTTTTTGATCTATAGTATTGGATCTATAGCCTCGCTTTCTTTATTACAGCTGGTACATTTGAGGTGCAATGGCAGTTCTTGGATATACCACTAAAACTGATTTATCCAAATTTGGAAGTATCATGTATATGCTTTTCATCGGTATTTTTATTGCTTCCTTGGTGAATATGTTCATGCAATCTGATAGTCTAAGTTGGATTATTTCATTTATAGGAATATTCGTTTTCACAGGTCTCACAGCTTGGGAAATGCAAAGACTGAAAAATACATTGCAAGCGATCCAAGCTTGGACGGTGCTTCAAGATGTTAAATTGGCATTAATAGGAGGCCTTCAATTATATATCTTATTTATCAACTATTCTTGTCTTTATTGAAATTTTAGGATCTAGAGAATAACATAAGTATAAGTATTCGTTAAGATGTTAACAGAAAGCGGCTCTTTGGGCCGCTTTTTTGTTGATTCCAAGGAAGTTGGCAACCAAATCATTTTGTTTTCGTTACTTTAGGGAAACCGAAAACTTGTATGCTATGAAAATGATTGCTCTGCTTATTTTTAAGCGCTTCAATCTACACTTATTGTCAGGAGACAAATCCACTGTATTTATTGAATTTGTTGTAGATGGCGAAACCTCTCCGATCTTATTCGAAAAATTAATTTTGAATTTCAAGGGAATTCTGATTTCCAAATAACTCGTTTAGATATTCCAACTGAAAGGTTTTTGGAGTATATAAACCTGGTATTGCCTTTGATCAAGCTTGGTTTGAAAAGGAATTCAAAAAATATGGTTTGACAATTCATTGCATCAATACTGGGTTTGTTGGTCAAAAATCCTATCAGCATATTTCTCGCAAGGAGTGTTCTGAAATCAATTCTAAATAAATGTTACTCATGAAAAGATTAAAATTAATTGTTCTTGGAGTAGTAGCATTTTCTGCTTCAACTTCATTTGGTCAGGCAACAGCAGGAGATTGTCCAGATCACGTAAATATTTGTTCAGATGCGAGTTTTCAAATTGATCCAAATGGTTATGGTAATGTAGATGAATTAGGAGATGGCTTTTTTACTGGCTTAGTTTCCAATCCATCTATAAATCCCGGTGTCAATGGAAACTCAGGATGTTTGTTGTCTGGAGAGTTGAATTCTACCTGGATGGTAGTAACGGTTTCGTCGGCAGGAGCTTTGGAATTTAGTTTTGGAGCTGATGGTGGGTCGAATTGTTATGATTGGATCATGTGGCAATGGGATCCAAACGTAACTTGTAATGCAATTGTTAATGATACATGGCCTCCAGTAGCCTGTAACTGGAATGGATGGTGCGAAGGTTTTACTGGAATGGCTAATACACTTCCCCCCGGTGCAGATCCTTCCAATTTTGAAGCTTCATTGAATGTGCAACCTGGAGATCAATTTATTATTTGTCTCTCAAACTACAGTTCAGCAACTACTTCGGTACCTTTAACTTTTTATCAAAATGCTGGTTCTGCTGGAGTATCTTGTACGCCAATCTATGTAAATGATGAAACAATATGCGAAGGAGAATGTACTACGCTTACTGCAAATGGAGGTTCTAACTATTCATGGTCTCCAACAACAGGTTTGACTCCAACAACAGGAGCTGTGGTTAATGCTTGCCCGCCAAGTGCTGGAACTTGGAACTATTTTGTATCAGGAACTACACCAGATGGTCCTGCAGGAGATACAGCAACGGTCATTGTATTACCTTCTTCGGATCCAGCATGTTCCACACCGTGTAACATGACAAACTTTACAGTGAATACAGGTCCTTGTGATCCAGGTAGTACCAATACTGTAGATGGTACTGTTCAGTATTCCAGTGCGCCCTCATCAGGTCAGTTAATTGTCGAGGATTGTCAAGGGAATCAGCAAGTTTTTAATCCACCTTTTGGAACACAACAGAATTTTTCTTTTGTGGCGCAAGCAGATGGATCTACTTGTGCTGTTACGGCATATTTTACCGCAGATCCTTCTTGTACGATTTCTGTTAATGCAACATATCAACCTCCTTGTGGTTGCACAGTAGATGTAGGAACATTTACGGTAACAGTAGACGGTGTTCCGGCTTCAAATAATGAAGTATTGTGCTTTGGAGAGACTTTTGATGTTACTACCAATAATGATTTTATCGCACCGGCAGAAGCTACAGCGCCTCCTATTGCAGCTCCAGGGACTTATAATCCAGGGATTGGTTATTTATTATTTTCTTGTCCTCCCACAACAATGCCTCCGGGACAGATCGAATTGGATCCTTGCTTTTTAGGTGTTTTGGGTTATGGAAGTTTTAATGATCCGAACTCATTGGGGCAGGCGTCTTATGGTGGACCTTGGACAGGAGTAGATGAAACGATGTATATTATTCCAATCACTTTTTATGATGTGGGCTCAGGAACCTATTCTTATGTCAATACCTCGACCGCATGTTGGGATATTGGTCCAACAATTTCAGTACAATATTTAAGCGAAATTACTTTTACAGAAGCTCAGGATTGTGCTGCTGGAACTCAAACGGTTACTTTGACTGGAGGTCTGCCAGAAATGGTAGCGGGTGAAACTTATACAGCAAGTAACCTGTCTCCCTCAAATGCGAATTTTGTAAACAATACCACAACCAACGGGGGAAATATCGTTATCGATGGATTGATTGATGGAGATGTGGTGTCTTTTGATGTGGTGGATAATAATGGATGTCCAATCACAGTGACCTTGGCAGCATTTCAGGGGCCAGAAGACCCAGGTTTTTCATATCCTCAGTATACGTATTGTAGTGCAGATGCAGATCCAACAGCAGCAATCACTGGAGATCCGGGCAGCTTCTCGGCTACACCTGCAGGATTGTCTATCAATGCCACAACGGGGTTGATTGATCTAAGTGCCTCTACAGCGGGGACCTACAATATTACTTATACAACAGGAGGAGGGATTACTTGTCCTTCAGACTCTACAGTGACCCTAACGATTAATGCAACCCCAACAGTGGATCCGGTGGCAGACCAAATACTCTGTGTTGGAGCAAATACTACGGCCGTAGGTTTCACAGGAACACCAGCAGCAGGAGTGATCTATAGCTGGGTGTCGGACAATACAGGAACGGGTGTGGGGGCCAATGGAACGGCATCGATAGCTTCATTTGTGTCTCAAAATCCAAATGCCGCGATTCAGGAAATATCGACAATAACAATTACCCCAAGTACGGCGCAATGTACTGGAACACCAACAAGTTTTGATTACATTGTCAATCCATTACCAAATATCAATGCCGGCCCAGATATTTCAATCTGCGTGGGAGGAAATGCAACTTTGTCCGCATCTGGGGGAACAGCCTATACCTGGGATCAGGGAATTGGACCTGGAAATAATATCAATGTTTCACCTGCTGCACAAACAACCTATGTGGTAACGGGAACGGATGCTAATGGATGTGTGGAAGATGATACGATCACAGTGTCGGTTGGTGCATTGGTGCCAACGATTTCTCCGGATGTTACCATTTGTGCAGGGGAGAACACGACTATCTCTGCAGGTGGTGGGGTGACTTATACCTGGGATCAAGGTTTGGGCTTGGGTCAATCACATACGGTATCTCCTGTGGTTACAACGACCTATACGGTTCTTGCAGATGATGGGAACTGTTCAGGATCGGCTTCACCGCATGATCATGTGACCAACCGCCTTAATCGCAACAACAGATCCGGATGTGGTCATTTGTATTGAGCAAACGCAACACTGGCGGCTCAGGGAGCCAACAACTACAACTGGGACACAATGGTCTTGAAATGATCCACAGTTGATACAGTTTCACCCAGAAGCTACGACTACCTATACGGTAACGGGAACGGATGTGAATGGATGTGTGAATACAGCTCAACAAACAGTAACAGTAAATCCCCTTCCGAATATAGATGCGGGAGTAGACCAAACGGTATGTCCATCGGAAATGGTGACTCTTACAGGTTCAGGAGGAGCGAGCTATGTGTGGGATAATGGTGTAACAGACAATGTGGCTTTTACCGCCCCTGCAAGTAACACGATCTATACTGTAACGGGAACAGATGCCAATGGATGTGTCAACACAGATCAGGCATTGCGGACAATAGCGACTTCACCACCAGTGAATGCGGGCTGGATAATAATGTATAGGAGAATCATATACCTTAGTTGGAAGTGGAGCTGATATGATATGACTGGAATCAGGATTGGAATAGAGACAACGCAAATGGGTCTCACCACTAGTTACTACCCAGTATATTCTAACAGGATCCACTCTTTCGGGATGCGTGGGTACGGATACGGTTGTGGTAACAATCAATCCGCTTCCAATAGTGGGTGCAGGTTTGGATATTACAGTATGTGAGGGAGCTAGTGTGACTTTAAGTGGTTCGGGAGCACAGACCTATGTATGGGATAATGGAGGAGTAGATGGTCAGGCTTTTAATGCATCCGTATTCAAACTTATACCGTAACAGGAACAGATGCCAATGGTTAGGAATACAGATCAAATGGATTTATTTGTAAATCTTTGTAATGATCAACATTTACTTATGATGGTACTCCATCATTGTGTAATTGGGAACCCAACCTGAAAATGAATTTAACAGGAACACCAGGAACATTTATACTTCCAGCAGGTTTGAATATTGGATCCAACTATCAGCCATCACCTTGACAACGAGTACAGATGGTCAGTACAGTGTTACTTACACTGTACCCGTGTGTGTGGCCTAACGGCAAGCACCATTCCAATCACAATCACCAATACGGCGGTGGCTGATTTTACTTTTGATATTTATTGCTTGAATGGAACAGATCCTGCTCCAACATTTATTAATGGGGAACAGGTGTGTTTCCAGCACCGCAGGAGTGGTGATTAATCCAGTGACCGGAATTATTGACTTGAGCGCCTCCACACCAGGAACCTACACCATTACTAATGATATCAATATTACAGGTTGTGCGGCTGTTCAGGCTACGGATGATATTACAATTTATGACCTCCCAACAGCTACTATTTCAGGTGATACTACGGTTTGTTTAGGGACTCATATTCCTACTGTAACAATCGATCTTCCTGGAAATGGTGATTGGACGTTCTCGTATTTGTTAGATGGATTTCAAAATAATGTTTCGACAACCTCAGATCCGTATTTAATTACAAATGCAGAGGGGGTTTATCAACTAACTTCCATCACAGACATTGGGATTGGATGTTCAAACAACATTGCAGGTCAAATAGCAACAGTAATTATATTGCCAATTCCTCAATTAGGACCTTAAATGATATTACAGTTTGTGAGGGAGACACATTCTTGTTCCTGGTTTGCCTCCTCTGTTAGTGGTTCTAATTTTCTTGGGTGAATTTGGGAGCTGATGTAGGAGCAGATTAAATGGAACGGCAATATAGGTAGTTTTACTGGAATCGCCGGATCCGGAACGTTTTATGTGACCCCAACATCACCAATGTTGTACAGGTCCTGTGCAAGATTTACAATTACAGTGAATCCAACCGTAATTGCGTTTCAGCACAAATAACACCTGAGTGCATCCCGGTAACAGTAATATTTACAAATAATAATTCTACTGGCTCAGGGATATCTTTATGGTCTTTTGGAGACGGATCGATTAGTGTATCAAATGGTCCTGTAGCACATGATTATACATCGGATGGATGCTTTGACGTAACATTGACAGTTACAGACACTCTTGGATGTAGTACCACAGAAACATATTCAGATATTGTATGTTTAGATCCCAATCCAATAGCAAATTTTGTTTTTGACCCATCAGTAACAGATATCTCCAACACGACCATCCAGTTCGAGAATTTATCAGAAAATGCGGTAAATTATTATTGGGATTTCGGAGATAATTCGGCTCAAAGTAATCTTGAAAATCCAGTACATATCTATGGAGACACTGCTAGGGAATACATAATTACTTTGGTAGCAGAAAATCAATTTGGATGTACAGATACCGCACTTTCTAAGATTGTAATTCGAGATATTCTGCTATACTGGGTGCCAAATGCATTTACACCCGATAATGATGAATTTAATCAGACTTTTAAACCAATTTTTACTTCTGGATTTGATCCTTATGACTATACTCTACTTATCTTTAATCGATGGGGAGAACTATTGTTCGAATCTCATAATCATGAAGTAGGATGGAATGGGAAATATGTGGGTAATTATGTTGAAGATGGAGTTTATGTCTGGAAGATAGAATTCAAGGAAACGATGACTGATAAACGACATACTGTATATGGTCACGTCACGATCATTAGGTAATACTAAAAATTACGAAAATTGAGGCGCAGAATTAGCGCCTCTTTTTTATTTTGCACCAATCAGCTTTTTTATTTCATGCAATTTCATTAAAGCTTCAACCGGTGTAAGATTATTGATGTCTGTCTCAGCTATTTCATCTTTTATCTGAAGTAAAACTGGATCATCAAGCTGAAAAAAGCTAAGTTGCATGTTCTTGTCGTCCAAAATTTCTTTGGTTGTTTGTCTTGTGGTCTGATTATCCCGATTACTTTCTAATTTCTTCAGTATTTCGCTGGCATTTTCCACTACTATTTTGGGCATCCCAGCCATCTTCGCAACATGGATTCCAAAACTGTGCTCAGAGCCTCCAGGAATAAGTTTTCGAAGGAATATGACTTTCTTTCCAACTTCTTTGACACTCACATTGAAATTCTTGATTCGATCAAATGAGGCTGACATCTCATTAAGTTCATGATAATGGGTAGCAAATAATGTCTTGGGTTTGAATCTTCTATTTTCATGTAAATATTCAGCAATGGCCCAGGCGATTGAAATTCCATCATAGGTACTCGTTCCACGTCCAATCTCATCTAGCAATATCAAACTTCGATCAGATAAATTATTCAAGATAGAAGCTGTTTCATTCATTTCTACCATAAAGGTGGATTCACCTGAAGAGATATTGTCCGAAGCTCCAACACGCGTGAATACTTTATCTACAACGCCAATTTGAGCAGAGCTGGCCGGCACAAAACAACCTATTTGAGCCATCAAGACGATTAAAGCGGTTTGTCTTAAAATTGCTGATTTTCCAGACATGTTAGGCCCGGTAATCATGATGATTTGCTGATCTTCATTATTCAAATAGATATCATTCGGAATATATTCTTCTCCAGTCTCTAATTGCTTTTCAATGACAGGATGCCTTCCGTTTTTGATGTCTATAATGAATGTATCATTTATACTTGGCTTACAATAATTATTCTCCTCTGAAACAATTGCAAAAGACAGCAAACAGTCTAAGATAGAAATGACTTGAGCATTATGTTGAATAGGAGCAATAAATTCACTGATGGCATTTACGAGATTTGAAAAAAGCTGACTTTCCAGCTGCATAATTTTTTCTTCTGCACCTAAGATTTTGTTTTCATATTCCTTCAGCTCTTCAGTAATATATCTTTCAGCACTAACAAGTGTTTGTTTTCGAATCCATTCTTCAGGAACCTTGTCTTTATGCGTGTTTCGAACTTCAATATAATAACCAAACACATTGTTGAATCCAATTTTTAAGGTTGTAATTCCAGATCTTTTGGATTCTCTTTCGCAGATGCTTTCTAAATAACTCTTACCATTTTCAGAAATCTCTCTTAGCTCATCTAACTCTGTATTAAATCCCTTAGCAATTACATTTCCTTTTCCAATTGCAATGGCAGCATCTTCTTCTAATGTCAGTTTTATTTCTTCTATAATAGCAGAACATGGATTAAGCTGATCGGCAATTTTATTTAACTCTTTGTTTTTTGCCTTTTCTGATTCCTCTTTTAAGGGTTTAATGGATTCCAGAGTTCGCTTCAGAATGTTAACCTCTTTTGGGTTGATCTTTCCTGTAGCAACTTTAGATATCAATCGTTCCAAATCTCCCATTTCAGAGAGATGTTGCACCAAAAAATCTTTGTATTCCGAATTTGAAAAAATGTACTCGGTTATTTGTAGTCTTTGCTCTATTTTTTGAAGGTCATTGAGTGGAAGTACCAACCATCTTTTCATCAATCTAGAACCCATGGGAGTTTGGGTTCGATCTAAAATGTCTATTAATGTTGTTGCATTCTCATTATAAGAATAAAGTAATTCAAGATTACGAATTGTAAAACGATCCAGCCAAACATGGTTATCTCTTTCAATTCTGGAAATCCCAGTAATATGTTTGATACGATCATGTTGAGTCACGGAAAGATAGTGTAAGACTGCACCAGCGGCTATTATGGCAGCGTCCATGCCTTCTATTCCGAATCCCTTTAAAGAATTGGTTTCAAATTGTTTTTGAAGGTTTTCAGTTCCAAATTCTAATGTAAATACCCAATCTTCGAGTTTATACGAATAAAACTGATCCTGAATGAGTTCGCCAAATTCCTTTGACTTGTTTTTTTCATATAAAATCTCACTTGGATTGAATCCTTGAATCAATTTCAAAATATAATCGGTAGATCCTTCTGCAACAAAAAATTCGCCTGTGGAAATATCTAAAAACGCGACACCCAATTGTTCCTTATTGAATTGAACAGCAGCTAGAAAATTATTCTTATTGTTTTCTAAAATCTTATCATTGTAAGAGACTCCAGGGGTAACTAATTCAGTAACTCCTCTTTTTACAATGGTTTTTGTTTGCTTAGGATCTTCCAATTGATCACAAATGGCTACCCTTTGTCCTGCTCGCACTAGCTTAGGCAAATAGGTATCAATGGAATGATGAGGAAAACCTGCTAAGGCTATTTCAGAAGCAGACCCATTTTTTCTTTTCGTTAAGATAATGCCAAGGATTTTAGAAGCTTTGATGGCGTCATCACCAAAACATTCATAAAAGTCGCCCACTCGAAACAATAGCATTGCATCGGGATATTTCCCTTTGATCTGATTGTATTGCTTCATCAGAGGTGTTTCCTGCTTTTCTTTTTTCTTTGCCAATTATCTTTAATTTTGGACCTGTAAAGTTAAGGCTTAAAAGAATCAGAAAGCCTACAATTTATTAAGACTTTAGCCATTTTATGAACAGAAAACTAAAACTTGAGGAATTGAATCGCATCAATGTTGATGAGTTTAAAAATGAGAAAAAGACTTCTTTGATCGTCATATTAGATGACATAAGATCATTGAATAATATAGGTTCGGTTTTCCGTACTTCTGATGCGTTTAAAATTGAAAAGATTTATTTGTGTGGTATTACTGCCCAGCCACCTCACCGTGAAATTCAAAAGACAGCTTTAGGGGCGACAGAATCCGTTGAATGGGAATACCGTGAAAATATTTTAGACCTTCTTCAAGAATTAAAATCAAAGGATATTCAGTTAATTGCTGTGGAACAGGCTGAAAAAACCGTGTTATTGAATGAATTTTATCCAGATCCAAATGGGAAAGTTGCTCTGATTTTTGGTAATGAAGTAATGGGAGTAAATCAAAAAGTAATTGACCAGTCTGAATTCGTTTTAGAAATTCCCCAGTTCGGAACGAAACATTCGCTAAATATTTCTGTCTCTTGCGGAATTGTTCTCTGGGACCTATTTCTTAAAATGACAAAATAAAATTAGTTAAAAGTGAGTTACTAAATAAAAATCAAATTGAACAAAGTAACTCTATTTGCCGGCCTATTATTGATGTTATCTTGTGAGACAACATCTAAAAGCATTTCCTCGAAAAATGAAATCCCTATTGAAACTAAATATGAATCAATAAAGGAAAATGTGATTAAGAAACGCAACACGTTTTATTCGGAATCCTATAAACGAGATGCAATTCGTACCTATATTTTTAAAACGCTTAAAGATTCCATTTTTCCTATATGGAAAGGAACGAAATGGGATTTTAATGGCACAACCCAAACCCCTCAAGATGGAGCAATTGCTTGTGGTTATTTCGTAATGACTACGCTACAAGATGTAGGTTTCGAATGTGATCGAGTAAAATTTGCTCAGCAAGCGTCGTCTAAAATTATCTATGCATTTTCTTATAAATCAGATGTCAAGATATTTGGGAATAATGATTTTAAAGGATTTTATACGCATGTAAAAAAATTCAAGAATGATCTTTTTATTGTTGGCCTAGATAATCATGTAGGATTCGTAATCAATGATGAGGGCAATCTGTTCGCGGTTCATTCTACAGCATGGCCTCAGGGATGTGTTGTTTTTGAGCCTCTGGAACAGTCTAAAGTATTTAGAGATTCTAAAGTTCACTACTTAGGCAGGCCTTTAAATTCTGATTTGCTTTTGAAAAAATGGAGGGTAAAAGAAACTATTCCTCTTCAATAGAATGATAATCGGAGACCTTGTAAATGAAAAGATCGTGATTGTTATTTCTAGGGTTTAATTCATGAAGAATCTTGTCAATTCCTTCAGCGCGAATAATGGTGTCCTCTTCGATATTCGGATAGTATTTTCTGATCGTATCCAATCGTACATCTAAATTCTTTTTATTAAAAAACATGATGTACTTGACACCGGGATGTTTCATTTGCCACCAAGTTCGAAATTTCTCAAAATCATTAGGTCCTCCAAGATAAAATTCAAAAGTATTCCAATTCTGAGAATAGAATTTCGGGTATTGGGGAACTTTCCCTCCACCTGTGTTTTCAATTAAAATACTGAATTTACCGGTTTCATTTTTTTGATATAAATAATAAGCTCCCTCAACTCGGGTCATTTTCGAGTAGGAAAAATCTAAAAATAATCCGACGCTTAAGTTCAAAATAAAAAACATCCAGATCCCAGTTTTATTCAATTTGATTAGCCAACTTTTACTGCGTTCAGATACAATCGTTTCCCAACCAATAATCCCTAACATCATGAATAAAGGTACGACGGGTAGAATGAATCTTTCTTGGCGGTTTGGAAAATAGGTGTGAAAGGCCAAGAAAATAAAAACGGGTAAAGAGATAATGAGATACTTTTTAAAAACTTTGAAAAACCCAATGAACCATCCCAGATTGATGAATGATAAACCAGCAAGCATTAATAGCAAAGGATAAGACCACCATGCTGCTAATACATATGAGTCTGAATGTGTGGCATTATAATCAATATATGCCTTCATTTCGGCAAAAGGTCTACCCCATATCAAAAAGTCGATTAATCCTTGAGACAATAGGACAGGAATGGCAAATCCAACAGTGAGCAACAGGCTTTCGATCCATTTTTTTTGAAAAACAAGAACAAGTCCTACTCCAAAAGTGAAAAGTGCAGTCTGGTACCGAACGGAAAAGGCAATTCCTAAAAATATTCCTGCCCAAATAAATGCCCAAAGTCCTTTTTCTTGTAATTCATTCAATTTGATTTGATAGATGGCGAGAATTAAAAAAGGAATACTAACAACTTCAACTAAACTTCTAACTCCTAAAAAGGGTAGTATCCACAATATCGCTAACACCCATCCGATAAGAATACTCTTTTTTTCATCTGTAATTTTCCGAGCCAATTTAATTCCATAGACAACGGTTAAAATCGAAAAAATGGAAGTGAATAAGCGAACAAAAATCATGATGAGTTTTGGATCCTGTACTCCAAATAATTTGATCAACATAATCCATAACATGTTCAGCCCTGGGAAAAGTAAACTATGCCCTTGTGGTTCCTCCCAGCTTACTTCTGTTCCGGGTAGCCATCCCATGGCATCTCTACCATCAGCCCATGAGCCGCCAGACTCAATTATGAGAAAATGGTCATCATGCATTAGGTATCCCTGAGAAAAAATGGAGGCAAGAACTCTTAAAAATATAGCTACAATCAAAATGACTGTATACGGTGATTTTCGATAAAAATTAAGGATACTTTCCATTCTATTCCAGAATTTCAAGTTTAGCGAATTTCAATAACAATTGTTTTTGACCAACTCGCGGAAAAAATACCGTAGCTTTTTGGTTTGGATAGTCTCCGCTCAAAGCCACAACTTTTCCTTTGCCAAACTTTTCATGGGCAACATTGTAACCAACTTTTAAACCACTTAAATCAGATTTTGGAGCAGAAGATTTTGTCTCACTCACTTTTTTCATTCCCAATGGAGCAGTTGGAGTAGCGATTTTCTTTGCTCCAAACCCTCCAAAATTCTCAAAAGACTCTTTCGGCTCAAATCCTCTTCTTCCTGCATTAAGAGATCTTCCTCCGGTACTCGAGGCATAAGGGTTTTCCCATTCCAAATAAGATTCGTCGATTTCCTCAATAAATCTACTTGCCTCGGAAGTTATGAGTTTGCCCCATCGATATCTACTCGTTGCAAAAGAAAGAAAGGCTTGTTTTTCAGCCCGAGTAACAGCTACATAAAACAAACGTCGCTCTTCTTCTAATTCAGATCTCGAATTCAGTGACAATTGTGAAGGAAATAGATTTTCCTCCATGCCGACAATGAATACATATGGAAACTCCAATCCTTTGCTGGCGTGGACTGTCATCAAAGTGACTTTGTTCTTGTCTTCTTCCTTATCCTGGTCTGCATCCGTCAATAAAGCCACATCCATCATGAAGTCTGCTAAATTTGGCTTTTGATCATCTTCTTCGCGACTACTGCTTTCAGAAAATTCTTTAATCCCGGCAAGCAACTCCTCTATGTTTTCGTACCGAGCAACTCCTTCTGGAGATTTATCATCGTAAAGATCCTTTAAAACTCCTGAAGAACTCGCAATTTCTTGTGCTAGGGTATAAGCTTCTTCAGATTCCATTCGCACATGAAAACTCTTAATCATGGTTACGAATTGATGAAGTTTTGCCATGACACCCGAGGCGAAATTCAACTGATATTTTTGAATATTTGAGATTACTTCCCAAATTGATACTTCGTAATGGTTCGCCGCAACGACTAAATTTTCAATAGTAGTTTTTCCTATCCCTCTTTTGGGATAATTGATAATTCTTTTCAAACTCTCCTCATCCGACAAGTTTGCTGATAACCGAAAATAGGCTAATATGTCTTTGATTTCTTTCCTTTGATAAAAAGACAAGCCTCCATAAATCTTATATGGAATATTCAATTTTCTCAGACTCTCTTCAAAAGATCTTGATTGTGAATTGGTTCGGTATAATATGGTGAAGTCTTCATAGTCACAATTTTCAGTTTGTTTGATCTCCCAAATTTGATTGGTGACTACTTTTCCTTCTTCATTATCAGTCAGTGTTCGGAAAACTTTGATTTTGTGACCACCTGTGTTGTCAGTCCATACATCTTTCTTGATCTGATTTTTATTTTTTTCAATGATGCTATTCGCAGCGCCTACGATGGTTTTAGTGGATCTGTAGTTTTGCTCCAGTTTGAATAATTTAAAATCAGGATAATCTTTCTTGAAATTCAGAATATTCTCAATATTGGCTCCTCTAAAAGCATAGATACTCTGAGCATCATCCCCAACTACACATAAGTTTTCAAAAACGGCAGCTAGCTTTTTAACTATTAAATACTGAGAGTAATTCGTGTCTTGGTACTCGTCTACCAATATATATCTGAATTTATGTTGATAGAAATGTAAAACTTCAGGGAAATCTCTCAATAAGACATTCGTATTAAATAAGAGATCATCAAAATCCATCGCACCAGCTTTAAAACATCTTCGATTATAAATCTTATAGATTTCAAATAATCTAGGTTTGCCACTCATGCGATCTTCACCAACAATTTCGGCATTTGCTTCGTATGCTGCAGGACCAATCAAATTATTTTTGGCACTGGATATTCTACCATGAACAATGGATGGCTTATATATTTTGTCATCCATTCCTAGTTCCTTAATTATGGTTTTAATTAACGATCTTGAATCCTGAGTATCATAGATGGTAAAATTAGAAGGGTATCCTAATTTGTCTGCATTGAATCTTAATATTTTGGAAAACACGCTATGAAAAGTTCCCATGCTAATGTTTCTGGCATCTGTGTCCCCAACAATTTTTGAGATCCGCTCTTTCATTTCTCGAGCAGCTTTATTAGTAAAGGTTAGTGCCAAAATACTAAATGGGTCTACTCCGTTATGAAGTAAATGAGCAATTCGGTAGGTCAAAACCCTTGTTTTTCCTGAGCCTGCACCGGCAATTACCATAGACGGACCTTCGGTATGGACTACGGCTTCCCTTTGTGCTTCATTTAACTCTTCCAAATAACTCATATTTGCAAAAATAATTTTTTCGAGAATACTTTAGGGTATTGTGGATAAGTTGTGACTAGAATTCCTAAATTCGCCTTCAAAATGAGAAAGTTAAAATATTTTTTCTTCTCTAATTTCTTGTATAACAAGGCAATCAGGTATACCTAAACAAAAAAATGTTGAAAAATCCTGATTTTTTCTAGGTTAGCCTTGTATAATCACAAAAAAGCAGTATCTTTGCACCCCCAAAAATAAATTTTGGGTGTAAGTATATTGTATAAAAATTTATAAGCAAATATGCCAACTATACAACAGTTAGTAAGAAAAGGTAGAACCGTGAACGTCAAGAAATCCAAGTCGATTGCACTTGATTCTTGTCCGCAGCGAAGAGGAGTATGTGTAAGAGTTTACACCGCTACACCTAAAAAGCCAAATTCGGCGATGAGAAAAGTTGCTAGGGTAAGGTTAACGAACGGTAAGGAAGTTAACGCTTACATAGGTGGTGAAGGTCACAACCTTCAGGAACACTCTATTGTTTTGATCCGTGGTGGAAGGGTTAAAGATCTTCCAGGGGTTAGATATCACATTGTTAGAGGTGCTCTCGATACTGCAGGTGTTGAAGGAAGATTCCAGAGAAGATCTAAGTACGGAGCTAAGAGACCAAAAAAATAAAAGCACTTTGTCATGAGAAGAAGAAAAGCGAAAAGAATACCAACGTTGCCAGATCCAAAGTTTAATGATGTTTTGGTGACTAAGTTTGTGAATAACTTGATGTACAGTGGTAAGAAGAATCTTGCGTTTAAGATTTTTTATGATGCACTTGAGATCGTAGATTCTAAAGTTGAAGATACAAATGGTCTTGAAACATGGAAAAAAGCTTTGGATAATGTAACTCCTGCTGTTGAGGTAAGGTCGAGAAGAGTAGGTGGTGCGACTTTCCAAATTCCATCTCCTGTAAGAGATAGCCGTAAACAATCTTTAGCCATGAAGTGGTTGATTGGGTATGCTAGAAAAAGAAATGAACGATCTATGGCGCAGAAACTAGCTGCAGAAATTATTGCTGCGGCCAAAGAAGAAGGTGCTGCATACAAGAAGAAAGAAGATACACACAGAATGGCTGAAGCCAACAAAGCATTCTCACATTTCAGATTTTAATACACATTAGCAATGGCGAAAAGAGATTTAACATATACTAGAAATATTGGGATTATGGCCCACGTAGATGCCGGTAAAACGACTACTACTGAGCGTATCCTTTATTATACAGGGATTTCTCACAAAATTGGTGAGGTACATGATGGTGCTGCTACAATGGACTGGATGGAGCAAGAGCAGGAAAGAGGGATTACTATTACTTCTGCTGCAACTACTTGTTTCTGGAAATACCCAACTGTGCAGGGACAAGCTGTTGATGCAACTAAAGAATATAGAGTAAACATTATTGATACTCCGGGTCACGTTGACTTTACTGTTGAGGTTGAAAGATCTTTAAGAGTTTTGGATGGTGCAGTTGCATTGATTTGTGCTGCTTCTGGTGTTGAGCCACAGTCTGAAACTGTGTGGAGACAAGCTGATAAATATGGTGTTCCAAGAATTTGTTTTGTTAACAAAATGGATAGAGCTGGTGCGGATTTTTTCAGATGTGTTACTGAAGTAAGAGAAAGATTAGGTGGAAATCCAATTCCACTTCAAATTCCAATCGGTGCTGAAGACGATTTCAAAGGTGTGGTTGACTTGATCACAATGAAAGGGGTTTCTTGGAACGAGGAAGACATGGGAATGACTTATGAGCTTTTCGATATTCCAGCTGACCTAGTGGATGAAGCAAACGAATGGAGAGAGAAATTAGTTGAAGCTGTTGCAGAGTCTGATGAGGCTTTGATGGAGAAATTCTTCGAAGATCCAGATTCTATCACTGTTGAGGAAATGCATGCAGCGATCAGAAAATCAACTATTGATATGTCGATCCAACCTGTAATGTGTGGTTCTGCATTTAAAAACAAAGGTGTTCAAACGATGTTGGATGCTGTTATGGCATTCCTACCTTCTCCAATGGATATTGGTGCTATCGAAGGAACAAACCCAAAAACAGAACAAACTGAGAAGAGAGAGCCAAGTTATGATGCTCCTTTTTCTGCTTTGGCATTTAAAATCGCTACGGATCCTTTCGTAGGAAGATTGTGTTTCTTCAGAGTCTACTCTGGACAACTAGATGCTGGTTCTTATGTTTGGAACACTAGAACTGAAAAGAAAGAAAGAATTTCAAGAATTTTCCAAATGCACTCAAATAAGCAAAATGCTATCGAGAATATCGGTGCTGGTGATATTGGTGCTGCTGTTGGATTTAAAGATATCAGAACTGGAGATACACTTTGTGATGAGAAATCTCCTATCGTTCTTGAATCAATGACTTTCCCAGAGCCAGTTATTGGTATCGCTATCGAACCAAAAGCTCAGGCAGATGTGGATAAATTAGGTATTGCTCTTGGTAAATTGGCTGAAGAAGATCCAACTTTCCGAGTTTCTACTGATGAGGATTCTGGTCAAACAGTGATCTCAGGAATGGGAGAGCTTCACTTAGAGATCTTGATTGATCGTTTGAGAAGAGAATTTAAAGTTGAAGTGAACGAAGGTGAGCCTCAAGTTTCTTACAAAGAGAAAATTTCTGGTAGCGTTGACCATAGAGAAGTTTATAAGAAACAATCTGGTGGTAGAGGTAAATTTGCTGATATCGTTGTGAAAATCATGCCTCAAGATAATCCTGAAAAAGACGGATTAGAATTCATTAACAACATTAAAGGTGGTAACGTTCCTAGAGAATTTATCCCTTCAGTTGAAAAAGGATTCAAAGAAGCAATGAAAAACGGTGTTCTTGCTGGCTTCCCAATGGATAGCATGAAAGTTGAATTGAATGATGGATCTTTCCACGCAGTGGATTCGGATTCTCTTTCATTCGAAGTCTGTGCTAAAATGGCCTACAGAGCTGCTATCCCACAAGCTAGACCAGTTCTTTTAGAACCAATCATGAAGTTGGAAGTTGTTACTCCAGAAGAAAATATGGGGGATATCGTGGCTGACTTGAACAGAAGAAGAGGTCAGATGGAAGGAATGGATGATAGATCTGGTGCGAAAGTTATCAAAGCTAAAGTTCCACTTTCTGAAATGTTTGGATATGTAACTCAGTTGAGAACTATTTCTTCTGGTAGAGCTACTTCTACTATGGAATTTTCTCACTACGATGAGTGTCCAAAGAATGTTGCTGATCAAGTGATCGCTAAAGTTAAAGGTAAAATTGAAGCTTAATTTATAAAGAAATGAGCCAAAAGATAAGAATCAAATTAAAGTCCTACGACCACAACTTAGTGGACAAATCGGCTGAGAAGATCGTAAAGACTGTAAAGTCAACAGGTGCAGTAGTTAGTGGACCAATTCCACTTCCAACTCACAAGAGAATTTACACAGTTTTGAAATCTCCACACGTAAACAAAAAAGCAAGAGAACAATTCGAACTTTGTGCTTACAAAAGATTGATGGATATCTATTCTTCATCATCTAAAACTGTAGATGCACTGATGAGATTGGAATTGCCAAGTGGAGTTGACGTTGAAATTAAAGTTTAATTTTTAATAAGTAAAGGATGCCAGGTATAATTGGAAGAAAAATCGGAATGACTAGTGTCTACAGTGCTGAGGGTAAGGCAACACCATGCACGGTGATAGAAGCTGGTCCTTGTGTAGTTACACAAGTTAAGACTGCCGATAAAGACGGTTATGAAGCTGTTCAGATTGGTTTCGGAGAGATGAAAGAAAAGAACACTCCGAATGCTTTGAAAGGACACTTCAAGAAAGCAAAAACTGCTCCACTTCATAAATTGATTGAAGTTGACGGATTTGCTGAAGATGTAAAGCTGGGCGACACTATTGATGTAAACATTTTCGAAGAAGGTGAATACGTTGATATTACTGGAACCTCTAAAGGTAAAGGTTTTCAAGGTGTTGTTAAAAGACATGGATTTGGCGGTGTAGGTCAGTCTACTCACGGTCAACACAACAGAGGAAGAGCTCCAGGATCTATTGGTGCTGCTTCTTATCCTGCAAGAGTTTTTAAAGGAATGAGAATGGCAGGTCAAACTGGTAACGAAAGAGTTACAGTTGAGAACCTTGTTATTTTGAAAGTATTGGCTGAGAAGAATTTGCTATTAGTGAAAGGATCTATTCCTGGAGCTAAAGGTTCATACGTAATTGTTAAGAAATAATGGAATTAAAGGTAGTTGATATCAAGGGGAAAGAAACCTCGAAGAAAGTGAGTCTGAATAGTTCTATTTTTGGTATTGAACCAAATGATCACGCTATTTACCTTGACGTGAAGCAATACTTGGCGAATCAAAGACAAGGAACTCACAAGTCGAAAGAAAGAGCAGAAATTGCTGGATCAACCAGAAAGATTAAAAAACAAAAAGGTACTGGTACTGCAAGAGCTGGTTCAATTAAATCTCCTGTTTTTAGAGGTGGTGGTCGTGTTTTCGGTCCTAGACCAAGAAATTACGGGTTCAAATTGAACAAAAAAGTGAAACGATTGGCTAGAAAGTCTGCATTGACTTACAAGGCTAATGAGAATAATATAATTGTATTGGAAGATTTGAATTTCAAAGCTCCAAAAACTAAAGAATTTGTAAGCATTCTTGACAACCTTAAAGTTGCTGGATCGAACGTTCTTTTTGTAACTGCAGAAAATGACAAAAATGTGATGTTGTCTTCAAGAAACATCCCAAGAACAAAAGTTGTAACTGCTGATTCATTGAACACGTACGACATTTTGAATGCAAGCAAAGTTGTTTTTGCAGTTAGTTCAATCGATAAAATTGATAACATTTTAAATTAAGAAGTGATGGGAAGCATTGTAATCAAACCTGTAATTACAGAAAAAGCATCTTACGATTCTGAAGAGAATGGAAAATTCACTTTTATCGTTGACAGAAGAGCTAACAAATTGCAGATTAAAAAGGCTATCGAAGAGTTGTACGGATGTACATTGGATAATGTAAGAACGATGAACTACGGAGGTGGAAAAGCAAAAACTAAGTACACGAATAAGGGGATTGTTGAAGCTAGAACAAAAGCTTGGAAGAAGGCGATTGTTACTGTAGCGGAGGGTGAAACAATTGACTTATATTCTAACATTTAATAAAAAGATTATTAGAAATGGGATTAAGAAAGTTAAAACCAATGACTCCGGGACAGAGACACAAAATCATATCTGATTTTAACTCTGTTACTACAGATAAGCCAGAAAAAAGCTTATTGGCTTCAAAGAAAAAATCCGGAGGTCGTAACAACGACGGAAAGATGACCATGAGATATATAGGTGGTGGTCATAAGAAAAGATATAGAATTATCGATTTTAAGAGAAATAAGCACGGAATTCCTGCAACTGTTAAGTCGATCGAATACGATCCAAACAGATCAGCAAGAATTGCATTGCTTTATTACAAAGATGGAGAGAAAAGATATATCATCGCTCCAGAAGGTCTTAAGGTTGATGATGTAGTGGAATCAGGAAATGGAGTGGCTCCTAATGTAGGAAATGCAATGTTCCTTTCTGAAATTCCATTAGGTACTGTAATTCATAATATTGAATTAATTCCTGGAAAAGGAGCTTCTATTGCTAGAAGTGCTGGTACTTATGCTCAATTGAACGCAAGAGATGGTAAGTATGCTATCATCAAATTGCCTTCAGGTGAAACAAGAATGATCTTAACTACTTGTTTAGCTACGATCGGTTCAGTTTCAAATTCAGAGCATAACCTTATCGTTTCAGGAAAAGCGGGTAGAAGCAGATGGCAAGGTAGAAGACCTAGAGTAAGAGGTGTTGTTATGAACCCAGTAGATCACCCAATGGGTGGAGGTGAAGGTAGATCATCAGGAGGACATCCTAGATCTAGAAAAGGTTTACCTGCTAAGGGATACAAAACAAGATCCAAGACTAAGTATTCGAATAAGTTGATCATTGAGAAAAGAAAGAAATAATCAGAAATCATGAGTAGATCATTAAAAAAACCTCCATTTGTACATTACAAGCTTCAAAAGAAGATGGATGAGCAAAATGAATCAGGTAAAAAATCGGTAATCAAGACTTGGTCTAGAGCCTCTACGATTACTCCTGATTTTGTTGGTGCTACTATCGCAGTACACAATGGAAATAAATTCATTCCGGTTTTCGTAACTGAAAATATGGTTGGACATAAATTCGGTGAATTTTCACCAACCAGAAACTTTAGAGGGCACGCCGGTAAAAAGGATAAGAAAAAGTAAAAAGCATTGAATCATGGGTGCAAAGAAAAGATTAAGAGCTGAGAAGCTAAAAGAAGAGAGAAAGAACATTGCTTTTGCAAAGTTGAATAACTGTCCGGTGTCTCCAAGAAAAATGCGAATGGTTGCTGACTTGGTGAGAGGAGTCGAAGTAAACAAAGCTTTGAATATCCTTCAACACAATCCAAGAGAGGCTTCTGGAAGATTAGCTACCCTTTTGAGATCGGCGATCGCAAACTGGGAACAAAAGAATGAAGATAAAAACTTGGAAGACGAACAACTTGTTGTGAAGTCCGTAGAAGTTGGCTCTGCTGGTATGTTGAAAAGAATTCAACCAGCTCCGCAAGGAAGAGCGCATAGAATTAGAAAAAGATCAAATCACGTAACTATCGTAGTGGATAGTATAAACTAATAAGATTCAGAAATGGGACAAAAAACAAATCCAATAGGAAACAGATTAGGATACATCCACGGCTGGGAGTCAAACTGGTTCGGCGGTAATAACTACCGAGATAAGATAGTTGAGGATGATAAGATTAGAAAATATCTGTACGCTAGATTAAACAGAGCAAGTGTTTCTAAAATTATTATTGAAAGAACACTTAAGTTAATTACGGTTACAGTAAATACAGCAAGACCAGGTGTAATCATCGGAAAAGGTGGACAAGAAGTGGACAAATTGAAAGGTGAGTTGAAAAAACTGACTAAGAAAGAAATTCAAATCAACATCTTTGAAATAAAAAGACCTGAGCTTGATGCAAAATTGGTTGCTGACGGGATTGCTAGACAAATTGAAGGAAGAATTTCTTTTAGAAGAGCGATTAAAATGGCGATTGCTTCGACCATGAGAATGGGAGCTGAAGGAATAAAAGTGAAGATCAGTGGAAGATTGAACGGTGCTGAAATGGCAAGAAATGAGATGTATAAGGACGGAAGAACTCCTTTGCATACTTTCAGAGCTGATATCGACTATGCAATTAGTGAGGCGCATACAACCTATGGTAGAATTGGAATCAAAGTATGGATCTGTAAAGGTGAAGTATATGGTAAAAGAGACCTTTCTCCGAATGTAGGAATGGCTGCCAAGGGTGCTAGTGGTGCTAAGAAATTCAATAAAAGAAAGAAAAAGTAATCATTTTAAAGATTTAAGAAATGTTACAACCTAAAAAGACAAAGTTTAGAAAGGCTCAAAAAGGTCGAAATAGAGGGATCGCTCATAGAGGTTCACAGATCGCTTTTGGATCTTTCGGACTAAAGACATTGGAGCCGGGATGGATCACTTCAAGACAAATTGAAGCGGCAAGGATTGCGGTTACCAGATATATGAAAAGAGAAGGTAAAGTGTGGATCAGAATTTTCCCGGATAAGCCTGTAACTTCTAAGCCTGCAGAGGTAAGGATGGGTAAAGGTAAAGGTGCTCCTAGTCACTGGGTAGCAGTTGTGAGACCAGGAAGAATCATGTTCGAAGCAGAAGGTGTTCCTTTGGAGATCGCTCAAGAAGCAATGAGATTGGCTGCACAAAAATTACCTGTGAAAACGAAGTTTGTAGTTAGAAACGATTACGAAGGTTAAAATTTTTGAGTATGAAGCAGGAAGAAATTGTGCAATTCTCGATGGAAGATTTGAAGGATAAAATCTATGAGATGGAAGAAAAGTTTACAAAATTGAAACTTTCTCATCAAGTATCTACGTTAGAAAATCCTATTCAGCTTAGAGGTATGAGAAGAGATATTGCTAGACTGAAAACAGAATTGACTAAAAGAGAAAATAGCGCGAAATAATCGCGTTAATTGATAAATGTGCTTACAATGGAAAAGCGAAATTTAAGAAAAGAAAGAATTGGGGTTGTGACGAGCGATAAGATGACTAAGTCTATCGTGGTTTCTGTAGAAAGAAAAATGAAGCACCCCAAGTATGGGAAGTTCGTAAAGAACACAAAGAAATTTGTTGCTCATGATGAAAAAGAAGAGTGTAACATTGGTGACACTGTGAGAATCATGGAAACAAGACCGCTTAGTAAAACTAAGTGTTGGAGATTGGTAGAAATTATTGAAAGAGCTAAGTAATAGTTTAATTCTATTTAAGAAATGATACAACAAGAATCTAGATTAGCAGTAGCTGACAACAGTGGAGCCAAAGAAGTGTTGTGTATCCGTGTACTTGGTGGTACAAAAAGAAGATACGCATCTGTTGGTGACAAAATTGTAGTTTCTGTTAAGAGCGCATTGCCCTCTGGTAATATCAAAAAAGGAACAGTAACCAAGGCAGTAGTAGTTAGAACGAAGAAAGAAATCAGAAGAAATGATGGATCTTACATCAGATTCGATGATAATGCGGTAGTATTGTTAAACAATGCTGACGAAATGAGAGGTACACGTATCTTTGGCCCTGTTTCAAGAGAGCTTAGGGATAAGCAATACATGAAAATTGTTTCACTAGCACCTGAGGTGTTGTAATATTGAAGATTATGAGCAATAAACTTCACATTAAAGTAGGAGACTCTGTTAAGGTTTTGTCGGGAGAATCAAAAGGAAGCGAAGGAAAAGTTCTTGAGATTGACAAAAACAAAAATAGAGCGATCGTAGAGGGAGTTAACATCGTTAAAAAACATGTTAAACCAAGTGCTTCAAACCCACAAGGAGGTATTGAAGAAACGGAAGCATCTATTCACATTTCTAACTTGATGATCGTTTCTGGAGGAACAGCGTCAAGAATTGGAAGAAAAGAGAATAAAGATGGTAAGCTAGTTAGATACTCTAAAAAAACTGGGGAGGAAATATAGTCATGAGTTACGTACCAAGATTAAGAAAAAAGTATGAAGATGAAATCGTGCCTAAATTAAAAGGAGATTTCAACTATAAGTCGATTATGCAGGTTCCAAAACTTGAAAAGATCATCCTTTCTCAAGGTTTAGGTGAAGCTGTAGCTGATAAGAAAATTATCGACGCTGCGATTGAAGACCTTACTATGATTACAGGTCAGCAAGCTATCGCAACTTATTCGAAAAAAGATGTTTCGAATTTTAAGTTGAGAAAAGGAATGCCGATCGGGACTAAGGTTACTTTAAGAGGACAAAAGATGTATGAATTTCTAGACAGATTGATTTCTGTTTCTCTTCCAAGAACAAGAGACTTTAAGGGTGTTAAAGCCAAAGGATTTGATGGTAGAGGAAACTTCAACATGGGAGTTACAGAACACATTATTTTTCCAGAAATAGATATTGATAAGGTAAATAAAATTTTAGGAATGGATATCACATTTGTGACTTCTGCTGATACAGATGAAGAAGCAAAGGCACTTCTTTCGGAGTTCGGATTCCCATTTACAAAAAATTAAGATATGGCTAAAGAATCAATGAAAGCGCGCGAGCGCAAAAGAGAACGAATGGTTGAAAAGTATGCTGAAAAAAGAGCTGCTTTGAAAGCTGAGGGTGATTGGGATGCTTTGCAAAAACTTCCTAAAAACTCATCTTACATCAGAAAGCATAATAGATGTAGTCTGACAGGTAGACCAAGAGGATACATGAGACAGTTTGGTATTTCCAGAGTTACTTTTAGAGAAATGGCTTTGGCGGGTAAAATACCTGGTGTAAGAAAAGCAAGTTGGTAATAATATTTAAGTATAAGTAATGAATACAGATCCAATAGCTGATTACTTAACTAGAGTAAGGAATGCGATCAGCGCAAGAAAGAAAGTAGTTGATATTCCTGCATCTAATGTAAAAAAAGAAATCACAAAGATTTTATTAGATAAAGGATACATCTTGAACTACAAATTTGAAGATACGGATAACAAGCAAGGGAACATCAAAATAGCTTTGAAATATAACCCAAGCACTAGAGTATCTGCAATAACTAAATTAGAAAGAGTTTCTAAACCAGGTCTTAGAAAGTATTGCTCTTCTTCTGATTTACCAAGAGTTCTAAATGGTCTTGGAATCGCAGTGATTTCTACCTCCAAAGGTGTGATGACTGATAAAGAAGCAAGAAACGAAAAAGTAGGTGGCGAAGTTCTTTGTTACGTTTATTAATTGATTAAACAATTAGAGAAATGTCAAGAGTAGGAAATGCGCCAATTACAGTACCTCAAGGAGTAGAAGTAAATGTTACTTCTGACTCGGTGAAGGTGAAAGGGCCAAAAGGAGAATTAGAACAAGCTATTGATGCGGAAGCAGTTCAAGTAAAACTAGAAGAAGGTGTGATTACGCTCACTAGAACTTCTGATGTTGCTGACCACAGATCTAAGCATGGGTTGTACAGAGCACTTATCAATAACATGATTGAAGGTGTATCAAATGGATTTAAAAAGCAGTTAGAGTTTATTGGGGTTGGTTATAGAGCAACTACAAAAGGACAATTGTTAGAAATGGTTATTGGATACTCACATCCTGTAGCAATGGAAATTCCAAGCGAAGTAAAAGTTTCTGCTGAAACTGAAAAAGGAAAAGCTCCGATCGTTACTTTGGAATCACATGACAAACAATTAGTTGGTCAAGTGGCGGCCAAGATTCGTTCGTTGAGAAAACCAGAGCCATATAAAGGTAAGGGTATAAAGTATAAGGAAGAATTTATTAGAAGAAAAGCAGGTAAGGCTGCAGGTAAATAATTTTTGATCATGGCATTTAATAAAGAAGAAGCAAGAGCTAAAGTTAAAAGAAGAATCAGAAAGAAAATTTTTGGTTCGTCTGAAAAGCCAAGAATGAGTGTTTATCGAAGTAATAAACAGATTTATGCTCAAATCATTGATGATACCAACAGCAAAACAATTGTTTCAGCTTCATCGCAAGGAAATAAAGCTGCTGAAAAGGTAAATAAAACTGAGCAAGCTCAAATCGTAGGCAAAGAGATAGCGGAGAAAGCGATTTCTGCTGGAATTACTGAGATTGTATTCGATAGAAATGGTTATTTATATCACGGACGAGTTAAGTCTTTGGCGGAAGCTGCTAGAGAAGCTGGTCTAAAATTTTAAGTTATGGCACAAAACAGTAATAAAGTAAAATCGGTAGATATCGAGCTTAAAGACAAGCTTGTAGCCATTAACAGAGTTACAAAAGTAACCAAAGGTGGTAGAACATTTAGTTTCTCGGCGATTGTGGTTGTTGGGAATGAAAATGGTGTGGTTGGTCATGGTCTTGGAAAAGCGAAGGAAGTAACTGAAGCAATTTCGAAAGGAATTGATGATGCGAAGAAGAACCTTATTAAAGTTCCGATAATTAATGGAACTGTTCCCCATTTGCAAAAGGGTAAATATTCAGGAGCTAAAGTTATGTTGAAACCAGCTTCAAATGGTACAGGAGTAATTGCAGGTGGTGCGATGAGAGCTGTATTGGAAAGTGTTGGTATTACTGATGTTTTGGCTAAGTCTCAGGGATCTTCGAACCCACACAATGTAGTTAAAGCGACTATTTCTGCCTTGGCAGAAATGAGAGATGCCGCAACCATTGCTAGACAAAGAGGAGTGAGCATGGACAAAGTGTTTAACGGTTAATTTTTAATACAATGGCTAAAATTAAAATTAAACAAGTAAGAAGCGGTATTAATAGACCGAAAGATCAAAAAGCGACTTTAGTAGCTTTAGGGTTGAACAAGATGAACAGAGTTGTAGAAAAAGAAGATACACCTCAGATTCAAGGAATGATTAAGAAAGTTAGTCATTTAGTTGAAGTTGTTAAATAATAAAACTTTTTAAAGAAATGAATTTAGGTAGTTTAAAACCAGCATCTGGATCGGTTAAAACGAGAAAGAGAATTGGTAGAGGACAAGGATCTGGTAAAGGTGGGACTTCTACAAGAGGACACAAAGGAGCCAAATCAAGATCTGGATATTCGAGAAAAATTGGATTTGAAGGTGGTCAAATGCCTCTTCAAAGACGAGTTCCTAAGTCTGGATTCAAAAACATCAATAGAGTTGAGTATAAAGCAATCAATCTTGATGTTATTCAGCACCTTGTGGATAATAAAAAAGTAAAAGAAATTACTCCAGAGATCCTTTCCGAAAATGGAATTGTATCGAAAAACGACAAAATCAAAATTCTAGGTAGAGGAGAGTTAAAAGCAAAAATAAATGTAACTGCACATGCTTTCTCTGATTCTGCAAAGGATGCTATCGAGAAAATTGGAGGAGAAGTCAAAACGATGTAATCTTAGTATTTCAAATGAAGAGATTTATAAATACATTACAGAACATTTGGAAGGTCGAGGAGCTAAGGAAAAGAATTATTCTGACACTTGGTTTGATTTTGGTTTACAGAATCGGATCCTTCATTGTTTTGCCTGGTATTGACCCGGGAAAATTGGAGAGTAGTACAACCGGACTTGGAGCCATTCTTGCATTGTTTACAGGAGGAGCATTTTCTAGAGCTTCAATTCTTGCTTTAGGAATTATGCCCTACATTTCTGCATCTATTATCATGCAGTTGTTGGGATTTGCTATTCCACAAATTCAAAAAATGCAGCAAGATGGTGAATCAGGAAGGAAGAAGATCAATAACTATACTAGATTATTGACCATTGTCATTTGTGCGTTCCAAGCTCCTAGCTATATTTCTCTTACCGTGCCTCCACAAGCATTGGTTGACGCCACCCCATTCTGGTGGGTGTCCACAGTATCACTGCTTATTGCAGGAACTATGTTTGTTATGTGGATAGGTGAAAAAATCACAGACAGAGGAATCGGCAATGGAATTTCATTGCTAATTACTGTAGGAATTTTAGCTGGATTGCCACAAGCTTTCTTTCAGGAAGTTAGTCTCAAAACAGAAGATGGGAATATATTCTTGATTATTGTGGAAATGGTTGTTTTCCTAGTAGTGATTTTGGTAACAGTTTTGCTGGTACAAGGAGTAAGAAGAATTCCTGTTCAATATGCAAAGAGGGTTGTTGGAGCCAGAAATAATATTGCAGAACAAGGTGTACGGGATTATATACCATTAAAGGTTAACTCTTCTGGGGTAATGCCGATTATTTTTGCTCAAGCGATTATGTCGATTCCATTATTTGCTGCTAATTATTTTCAGTCAACTGCGTTTGCATCTATGACTGACATCCAAGGGTTTTGGTATAACTTTGTTTTTGCAGTTGTGATAATAGTATTCACATATTTCTACACTGCAATCATGATTAATCCAAAACAAATGGCGGATGATATGAAGCGAAATGGTGGTTTCATACCTGGTGTTAAACCTGGGTCGCATACAGCAGAATTTATTGATAGCGTGTTGTCCAAAATTACACTTCCTGGAGCTTTGTTCTTAGGGATTATTGCAATTTTGCCAGCTTTTGCCATGCAAGCAGGAGTGACTCAAGGTTTTGCAATGTTCTTCGGAGGAACATCTCTCTTGATTATGGTTGGTGTAGTATTGGATACATTACAGCAAATTGAGAGCTACTTACTTTCAAGACATTACGACGGCTTGATGGAAGGTGGAAAGATCAAGGGAAGAAGAAGTGAAATTTCTGGAGGAGGAATGGTATAATACATATTTATGGCGAAGCAGACATCAATAGAGCAAGACGGAACAATTATAGAAGCACTTTCCAATGCCATGTTTAGAGTGGAATTGGAGAATGGTCATGTAATTACCGCACATATCTCAGGAAAGATGCGTATGTATTATATTAAAATATTGCCTGGAGACCGAGTAAAGGTTGAAATGTCTCCTTATGATTTAACAAAAGGAAGAATAACATTTAGATACAAATAAGAAATTGTTATGAAAGTTAGAGCGTCAGTAAAGAAGAGATCTGAAGACTGTAAAATAGTCAAAAGAAAAGGAAGAGTTTACGTAATTAATAAAAAGAACCCTAAGTTTAAGCAACGTCAAGGGTAAAAATGTAAAGATTATGGCAAGGATTGCTGGAATAGATTTACCAAAAAATAAAAGAGGAGTTATTGGGCTTACCTATATCTATGGAATAGGTAGAAGCAGAGCCCAAGAAATTTTGGATTCTTGTGGTATCGATCACAACATCAAAGTGAATGATTGGACGGATGATCAACAAGGTCTTATAAGAAATGCTGTTAATGAGATCAAAGTAGAAGGTGCATTGAGATCTGAGGTGCAATTGAACATTAAGCGATTAATGGATATTGGTTGCTACAGAGGAATTCGACACAGATCAGGGCTGCCTTTGAGAGGTCAAAGAACTAAAAATAACTCGAGAACAAGAAAAGGTAAAAAGAAAACTGTTGCTAACAAGAAAAAAGCAACTAAATAATAAACTATTAGAGTATGGCAAAATCTAATAAAGCTAAAAAGAAAAATGTAAAGGTTGATGCAGTGGGCCAGGCTCACATCAGTGCGTCCTTTAATAACATCATTATTTCTTTAACGAATAATGCTGGAGAAGTTCTTTCATGGTCTTCTGCTGGTAAAATGGGATTCAGAGGTTCAAAAAAGAATACTCCTTACGCTGCTCAGATGGCTGCGCAAGATTGTTCAAAAGAAGCTTATGATCTAGGATTGAGAAGAGTGAAGGTATATGTAAAAGGTCCTGGTTCGGGAAGAGAATCTGCTATTAGAACAATCCATAATAGCGGAATTGAGGTGTCGGAAATCGTTGATGTTACTCCACTTCCTCATAACGGATGTAGACCTCCGAAAAGAAGAAGAGTTTAATTAGAAAAAGTTAAAAAATGGCAAGATACAGAGGCCCAAAATCAAAAATTGCTAGAAAGTTCAGAGAACCAATTTTTGGAGAAGATAAAGCTCTTGAAAGAAAGAACTACCCTCCGGGAATGCATGGTCCTAATAAAAGAAGAGGAAAGAAGTCTGAATATGCAATTCAGTTGGAAGAAAAGCAAAAGGCAAAATACACTTATGGTATTTTAGAGAGACAATTCTCGAACCTTTTCAAAACTGCTTCCAGAATGAAAGGTATTACTGGTCAAAACTTATTACAATTGTGTGAGTCTAGATTAGATAATACAGTTTTCAGACTTGGTGTTGCTTCAAGTAGAAGACAAGCAAGACAATTGGTAAATCACAGACACATCCTTGTTAATGGAGAAATTGTTAATATTCCTTCATATAGATTGAAAGAAGGTGATGTTGTTGCTGTTAGAGAAAAATCAAAGTCTTTGGAAATTATCCAATCTTCATTGAGCACAAACACTCAAAAATTCGATTGGTTAGATTGGGATTCGTCTTCGATGACAGGTAAATTTATGTCTGTTCCATCTAGAGAAATGATTCCTGAGAATATCAAGGAACAACTAATCGTAGAATTGTATTCTAAATAATAAACTAAGAAAAGATTAAAATGGCAATACTAGACTTCCAAAAACCTGATAAGGTATTTATGGTTCAATCTGATGACTTCGCAGGACAATTCGAATTTCGTCCTTTGGAGCCAGGTTACGGTGTTACAATTGGTAATGCCTTGAGAAGAACTCTTTTGTCTTCTCTTGAAGGTTACGCAATCACTTCAATAAAGATTGAGGGTGTTGAACACGAGTTTTCAACTATCAAAGGGGTGGTAGAAGATGTAACTGAAATGGTTCTGAATTTGAAGCAAGTAAGATTCAAACAGCAGATTGATGGTACTGATTCAGAGCAGGTAATTATTTCTGTAACAGGACAGGATAAATTTACTGCAGGTGATATTGGAAAGTTTACTTCTGCATTCCAGGTTCTTAATCCAGATTTAGTGATTTGTACCATGGAACCAAATGTGAAGCTTGATATCGAGTTAACAATCAATAAAGGTAGAGGTTATGTGCCTGCTGAAGAAAATAAAACAGCTAATGCACCAATCGGTACGATCTTTATCGATGCAATTTTTACTCCAATCAAGAATGTGAAGTACGCAGTTGAAAACTTCAGAGTTGAGCAAAAAACTGATTACGAAAAATTAGTTTTTGATATCATTTCTGATGGATCAATTCATCCAAAAGACGCTTTGAAAGAAGCTGCTAAGATTTTGATTCACCATTTCATGTTGTTTTCTGACGAGAAGATTACAATTGATACTGAAGAAAAATCAGAAACTGAAGAATTCGATGAAACTTCATTGCACATGAGACAGTTGTTGAAGACTAAATTGGTAGACATGGATTTATCGGTTAGAGCTCTTAACTGTTTAAAGGCTGCAGATGTTGAAACTCTTGGTGATTTAGTTTCTTACAATAAGAATGATCTGTTGAAATTCAGAAATTTCGGTAAGAAATCTTTAACTGAGTTGGAAGACTTAGTTGAGTCTAAAGGGTTGTCATTTGGAATGAACGTATCTAAATACAAATTAGATAAAGAATAATTCGAAGCCTCTTAATATGGGGCTTTTATACTCTCAAAATCCTTGTGAGGGAGTCTAAAAAAACATTAAGGTTAGGTTTTATAAACACTCGTTCAAGTACTATAGCAGGCTTGGACGCAAATTAAAAGAAATGAGACACGGTAAGAAAATTAATCATTTAGGAAGAAAAGCAGCTCACAGAAAAGCAATGCTTTCAAACATGGCTTGTTCATTGATTGAACACAAAAGAATCAATACAACAGTTGCAAAAGCGAAAGCTTTAAGACAATATATTGAGCCAGTTTTGACTAAATCTAAAACAGATTCTACACACTCAAGAAGAATCGTATTTAAGTATTTGCAAAATAAATATGCTGTTACTGAATTATTCAGAGAAGTAGCTCCTAAAATTTCTGATAGAAACGGTGGATACACTAGAATTATCAGAACAGGAAACAGACTTGGTGATAATGCAGAAATGTGTATGATTGAGCTAGTAGACTTCAATGAATTGATGCTACAAGAAGCTAAGCCAGCTAAGAAAACTACTAGAAGATCTAGAAGAGGTGGTACAGCGAAGACTGATGAAGCTCCTGCGACTGAAACTAAAGCGGAAGCGAAAGAAGAGCCAAAAGCGGAAGAAACACCAGTTGAAGAGAAGAAAGAGGAGCCAAAAGCAGAAGCTCCGAAAGAAGAGAAAAAAGAAGACGAAGCAGAAGGAACTGAAGAAGAAAAAACTGAAGAATAATTGCTTTGTTGAAAATACGTTTATAAAAAGGGAGGTTTATTATAACCTCCCTTTTTTATTAAATAAATATTAATTCTAATTTTGTCCAGTCAATTAAAAAATATGGAAAGACCAAAGGCGTATTTAGTATTAGAAGACGGAAAAGTATTTGAAGGATTAGCGATTGGAAAAGTAGGAACAACTACTGGTGAAATTGCTTTTAATACGGGGATGACAGGATATCAAGAGGTGTACACTGATCCATCTTATTTAGGACAAATTTTAATCATGACAACTTCCCATATTGGGAATTATGGAGTACATGATGATGAATGCGAATCAGATTCATTGAAAATTGCGGGTATCGTGACTAAGAAATTCTCGGATGATTATTCTAGAGATTCTGCATCTGGATCACTAAATGATTATTTACTGCAATTTGATAAAGTTGGAATCTCTGATATTGATACAAGAGCACTTGTAAGGTATATTAGAGATAAGGGGGCAATGAATGCCATAATTTCTTCTGATACTCTGGACGTGGATTCTTTAAAAGCGGAGGTTAAAAAAGTGCCATCAATGGATGGAATGGAGTTAGCTTCTAAAGTTTCCACCAAACAAGCTTATGAGGCTGGAGATCCAAATGCTGAATTAAAAGTGGCTTGTTTGGACTATGGTGTAAAAAGAAATATTGTTCGATGTCTTACAGAAAGAGGATGTCACGTAAAAGTATTTCCTTTAGATACAAAGCTGGATGAAATAAAGAAATTTGGTCCAAACGGAATTATGCTCTCGAATGGCCCTGGAGATCCATCTGCAATGCCAAATGAAATTGAAAATGTGAAAACATTTGTCGATTCAGGTCTGCCTATTTTTGGAATTTGCTTAGGTCATCAACTTTTAAGTCTTAGTCAAGGATTGGAGACTGAAAAAATGCATAATGGTCACCGAGGATTAAATCATCCAATTAAAAATCTCAAAACTGGGAAAGGAGAAATAACTTCTCAAAATCATGGGTTTGTGGTTAAAAGATCCATGGTAGAAAATCGGGAAGATATTGAATTGACTCACATCCATTTAAATGACGAAACATGTGCAGGTATCGAATTGAAAGGAAAGCCAGTGTTCTCTGTTCAATACCACCCAGAAGCATCCGCAGGTCCACATGATTCCAGATATCTTTTCGATCAGTTTATTGATAACATGAAAAAAGCAAAATAACATGTCCTACATTGTAAAAATTAAAGGAAGACAAATCCTCGATTCAAGAGGTAATCCAACTGTAGAAGTAGACGTATTTACTGCTAATGGAGGTTTTGGTAGAGCAGCTGTTCCTTCAGGAGCTTCTACAGGAATCCACGAAGCAGTTGAGTTAAGAGATGGAGATGAAAAAGCGTATATGGGTAAAGGTGTTCTAACTGCTGTAAACCATATTAATACTACGATCAATCAAGCTTTAGAAAATGCATATGTTTTTGATCAAAGAGGAATTGACCAGCTTTTAATTGAATTGGATGGTACCGAAAACAAAGGAAAAATCGGAGCAAATGCAATTTTAGGTGTTTCTTTAGCGGTAGCAAAAGCAGCGGCGAGTGAATCGGGTATTTCTCTTTATAAATATGTAGGAGGGGTTGGTGGTACTACACTTCCTGTACCAATGATGAATATATTAAATGGAGGTTCACACGCGGACAACAAAATTGATGTTCAAGAATTTATGATTATGCCATTTGGTGCTGCTTCATTTTCTGAAAGTTTAAGAATGGGAACTGAAGTATTTCATCATCTTAAAAAAGTGCTTCAAAGTAAAGGGTTTGCTACCAACGTAGGTGATGAGGGAGGTTTTGCTCCTAACTTAGGTTCTAATGATGAAGCAATTGAATACGTTCTTAAGGCAATCGAAAATGCTGGATACAAGCCTGGCGAGGATATTTATATTGCTTTGGATGCTGCATCTTCAGAATTCTATAATGCAGACTCTGGAAAATATGTTTTTGAATCAACAGGAGATCAAATGACTTCTTCTGAAATGGTGGGATTTTGGAAAGATTGGTGCAAAAAATATCCGATCGTTTCTATTGAGGATGGATTAGCGGAAGATGATTGGAATGGATGGGCAGAAATGACAAAAGCATTAGGAGATAAGGTTCAGTTAGTTGGCGATGATCTTTTCGTAACAAACACAAAAAGATTAAAAAGAGGAATCGATGAAAACATTGCGAATTCTATTCTTGTTAAAGTAAATCAAATTGGATCTCTTTCAGAAACGATTGAAGCTGTCAATATGGCGCATAAAAATTCATATACTTCTGTTATGTCTCATAGATCTGGTGAAACCGAAGATTCTACAATAGCAGATTTAGCAGTTGCGTTAAATTGTGGGCAAATCAAAACGGGGTCTGCCTCTAGATCTGATAGAATAGCAAAGTATAATCAGTTGTTAAGAATTGAAGAAGAATTAGGGAATTCAGCCATTTTCCCAGGAAAAGACTTTAAATTTCTGTAAAAATAATACAACATTTGGAAAAGGTTCAGTCTATTGATTGAGCCTTTTTTTGATTAAATTTGAGCCTTCAAAAAAGCTATGGTAAGATATCCTTGAAATAAAATGAATAATTGAAATCACCTATCAATTCAATAATTCTATATCATAAAAACAAGGATAATGAACTTACAAGAAATACAAAAAGATATTCAACAAGGAATTCCATCGATTCTACCACCAAAGAGAACTTTGGATCCAAAAGTTAACCACGCTCCAAAAAGAAAAGAAATTCTTGATGCTGATGAAAAAAAACTGGCTCTAAGAAATGCACTGCGGTATTTTCCATCAGAATTGCACAGGGAATTAATTTCTGAGTTTAAGGAGGAATTAGAGAAATACGGCAGAATCTATATGTACCGTTTTATGCCTGAATATACGATTAAGGCGTTACCCATCGATGCATATCCTGGAAAGTGTCAGCAAGCAAAAGCCATTATGTTGATGATTCAGAACAACTTGGATCATGCTGTGGCTCAACATCCAAATGAATTAATAACCTATGGCGGGAATGGGGCAGTTTTTCAAAATTGGGCTCAGTACAGGTTAACCATGAAATATTTGTCAGAAATGACTGAGGATCAAACATTGGTTATGTATTCTGGTCACCCAATGGGATTATTTCCTTCTCACAAAGATGCACCTAGAGTAGTTGTGACAAATGGAATGATGATTCCCAATTATTCAAAACAAGATGATTGGGAAAAATTCAATGCTCTTGGAGTTACTCAATATGGACAAATGACAGCTGGATCGTATATGTATATTGGTCCACAGGGAATCGTTCATGGAACAACAATTACTGTTCTTAATGCAGGTAGAAAAATTTCAAAAGAGGGTGAAGGACTTGCTGGAAAATTGTTTGTGACATCCGGCTTGGGAGGGATGTCTGGAGCTCAACCCAAAGCAGGAAACATAGCTGGTTGTGTTTCTGTTACTGCGGAAGTAAATCCGAAAGCGGCGCATAAAAGACACGAACAAGGTTGGGTAGATGAATTGATTGATGATCTGGATCAACTGGTCGATCGTGTCAGAAAGGCTAAAGAAGGTAAAGAAATAGTATCTATTGCATTTGTAGGAAACATTGTAGATGTCTGGGAAAAATTCATGGAAGAAAATATATATGTGGATTTAGGTTCAGATCAAACATCTTTACACAACCCTTGGGCAGGAGGATATTATCCAGCAGGATTATCCTTAGAGGAATCGAATGAAATGATGGCCAATGATCCAGATAATTTCAAAAATCATGTTCAGAAATCACTTGTTAGACAGGCAAATGCGATCAATCAACATACTTCTAAAGGAACCTACTTTTTTGATTATGGGAATGCATTTTTATTAGAAGCTTCAAGAGCTGGAGCAGATATTATGGATGCATCAGGAAAGAACTTCAGGTATCCATCCTATGTGCAAGATATTATGGGGCCAATGTGTTTTGATTATGGATTCGGTCCATTTAGATGGGTTTGTACTTCAGGAAAGCCAGAGGATTTGGAAATGACTGATAATATTGCTTGTGAGGTATTAGAAGCTATGATCAAAGAATCTCCCGATGAAATTATTCAGCAAATGAAGGATAATATCAGATGGATTAAAGGTGCCCAGGAAAATAAACTGGTTGTTGGATCTCAGGCTCGAATTCTTTATGCTGATGCTGAGGGAAGAATTAGAATTGCTGAAGCTTTTAACCAAGCGATAAAAGCTGGTAAAATAGGTCCAGTAGTTCTAGGTAGAGATCATCATGATGTTTCAGGCACAGACTCACCATTTAGAGAAACCAGCAATATTTATGATGGATCCGCTTTTACTGCAGATATGGCTATTCATAATGTGATTGGTGATAGTTTTAGAGGAGCCACTTGGGTTTCCATTCACAACGGTGGAGGTGTAGGTTGGGGTGAAGTGATCAATGGTGGATTTGGAATGTTGCTGGATGGATCTAAGGACGCTTCCAGAAGATTGAAGTCTATGTTGTTCTGGGATGTAAATAATGGAATTTCAAGAAGAAGTTGGGCTCGAAATGATGAAGCAATCTTTGCAATTAAAAGAGCCATGGAAGCGGAACCTAAGCTCAAGGTAACCTTACCTAACATAGTTGATGACGAGCTATTAAATTAGATATTTTGTAATTGTAGATATGATTTCGTTTGATAATACGGAAGTTGCATTTGAGTCAAAGACGGATGCAGATTTGAAAAGGGCCTATCGCTTGTTTAAAATGGTATCCAATCCGAAGATGGTGAAGTTTGGGAAATGGGCTACCAATTTAGCCTTGTCCATTAGATTTCCAATCAGAGGAATGGTAAAGAAGACTATTTTCAAACAGTTTTGTGGTGGAGAAACCAAAGCAGAGTGTGAACAAACTATAAATAGTCTTTGGAACTATAAGATTGGGACGATTTTAGATTATTCGGTAGAGGGAAAAGAGTCAAGTGAGGATTTGGAAAAGACCAAAGAAGAGATCATTTCGACCATCGTTAAAGCTGCAGAATCAGATTCTATTCCTTTTTCAGTATTCAAAGTAACTGGGGTGGCTACGTTTTCTATTTTAGAGAAATTAAATGATCCATCCAATCAACTTTCTGAAAATGATAAGATGGAGTTCAAGGAAGTGACAAGAAGGGTTGAAGAAATCTGTAAATCAGCTCATGATCACAAAGTTCCACTTTTCATTGATGCAGAAGATTTTTGTATTCAAAATTCCATTGATAGATTGGTAACGTCGATGATGGCTAAATACAATAGAGAGCAAGCAATTGTTTATAATACAGTTCAAATGTACCGAGTTGATCGGTTGAATCATTTGAAAAATGCAGTTCAAAATGCCAAAGAATCGGGTTACAAATATGCGGTTAAACTTGTTCGTGGAGCCTATATGGAAGAAGAAAGACAATTGGCAAAAGAAAAAGGATATCCAGATCCAATTCATCCTACAAAACAAGCTTGCGATGATGCTTATAATGCTGCTTTAGAATTTTTAGTTGACCATTTAGATTATTTGTCTTTTTGTGCGGGAACGCATAATGAAAAGAGTTCTTTGTATTTGGCAGAATTATTGGATAAAAATGGAATAGATCGAAGTGATAAGAGAGTATATTTTGCTCAATTATTAGGGATGAGCGACCATATTTCTTTCAATCTAAGTAAAAACAACTGTAATGTTGCCAAATACGTACCTTATGGTCCGGTTAAAGAAGTTCTACCTTATTTGATTAGACGTGCAGAGGAGAATACTTCAATTGCTGGTCAAACATCAAGGGAATTAAGTTTAATCATCAAAGAGAAAAAAAGGAGAAAATTGGCTTGAGGTTACTAGTAGTCATATTTGTTATACCGTCCTTGATATTTAGTCAGATCAAAGTGGATGGGAATCAGATAAAAAATTCGAAAGTTTCCATCCGTATTCCGGGTTGGGAAGAAATAGGTCCAAAAAATTTTCCCGGAACTGAAGAGGAACGAGGATTAACAGGAGTAGGGCCGCTTAAATATTTTTGTATCCATCCTAAAAATCATGACGAATGGGGAGCAAATTCCATTTATGGGGGTTTGTTTCTATCAAATGACAAGGGAAAATCATGGACGAATTCGGGTTCTGATTCATGGCCAAGTAGCATGTGTACTTGGTTTTCATACCACCCAACCGATCCAAATATTATCGTTGCTCTTTCTATTGTTCAACCTACAAAACATGGTGGGAATATGGGCATGGAAGGAGGGGTATTGATTACATTTAACCATGGAGCAAAATGGGAAAAAATTGGAGATTACAAGGATTTTGGAGGAGATAGATTTACATCAATTTTTAAAGTTGTATTGACTGAAGATTATCATTGTTATGTTGCTTCCGATAAAGGCTTGTTCTATTGTAAAGACGTAAGTTCCGAAGATCCGATTTGGGAAAATTTGCTTCCGGATACATGGTTGTCTGATATTGAGCTTTTAGGAGAAATTTTGCTGGTTTCAGGCAAAAAAAATGAAGATTGGTTCATTAAGCGAGTAAAAATTTCAAAAAACACATTTAATCAAGTCGACTTTAACTTTGACGCTAAAGGATTGTCTAACATTAAATTTGAGACTGTAAGGGGCAAGGAGGATCATTTTTATTATGTCGCTCAATTTGAATCGAAACCTGATTTTCTTATTCTATCGGATTTAGAAGGTAAGATGGAAATATTGAATGAAAAAATGCTGGCTGTGTTTGGTTTTGGACTCTCTTTAGCTGTTAATCCGGAAAATGAAAACGAAATTTTTGCGGGTTACGGCGTAACACTTCAAAGGTCTGAAGATGGAGGTAAGAATTTTACAACTGTTAACGGCAAATATCATGTGGATATAGAAGGAATTTGCTACCACCCAGTCAAAAAGAATGATGTTTTTATTTTTACTCATGGCGGCTTATATGAAAGCAAAGATCACGGAAAAAATTGGAAGAATGTATCTGATGGGATGGGGATAGCAGAGGTTATGGGTATGGGAGTTGGAAGCCAAGGATTTCCAATTGCAATCGGCCTTTTCCATGATGGAAGCATAGTTTATTCCATGGATAGTATATGGCGGCATATTACTCCTGGAGATGGTATAAATTCTTATGTAGCATGGGATGATAATCGTTATGTGTACGTTTCAAATCAACACAGTGCTGGTGGACTTTTTGTATCCAAAGATTCAGGTAGGACTTTTGCAAATGCGCATAAGTTAGCTGGTCAGCAAACATCAGGTTGGAGCATGGCATTTGTTCAAAATACTAGATTTCCGGAAAATTTCTATTTCAATTATAAAAGAAAATATACACCAGGATTGTCAGAAGGTTTTGATGTAATATTATCTAAAAATAGAGGTCTGTCTGATTTTCATATTATTTCTGATTTTAATAAAACACATGGGCTTAAGAAATATAATCTTTTTGATATGTATATCAATCCAAACAAACCAGGATCGATTTATGCTTATCTTTTAATAAGTGATTCTGGAGAACTTGAACATCGTTTGTTTAGAAATGACTCTACTCTAAGCTCAAATTTGGATTCAATCTTGAATTACTGGAATGAAATAGAAATGCCTATTAATACATGGATTGGAGATATTGAGTTCAGCTCCATCAAGGATGAAGAGATTTTTATAATTAAAGGCTCTGAAGATTTTATTGGTTCAGATGAAGAATTTGGAAAAGCAATGGTATATAGAGTAAATCTTGAACGAAAATACAATTGTTCTTCTGGAAAAAATTGTGAAGATATTACTTGGAATTTGCCAAATGCTTATGTAGATAAATGGGCTGCATATGTTGATCACAAAAAAAATAGGTTGTTTATTGGAACCAATCAAGGATTATATTATTTGGATTTAGTAAAAATGGATCAGTGGAAAAAATTTGGGCGTGGACTTCCAAACGTAGTGATCAAACAAATCCAAGTTTCTGAAGATGGAAAGTATATTTATGTTGGAACGAGGGGTCGTGGGGTGTGGAAACATCCTTATTGATCACCACAATCACATTTTTCTGATTCTGGAAACTGAATGCGAATGAATCTGTTTTTTCGAACACCATGTTCAACAGTAATGATCGTGTCCCCTGAAATAAAATCAAAAGTTGGATTCTTATTATCTCTTCTGATTTGACTTTCTTTGGCTGATGCTGTTTCCAGGAATTTAAATATATCCTTTCTCTTTGCACTCAGACACTCCCTGAGGCAATTTGTTTTTGAGTCAATTTCAAAATCTCTATTGGCCAAAAAAGATTTGATCATTTTATTAGTCATTTTGACTGGCTTCACAATTTGACCGGAGCAATTGCAATCTGCACTTCCATTAACATTGACAATCGATGCTACAGAGTCCTCATCCAATGAAAAGTGAACCTTTACCTCTTTGTATTCAATAACATAGACTTTTGGTTCTTTTTGGGTCTCTGACTCGGAAAAGAGAACTTCTCCTTTTTCGATTAGTGTAAATATAAAATCATCGGATATCTCATTACATTCTAAAATACATTTCATTGAATCGGATCGGACCAAAATACCATTTTCTATTTGTTCTTTCACTCGATTTTCAGGTAACCAAGAGCAGCCTCTATTTCCAAAAATGAAAAAAGTCATAACCAATCCCATGCCAAGACCGATTAGGTAGTATTTAATTCTTCTACTAAATTTTGAATTCATTTATCTTTATATGGCAGCTAATAAAAGTTCGATGTCTTTATAGGGAAGGTCGAAAACTTCTCCAAGTATTTCTGAGGTTAAAGTTCCTTTGTAAACGTATACCCCTGATCGAATGCCTGGATCGGTTTTAATGACATCGTTACACCCACCCATGTCTGAAATCTTCAATAATAAAGGTGAAAAAATGTTACTAAGTGTTAATGTAGCTGTTCTTGAAACTCTAGAGGCGATATTTGGAACACAATAATGAATAATACCATGCTTAACATAAGTAGGATTATCATGATTTGTTACTCGTGAAGTTTCGAAACAACCTCCTTGGTCGATACTTATATCCACAACAACCGCACCTTCTTTCATGTTTGAAATCATGTCTTCGGAGACTATACAGGGTGTTCGACCTAGAGGAGCTCTAATCGCACCTATAACTACATCAGCACGCAAGAGTGCTTTGGCCAGTAGTTTTGGTTGAATTACTGAGGTATACACTCTTTGACCTAAGTTGTTTTGAACTCGTCGTAGTTTAGTGATTGAATTGTCAAAAATCTTTACGGAAGCGCCTAATCCTAGAGCTGATCTTGCTGCAAATTCCCCAACGGTGCCAGAACCTAAAATGACTACTTCAGTTGGCTGCACACCAGCAACTCCTCCAAGCATCAATCCTTTTCCATTTTGGTAATTATTCATGATTTCAGCAGCTATAAGAATAGCTGTATTTCCTGCGATTTCTCCCATTGCTCTGACAACAGTATAAATACCATGCTCATCTTTAATGTAATCCCATGCAATTGCGGTAATTTTTTTCTTCATTAATTTTTGCAAAGAAGATTTGGGATGAACTGAAATCTGTAAGGCCGAGATCAAAGTTTGATTTCCGGGCATATAATCAATTTCCTCTTCAGAAGGAGGTGCGACTTTTAGGATAAGATCACAGTTGAAAACATCCTCGGGAGTATAAGCAATCTGTGCACCAGCTTCACTATAATCGTTGTCGGAATAGGAAGCTTTTAATCCAGATCCGGTTTCAATCAATACCTCATTGCCATTTGAAACCAATAAGGATACTGCTTCAGGAGATAAAGGTACCCGGTGTTCTTGAAAAGATATTTCTTTTGGAATACCTATTTTGAGTGAACCTTGTTTTCTTCTGATTTCTAACATTTCTTCTTTTGGGAGAAGAGAGGACTCTTTAAGTAGTGCTTTGAGTGTTTCGGGATCTGTTATCATAAGTCAAATTCTAGAGTACGGATTCCATCCGATTCTGACAAATTTACCCATAAGCATTGATTACTCAAAACGTTTTCAACTTTTTCCGGCCATTCCATAAAGCAAAAAGAATCATCCGATAAATATTCTTCAATGCCAATATCATAGACTTCCTCTTCGTTTTCTATTCTGTAAAAGTCGAAATGATTGATGGCACCATAGTTTAGGGTGTAGTGTTCGTCCACAATAGAAAAGGTTGGAGAAGATCCTTCGCTTACTGCCCCCATGGCTTTGATCAATTCATTAATGAAAGTAGTTTTACCAGCTCCCATTTTACCTGAAAAAGCAATTTTTTTCTCTCCGCTCTCTTCAAGAAGTTGAAGAAATTCTTTTGTCTTTTCAGGGACTTCTTTTAACGAATGGATTATTATTTTCACTTTGCAGAGCAGATAACGAAGGGAATGATGATTTCTTCCATAGAGATCCCCCCGTGCTGAAAGGTGTCTCGATAATAAGAAACATAGTGATTGTAGTTGTTTGGATACACGAAAAACTGATCATTCTTTGCAAAAACAAACTCAGAGCTTAAGGCATGCTGAGGTAGTTTTCCCTCTTCAGGATTTTTAATTCTGAAAACTTCTTTTTCGTTGTAACTTAGACCTCTTCCAACTTTGTATCTTAGATTGGTATTGGTATTACGATCTCCAACTATTTTTACAGGCTCATCCACTCTGACAGTTCCATGATCTGTTGTGATAATCATTTTAAACCCTTTTTCAGCTATTTTCACCATTACTTCTTTCAATGGCGAATGTTCGAACCAAGAACGGGTAAGTGATCTGTATGCAGCTTCATCGTCAGCCAGTTCTTTGATTACTTCCATTTCTGTTCTGGCATGAGAAAGCATGTCAACAAAATTGTAGACGATTACATTCAAGTGGTTATTTTCAAGTTGATTGAAATTGTCAACTAATTTTTTGCCAGAATTAAGATTTGTAATTTTATTGTAAGAGGTTTTATAGGATTTGTTATTTCTTTTCAGATTACCTTCTAAAAACTCTTGTTCGTGCATGTTTTTTCCTCCTTCTTCATCCTCATTTAGCCAAATATCTCTGTGTTTCTTCTCCATTTCTGAAGGCATTAACCCAGAAAAAAGAGTGTTTCTAGCGTAATGTGTTGCTGTTGGAAGTATAGAAAAGAATGATTTTTCCTCATCAATATTAAAATAAGGTGAAATTAACGGTTTCAATACTTTCCACTGGTCTTGTCTCAAATTGTCAATAACAATCAGAAACAATGGAGATTGATCAGCAATCGGGAAAACCCAATTCTTCAAAATACTATTAGACATAGGAGGTATGTCATCTGAAACCTCATTGGTCCATTCTAAATAATTGTCTTCAATAAATCTGCTAAACTGAGAATTGGCTTCTGTTTTCTGCATTTTAAGAACCTCTTGCATGCCTTGATCACCAGATTTTTCTAGCTCCAGATCCCAGTAAATAAGTTTTTTATAGACATCAATCCATTCTTCCCAATCTAGTCGGTCATTAATTCGCATTCCTAAATCCCTAAATTCTCTTTGATAGTTAGAAGAAGTTTTTTCGCTTACCAGTTTTCTTTCATCCAGATTTTTTTTCAAGCTCAAAAGAATTTGATTTGGATTCACTGGCTTGATCAAATAATCAGAAATTTTTCCGCCAATAGCATCTTCCATAATGTGCTCTTCTTCACTTTTGGTAATCATGATTACCGGAATCAGATTATTAATTTCTTTGATTTTAGTTAGTGTTTCCAATCCTGTTAAACCTGGCATGTTTTCATCCAAGAAGACGATATCAAATTTTTCATTTTCAACTTTTTCTACTGCGTCGGCACCATTTGTAACGGTAGCTACTTCATATCCTTTTTGTTCAAGGAACATGATATGCGGTTTTAGTAATTCAATTTCGTCGTCGGCCCATAGGATGTTTACACTCATTCTTCTATTTTTTATTTAGATTTGAATTCTTAATTCAGTGATTCAATTTATGTCAAAGGTAAGTAACAAAAAGAAGATTATTAACGACCCAATTTATGGGTTTATTACATTTCCAGATGAATTTATCTACGACATAATACAACACCCCTATTTTCAAAGGTTGAGAAGGGTGAAGCAGCTGGCTTTAACCTATTATGTTTACCCCGGAGCCCATCACACTAGATTCCATCATGCCGTCGGTGCTATGAATTTGATGACAAAGGCTTTGGACGTCATTGAGAAAAAGGGGACAACTATTGATCCCAAAGACAAGTTGGGAGCCATTTTAGCTATCTTATTGCATGATATAGGTCATGGTCCATTTTCACATACTCTGGAACATACAATTGTGAAAGGAGTTTCACACGAAGATCTTTCTTTGTTGTTCATGGAAAAGTTAAATGAGGAATTTGATGGTAGGCTGGAAACCTGTATTCAGATTTTCACAAATAAACATCCGCGAAAATTTTTGCACCAATTGGTTTCATCTCAACTTGACATGGATCGACTTGATTATCTGAAAAGAGATAGTTTTTACACGGGTGTTTCGGAAGGAGTGATTGGTTCAGAGCGTATTATCAAAATGCTGAATGTAAAGAACGATGAATTGGTTGTTGAAGAAAAGGGAATTTATTCCATAGAGAATTTTATCGTTGCTCGAAGAATTATGTACTGGCAAGTGTATCTGCATAAAACCGTCTTGTCAGCTGAGATTTTATTGTCCAAAATTTTAGAAAGAGCTCGATTTTTAGTTCAAAATGGCCAAGAATTATTTGCTTCTCCCTATTTGAATTATTTCCTTAAGAATACTATTACGACTAAAGATTTCAACAAAGACCCAAAAGCGCTAGAAGTATTTTCAAAATTGGATGATTATGATGTTTTAGGTGCTATTAAAGTCTGGATGGATAATGAAGACATAACTTTATCCGTGCTTTCTCAAAAATTGATTAATCGAGAATTGCCAAAAGTTGAAATCACAAATACACCAATAACAGAAAGTCGCATTCACGATCTACTTGGTAACGTTAAGTTAAAGTACGGTTTAACAGACGAGGAATCTTCCTATTTTGTTTACACGGATGATCTAGTCAATAACGCTTATGATTTAAGTTCAGGCTCTATCAATATACTTATGAAAGACGGTGTTGTTGTTGACCTTGTAGCAGCCTCTGATAACTTTAGTTTGAGTACATTTTCTTTCCCGGTTCAAAAATATTTGTTGAGTTATATTCCTTAAGGCAATTTTATTGGGAATTCATTGTTAATAAAAAGGAAATTTAACATTCTCATAAACTACAAAAATTTATAATTTTGACCGATGGAATTTTCAGCACAGCAAATTGCGGGTATGTTGCAGGGTGAAGTTATTGGAAACCCTGAACAAACGGTTAATGATTTATCCAAAATCGAAGAAGGAAAAGCTGGTACGCTTTCTTTTTTAGCTAATCCGAAATACGAAGAATATATTTATACAACAGGAGCTTCAATAGTCATCGTTGGAAAAGATTTCCAGGCTAAGGATCAACTTCCAGAAACCTTAACACTGGTAAAAGTAGAAGATGCCTATTCCTGTTTTGCTAAATTATTGGACGCGTACAATCAGATGCGAGAGAAACAACCTCAAATCGAAGAGCCAGTGAAGATTGCAGATACTGCTGAAATAGGACAAGATGTTTATATCGGTAGCTTTTCTTACATTGGGGAGGGCACTAAAATAGGTAAGAATGTAAAGATTTATCCAGGATGCTATCTTGGAGACAACTGCATAGTTGGAGATGATACAGTTATTTTCGCTGGAGTAAAAATTTATCAGGATACTCAAATTGGAAAAGATTGCAGAATTCATTCAGGTTGTGTAATTGGAGCCGATGGCTTTGGGTTTTCACCGAATGCTGAAAATAACTATCAAAGGGTGCCTCAAATTGGTAAAGTGGTTATTGAAGACCATGTGGATTTAGGTGCTAACGTAACCATAGATAGAGCAACACTAGGAAATACTTATATAAGAAAAGGAGTCAAACTAGACAACATGGTTCATATCGCACACAATTGCGATATTGGAGAGAATACAGTGATGGCTGCACAATGTGGTATTGCTGGTTCAACCAAGGTAGGGAAAAACGTTATGTTTGGCGGGCAAGTTGGCGTCAACGGTCATATAGAAATTGCGGATAAAACTTTAGTGGCTGCCAAAGCAGCAATTGCAAATTCTGTAAAAGAAAGAGCCATGCTGATAGGTCAACCAGCGATTCCAGCAGGTGAGTTTAAAAAAGCAATAGCTCTATTTAGAAAGTTACCTGAGTTGGCTAAGAGATTAGGAGAAGTAGAAAAAAAACTTGAACAATAATGACTGATAAGCAGTGCACAATTAAAGATGAAGTAAAAATTTCCGGAATTGGATTGCATACTGGAGAAATTTCCAACATTACAATTTGTCCGGCTCCGGAAAATCACGGATATGTTTTTCAGAGAATAGATTTAGAAGGACAACCAAAAATACCAGCAGATTGCGATTTTGTAGTTGGAACGGAAAGAGGTACAACGATTGAAAAAAATGGAGCAAAAGTTTACACAATCGAACATTTACTTGCTGCTGTTTATAGTTTAGGAATTGACAATGTTTTGATTCAAATTGATGGTCCAGAAGTGCCTATTTTGGACGGAAGTTCTCTATTGATTATTGAGGCTTTGGAAAAAACTGGGATTGTTGAACAGAATGCAGATAAGAATTACTTCATTTTAGATGAAAATATTCCTTGGGAGGATCCAGAAAAAGGAGTTGAATTTTTGGCAATACCAGATGAAAATTATCGTCTGACGGTAATGGTAGATTACAATTCACCTGTACTAGGAACTCAGCATGCTACAATGTACAAGCTCGAGGATTTTAAGAAGGAAATTGCGCCCTGCAGAACTTTTTGTTTCCTACGAGAATTAGAATATTTGGCTGATCATAATTTGATCAAAGGAGGGGACTTAGACAATGCGATTGTTCTTGTTGAAAGAGAGAATGTTTCTGAAGAAGAACTTCGAGCACTTGCTAAAAAGCTCGGAAAGGAAGAGTTGCAAGTTGAATTTAGAGGAATTGGAGTTTTAAATTCAACAGATTTGAAATATGAGAATGAACCTGCTCGCCACAAATTATTAGATATTGTTGGTGATTTAGCTTTGGTAGGTCGACCGATAAAAGCGCACATTTTAGCTGCTCGTCCTGGTCATGCTGGGAATGTTGGTTTTGCCAAAGTATTGAAAGAGCAGATCAAGAAGCAAGAAAAAGCTGGAAGAAAGTTTGATCTTACAAAGACTGTTAAGGATATTAATGACATTGAGGGCATTCTACCTCACCGTTACCCATTTTTACTCGTAGATAGGGTTATCCATTTGGATGAAAATAGCGTTCATGGAATTAAAAATGTAACTATGAATGAACCATTTTTCCAAGGACATTTCCCTGGGAATCCTGTAATGCCTGGAGTTTTACAGGTTGAGATGATGGCCCAGGTAGGTGGGATTTTAGCATTGCATAATGTTGATGAGCCAGAAAAGTGGATGACCTATTTCCTGAAAATAGATGAATGTAAATTTAAGAAGAAAGTCATTCCAGGAGATACCTTAGTAGTAGAAATGGTGCTCACAAGGCCGATTAGAAGAGGTTTAGTAGAAATGAGAGGAAGGTCTTATGTAAATGGAGAAATAGCTTCTGAAGCGTTAATGTTGGCTCAAATTGTAAAGGAAAAAGAATAATGATAAGTCAAATGACCCAAATTCACCCTGATGCTAAAATTGGGGAAAATGTTACGATTGAGTCATTCACCACTATTTACGAAGACGTAGAAATTGGGGATGGTAGTCATATTGGACCCAATGTTACCATCTATCCAGGAGCTAGAATTGGGAAAAACGTACAAATTTTCCCTGGGTCAGTAATTTCAGCCGTACCTCAAGATTTAAAATTTGCTGGAGAATATTCCACAGTAGAAATTGGAGATAATACGGTTATTCGAGAGTGTGTTACCATTCACAGAGGCACTGCAGATAAGGAAAAAACAGTCATTGGTAAGAATTGTTTATTGATGGGGTACGTCCATATTGCACACGACTGTATTGTGGGCGATCATTGTATTATGGCAAATTATTCAGGACTTTCAGGGCACAATGTGTTAGGTGATTATGTAATACTGGAAGGAGCAGCTGGAACGCAACAATTTATCCATATCGGAGATCATGCCTTCATTGCAGGCGGTACCTTGATTCGCAAAAATGTCCCTCCCTTTGTGAGAGCTGCTAGAGAACCTATATCGTTTGTTGGTATTAACGCCATTGGACTTAGAAGAAGAGGTTTTTCAGATGATACCATTCGTTTGATTGAGGATGTTTACAGACAACTTTACGTTCAGAATAATACCATCTCAAGTGGAATTGAAGCTATTCGTAATGAGATTCCTGATTGTGAAATCAAATCCAATATTTTAAATTTCATTGATGCTTCTGAGCGAGGAATTATAAGAGGTCCACTGAATTAATAAAATGAATATTGCTCTTGAAAATATCGGAAAACGCTACAATAAGGAGTGGATTTTCAGGGGTGTTTCGGCAGAAATTGAATCAAATTCATATTGGGTGATCAAAGGGAGCAATGGTTCAGGAAAATCTACTTTTCTTAAAATTGTATCTGGTTTTGGTATACCAACTGAAGGAAGAATAATTGTTGATCAAGGGAAATTTGATTTAACACAACTCTACAAAAGTATTTCTATTTCAGCCCCCTACGTAGATATTCCGGAAGAATTTACTTTAGACGAATTGGTTAAATTTCATTCAGGTTTTAAGGGCTTAAAGATATCAGAAAATGAAGATTTGAATAGCGCGTTTAATCTACCTGATGTGACTGGGAAATTGATAAAAGATTATTCATCGGGAATGAAGCAAAGAGTGAAGTTAGGACTGGCAATTTATTCTGAAACTCCCGTTTTGTTATTGGATGAGCCACTTTCCAATTTGGATGAAAAGGGGATGGAATGGTATCAATCTATTATAAAAGAAAACATGAGAGATCGGATCATTTTGGTCTGTTCTAATAATTTTGAAAAAGAATTCTTTTTTTGCGAAAAAGAGATTAATATTGAAAACCACAAATAAGATTAGATTATGGCTACAACAGCAGAAATTAAAAACGGACTTTGTATCAACTTTAACGGGAAAATTGTAAGTGTTGTTGAATTCCAACACGTGAAACCTGGTAAAGGACCGGCATTTGTTCGTACAAAACTAAAGAATATTGAAACTGGAAAAGTGATTGACAACACTTTTTCGGCAGGACATAAAATTGACATTGTTAGAGTAGAGAGAAGACAATATCAATTTTTATATGAAGAAGGGGAGGGATACCACTTCATGAATACAGATTCTTATGAGCAAATCTTTTTACCAAAAAGTGCTATAGATAAAAGTGAATTCCTGCAAGAAGGGATGATGGTGGAAATCTTGTTTCACGCTGATGAAGAAAGACCTTTAGTAGTCGATCTTCCTATTCATATAGAAGCTGAAATTACCTACACAGAGCCTGGAGTGAAAGGAGATACGGCAACCAATACACTTAAACCGGCAACTATCGACACAGGTGCTGAGGTTAGAGTACCATTATTTTGTGAAATTGGTGACAAGATTAAAATCGATACTCGCACGGGTGATTATATGGAAAGAGTAAAAGAATAAATTGAATACATTTGAAATAAAAAAAGCCGCTAAATGCGGCTTTTTTTATTTTATAGATCTTGTTTTTTAAACAATTCCTTGGTCGATCATGGCATCTGCTACCTTAACAAATCCAGCAACGTTGGCACCTTTAACGTAATCTACATGATCTCCATTTTTACCATACTTTACACAAGCTTCGTGGATACTTACCATGATTCCGTGTAATTTTTGATCAACTTCTTCTCTAGTCCACGAAAGTCTAAGAGAGTTTTGAGACATTTCCAATCCTGAAGTAGCAACTCCTCCAGCATTCGATGCTTTTCCAGGAGAGAACAAAATCTTAGCCTCGTTGAATACTTCGATAGCTTCAGGGGTACTCGGCATGTTTGCTCCTTCTGCAACACAGATACATCCATTCGCTACAAGAGTTTTAGCCTCATCACCGTTTAATTCGTTTTGAGTGGCACAAGGAAGAGCGATATCACATTTCACTCCCCATGGTCTTTCACCTTCAAAGAATTGAACGTCTCCAAACTGAGAACAAAGTTCTTTAATTCGACCTCTCTTAACATTTTTCAATTCCATAAGGGCATGAAGATGTTCTGAGTGGAATCCATTTTCTCTGTATATATATCCTGAAGAATCTGAAACAGTAACAACTTTTCCTCCCAAGTGAATTACTTTCTCCAAAGCAAACTGAGCTACGTTTCCAGAACCGGATATTGCAACAGTTTTCCCTTTGAAATCAGTTTTTTTAGTTTTAAGCATTTCCTGAGCGAAATAAACTGTACCATACCCAGTAGCTTCTGGTCTGATCAAAGATCCACCCCAAGTGATTCCTTTTCCAGTTAATACACCTGTAAATTCATTTCTTATTCTTTTGTACTGACCAAACAAGTATCCGATTTCTCTTCCACCAACACCGATATCTCCTGCTGGAACGTCTGTATCTGGACCAATATGCTTTGAAAGCTCTGTCATAAATGATTGGCAAAACTTCATCACTTCATTGTCGGATTTACCTTTAGGATCAAAATCAGATCCTCCTTTACCACCACCCATTGGAAGTGTTGTAAGTGAATTTTTGAAAACTTGCTCAAATCCTAAGAATTTTAGAATTGATAAGTTAACGCTTGGGTGAAAACGAAGTCCTCCCTTATATGGTCCGATAGCCGAGTTAAACTCGACACGGAAACCTCTATTTACTTGTGGTTTTCCATTGTCATCAATCCAAGGAACTCTGAAGATGATTGTTCTTTCAGGTTCTACCATTCTTTCTAGAAGTTTATGTCCTTGATATTTTGGATTCTCTTCGATGAATGGAATAACGGTTTCGGCAACTTCGTGAACAGCTTGAAGAAATTCAGCCTCGTGACCATTCTTCGACTTTACTTCGTTCATGAAGCTATCGATCTGCTTTTGGTATTTACTTTCCATTTTAACTAAATATTAGAATATCTTTTTTGGTTTTTTTACGTAGGAAACAAAAGTAAATAATTTTAAAATGTTTTATCCATTTTTAAAATATAATTTACTCCATCAGGATTTAGAGTGGAAAAATGAATATTTCAGCGATTTTTTTAGAGCTTCCATCTAAAGGAATTCTGTACGAGAGGATATTAAGAGATGAATAGTTATATTTGATAGTATGAGAGCACTGATACTGATCGGTTTTTTACTGACTATTCCGCTTGTGTCTGCGGCTGAATTGGACCATCCTATTCTGGATTCTCTCAAAAGGGTTATTCGAAAGCAACCGAGCAATTACAAGGTTTACAAGAATATTTCTGACTTTTTCATTTATTCCAAAGTAAATCACGATTCAAGCCTTTACTATATCGAGTTGTATTTGGAAGAGGCAAAAAAGGATAAAAGTGATTTTGATATCGGTTTCGCCTTACACAGGAAAGGAGTAATATATTATTATAAAAAGGATTATATATCCGCAATTGATTATTATCAGAAAGCCAAAATCGTAATTCCTAGTGAATATCTGGAGACCTTAGGAGAAATTCATCGAGCAATGGGAATTGCTTATTTTGAAATGGGTATTTATGACAAAGCTCTAAAATCGTATCATAAGGCCATCGATTATTTTGAAGATGAAGGTTCTAGAAATGATGTTGGAAAAGTTGAAAATGGAATTGGAGAGATTTATGAGGCTTTGCGGATGTATGATGATGCTTTAAGTTATTACAATAGATCACTCGAAATCAAATTAGCCGTTGGAGATTCATTAGCGATTGCAAACACTTGGGTCAATCTTGGAAAAATCTATTATCTACGCAGAAAATATGATCGTGCGTTGAAGTTCTATGATGATGCAATTCGCATATTTGAAAGAGAAATCAATTACCCCAACCTTACTGATGCTTATTCGGGTAAAGGTTTGGTTCTTTCTCAACTCGGTAAGTTGAAAATGGCCGAACAGTTTGCGAAGAAGGCGAAAGAAGTTGCACAAAGGAATAAGAATCTTCGTGGAGAAATAATGGCAATTCAGGTTATTTCTAAAATTGCTAAGAGAAAGAAAGATTATCAATCAGCGATTGACTACTTAAACAAAGCAGCGGCATTGTCCAGACAAATCAAATCAATGGAAATTGAAGTACGCGTTTTGGAAGATCTAAGAGAGGTTTATCAGGAAAAAGGAGATTATAAAAAGGCATTTTTTATTCAGAATGATCTTCAGGCAGTGAAGGAAATGGTTTTCGGTGAAAAAACTTCTTACAGAATTAATGAGCTTCAGGAAAAATACAGAACTGAACAAATAGAAAAGGAAAATGAGCTTTTAAAAGCACGTAAAGCTGAACAAGATGCCATTTCGAATAAGGAACATAATCAAAAAATATGGGCAGTTTCAATTGCAATTCTAACTGTTGTTGTATTCGTTTTAGGTCTGCTTTTCAACAGAAAAAGGATTAGAGAAAGGCATGAAGCGCATAATGATCTTATTTTTCAGAATAAACTTGTAGAAGATAGGAATCGATTAATTGAAATTCAAAAGAATGCCCTTGAATCAAAAAACAAGGATATTACAGATAGTATATTGTATGCAAGGAGACTTCAAAACGCTATTCTTCCGAGGAAAGAATATATCTCTCAGTTTTTGGAAGATTATTTCATTCTTCACAAGCCAAAAGATATAGTTTCCGGGGATTTTTATTGGTATCATAATTATGGAGATACAGAAGTTCTTTTAGCTATTGATTGCACAGGGCATGGTGTTCCAGGTGCTTTTATGAGTATGTTTGCCTATAATATTATTAACAATGTTGTTAATGATGAAAAAGTGGTTCAGCCCTCTACTGCTTTAAATATGTTTAATAAAAGGCTGAATGGCTATTTGCAGTTTTCTCAAAATAGTCTCCAACCTAAAGATGGTATGGACTTGTCTATGATCGTCCATTTCAAGGATAAAAAGGAATTACATTTTTCTGGGGCAATGAGACCTATTTATATTGTACGAGATGGGGATCTTTTGGAATATAAAGGAACTAAATCCTCAATTGGATCAAATTCATATAATCGAAATGTGGAATTTGAAAATGTTATTATTCCTGTTAAAAAAGGAGACATTGTCTACCAATTTACCGATGGATATCCAGATCAATTTGGGGGAGAAAGAAATAAAAAATTACGCACTAAACCTTTTAAGAGGATGCTGCTCGATCTTTCTCATTTACCAATGGAAGAGCAAAAAGAAGAATTAGATAGATTCTTTGAAGAGTGGAGAGGGATTCAAGAGCAGGTTGATGATATTTTAATTTTCGCGTACAAGATTCCTTAAATTCCGAATGTCTGTTTTATTTGGCTTATTTTTGTACGAAATAAGTTGAGGTTTCAATTGAAAACAAAAGAAGAAAAAAGGCATATTCGAATTCTCGAAATTATTGATACACGAGTATTGTGGATCATTGGGGGACTTATTACTATGGTCCTGCATTTTGTACTTTCTGTTTATCCCAATTTTGTTGAAGCGTATTATTCGAACGGATTTTTTATTGGTGTCCGGTACTTTTTCGATTTTACCATTGGAATGATTCCCTTCAGTCTATTTTATTTTTTACTCATGTTCGTTTTGGGAAATGTAATCTACAGAATTTTTATGTGGATTCGATTGGTATTTCTTGTACGGGTTATTCCATTGAAACTCAAGCTTAAATTGTTGATCATTACTATTTTGTCAATGGCCTCTAAGATTGTAATTGCTTTTTCATTTTTATGGGGATTTAATTATCATCGGATACCTATTGAAGATAAGCTGGGAATCAACGTTACTGAGCACACCGAGCCTGAAATTTTAACGGAGTTTCATAGAAACAGAAAGAAAGCAATCGCTCTACGTATGCAAATTAAGTTTACTAAATCGAATGTTCCTACATTAAGAGATATTCCTGAAAATTTAGATGAAATTGTTAAAGATAACCTCGAAGAAGTACTAAGGGAATTTGGTTACGACCCTGTAGGAAATCCGGCCATGAGATTTATAAAGCCATTTGGTTTTTTGTCTTCTTTCGGAATTTCTGGATATTACAATCCCTTTCTAGGTGAAGCCAACATGGATCGAGGGTTCAGGCCCCTATACATTCCTTTTTTATATGCTCATGAACTAGCACATGCTTATGGTTTTGCCGATGAAGGAACCGCCAATTTTCTTGCATATATGGCATGTGAAAAATCCTCTAATCTGTTTGTTAAATATTCGGGCAGATTAATCTACCTTCAATATTTAGCACATCATATCAAAGATGTCAACATTGTATGGAATCCATATATCTTCGAGGATTTACTTATGTCTGGATTCTTTGTCTACGATCCAAAATACGATCGAATGATCAATTTGATACTGGCCTACAAACGCAAATATGAAGACTAGGCTTTCTTGTAGATAATATTTACAGTTTTTCGACCCTTCTTTGGCATAGTTCCAAATACAAAATCCCATATTGGAGTGGTCACTCCAAATGCCTTGTCATGTTGTTGATAATGATGAATATTATGATGATTCCAAATATATTTGAAAAAGTTATTTGGTGGTGCCAATATATGAGTGGAGTAATGAATGGTCATATACGTGCTATATCCAATCATGAATCCAGGAGAAAAAATGAAAGAATAATTGCCCATTAGTAGATAAAAAATTCCAAAGAAAATAGATGCAATAATTAAGCTCGGAACAGGAGGTAATACCATTCTTGTTGGATCATTCGGGTGTTTATGATGAATTCCATGAAGTAAAAATTGCAACCCAGTATTATAAGTTGCATCTTTGATTTTATGATACAACCATCTATGCATCAAATATTCAGCTAAAGTCCAGCTAAAAAATCCAATAAAAAAGAAACCCAAAATATATTCCCAACTTGCATTTATCTCTGTGTAGTAGTACCACATCAGAAATCCAGCAATTATTGAATACATTGTAAAAATAACCGCAGGATGTGTTTTGGTTAGAAATTCTAGGAATTTATTCTTGAATAACTGTGGTGAATTGTCGTTTGGGTATACAACGACGTCATCTCTTCTTTCGTCAACCTCTTTCATGTTGTGTAAATTTCTTGTTACTTTATTGTTGCAAATTTAATCAACTTCCTATATGGTTAAACAATAGATTCATAGAAAATCAAAAAAATATTTAAAATAATTGAAAATAGATGGATAAAGCATATTGGAATGATCGCTACAATCGAAATGAGATAGGTTGGGATATTGGGAAAGTTAGTCAACCGTTACAAACCTATATCGATCAACTACCAAATAAGTCGATATATATTTTAATTCCTGGTTGTGGAAATGGTTATGAGGCAGCATATCTTTGGAGAACGGGTTTTCGTAATGTATTTACCCTAGATATTTCTGAAGCTGCTTTGTCCGGATTTAAAAAGCAGTGCCCAGATTTTCCTGAGCAAAACATTATTTGTTCAGATTTCTTTGAATTTGAAGGACAATTCGATTTAATTCTAGAACAAACTTTTTTTTGTGCACTTTTACCTGATTTCCGAGAAAAGTATATTCAGAAGATGTCTTCTTTACTTGCTGAAAATGGGAAATTGGTCGGTTTGTTGTTTAACACTGAATTTGAGGGGGGGCCACCTTTTGGAGGTTGTGAAGAAGATTATCGCAATTTATTTTCCAGACAATTTGACATAGTTTTGATGGAAGAGTCCTTTAATTCAATAGAACCTAGGTCGGGAAGAGAAATTTTTTTTATTGCCAAATTGAAACCAAAAAATTAAACTATCGTAAGAGCAATCAACGGATCATTTATTAACACCTTTTAAGAGGTTATGAAATTGGGTTGAATTGTTCAACCCTTTTTTTGTTTATACTTCCAACTTATCCATCTATATTTGCGTAAACATTTCATTATGAAGCTATTTTATTTTTTCACTTTCGTTTTGTTTTTCCAATCTATTTTTGGGGTTGAAGAGGAAAAGATTCAACCTTCTGGGCTAATCAATGGAGATGGTTTTGGAGGATCGACTTGCCTAAAGGGAGATATTTTAATTGTTGGTGCTCCTTATAAAGATATTGCAGGAAATGATAGCGTAGGTTCGGTTCAATTTTTTAAAAGAATAGCGGGATCATGGGTTTTTCAGTCAGAGTTTAATTCTCCAGATGGTGGGGTCAAAGATTTTTTTGGAGTTTCTGTGGATTTCAATGGAACTCATCTTGTCGTGGGAGCACCTAATAATGATGAAGGGGGGGTAAATGCTGGAGCAGCATATGTTTATGAATATAACGGAACTACCTTTAATTTTGTGAAAAAATTATTAGCATCTTCTGGAGCTCCCGGGGATGAATACGGGATTTCAGTTGCTATAGATGATACAACGATTATTGTCGGAGCACCTAAGGATGATGCTATAGCCTCTAACACAGGTGCAGCATATCTCTATCATTATGATCTCAATAGTTGGTCAGAATTACAAAAATTAACAAGCACCGTTGCGGAATTTGGGAATGAATTTTTTGGCTATTCTGTAGATATCCATAAAGATAGATTGATCATAGGTTCTACACTTGATGACGATGCAGCTACTGATGCAGGAACTGCCTTTGTTTTCCATTTTGATGGCGCAAATTGGATGTTTGAACAGAAATTGTCCCCGTCTGATGGAGCCTCTTCTCATAGTTTCGGCTTTTCTACATGTATTAATGATACCATATTAATTGTCGGAGCTTTTGGAGCAAATAACTCAGTTCCTTCTTCCGGAGCAGCTTATATTTACAGGAGAACTGGAGTTTCATGGACCGAAGAGGAGATTTTATTTCAGGCCGATGTGAATATCGATGATTGGTTTGGTTTTGATGTCGCCATTGAGGGAAATACAGCTATCGTTTCGGCCTTGAATAACGATGAGTTTGTTTCCAATGGAGGCTCTGTATATTTGATTCGATATGATGAGGTTACTGCAGAATGGATCACTGAATACAACCAGTTTGCAACTGATGGATTGCTAAATTGGAGATACGGTTATTCATGCTCGTTGGATGGATTAAATTATGTTGTAGGAGCTATTCAAGCTACAGGAACGACTGTGAAGTCCGGAGCCGTATACTATTACAATATATGTACACACAAACCTACACAAACCCTATGCAGTGTATCATCGGATAGTTTGAGTTCTGGGAATTACGTGCTCTGGGAAGGTATTAAAACAACATTAGTTGACTCCTTTTTTATTTTTAGATCAGTGGCATCAACCAATTCTTTTTCAAAAATATCCTCAACTGGATATTATAATCTAAATGAATACTACGACCAAGTGGATGTCAATTTGTTTCCGTATTCGTATAAAATTTCCACATTAAATATTTGTGGCGTGGAAAGTGATTCCTCGTCAATTCATAGCGCAATTCATCTAAATTCAGATGATGCTACTGGTAACGTAGTTTTGAATTGGACTCCAGCTCAAGGATACAATTTTGATTTTTATAGAGTATTTAGAGACCCTCAAGGTGATGGAACATTTGACCTGCTTTTTGCTGTATTAAATAACACCTCGACTTTTACAGATTTTAATGCTACAGGAAATGCTATTACAAATTACAGAGTGATGGCTTTAAATACTAGTCCATGTACATCTCTTTCTAGACCAAGTTTTAGTTCAACTTATTCCAATGCAAGTAATCCATTTCTAGCGGGAATAAATGAAAATAATCAAATAGAGATTTTTCTATATCCGAATCCAGCAAATGATTTTATTCATATCGAAGGGAATATTCCTTCTAATACCCAACTCACTGTATTTGATTCAAATGGGAAAATGATATGGGATGAATTAATTGGAGATGGAAAGGTAAGCATTTCAAATTGGGAAGCAGGAATTTACATGGTCCAATTTAAAATCAATGGAAATTATAAGTCGATGCGATTTATAAAGAATTAAATCTATTCTTCCATACAGGATTTATACGCATTTTTAAATTCCTTTTTAGCATCTTCATTGTCTTCGCCGAATTCTGATTTCGCATCTTCAAGAATATCCTTACATCTGACAGGATTGTCTTGGTATTGTTGCATGCATTGACAATATTCTTTTGCATAATCTTCTGGAGTTTTTGATCCACAAGAGATGAGTATAAAACTTGATGCGGCACTAAAACAGATGATTTTGAGCATATTGCGTTCTAACTTTTGTTTTCTGAATTTAAGAAATTCTTACAAACAGTTCTGCATTTCAATTGAAAATTCTTTTTCAGCCTCCTTGTTTTGTTTTCCAAACGTAGACTGAAATTCACTTAAAATGGATTCACAACTTTTGGTAGCCTGATCATTTTTCATGCATTCACAATATTCAAGAGCAAATTCCTTAGGAGATTTGTTTTTCGGTTGCGTTTCTTTCTCAGGAGCTTGACTGGAAGTTGTTTTTTCTGATGAACAACCCAATAAAATGAATATGAATATAGAGCTCCTAATCATTATAAAATATCAGAAAGGTCTTCTACTCCCATGGGTCTCTCAACATTAAATCCTTCTGCATAATCTACCCCAATAGAACGACCATAATCAGCCCATTTTCCTTTTAAAGCGGTTAAGAAATTCTCACCGGAAATCGGGGTATTGATTCCAGTATGTTTCGGATCATAAAATTGTGTCTTATAAGCTTTTATTGACGCCATTTTTTGATCCACAAAATCTGTAATATCCACTACAAAGTCAGGCTTCAAATAACGATCTTGTATGTATCTATATACGGCTTTTGGTCTCCATCTTTCTTGGGTTTTTCCTTCCAATTCGGTTTTAATTTTAACCAATCCTGAAAGAAAACATGCTCTGGAAGCAAGATCTCCTCCACGACCGTGATCCGGGTGGCGGTCAGAAACTGCATTACACAAAACAATATCTGGTCGAAATCTTCGAATTTGAACAATTAATTTGCGCAAATTTTCTTCTGTGATTTCAAAAAATCCATCCTGCATTTTTAAATTGACACGATCAGAAATTCCTAATATTTTAGACGCTTCGGCAGCTTCTGCATATCGAGTTTCTATTGTTCCATTCGAACCCAATTCCCCTTCGGTCAAATCGATGAGAGCTACTTTTTTACCTTGTGCAATTGATTTTAACACTGTTCCCGAACAAGATAATTCAACATCATCTGGATGCGCCCCAATACAAAGAATATCAACTTTCATAATGTAAAAATATCAAAAATTACCTGATCTAGGACCAATTTCAATTGCCTCCATGTTTTCAATTTTTCCGTTTAGGATTTCAAACCGCAGAAAGGTTTTGATCTTGTGAAAGCCTTTATTTCCGCATGAACCAGGATTTAACCAAAGTCCATTTAAATATTTATCGAACTGAACCAGTAAAATATGGGAATGTCCACAGATATAGACATTGGCTTTCGATTCACGAAAAAATTTCCCTCCTTCTTGGTAATATTTCCCTGGTTTTCCGGCTATATGGGTCATGGCAAACTTTAAGCCTTGAATTTCCCAGCAAAGTTCCTTCTTCGTCATTAATTGAATCTCATGGCTATCGATATTTCCATATACGATTCGGGTAGGTTTCAAAGATTCTAGTTTTTCTACTACCTTTTTGTCTCCAATGTCTCCAGCATGCCAAATTTCATCACATTCCTTAAAGTATTTATCCAATTTTGGATCTAAATAACCATGGGTGTCGGAGATCAAAATAATTTTCATCCTGCAAATATCATCTAATAATTGATATTTTTGCTAAAAACCAATTCTGGAAGATTCCGAAAGAAATAAGATCAATTTAGATAAACTTAAAGCTTCAAGAAAAAAGCTTGCAGATCATCGTACACCTTCATATTTAGCGGATGAAATTTTGAAGGGAAATCTTATTGCCTTAAGTCAAGGAATTACTCTAGTAGAATCTACCAAGGAAGAGGATGAATCCAAAGCCTCCGAATTGATACAGAAAATCTACCCAAAATCCGGAAAATCCATTCGAATTGGAATCACAGGTGTGCCTGGGGTAGGCAAAAGCACTTTTATTGAATCATTTGGGATGCATTTGATTCAAAAGGGATATAAAGTAGCTGTTTTGGCAGTGGATCCGAGCTCAGAAATTACAAAAGGATCCATTTTAGGAGACAAAACTAGAATGAACGAATTGTCTCAATCCGAAAATGCATTTATCCGTCCAACGGCTTCCTCTGGAAGTTTAGGTGGAGTAGCAAGAAAATCAAGAGAGACCATTTTTCTTTGCGAAGCAGCTGGTTTTGATGTTATTCTGATTGAAACCGTCGGAGTAGGTCAAAGTGAAATAGAAGTGAATTCCATGACAGATTTTTTTCTTTTGTTAATGCTCGCTGGTGCTGGAGATGAATTACAAGGGATTAAAAGAGGGATAATGGAAATGGCTGATCTTATTTTGATAAATAAGGCAGATGGAGACAATGTAAAAAGAGCGAACTTAGCACGTCAGGAATATGAAAATGCGGTTCATTATTTGCCTCCTAAAAGAAAATTTTGGTTTCCCAAGGTCGAAACTTCAAGCTCTGTATCTAATGACAAAATGGATAAAATAATTTCTATTATTGATGATTTTAAATCCAAATGTCAAACAAATAATGAATTTCAATCAAATAGGTTAAAACAAGATATTTTCTGGTTCGAGAAATCGGTTGAAAAGGGTCTGATTCATTTGATGGAATCAAACAAAGAATTATTAAAACAGAAAGAACTTTTGTTAGATCAGATTCAAAAAGGAGAGTTAGACTCCTTTCGGGCTTCGGATATTTTGATTCAAAAATTCAAAGAAAAATACAATGGAATTTAAGTTGCAAGGTGAGTATATTGAACTAATCAAACTCTTGAAGATTTGTGACATTGCTCAGACAGGTGGTCATGGGAAAATTCTTATCACTGAAGGTGAAGTCAAAGTGAATGGAGAAGTGGAAACCAGAAAAAGAAAAAAACTCGTCATCGGGGATTTGATCGAAGTTGAGGGGGTTGAAATCAAGATTTGTGAATGAGAAATTCTATTAAAATAGGAATCGCATTGATCGTTGCTAGTTTACTCGGATGTTATCCCTTAACGACGACAAATAAAGAGTGGAAAATCAAAGATGATCCTACTGAATTATCTAAAAAAGAGATTTATCTGAAATCCTTAAAACAAGATCCAGCAAAAAAATATAATGTCATTCTAATAATGGCCGACGACTTAGGTAAAAATGAAGTAAGTTGTTACAACCCTAAATCAGACGTGCCTACTCCGAATATTGACAAAATAAGCGAAGAAGGCGTGCATTTTAATAATGCTTATGTTACCGCCCCAATTTGTTCTCCTTCCAGAGCGGCTATTTTAACCGGTCGATATCAGCAAAGGTTCGGTTTTGAATCTCAGCCAATGGACCTTTATCCCACGAATGGACTTGAATACAGAATGGGAAGTAAAAACAAGAAATTAGGAGATTGGCGAGTATCAACAGATCATTCTTATCCAGGACCAGGACAAATTGCAAAACAGGGAATTCCGAACTCCGAGATTACCATAGCGGAAATCTTTAAAGCTGTTGGATATCACACAGCCATATTTGGGAAATGGCATCTAGGAAATTTCAATTCTTATGTTCCTAATTCAAAGGGTTTTGAAGAGCAATATGGTTTTTATGGAGCATTTTCTTTATATACGCCAAAGCACAAAACTCCCGGTTATGTAAATTTTATTCAGGATGATTTTTCAAGTGAGCATCAATGGAATACAGCAAGATATGGTTCAAGTGCAATTCGGGAAAATGATAAAAAAGTAATTGAAAAAGAATATCTGACTTTTGCTTTGAGAGATCGAGCAATTGATTTCATGAGAAGAAATAAGGATTCCAATTTCCTCATGTACGTCGCTTTTAATGCACCTCACGTTCCATTTCAAGCTCCTCAAGAATATTATGACAGATTTCCAGAAGTAAAGGATTCCAACAGGAGAGTTTACTTAGCCATGATTGCAGCTTTAGACGATGCTATTGGAGATATCATGAAAGAAGTTAAGGCTTTAGGATTGGAAGAGAATACCATCATTTATTTTTTAAGTGATAACGGAGGAGCCTCGTATACAAAAGCCACAGATAACGGGAGGTACAAAGGAGGGAAATTAACCCATTTTGACGGAGGAGTGAATGTCCCGATGGCAATGTATTGGAAAGGAAAAACACAAAGCATGAAATTTGAACATCCTATTTCAACTACAGATATTTTTATGACTAGTTTGATAAATTGTGGAATAGCACCACCCAAAGATAGAATTTTGGACGGAGTGGATCTATTACCTCATTTTAAGGCAAATACGGCTCCACACGATAAGATTTTTTGGAGAAGTAATCACATTGAAGGAATGCGCTATAAAAACCTTAAAATTCTGTATTCTGAACGAGATCAATGGATGCATTTATATGATATTGAAAAGGATATTTACGAAGAGTTTGATTTGAAAGAGACTCAACCAGAAAAAGTGGAGAGCCTGAAGGCAATTTTGAAGTCTTGGATCAAACAATTGCCCGAAAAACCATTATGGCCAAGAATCATGGACCGTAAGTTTGTAATTGACGGTGAAACCTATTATTTCCCAGCATGAGAAAGTTGATCGTATTTATAGCGCTAATTTTTTGTTCATTGGGATATGCTCAAAGATGGCATTTCCAATATGGATTTAAAATTGCTGCAGGTAAGAACTTTCTTATTGGAGATGAAAAAATTAATAATGGATATAATTTCAACTATCAAATAGGTTTTACTGGAAGAATTACTCGAAAATATCTCATAATGGATATGGGGTTACTATTCAATTACAGTCCTTATTTCAACTCATCTTTCATGGGACATAAACGAACCAATACTACTGGATTAAATATCCCAATGACCGTTGGTCTGATTCTTGTCAATAAACCATTGTTCAAGTGGAATTTTCAAGGAGGTATACAAAATAGTTTTGTTTTTACCTTCGGACTCCAAGCCAAACAATCTGCAGACCAATTGGTGTATAATAAATACCAGTTAAGCGGATTAATTAGCACAGGTATTGAAGTCAGTTGTTTCACTTTGGATGTTTTTTACCAACCCGCAATTACAAGAATGTTTCAGTCAACCAAAGGTTTTAATCATTCTGTAAACCTTGCTATTGGATTAATTTTTTAAATATGAAATGGCTTAGTTTTTTAATTGTCTCACTCTTACTTTCCTGCGGAAGTACAAAAGAGAAAATAAATGTTTCCTCATCTGATCCCAGAGATATATTAAAAGCCGTTTTGGGAGATGTTAATCAAGAATCAGATGAATATACAATCATGGATGCTCGGATAGAAAAGAATATTTTAGTTCTTTCAATTAGATATTCTGGCGGATGTACTAGCACGCAAGGTAGTTTAATAGGTAATCAGAATATTATGAAATCCATGCCCCCAAAAAGATCCATGAAATTTATTTTGAAAAAGGAAGGCGCTTGTAGAAAAATGAATGAAGAGCAATTCGTTATCGACATTCAGGATCTTGCCTATAAAAAAGAAAAAGGGAGTGAAATCATACTTCTACTAAAGGGTCATGATACCCCTTTACATTACATTTACTACTAATTTTTAATGATTTTTTTTATGGGATAATGAAGGTCGTTTAATATTATTTTCAAAAGGTACGTTCCATCACAAAGTGAACTCAAATCTATTTTATCAACTCCTTCCAATTCAAATATTTTTCTGCCAGAAAGATCCATTAACTCTAATTCAATATCTTTCACTAAAGTTTCATTTATATCGAGAAAAATCATCGATTTTGTTGGGTTTGGATAAACTCCAATATCGTCTTTTTTCAATTCACTAATAAAGGCGTTTCCTATGCAGAAAGGATACCTTACTTCATCCGTAAAGGTAAAAGTACTTTCGTCTATAATCGCGTTTGAATTGTAGGTTATTGTTACATTTGGTGATGAAAAACATAGCCAGTCGCTTGGCCAACCATCTCCTCCATTATCTGTAATAACCAATTCATAGCAGTCTTCTACTAGACAAACATCTTCAATAACTAATTGACCAAAAAAGTTATCAGCGAGTTCATTTTGGTTAAGAAGACTTTCAACTAGAATTCCTTGATCATTCTCTATGAAAATAGCATTTTCAGAGGCATTGCAATCGGTTTCAATGGAAAAGTTTAATGATTCACCGATAGATTTTACATCAATATAGGAAATAATTGTATCATTCATTGTGTTCTGATCTTGATTCCCATTTGGATTAACGGTATATATTTTAACCAGAATTGAATCTCCATCGTTGAAGTTAATTGTTCCCAAAGAAATATTCTCATAAGCACCAGAAGCTAAATTTCCAGTCCATGGAATGGTAGAAATATTTCCTACGAGATCAACTTTAATGTCTAGACTAGTTAAAACTTGCAATCCATTATTTCGGATATTCAAAGACGGGTTTGCTGTATTCTCACCACATAAAGATTGGGGTAAATTTTGTACTACAATTGCAAATGCATCATAATCATCTGATATAGTTAAAGGGTAGTATCCATCAATATAAGTGGTATCCGTTCCTGTTGGATCCAACCAGTCCTTTAATCTTTCGGCAGAACTCGCACCATCCCAGGAAATTCCAAATCTTCCGTAATAATCAGGAAGATCATTGTCTGTGGTGGTAGGGGAGTTAGAGCATGCGGCTTGACCTCCATAGAGTTGTCCAATTATTCTGTGGTTGTCATCAAATAGAGGTGAACCAGAAGAACCTCCTTCAGTAACTCCCATAGTCCAATCTGGAATTTGCCAACATTCAGCATTTCCATTTCCGGCATCAAATTGGGTTTGAACTGGTGGAGTTAAGTATTTACAGATCTTCTTAACATCACCCGATGGATGGTGTATTCCTATAACACTATCTGGAATGATATCGGTTCTGTCCCATCCTGAATAATAAATGTCCCAACTTGCTGGAGGAGGATTAGAAATTTCCAATAAAAAGAAGTCTGATCCAACATTACTCGCTCTGAAAACCCCTCCATTAGAAGTCTGCATATTGGTTGGTCCATCCGTTGATGGAGTGGTAGTTGCGCAAGATGGATTCGGAGAATCCCAGTTAAATCGAAATGCCCAGTTCGATGGATCATTGCCACAATGATTTGCTGTTAAAAAGTAAGGCGTTCCATCATTTTGAGTGTTGTTGATCAATGCTCCGGAGCAAATTCCATTACCGTTTGTGACAATCATCGCCACAGACTTGGCTTGCATTTCCCATCCGTTTCCTTCTGGACATAAAATGTCTATATTACAGTCTCCAGAACCATTTAATGCTCGCATCATGGATTGAGCAAACAAATCTAATGAACGATAACCATGGATCACATTCGTAATTTCTAGACTTGCATTTCCAAATTGATTCTGTGGTTCAAAGAATTCGATAATTGCAGTTTCTCCCAAGGTTAATTCAGTTCCTAATTTTTTGTGGTCTAAATTATTTTGAGAAGTATAATAAAAGAAATTCTCTTCCTCATTTTCGTCATAAATAACAATGTATCCGCCGTTTTCAGGGATGAACATGTTTTCAAATAAGAAATTTAAACTCATGGCCCCTTCGGAATGAATTTTTAATCTCCACAATCTGCCTCTCCCAGGAATGGTTTCCCAAGTTCCTGAATTATTTAGATTGAAATTAACTTCATGAGAATATCCAAATCTCCAAGGACCAATTTTATTCAGATCATTTATGGAATCCTCATATCGGCATTGCATGAAATCAAAAATGGGCATGTCAACCGATTCTATTTCATCCGGGGAAATAACAGATTCAGACAATAGTTTGCTTACTGGTGGACCCCAATTTTCGGTTTGACTTAAAAGACAATTGAAACTTAAAAATAAGGCTAGGAAAAGTATTGCAACGGAAAATTTCATGTAATAAATTTTCCCCTAAATTACTAAAAATAAGTTCTTCCTTCAATTTTTAACGGACGTAGGCTGAGAACAGGAATACTAGTGTCATTAATAATATGCATTGCTGTTTTATCAACAAATAGTTCCATGTAGGTGTACTCTGCTTGGGTCATAATAACAAGTAAATCTGCACCTACTTTATCCGCATGTTTTGTGATCATTCTATGGTACTTCCCACCTGTAACAAAGTGGGTAACGCTTTTCACGTTTTTCTTAGCAAGCATATCAGCAACCTGGTTGCCATAGAGTGTCAGCTTCTGCTTATTAATAGGATGATTTTCTTCCAAAACAAGCAATATGTCTACTTCAGCATTACATAGTTGAGCAATGTGCAACACCTTCGGAAGTTTCTGTCTACTCGACTTCGACAAGTCAATAGGCATGACGATTTTTTTAAAATTCATCTCACGCTCTTTATTGATGCACAGAACTGGTGCATTCGATCTCGAAATAACTCTAAAAGTCATAGATCCAATAAATTCATTTGAATCTCCTTTTTTATCAAGCCCAATAATAATATATCGGGGCTCTATTTCTTTGGCAACTTTCAAAATCAAATTGGCCACTTTGTTTCCAAGTACGATTTTGTATTCCGCTTCTACTCCACAATCTGATTTAATTTCAGTGACTAATTTTTCCAGTTGTGCTTGAATCTGGCCAGTAGAAGGACTTCCTTTAGCTTGAACATTTAGCAACATGATCTTACATCCTTCGGCCTTAGCAAGTGTACATGAATGCTTTACAGCTGCTAAGCATGGTTCTGAAAAATCAACTGGAATCAAGATGGGGTGTGAGGCGCTCATAATGATTTATTATAATTTGAGATAAGTTTAAATATAACGATATAATTTCATTGACAAGGGAAAATTAATAGAAATTCAATATGTACGATAGTTTTCATGCATAATTTTTTTCCCAAATAATTGTTGGTAAGAACAGAATTAGTAAGGTTAATCCGTTGTATAGTTGGTTTTTTGCAATAATTTCATTTTGAGAATGTTAAGAAAAATGATCTTTGTAAAAAGATGCCTAGAAAAAAATTATTTAGAGAGAATAATTACTAAATTGGGGCAAAATTGATTAATTATGAGTGATTTACTTTCTCAATACAAAGAATATTATCGTATTCGGAAGGAACGCTATGAAGGCAATCCAAATTATCCGAACACCTATCGCACTGAAAACGCCATGTTCGAAGCAATGAATTCTTGCTCAGAATTAGGTGAATTCAAAGAGAAATTAGGTGATTTGAATGAGCAGAATGCAGTCAATTTAACTATTGATGAATATACCATGCGTAAAAAATATTTTGACGAATTAGGAGAACCAATTCGTGTCCTAGCTGCAAATCGTATATTGGAAAAGTCCAAAACACTGTCCACTGCTCAGGAAGTGATTACCGTTGTGCAAGAGGAGGAAAACAAAAATAGTATTGAAATTAGTATGGATGAAAGTGTGAGGTATTTTATTCAAAATGAATGGAAGTATTTAGATGATATCGAAATATACCATAATGCAGAAGTACCTGCTTCTTATAAGTCTTCGATGAGTCGAAAAATCGAAACAGCTAAAAAAAGGATTGTCGAGTCGAAAGTAGATTTGGAAAAGAATAATCGAGATTGGGATCCTCAATGGAGCTATCATCCTGAAGAAAATATGAAGCCACATCATTTTCGATTAGTTCCATATTCAAAAGAACATTTAGAAGAAAAGTTGAGTCAATATAAGAACCAAATTTAAATTATTCAAAAATGCCAATTGATCCGATGATTTTAAATGCCATGCTTGATACCTTTCGAGGAATGGCCAAAGATATTGAAGGTAAAGGTCTGAAAGGAGAAGATGTAGACAAAATGAATCAAGCTCTGAATCGGATGGAAGAATTAGGACAGCAACTGAGCGATATTAATGAGTTCAATGGAGCACTAATGCAGGAAAACCTTTTTGGTACTTTTTCAGACCATTACGGAAAAGTTTTGGCTACTGAAGCTCAGGGGGCCCAAGATGAAAAGGGTTATGATGATGCTACTTTATTGAGGCAAACTTTGGACGCTCTCAAAGATTCTGTAAAAAGAATCAAACAAGGGAAGCAGGATGCTATAGCAATGGCAGAAGGTTACTCTAATGAAGCCAGTACGCAACAAGCAATGGATTACCTTAAAAGAAATTCGGATCAATATAGTGATGTTACAAGCTCCATCATGTTTGATTCAAAAATGAATGAAGCCTTAACGGAAGCCAAAGAATTGGATAAGAATGAAGGTCAGAAGAGATCTGAATTAATAAGGCTGGAAATGGATGCACTTTTTGATGAAAAGGGATTGATAGAACCAATAGAGGCTTTGATTCAACTTGGCGAGGAGCCTGGAATGACTCTTCCCTTATTTTTAAAGATTCAAATTGAAAAAGGAATGGATAAGGCCATGGAGGGTAGTGCTATTCTTCGTGATGGAATGGTTTATCAATTGGAATATGCCAAGGCTTTAATGGTTAATCCTTATGATATAGAAGAAAAAGAAAGGATTTTATATGCTTTTGATGATTTAGCATCTAAGGCGAAATTTGGAGTTCCAAATTCTTTAGAAGTGACTTTAGCAGATAGTAGAATATGCTGGGAGCTGGAGCCTAAGAAGATTTTTTGGAATGAATTAAAAAGTAGATTCTTTAATATTTTAGATCATTTAGACAGTCTGATAATCGCAAATAGTCAATATTTTCCTTCTTATGCGCCTTACACCATGATGGCAACTTACAACGAAAAGAAGGAGCATGCGGAATATATTAAAAACTGTATGCCGGGTATCATTAAACAGGAGGAGAAACAGCTTGAAAAATATTTTGGCGCTACTTTTTTGGAAATGTTCAATCACGAAATTTTTAAGTGGGAAGTAGAGGGAAACCACATCGATTATTCTCAGTTTTATACTGAATTTCTTAAAAATAAAGTTTATCCTGAAGCGGTTCCTCTTCAATTTCTTTCGGCCAATACAATTTCAGAATTTGAATCAACTATTCACGATAAAAATGTAATGTTTAATCCGGAGTCATACAAGGTGGAAGAAAGGATTGTCAAAATGATGAATGATAAATTTGGAGAAGGATATTATGAGCAAAAATTTGGTAGAGCTGATTTTCCTCAAAGAAATGCAGCTCCATGGGATATAAATAATTTCAATTAAACTTTTTAGCTCATGTACTGTTTACAGGGATAGTTATCCTTAAATTTGAAGCATGACAGACGAAAAGGCAAACGAAAAGAAGAAACAATTTATCAATCCTATCGATCCCGATAAGATAACTGAATCTCCAAATTCTATTGAATATCCTCACCATTTGGGGTCAGCCATTGTCAAACCTGAAGACAAAGGTCGAATAAAAGGGAATGCCATGGCAGCCATGGAGTCTCAGACCGATATGCAGCTGCATCAGATTTATGAACAAATGCAGCTTTTGGCCGAGCAAGCTAGAAAAATTGAAAAACGAAAAGAGGTTTCTGAAATCATTTATGCTGCAGAAATGCGCTTTCAGCCATTAATCAATCATATTTATCATCTTTACCAAAGAGAAAATGGAACATATATTTTAAGCTTGGTTCCACCTGAACAAACTCAATTTTCTAAAAACATGTCAAATTGGGAAATCATTGCTTCAGTTAAATTATTAGCCGATCATACTTGGGAAATTCTAGGTTAATACTTGAAAAAATATCTTTTTTTGGAAATTAACACTAAAATTTAGGGGTGTTCATAAATAATTATCATTTTTTTAACGAACCACCCCCAAAAATATCATACCTTTGTCAAAAATTTTATAAAAATGTCCAAAATTAGAAGTTTTGCGTTGCAGGATGTCATGCACAGAAAACCGAAAGAGGTAAATTTCGGTTCTCAAAGAATTAGTGAATACTTTGGTGAAAATGTCTTTCATATAGATAGAATGAGAGAGTATTTAACAGAAGAAGCTTATGATATTGTAGTGAACTCTGTTCATGATGGATCTAAAATTGATCAAAGAATTGCAGATCAAATCGCTGCGGCTATGAAAGACTGGGCAATTTCAAAAGGCGCTACGCATTATACACACTGGTTTCAGCCATTGACCGGTTCTACAGCTGAGAAACATGATGCATTTTTTCAACCAGTGGGTCCAGGAAAAGCAATCGAACGTTTTGAAGGGTCGCTTTTAGTTCAACAAGAACCAGATGCTTCATCATTCCCTCATGGAGGTATCAGAAATACTTTTGAAGCAAGAGGATACACCGCTTGGGATCCTTCTTCGCCTGCTTTTGTAATTGGTAACACTCTTTGTATTCCAACTATTTTCATCTCCTACACAGGTGAAGCATTGGACTATAAAATGCCTTTGATTAAAGCATTGCACGCGATTGATAATGCTGCAACGGATGTTTGCCAGTATTTTGATAAAAATGTAACTAAGGTAAACGCAACATTAGGTTGGGAACAAGAATACTTTGTCATCGATAAGGCTCTTTATAATGCAAGACCTGATCTAGTTTTAACGGGAAGAACATTAGTAGGGCATAATCCAGCAAAAGGTCAACAATTGGATGACCATTATTTTGGATCCATTCCTGAAAGAGTAACTTCTTTCATGAAAGATTTTGAACAAGAGGCTTTGAAATTAGGGATTCCAGTTACGACAAGACATAATGAAGTTGCACCAATGCAGTTCGAATGTGCACCAATGTTTGAGGAGGCGAACTTGGCAAATGATCATAATTTATTATTGATGGATTTGCTTGAGAAGACTGCTAGAAAGCACGATTTCAGAATTTTATTCCACGAGAAGCCTTTCTCTGGATTGAATGGTTCAGGTAAGCACAACAACTGGTCTTTAGGAACAAACACAGGAGTTAACCTTTTAAAACCAGGAAAGAATCCAAAATCGAATATTCAGTTTTTGACATTCTTTGTTAATACAATTAAAGCGATCCATGATAATGCAGATTTACTTAGAGCAGCAATTGCTTCTGCAAGTAATGATCACCGTCTGGGAGCGAATGAAGCACCGCCTGCAATCATTTCTGTTTTCATTGGATCTCAATTAACAGATCTATTGGATCAGTTGGAAAAGAGCATCAAGGCTGGTAAAATGACTCCAGAAGATAAGACAGCTTTGAAATTGAATATTGGAAAAATACCTCAAATTCTTCTTGATAATACTGATCGAAATAGAACTTCTCCGTTTGCATTTACAGGAAATAAATTTGAGTTTAGAGCTGTTGGTTCTGCCGATAACTGTGGAAAAGCGATGATAGTTTTAAATACGATCGTTGCGAATCAGTTAATCCAGTTTAAAAAGAAAGTGGATACCAGAATTGATGCAGGAGATAAGAAAGATGAGGCCATTCTTAAAGAACTTCAAAAATTAATTAAGGAATCCAAAAAAATCCGATTCGAGGGAAATGGATATGGTGAGGAATGGGTGAAAGAAGCTGAAAAAAGAGGGCTATCAAATTTAAAAGATACTCCCCGTGCAATGGAGATTTACGAAAAAAAGGAAGTTCAACAGTTGTTTTCTGATCTGAAGATTCTTACACCAATCGAATTAAAAGCAAGACAAGAAATTGAATTTGAAAGTTATATCATGAAGCTTCAAATTGAAGCTAGAGTTCTAGGCGACATGATTATCAATCACGTGATTCCTGCTACAGTGAAGTATCAGAATCAATTGATTAAAAATGTACAGGGTATGAAAGATATTTTTGGAGCGAAATTCAAAGATCATGCAAGTACTCAAATTTCCTTTTTAGAAAAAATATCGAAGCACTTGATCGAGTTGGATAAACTTGTCCACCAAATGATTCAGAACAGGAAGAAAGTGAATAAACTAACAGACAATAAAAAGAAAGCAATAGCTTATTGTGACGAGGTAAAGTCATTATTCGATCCCATTAAATATCATTGTGATAAATTAGAAATGATGGTAGATGATGAATATTGGCCATTACCAAAACTTCGTGAAATCCTTTTTACTAAATAGATATTTGGACAATTTAATTAGAAGCCAGCTCAGTGTAGCTGGCTTTTTTTGTTTCCGCGAAAAAAACCATGGATGTATATATTTGATATTTAGATGATTAATAAGTTGCTTGTGTTGATATAACTATTATATTTAGTCAAACTAAAATTACAATTATGAGATTTGATATTAAACATGCTGAAGAGTTTTCCAGAGGGGAGGCGCTTTTAAGAACTTTTTTCGGAATTATCTACATTGGAATTCCGCACATGATTCCATTAATGTTTATTGGAATAGGGGTGATGTTTGCTCAGTTCATCGCCATGCTTTCAGTTTTATTTACAGGTAAATATCCACAAGGAATTTTTGATTTTGTTCTAAAATATAACAGATGGAATCAAAGAGTATCTGCTCGATTAATGAATTTGTGTGATGGATATCCAGCTTTTGGATTAAATGGTCAAGATGATTATGTAACATTAGAAGCCACTAATCCTGAAAAGATTCCTTTCGCTTCTTCTTGGATGAGATTTTTATTTGGGTTTTTCTACGTTATCATTCCTCATGGAATTGTATTGATGTTCTACATGATCCCTGCTATGTTGCTTATGTATTTTGCATGGTTAGTAATCGCCATTACTGGGAAATATCCAAAACCTTGGCACGACTACATGGTAGGGATTTCTCGTTGGTCCCTAAGAGTAAACTTCTTCATGAATTTCATGAATCACGAGTATCCTCCATTCTCTGGTAAGATGACTGATGCTGAAAGAAATGAAGGGTCAGGTTCTGCGGTACCTGCGAATGACGATCTTTTAGATTCATAAAAATTAAAATTTATATATTAAAAAAGGTCGGTACTAAACCGGCCTTTTTGCGTTTAATACGTAGTTTAATTCGAATAATAAAAAGTCTTTTTAAACACGTCTCCATTTGTGTATTTTAGCCAAGTGAAAATTTTTCTAAGTATAGTATTCGTCAGTTTTTGTCTGATTTCGATTGGTCAAGAAACGTCATTTAAGTCTTTTTCGGTAAGAGAGGGTTTGGCTCAATCACAAGTTTTTTCAATCACACAAGATAACCAGGGATATTTATGGATGGCAACTCAAGGAGGAGGGCTTTGCAAGTTTGATGGAAAGGAATTTTTTACAATTACGATTTCAGAAGGTTTGCTTTCAAATACGGTCAATGCTCTGTCTTCTTCAGGAGATACAATCTTCGCAGGATCCAATAATGGTCTTTCAATTCTGTCTTCTAAACGGAATTCAGTAATTAGGAGCATTCCTCTATCTGAACCAGTAAGAATTTTGAAAAAAATACAAACACAATTATATGTGGTCACAGATCAACATATTTACACGTTTGTTGGAGATTCGTTGCAAAGAATAATTGAAGAAATCGGCTTGAAGAATTTTATTCCTGAGGATTTATTTCTGATGGATACAAGATTGATTCTAGCCACAAATAAAGGAATGGTTTCTACTTCTGCTCTTTCAGATAAAATTCTGCCTGAGAAGATTGAGACAAAGCATATTACTAAAGTGGTTTCCTATCAGGGTAAATTATTAATGGGTTCCTATGGTAAAGGAATTTTAGTCTTTAATAAGTCTGGAAATGGCTACGACCTTGTTAAGGATACTTTGGAAATATTTCAAGATCTCATCATTACGGAAATATTTGTTGATCGTAGAACCAATCTTTGGATAGGGACGCAACGGAAAGGTGTATACAGGTATGATGCTAATGATAAAAAGTGGGAACATTTTGGAGAAAATGAAGGACTATCTAATGATCATGTAAAATGCATTTTTGAGGATAATTGGAATCAAATCTGGATCGGAACAAGTGGAGGCGGAGTAAATCAATATTCGGGATCTCAATTTTTACATTATACAGAGAATTCTGGCTTGAATGGAGATTATATTTATTCTGTCTTAAAATCTAAAATCGGAGAGCTTTGGGTTGCTACTTCTGGTGGAGGAGTCATGAGAATAAATGATACTATGAATTATGTTTACAATGGTAAGACTGGATTTCATGATGTAAAAGTAAAGGCGCTTTTCGAATCAAAAAATCAGCTGATTTGGATAGGGACAGAAGGGAAAGGATTGTCAGTATATTTTCGAAGAAATGAATCAAAGGACCTTAAAAGAGAAATTTTTGTTCAATCATTTGATACCATACTGAATTTTGATTCAGGCAAACTTTTTCCATCTACACTTTGGGTCAATTGTTTTGCAGAAGATAAAAATGGAGAAATCTATATCTCAACTCTTGGAGATGGACTAATCAAAGCAAAAGTTATGCTAGATACTTTTCCTAGAATTTTTTTCAATAAACTTAAAGTAAGAGGGAGGGGCGAGATTAGTCAGCGAATCAATCACATGTTCTTCAATTCCAAAGGAGATTTAATTTTAGCAACGAACGATAAAGGAATTGGAATATTGTCAAAGGGTGAATTGACATATTTAAATATTGACAATTCAACTGTTCCTAATAAAATAACCTCCATCGAAGAAGGAGCAAATGGAGAATTATGGTTTGCCTCTGAAAAGGGACTTGGATGTATCATTGAAGATTCAGTTGTTTTTTACAGAAAGATTTCAGGATTGAGTTCCAATAATATTTATCAAATTCAATCTGATCATTTAGGATATGTTTGGGTGGGAACAGAAAAAGGGGTTGATCGATTAAAATTACTCTCTTCTAAAGATCTTGAAGTCAAACATTTTGGTGCAGAAGAAGGTTTTACTGGAATAGAAACAAGCTTGAATGCAAGTTTTTTGGATTTTGAAAATAATTTATGGTTTGGAACGGTTAATGGCCTTTCGGTATATCAGCCTAAAAAAATTGAAAAAACAAATGCCCCTCCTGTTATTTTTTTTAATTCTGTAAAGCTTTTTTACGATACATTGTTTTCTGAAACCTCAGATTTAGAATACCATCAAAATTCACTTTCATTCAGTTTTGGTTCAGTTTTTTTACCTGCCCCGAATAAAGTTAAATACCAATGGAAATTAAAAGGTTTTGATTCTGAGTGGTCCGAACCGTCGGACAATAGCTCTATTACTTATAGTAACCTTAGGCCTGGTAGTTATGTATTCTATGTCCGCGCTGGAGTGGGAGAAGACTGGAGTGAACCCATTCAGTTTAGTTTTGCGATTAAAAAACCTTATTGGGAGGAAAGTTGGTTTTTGATTATGGTTTGGGGTGGAGGCTTGGTTGTTCTGATAGGCGTTGTTTTACTTTTTGTGAATCGTTCTAGAAAAAGAGGGAGAGAATTGAGGGATAAACTTGAAATGGAAAAATCATTAATTGAATTGGAACAGAAGGCATTGAGATTGCAAATGAATCCACATTTTATTTTCAATTCATTGAATACGATTCAACACTTGATTATAGAAAAGGATGAAAAGTCGGCAAAGTACTACCTAAGTAAATTTGCAAAATTGATGAGACAGATATTAGAAAATTCAAGAGAACGCTTGATTTCTATATCAGATGAAATTAAAACGTTGGAAAATTATTTAATAATTGAGAAGTTTAGTCGGCAGGATTTTGAATATGAAATAGTTGTAGAGGAGGGGGTAGATCTTGATGAAGATATTCTACCTCCAATGATGATTCAACCATTTGTAGAAAATGCAATCATACATGGCTTAAAAGGATTAAAAGAACGTAAAGGGAAAATCAAAATATCTTTTATCTCTGGTGATGGGTATATTCAATTCGAAGTAGAAGACAATGGCCAGGGACGCGAAAATGCTGAAAAGCAAAAAAGCCAGATAGCAAATTATCATAGGTCAACAGCTTTAAGTGTTACTCAGGAAAGATTAGACAACATGAATAAAGGTCA
>JAWKMJ010000013.1:90000-114732 GCA_041392305.1 Crocinitomicaceae bacterium
GACATGTCACCCGTCAATTGACGGGGGTGAACGTGGGGAACTGAAACATCTAAGTACCCATAGGAGAAGAAAACAAAGTGATTTCCTCAGTAGCGGCGAGCGAACGGGAATTAGCCCAAACCAAGGTTGTTTAGGCAACTTTGGGGTTGTAGGACTACGATGTGGACTTACAAAGTATAGTGGAACCATTTGGAAAGTTGGATCATAGAGGTGAAAATCCCGTACACGAAATGCTTGCCACCTAGTAGTATCCTGAGTAACCCGGGGTACGTGAAACCCTGGGCGAATCTGCCAGGACCATCTGGTAAGGCTAAATACTCCTGAGAGACCGACCGTGAACCAGTACCGTGAGGGGAAAGGTGAAAAGTACCCTGAATAAGGAGTGAAATAGACCACGCCCTGAAACCGTGTGCTTACAAGCAGTCGGAGCAGCTTTGTCTTGTGACGGCGTGCCTTTATAATGGGCCTACGAGTTGTTCTTCATTAGCAAGGTTAAGGTTTTAAGAACGGATCCGAAGCGGCTTGAGTCTTAACAGGGCGCTTAGTTAGTGGAGGCAGACGCGAAACCCTGTGATCTACCCATGGTCAGGTTGAAGCCCCAGTAAAATGGAGGACCGAACCACCAGGCGTTGAAAAGCCTTTGGATGGCTGTGGGTAGGGGTGAAAGGCCAATCAAACTGGGAAATAGCTCGTACTCCCAAAAAATGCATTTAGGTGCAGCGTTGAGGTTGATTCTTATAGAGGTAGAGCTACTGATTGGGCTAGGGGGCTTCACCGCCTACCAAACCCTGACAAACTCCGAATGCTATAAGATATACTCGACCAGTGAGGGCATGGGTGCTAAAGGTCCATGTCCGAGGAGGGAAAGAACCCAGGACATCGGCTAAGGTCCCCAAATGTATTCTAAGTTGAATAAACGTTGTTCGATTATGTTGACTAGGATGTTGGCTTGGAAGCAGCCATTCATTTAAAGAGTGCGTACTTGACTCACTAGTCGAGCGATCGAGCGTGGATAATAATAGTAGCGGGCATTAAGAATACTACCGAAGTTGTGGCAGCGAAAGGCTTGGGTAGGGGAGCATTCTATTTGCGCAGAAGCAGTATGGCGATGTATTGTGGAGCGGATAGAAAAGCAAATGTAGGCATAAGTAACGATAAAGCAGGCGAGAAACCTGCTCACCGAAAGACTAAGGTTTCCTCAGCGATGCTAATCAGCTGAGGGTTAGTCAGGTCTAAGGCGAACCCGAAAGGGGTAGTCGATGGCAAATCAGTTAATATTCTGATACCACTTATAATTGCGATGGGATGACAGTAGTGAAACGCTCGCGTACTGACGGAATAGTACGTTAAAGGGTGTAGTTATGAGTGTGTAGTTAAATGCGCACGGCTTGATGAACCCTGATAGTACCAAGCGGCTTTCGGCCAATTGGATAGTAGCGCTAATCAGACTTCGAGAAAACTCTCTCTAAGCTTCAGATTATAAGTGCCCGTACCGTAAACCGACACAGGTAGTTGGGGAGAGAATCCTAAGGTGCTCGAGTGATCCGTGGCTAAGACTAGGCAAAATGGTCTCGTAACTTCGGGAGAAGAGACGCCAACTTCAGTTGGCCGCAGTGAATAGGCCCAGGCGACTGTTTTTATCAAAAACACATGGCTTTGCAAAATCGAAAGATGAAGTATAAGGCCTGACACCTGTGATGCCGGAAGGTTAGTTAAGAGGAGATGTTATCTTCGGAAAGCATTGAATTGAAGCCCCGATGGCTTGGCGGCCGTATTCTATAACGGTCCTAAGGTAGCGAGAAATTCCTTGTCGGGTAGTTCCGACCTGCGAATGGTGTAACGATCTGGGCACTGTCTCAGCCACGAGCTCGGTGAAATTGTAGTATCGGTGAAGATGCCGATTACCCGCAACGGGACGGAAAGACCCCGTGAACCTTTACTATAGCTTCACATTGGTATTGGGTAATTCATGTAGGATAGGTGGGAGACTTCGAGGCTGCGTCGCTAGGCGTAGATTAGTCGTCCTTGAAATACCACCCTTGGATTATCTGGTATCTAATCCCGCTAAGCGGGAGACATTGTGTGGTGGGTAGTTTGACAGGGTGGTCGCCTCCAAAAGAGTAACGGAGGCTTCTAAGGCACCCTCAGCACGCTTGGTAACCGTGCGTAGAGTGTAATGGCATAAGGGTGCTTGACTGAGAGACCTACAAGTCGACCAGGTACGAAAGTAGGCATAGTGATCCGGTGGTTCCGCATGGAAGGGCCATCGCTCAAAGGATAAAAGGTACTCCGGGGATAACAGGCTGATCACTCCCAAGAGCTCACATCGACGGAGTGGTTTGGCACCTCGATGTCGGCTCGTCACATCCTGGGGCTGGAGAAGGTCCCAAGGGTTGGGTTGTTCGCCCATTAAAATTCGGCACGCGAGCTGGGTTCAGAACGTCGTGAGACAGTTCGGTCCCTATCTGTTGTGGGCGTTAGATATTTTTGAAGGACCTTCCTCTAGTACGAGAGGACCGGGAGGATGACCTCTAGTGTACCTGTTGTGGCGCCAGCTGCATTGCAGGGTAGCTATGTCGGGATGAGATAAGCGCTGAAAGCATCTAAGCACGAAACTCGCCTCAAGATGAGATATCTTTTAAGGGTCGTTAAAGACGATGACGTTGATAGGCTACAGGTGTAAAGATGGTAACATCAAAGCCGAGTAGTACTAATTACCCGTAGACTTAAGTCCCCTTGACTTTACTTAATACATTTCCACGACCAGTTCCAATAATTATGATATTGTTCATTAGAACACACGATTTTAGGTGTCTATTGCAATGAGGTCCACCTCTTACCATTCCGAACAGAGAAGTTCAGCTCATTTGCGCAGATGGTACTGCCCTTTTGAGGGTGGGAGAGTATGTCGATGCCACTTTTTTAAAAGCCACGCTTCTCTCGCGTATGGCTTTTTTTGAACAAAACTCAGATGGTACGGTCATTTTACCCCATGCTTCGATGCCATTTTTTTATCAGCACAACATAGATACCACTTTCTGTGCGACATGGGGTCGATAAAAGCTATTTGTAGCCGTACATTGTTTTTGCCTGAGCTTAATCTTATCCAAAAAGAACTACAAAGGACTGCTTTCTTGAAGTATTTTGACTACTCTTATATTGTTAATTTCATGTTAATAAATAGTAGTGGTTTCCTTCGATCAAAGTCCTTTAAAATATGGATTTTGCTATCTTTGTTTGGCACTGAAAACACTATATTTTTTAGGTATGAGCGAAGAAAATAAAAAAGCACAATATTCAGCAGATAATATCCAGGCCCTTGAGGGAATGGAACACGTAAGAATGCGTCCTTCAATGTATATTGGGGATGTTGGAGTAAGAGGTTTGCATCACATGGTTTATGAAGTAGTCGATAACTCAATCGATGAGGCATTAGCCGGGCATTGTGACGACATTAACGTGATCATTCACGAAGACAATTCAATCTCTGTATCGGATAACGGACGTGGTATTCCTGTTGAAATCCATAAGAAAGAAGGAGTTTCTGCTCTTGAAGTGGTAATGACTAAAATTGGAGCAGGTGGAAAATTTGACAAGGACTCTTATAAAGTTTCGGGAGGATTACATGGTGTTGGTGTTTCCTGTGTGAATGCCTTGTCTGAAGGATTAACAGCTACAGTTCATAGAGATGGAAAAATGTGGCAGCAACAATATGAAAGAGGAAAAGCAAAAGCTCCTGTTGCGGAAATTGGAACTTCAGATAAAAGAGGGACAGAAGTAACCTTTAAGCCTGATCATCAAATATTTGATGTTTTGGAATATAGTTACGATACCCTATCAGGGAGAATGCGTGAATTAGCCTATTTGAATAAAGGGATTACAATTAAGATTACGGACGAAAGAAAAAAGGATGATGAGGGTAACTTCATCACAGATACTTTCAAATCAGAAGGTGGTTTATCCGAATTTGTAACTTATCTTGATGAGAATAGAGAAGCTTTAATTCCAGATGTAATACATATTGAAGGTGATAAAACAGGAATTCCTGTAGAAGTTGCCTTGACATATAATACTTCATTCAGTGAGAACATCCAGTCTTATGTTAATAATATCAATACGCATGAAGGAGGAACTCACCTTTCAGGTTTTCGAAGAGGTCTTACGTCCACATTGAAGAAGTATGCTGAGGATTCTGGATTACTAGCTAAAGAAAAGATTGAGATTGCTGGAGATGATTTTAGAGAAGGTTTGACAGCAGTTGTGTCCGTAAAGGTAGCTGAACCTCAGTTTGAAGGGCAGACTAAAACCAAATTAGGAAATAGAGAGGTGAACGCACCAGTTAGTCAAGCTGTTTCTGAAATGTTAGGTGACTACTTAGAAGAGCATCCTGCTGAAGCAAAAATGATTGTTGATAAAGTTGTTTTGGCAGCAAGAGCTAGAATCGCAGCTAGAAAAGCTCGTGACATGGTTCAGAGAAAGAACGTCATGACTGGAGGTGGTTTACCGGGGAAATTGGCTGACTGCTCAGAAAAAGATCCAGCTATGTGTGAAATATATCTTGTAGAGGGTGATTCTGCAGGTGGTACGGCAAAACAAGGTAGAGATCGTTTGTTCCAAGCTATTATGCCTCTTAGAGGAAAGATTTTGAATGTCGAGAAAGCTATGCAGCACAAAATCTTTGAAAATGAAGAAATTAAAAACATCTATACCGCATTAGGTGTACGTGTCGGAACTGAAGAAGATTCGAAGGCTCTAAACCTTGAAAAACTGAGATATCATAAAATAGTCATCATGTGTGACGCCGATGTCGACGGTTCTCACATTGAAACATTGATTCTTACTTTCTTCTTTAGATACATGAAAGAGTTGATTGAAAATGGGTATGTCTATATCGCAACTCCTCCATTGTATCAAGTTAAAAAAGGAAAGCAATCCCAATATGCTTGGAACGATGATCAAAGAGATCGAATGATCCAAGAAATGAAAGGTTCAGGAAATGAATCATCAGTTGGAGTTCAGAGATATAAGGGGCTTGGAGAAATGAATGCTGAGCAATTGTGGGAAACAACAATGAATCCTGAAAAGAGAACATTGAGACAAGTTACAATTGAAAATGCTGCGGAATGCGATCATATCTTTTCTATGTTGATGGGAGATGATGTTCCACCAAGGAGAGAATTCATTGAGAAGAATGCTAAATATGCCAATATTGATGCATAATTCTTGGCTATTAAGTAAATAATATGATACTTTTGCTGCGCTAAACTAATTTTATGGCGCACAAAAGTTATCTATTTTTGGTTCTTTTAATTTTTATTGTTGGATGCAAAGAAGAGCCTAAAGTAGCTCCAATACCAGAGGTTGGAGTAATCAAAGCAGAGAATCGAAAAGTTCCGATTGTAATGGAATTTGTTGGAGAAATTCGTGGAAAATCGGATATTCCTATTAGAGCTCGCGTAGACGGATTCTTAGAAAAAATCGCATTTAGTCAAGGGCAAAAAGTAACCAAGGGACAATTATTATATGTTATTGATGATCAACCCTTTTTGGCAGAATTAGCATCTGCAAAATCCGAACTAGCAGCAGCAAAAACAGATTTAGTTAAAGCTATAAATGATCTAAACAGAATTCAGCCATTGGCGGACATGAAAGCTGTTTCCCAAACAGACTTAGATGCTGCAATTGCTTCAAAAGGTGCTGCAGAGGCCATGGTAGACGCTGCAAAAGCCAAAATTGACTTAGCACAAATAAAACTTTCGTACACAAGAATTATGTCACCTATTAATGGGACTATTGGGAAAACACTTGCTAAGGCAGGAGAATATGTCGGGAAATCTCCAAATCCAGTTATTCTAAATACAGTATCTAGAACAGATACAGTTGAGTTGGACTTTTTCTTATCGGAAAATCAATATTTGGAAATGGCACGTCAAACATTGGGGACTAGTGGAACAGGTGACTCTGCCGCTTCTAACCGAGAGAATAAATTAGAATTGGTGTTATCTGATGGTACCATTCACCCTTATCCAGGAAAATTTGATTTCATTGATAGAAATGTAAATTCGTCAACAGGATCCATTCTTGTTCAGGCTTCATTTCCTAATGAACAGAACTTAATAAGACCTGGTCAATATGGTAGAATGAGGTATACTTTCGTTACAAATGAAAAATCAATCCTAGTTCCGAAACAATGTGTGATGGAGACCCAAGGTCAATTTTCAGTTTATATTGTATCAGGAGAGAAGAAGATTGAATCTAAAACAATTGGTGTTTTTGGCTCATATCAGGATTACTATATTGTGAATGAAGGTTTGACTGGGAACGAAAGTATTGTTTTGGAAGGGTTACAAAAGGTAAAACCAGGTGCTGAAGTAACGGTTGTTGAAACCGAATTCAAATCTCGTATTAAAGCAGAATAATTAGGGGAATGGCAGAATCTAAAGGTAACTTTTTTGTACATAGACCTATTATTGCAATGGTGATTGCAATAGTCATTGTTATTGTGGGTGCCGTATCTATGATTGGATTGCCAATTGAACAGTATCCGAATTTAACCCCTCCAATCGTTCAAGTTAGAGCTACCTATAATGGTGCAAATGCCACAAGTGTAGAAGAATCAGTTGCAACTCCATTGGAACAACAAATCAATGGTGTGGATAACATGATCTACATGAAATCGACCAACTCTAACGATGGAACAATGGTGATTGATGTTTCATTTGAGGTAGGTACAGATCCTGACATGAATACTGTACTTGCTCAGAATAGAGTTTCAGCGGCCACTGCAAAACTTCCCGAAGATGTTAAAAAGTATGGTGTTACTACGGAAAAGTCTTTGCCGTCAATTTTAATGTTAATTACATTAACTGCCGAAGATGGTCGATATGATCAAGATTTTCTTGGAAACTATGCACTTATCAATATAAAGGATCAGTTAGCTAGGATTAAAGGAATTGGAAGAGTTTCCGTGATAGGAGCCTCGGACTATTCGATGCGAATTTGGGTAAAACCAGATAGATTGGCACAACTTAAAATGAGTATTTCTGAAATTAGAGGAGCAATAAATCAGCAGAATACAATTGTTCCAGGAGGAAGATTTGGAGCGGAGCCTGCTCCCGAGGGAACTGAGCATACTTATACTGTTAGACTTCCAGAACGATTTAATACTCCTGAGGCTTTTGAAGAAATCGTAATTAGAACATTAGATGATGGTTCTTCTGTAAAATTGAAAGATGTAGCGGAAGTAAAACTAGGTGTAGAGCGCTATGACGCTCTTACTAGATTGAATGGAAAACCCTGTGCAATGATTGCATTGTATCAAGCTCCGGGATCTAATGCGGTTGAGTTAGCAAGTCAGGTTTTGACTAGGATGGACGAATTAAAATTGAATTTTCCAGAGGCGATGGACTATGATGTCTCATTGGATACTACATTGCCTATTGTAGTTGGTATACAGGATATTGTTGTTACATTGATTATCGCCTTAATTTTGGTAATCTTGGTTGTTTTTATTTTTATCCAGGACTGGAAAGCAACTTTGATTCCAACATTAGCAATTCCCGTTTCTCTTGTTGGAGCATTCATTTTCTTTCCGATGCTTGGTTTTACAATCAATGTATTGTCTTTGTTAGGACTTGTTTTAGCTATTGGTATTGTGGTGGATGATGCCATTGTAGTGGTTGAAGCAGTACAAGTAAATATCTCTAAGGGGATGAATACAAAAGAGGCTACTTTGGATGCTATGCGCAAAGTTACGGCACCAGTTATTGCTACTACTTTAGTTTTAGTCGCAGTATTTATACCTGTTGCTGGAATGGTAGGAATCACGGGAAGGTTGTATCAACAGTTTGCGATTACAATCGTTGTGTCTGTTTGTGTGTCCTCAATAAATGCCTTAACCCTAAGTCCTGCATTAGCAAGTCTACTTTTGAGTAAACCTAAACCCTATGGAGGGCTAATGGGTAAATTTTTCGGTGGATTTGATAAGTGGATGGGAAAATCGACAGATGGATACATGAGTATCACATCTGTCTTTACCAGGAAAATAAAGCGAGGAGTAATCTATATGGTCATTGTAACTGCATTAGCAGTATTCTTGGGTAAAAGAGTACCTGGAGGATTTATTCCAGAAGAGGATATGGGTTATTTGATGGTCAATATTCAATTACCAAATGCGGCTTCTATACAAAGGACTGATGTTATTACTAAACAAGTAGAGGGAATTTTGAGCGAATATTCTGAAATCCAATATGTAACTGCGGCTACTGGATATAGCATGTTATCTGGTTCGATGATTCCCAATAATGCCTTTTTATTTGTTTCTTTAAAAGAATGGAGTGAAAGGCCTGAAACAGCGAAAGAGATCATACAAAAACTTAATAAAAGACTAGCAATGGAAGTGAAAGGTGCGGTGGCATTTGCATTTGGACCTCCAGCTATTCCTGGATTGGGTAATGGTTCTGGTTTCAGTCTAATGATCCAGGATAGAATAGGTAGTTCGCCTGAGTATTTGGCGATGAATACCATGAAGTTTATTCAAGCAGCAAACAAAAGAGAAGAGATTGCAAGTGCATTCACTCCGTTTCAAGCAAGTGTGCCTCAAAGATATCTGGATATCGACAGAGATAAGGCTTTGAAACTTGGTGTGCCTCTTGATGAATTGTATGCAACAATTGGAACTTTTATGGGAGGAGCCTATGTGAATGATTTTACCAAGTATGGAAGACTCTATAAGACTTATATTCAAGCTGAGCCAGAGTATCGAGTTGATGAAACCAAACTCTCTAGTTTTTTTATCAAGAATAACAAAGGTGAAATGGTACCACTATCAACTTTAGTTTCTGTTCGAAAGGTCAGTGGTCCAGACTATACAACCAGATTTAATTTATACCGTTCTGTTGAAGTAACGGGTGCACCTGCTCCTGGATATACTTCAGCAGATGCAATGAATGCATTAGAGGAAGTAGCAGAAGAAGTCCTGCCCCAGCCAGAAATGGGTTATGCTTGGAATGCGATGTCTTTTCAAGAGCAAAAAGCGTCAGGATCTTTAGGGGTGATTTTAACATTTTCACTGTTATTTGTATTCCTAATTCTCGCAGCTCAATATGAATCTTGGTCATTACCATTTTCAATTTTATTAGGTACACCTTTTGCAATTTTTGGAGCCTTCTTTGGACTATGGATCGCCAGAATGTTTAGTGAATCTTTTGAAAATAACATTTTTGCTCAAGTATCTTTTGTGATGCTGATTGGGATGGCAGCTAAGAATGCCATTTTAATTATTGAGTTCGCGAACGATGAATTTAAAAATGGTAAAAGTCTGGTGGATGCTGCGATTGAAGCGGCAAGATCCAGATTTAGACCAATATTAATGACAGCGTTTTCTTTCATATTAGGGATATTACCTCTTGTTTTTGCAAGTGGGACTGGATCAGAAGCAAGAAAAGTAATGGGAATGGCATTATTGGGAGGGATGACCGTGGCAACAATTTTGGGAGTCTTTTTATATCCAATGTTATATGTATTGGTGGGTAAAATTGCCGGTTACGAAAAAAAAAGAGAACAAAAAGAGAATGCCTAGAATAAGGAAAATATCGATTATTTTATCGAGCATATTCATTTTAGTAGGATGTGCGGTCGGGCCAAATTTTAAAAAGCCGGAATATAAGGCTAATGAACAATTTAGGACTGTTACGGCAACAGATACTTCCTTGAACATGCAATGGTGGAATTTCTATAATGATCCAATTCTTGATACACTTATAATAAAAGCCTTAAATAACAATAAAAATCTTTTAATGGCGGCCGCAAGGATCCAACAGGCCAAGGCTAATTTAGGGATGGTCCGTTCTGATCAGTTTCCAAAGTTTAATATTAATGCAGGTATTTTAGGAGGAAATTATTTTGGGGGAAATTATTTGGGGAATACAAATCAGTTTAATTGGGGAGTAACTCCAGAGTTGAATTGGGAATTAGATTTCTGGGGTAAGTTCAGAAGAGCTTCTGAAGCAGCGAGAGCAAATTTGGTCTCTTCTATTTATGGTCACAGATCAATTCAAATGTCACTAATAGCTGATATTGCAAAGAATTATTTTCTGTTATTGGATTATAAAAGAAGACTTATCATTGCTAAAAACACCTATGAAGCAAGAGATAGTTCGGAGCTAATTATTCAAGCTAGATATGATCGAGGATATGCGCCTGAAATTGATTTGAACCAAGCTCAAATTCAAACTGCCATTTCACAATCGCAAATTCCTGTTTATGAAAGAAGTATTGCTACACTTGAGAACAATATTTCTGTTTTATTGGGAGAAAACCCTCACGAAATAGTTACCAATGGAGATCTGTTTGATTTTTCAATTCCTGACACCATTCCTTCGGCAGTTCCTTCATTGCTGTTGAAGAGAAGACCTGATATTTTAGCGGCAGAAGCAGATTTGCACGAGCAAGTGGCAAGAGTTGGAGTAGCACAAGCCATGCGATTTCCATCTTTCACAATTTCAGGGGGAATCGGAATTGCCTCTAACTTTAGCTTGATTGGATTAGGATGGAATGTTGGAGCGACCCTGTTTGGCCCTTTGTTTCAGTTTAACAAGAATAAAAGGAGAATGGAAGTTGAAAAGTTCAAGGCAGATGAAGTGGCTTTCAAATACGAGCAGACTGTTCTTCAGGCCTTTGAAGAAGTTGAGAATAATTTGATTACGATTCAAAAGTTAAAAGAAGAGTTGGAAGCTAGAAGTAAGCACATGACAGCAGCGCAAAATGCAGAAAAATTATCCTTGGAAAGGTACAATAAAGGGGTTACGAGTTATTTGGAGGTTTTAGAAAGCCAAAAACAATCTTTTGATGCTCAACTTCAGTATACCAGAATTTATCAAGAGTTACTTTCATATTATATCTTACTCTATAAATCCTTAGGAGGGGGGTGGATCACTCCTGAAGAATTAAAAGAAGCGCAGGATAAAAATATTCTTTACGAAGAGTATATCATTCCTTATCACGATTTACCTGCTAAAGAAAGAAGAAAAGCCGAAAAAGAAGCAAAGAAAAAAGCAAAAACCGAGAAAAAATCTTCTAAAAAATAGAAATGAATATCGTTTTCCGATTTATTTTTAATCACTGAATATCTCAAAAATCATCCCTTTTACAGAGAATTTGAGTACATTTTTCGTTTAATCGAATGATTGTCTCGATAAAATTCTTAAATTACGCGCGGAAACCAAGAAAATTTATGTTGTTATGAAAATTGTTAGCTTAGGAGCTGTTCTATGCTCTATTGCCTTATTTTTCACTTTTACTACTCACTCACAAACTGTTTACCCTCATTATCAGGATGGTAAAATTTACATGAAGTTAAAGGATAATTTTCCTTTAAAATTGGTGGTGGCCAAAGAGGGTTCACCTAAGTATAATGTACTTCAAAAATATAGTTTTGTAGCATCTGTTGCTAGTCAATATGGAATTTCTAATATGACTAGACCTTTCCCAAAGGCAAACGGTACAGGGGGGGATGCTTTACAGCGTACTTTTCTAATTGAGTTTGATGATTATTCGAAAGTAGATGAATTTATCAGACTACTTTCTTCCAATAATATGGTAGATTATGCCGAAAAGGTACCTTTACATAAATTAACATTAACCCCAAACGATCCCATGCATTCTTCTGTCTGGAGTTTGGGAGTTATTCAGGCTGATTTAGCTTGGAACATCTCAACAGGAAACTCAAATGTGGTTGTAGCTGTTACAGATAATGCCATCCAGATTACCCATCCTGATTTAAACGATGCAATATGGACCAATCCTGGTGAAATTGCCGGAAATGGTATAGATGATGATGGGAATGGTTACATTGATGATGTTAATGGCTGGGATGTTGGAGATGACGATAATAATCCCAATCCGTTAAACTCAAGTTGGGATCATGGAACACATTGTTCTGGAACTGTAGGAGCTGAAACGAATAACGGTACAGGTGTTTCTTCGATTGGGTTTGGAATTTCAATTATGCCTGTAAAAGTAACGACTAACAGCGCTTCTTCATCTTCAGTTACTAATGGATATGATGGAATCTATTATGCTGCATTGTCTGGAGCAGATGTGATTTCTTGCTCTTGGGGTGGTTATGGGTATTCTACAACCGGACAAAACCTTGTGAACTGGGCTTGGAACCAAGGATCTATTATTGTTGGAGCCGCGGGAAATGACAACTACAATATGGATACAGGTGGAAATGCACATTATCCTTCCAATTATAATAATGTGGTTTGTGTTGCTTCTTCGACCACAACAGATGCAAAATCTGGTTTCTCCAATTATGGTTCAGCAGTAGATGTTACTGCTCCTGGATCCAATATTAGAAGCACTGTTCCAAACAATTCATATGCATATATGTCTGGTACTTCAATGGCCACTCCACTAGTTTCTGGATTACTTGGGCTAATGATGTCTGCTCAGCCAGGACTTCCACAGCAGGACTATGTAGATTGTTTAATTAACTCCTGTGATGATATTAGCGCTCAAAATCCAAGTTATAATGGAGATTTGGGTGGAGGAAGAATTAATGCTTTTCAGGCATTAAATTGTGTTACGGCCTTTTCAAGTAATCCTCCAGTTGCTGATTTTCAAGCAAATTTTACCACAATCACAGCAGGAGCTTCAGTTCAATTTACTGATTTGAGTACCTACAATCCTACAAATTGGACCTGGAATTTTGATAATCAAGGTTTGGGTGGAGTTTCACCAGCGACGGCAAGTACCCAAGGACCACACACTGTTACTTACAGTAATCCAGGTGTATATGAAGTTGTATTGACAGTTTCAAATGGAAATGGTTCTGATACGGAGACAAAGACAGCATACATTACGGTTAATTCTCCTGCAGGCTGTTCAACGTTGAATTTGGATGATCCGACTTTTGCGTCATTTACTTCTATCCATAGTGGATGGAATCCTGCTTTATATTCGACCAACGGAGATGGTTATCTTTCGGGAATTAATGAGTTTGGGGATCAAGCCAAAGCAGAATATTTTCCGAGTGGAATGGTGGGCACATCAAGTCATGTAGTTGGAACCTATGTTTGGATTGGGGCAGCCTACTCTGGGAATGCAAGTAAAACAGTAGATATAAATGTTTACGATGCAACAGGAGGGACTCCAGGGGCTGTATTAGGAACTCGAACTGTTACTATGGGAGATATTGGGAATGGTGGAATTTTCTATTATTCTTTTAATCCTCCAATAGCAGTTCCGGGATCAGGTGAAATAGCCGTTGGAGTTGATATGTCTAATTTGAACTATAGCGGTGGTGATACTATGGGCTTGGTAACAAATGCAGATGGAGAGGTCTCCTCATCTATCGGATTTGAACAATGGAATACAGGTACTTGGTACACTTATATTGCAGGATGGGGAGTGACTTCTTTATCAAACTATATTTTTCCAGACCTGACAAGTGCACCGCCTTCGATTAGTTTGACAGCTTCAGCTACAACTATTTGTGAAGGAGAGTCCATTGATTTTGATGCTACAGGTTCCAGCTATGATGATACTTTGTTATGGACATTTCAGGGGTCTAACCCATTGAATTCGAATAGTGTGATGGAATCAGCAGTTTATAACAATTCTGGAACGTACAAAGCCTATTTGGAAGTTGTAGGTGGTGGTTGTAGTAATTATCTGATTGATTCTGTGACAATAACAGTAAATGCGGCACCAACGATAATAGTATCTACTCCAGATCCTGATATTTGTGCGGGAGAAGGGCCGATCACTTTAACTGCATCGGGAGCAACTACATATTCTTGGTCTCCCGGAGGACAAACTTCTTCCTCTATTTCTGTATCCCCTGCAGTCACAACTACTTATACGGTTAGTGGAAGTCAAGGTGGATGTGATGGAACGGCTTCAATTCAGATTGAAGTTGGAGAATTACCAAACTTATCGGCATCGATAACAGATGTGATTTGTAATGGGAATAGTTCCGGAGCGATTGATTTAACCGTGACGAATCTTTCTAACTGCACTTATGATTGGGGAGTAAATGGAACTAATGAAGATTTATCCGGATTAACTTCTGGAAATTATAATGTTACGGTTACATCGGATGTAGGATGTAGCTCAATTGGTTCTTATACGGTGAGTCAAAATACGGCAATAGCAGTTACTGAGAATACCTCAAATGCTACATGCGGATCTAATAATGGGGTAGTAAGTTTGACGATAACAGGAGGCGTATCACCTTATACTGAGGATTTTGGTGCAGATAATCCAAATGCCCTTGCACCAGGCTCTCATACTTATTCAGTAACAGATAATGTAGGATGTGTATATAATGGTACGTATTCCATTTCATCTACTGGTGGAGCGACTTTAAGTTCTACACATGCAAATGTAACTTGTCCAGGAGGTAATAATGGTTCAATTGACCTAACTGTTTCAGGAGGAGTTACACCATATACTTATAACTGGGGAGCTCAAGGGACTGCAGAAGATATTTCCGGACTTTCAGCTGGAACATATTCTGTAACTGTAACGGATAATGCAGGATGTATATCTTCGGAGACCGTAGTTGTATCACAACCGAATGCCTTTACTAGTTCTCCTTCACTAACTCATGTGACCTGTAATGGTGGTACAAATGGTACAGCAATGTTGAATGTTTCAGGAGGAACCTCTCCTTACTCAGAAAACTGGAGTGGAGAAAATCCAAGTGCATTAGCTGCAGGAGTTTATCCGGTAGTAGTCACTGATAATGTAGGATGTGTTTACAACACAAGTGTGACGATTAACCAGCCAGCGGCATTGGCTGCCTCCGAAACTACAACAGATCCGGATTGTAATGGTGGAACTGATGGGACTGCATTTTTAAACGTAACAGGCGGAACTTCTCCATATACTGAGAATTGGCAAGGAGAAAATAATACCGCTTTGGGAGCAGGTACGTATACAGTAATTGTTACTGATGCTAACAGTTGCGTTTTGAATTATGACGTTACAATAAATGAGCCTTCAGCGATAGCAGCAAGTTCGGTGACTACAGATGTGACTTGTAATGGATTCACTAATGGTACGGCTTCGTTAACAATTACCGGGGGAACTTCGCCTTATACTCAAAACTGGGCAGGTGAAAACCCTAATGCATTAGGAGCAGGAACTTATACTGTGATTATAACGGATGCAAATGGATGTTCTACTTCTGAGTCTGTTTCGATTTTAGAACCTTCTGCATTGGCAGTTTCAGGTGTCGTTATAGATGAGAATGCGGGAAATGATGGAGAAATTGATATCACAGTTTCAGGAGGAACACCAACATATAATTATAATTGGGGGGCTCAAGGATCTTCAGAAGATCTTACAGGGTTGACAGCAGGAACGTATACTGTAACGATTACAGATGCGAATGGGTGTACAATTACAGATTCTTATGTGGTTGATGACATGACTGGAATTGATGAAAATACAGGTATAATATTCAAAGTTTATCCTAATCCAGTTGTTTCCGAACTGAACATTGAATTGCAAGGTGAATATGATTATTTAATCACCAATGATTTGGGTCAAAAAATCATGGATGGTAATGGACAGAACGAAACAAAAATAGATTTAAGTTTATATACCACTGGGATTTATTTTATTCGAGTTCAGCAGGCAGATAAATTGTTCACAACAAAAGTGATTAAAAAATAGAAATCAAATTCTAGAAGTGAAAGCCCACACCAAAGTTGTGGGCTTTTTTTATTGATTGAAAAAGACTATTTTCAGAACGGTTAGAATATTTTTATCCATGCGCTTAACTATTTTAATATCTTTCGTTAGCCTTTGTATCATAGGTCATTCACAAATCAACATCGATTCTTTGAAATTGATTGTTCATTCCCCCGATCAAGCAGATTCATTAAAATATAAGGCAGCACGAACCTTAATCTGGAAACACTATTTGGAAGTCAATGTAGATTCTGCAATTCGATATGGAGAGGTAATCGAATCGTTGGGATTGAAAAATTCCAATCAACAATGGTTAGCAGATGCATACAATTCTCTTGGCTCTGCTAATAGGGTGAAAGGTGAATATTTAAAAGCTATTGAAGCCTTAGAAGTTTGTGTTAAAATAAATGAAGAATTGGAAAATGAGCAAGGTAAAGCTTCTGCATTGGGTAATTTAGGCATTTTATATATGAGTCAAGCCGAGTACGGGAAAGCCCTTGAGAATATGATTTACTGCAAATCGACTTTCGAAAAACTGGGCAATACGGGAGCTGCTCTAAATGCCATGAATTATATCGGAGGGATTTATATTTATAAGGAAGAATTTAAGAAAGCCGATAAAACTTACAGAGAAGCTTTACTGAAAGCAAGGAAAGAGAAAAACGATATGATGGAAGCCTTCATCATCGGAAATATTGGATTGCTGAAACAATCTGAAGGTGATTTGGATTCCGCCCTTTTTTATTTCCAAATGGGAATCGAGATGGATAAAAAAGTTAAGAATATTCATGGGGAAATGACCACAAATTTAAATGTTGCAGCAGTTTATTTACAGAAGAAGGATTATGAGAATTCAGAAAAGTATTATGAAATCTGTATAAATTATTATCGTAGCCTAGGAGAGAAGAAAGGTGTGAGTATGGTATTGACTAGTTTGAGCGAGATAGCTTTGGCTAGGGGGGATTTTGGGAGAGCTATGAAGTTAGGGAAGGAGGCATTTGATCTTGCTGACGAAGTTGGAGAAGTAAAACAATTAAGTTCCATTTCGAAGTTAATGTATGAATTATATAAAAAATCCAATAACCCTTCAATGGCATTGAAAATGCACGAGATATTTGTTGAGATGAATGATAGTTTGCGCAGCGAAGAAGATAAAAAGCAAGTCTTACAACGGTCGTTCCAATATGAATATGAAAAAAAAGTTATCGCCGATAGTATTGCTCAAATAGAGAAAGATCAAATAGCTGCTATGGATTTGGAGATCGAAAAGGAGAAAACACAAAAAGAAAAGCAAAAGAGAAATTTCTTGATTGCTGGTTTGGTGATACTTACTCTTATAGGTGGATTCATTTTTTCAAGGCTACGATTAATTTCAAAACAAAAGAGGATAATTGAAATTCAGAAGTCCCAAGTTGAAGATAAAAGAGCTGAAGCAGAATTACAGAAGGAAATAGTTGAATCCAAAAACCAAGAAATCATGGATTCAATAAATTATGCCAAGCGATTGCAAACGGCGATTTTACCGGGAAGTACAGATTTAAAAAAGAATTTAAATAATTACTTTCTTATGTATAAACCAAAGGACATTGTTGCTGGTGATTTTTACTGGCTTGAGACTTTTGGAGATTGGACATATATTGCTGTTGCGGATTGTACAGGGCATGGAGTCCCTGGTGCAATGGTTTCCGTAGTGTGTAGTAATGCATTGACCAAATCATTAATTGAAGAACAGATTGCAGACCCAGGCAGAATTCTAGATCGAACAAAGGAACTAGTTATCCAAAAATTCAATATGGGAGAAGGATTGCGCGATGGCATGGATGTCAGTTTGGCCAGAATAAATTTTAAAACGGGAGAACTTGAATGGGCAGGAGCAAATAATAATTTATGGATTATACGAAACGAAGTTGCCCAAATAGAATTAGCCGTATCTGAGCGAATTCAAGTTGAGAACTTTTCGCAATATGGCACAAGTTTGTATGAGTTGAAGGCTACGAAACAACCTGTTGGGTATTATGAAAGAACTTTACCATTTGAAACCCTTCATTTTAATTTAGCTAAAGGAGATACGCTCTATTTTCATTCTGATGGATTAGCTGATCAATTCGGCGGTGGAGATGCAGAGATGGGCAAAAAGGGAGGGAAAAAATTAAAGACCAAGAATCTAAAAACTTGGGTCGCAAAGTTTAGTCAATATGAGCTTGACAAACAATTGGAGACGCTTGAAACTAATTTTGAAAGATGGAAAGGTGATTTGGAACAATTAGATGATGTTTGTATGCTAGGTATTAGGATATAAAAAAAAGCGATCCGAAGACCGCTTTTCAATTCATTGAAAATCAAATTTTATTTTTCTTTCAAACGTTTAAGAGTTTCACTGATGTAATCGGCCCAACCATCATTACCTTCCTTTTGAGCTAATTTCATAGCTTTTTCGGCAGCATCAATAGCTTCTTTATTTTTTCCTTCTTCTTCAAGAATTTGTGCCTTTAAAAACAAACATTTAAATCCTTCTTTCACATTAAGTGATTTCTCTATGTACTCCATTGCTGTCTTAACATCTTTTTTACTTGAATGAAAATATCGTGCTGCCATATAATAAACGACATCAAGGTCTTTTCCTTCTTTGATTGCAGACTCAATATTCGCCATAGCGATTTGATCAGTTTTAATTTTAAAGGGAATCTTTATTCTCACATTGTCCCAAACCATGCAAATTGTTGCATGATCAACATGAATATCTCCAATCATTAATGTAAAAGATTCGTGCTTTTTTACTTCCTCTGGCTTCACTTTCATCGAAAGCGCATCTTTTTCAGAAGTGTAGTTTCCTGCACCCCACTGCTCAGTATCTGTGTTGAACGCAACAGTCCATTCTTCTTTATTTGGAGTTGCAAAAACTGAATATGTTCCAGCTTTCAATTCTTTTCCATCAATTGTTACATCCGTAGAAAAAGTGATTAGAGTATTTTTATTAGCACCGAATCGCCATACCTTATTGTATGGAACCAAATCACCAAAAATCTTTCTCTCCTTTACGCCTGGTCTAGAATATTCGATTGTCACATCAGTAAGACCAACTCTTTGTTCAATTTTACATGCGGGACTTGGAACTGGCAATTCCTGTGCAGTTGTAGTTCCGATAAAAGCTCCAATTGTAAGAGCAAAAAATAGTTTTCTCATTTCTTTAAGTTTTTGTTTTAAATGATTTATTAATAACTAGTTGTGTAATTAGCGCGGTTAAAATTACGATTAAACTTCCTATAATATTGTAATACAAAAATTCAATTTTAGGCATCCAGTCCAAATCCTTAGTAAAATGTGCAAATAAGATGAACGTTTCTGCCACCAATCCGCCTATTAAAACAGCATTGGATTTAACATACTTGATGAAAAAGGCTACTAAGAAAACTCCAAGTATGGTTCCGTAAAACAAAGAACCTAAAACATTCACCAATTGGATTAAATTTTCAAATAGTCCGGCGATTAAAGCAATGGCGATGGCAATGATTCCCCAGGCGACAGTTAGAAGTTTGCTGATCAACAATTCTCTTTTGTCTGATACCTTTTCTTTTTGGAAAAACTTCTTGTAGAAATCAATGGTTGTTGTGGAAGCAAGCGCATTTAATTCTCCCGCAGTTGAGGACATGGCAGCAGAAAAAATAACAGCGAGAAGCAATCCGATGAGTCCGTGAGGTAAATATTTCAGAACAAAATCCAAGAAAATATAATCAGAATCTTTAGCCTCATAATTTGGATCCAACTCAGTGAGTTTTTTCTTGTAAGCCGTTCTCAATTCATTTTGTCTTGCCATTATATCGGTCACCTTTGTTTTAGGTGAGGCAATATTCACAGGGAAATCTGCACTAATGTCGGAGTTGCTCAAAATTTGTTTTTTCTGAGAATGCAGCTCCTTGAATTCATTTTCAATTTTCACCAATTCCGGATATTCCTCCGTATTGATTGAGGTTGCTGATTTATTGAAGACAATAGGCGGTTCATTAAATTGGTAGGTGACAAAAACCATGATCCCGATGAATAAAATGAAAAATTGCATCGGAATTTTAACCAAACCATTGAACATCAAACCAAGGCGCGATTCTTTCAAGCTTTTTCCGCCCAAATACCTTTGTACTTGAGATTGATCTGTCCCAAAATAAGAGAGAGAAAGAAACAATCCACCTGTCAATCCAGAAAGTAAAGTATATCGATTGTCAATATCGGTTGAGGTATCAATGATGTTCATTTTGCCTAATTCTCCAGCTATTTGAACACCATCCATCATGCCCATGCCTTCGGGAAAGCTTTGGAGAACATAATAGAAAGCCAAAAACATTCCCCCCATAATCACACCCATTTGCCATTTCTGAGTTAAAGAAACGGCTCTACTTCCTCCCGAAACGGTATAAACGATGACTAATCCTCCGATCAAAACACAGGTCAGTTGTAGGTTCCATCCCAACAAGGCCGACAAAATGATCGCTGGTGCGTAGATGGTGATTCCAGCTGCTAATCCACGAGATATTAAGAACAGAAATGCCGTAAATGCTCGAACTCGAACATCAAATCGACTTTCAAGATATTCGTAAGCAGTATAAACTTTTAAACGATAATAGATGGGTAAGAAAAAGACCGAAATCAATACCATGGCAATGGGCAAACCAAAATAGAATTGCACGAATCCCATTCCGCTTTCATAAGCTTGTCCAGGGGTAGAAAGGAAGGTGATCGCACTAGCTTGAGTAGCCATGATGGAAAGTCCGATGGTTGCCCAATTCTCAGAATTATTACCCTTCAAATAGCCCTCTAAATTGTTGTTTTTACGAGTTTTCCAAGTTCCATATCCAACAATTAGAGCGAGAGTCAATCCTAATATCAGCCAATCTAATCCACTCACACCTAATACGATTTAGTAATTAGATAATACACAACAATTTGAATCAGAAGAAACCCTAAAACCCCAATATACCAAGCCGTCCAGTTGGTTTTTGACTCCATTTCAGAATTAGAATCGATTATTTCTTCTTGCTCTTTATTCATAGCTCAATAAGTTGGCAATCAGTTTAAATGCGCCTTCTACTCCGTTAGGTAATTCCCTGAAAAAGGATATTCCTGTATAAATAAACTGTCCTTTTCCATGATCCAGAATCAATAAACTACCTTTGGTTGGTTCTTCCCCTTTGTCGTTCCAAGCTAAAATAGGTTTGTAACTTTCATCCCATGTTTCAGCAAAGTACAATCCTCTTTCCTGAACCCAATTTTCGAAGTCTTTCTTGCTGATTTTATTCGGGTTGTTCAGTACAGGATGCTCTTTTTCCAAGAATGTAACTTCTGCGTCTTCTTCCGTAACTCTTTTTCGACCCAATTCAAATGGCTTTGGACCATAACTTTGTTCTTTTACCCAACGGGAGGCTGTGTTGTATTGCATGATGACTCTTCCTCCATTTTCAACAAACTGGAACAACTTCTCATCGAAATTTTTCAATTCCTGCTTGACATTGTAGATACGAATTCCGAGTACCACCACATCAAATTGCGAAAGATCCAAATCGGCTAATTCTTCAACTTCAAATAATTTCAAATCCAAACCAAGCTCGCGAATACCATCTGGAACTGCATCCTCAACTCCCTTGATATAGGCAATTTTCTTCGGATTGGTTTTTGCATCCAGTTTGATGAGTTCTATTTGCGACAGTTTAAAAATCACTTGCTTTGGAATATGATCGTAAGCAATCTCCGTGTAAGAATGAACCTGATTTTTTTGATCATCTATCAAAGACAATTTTCCTCTTTTGCTTTTTGAACTTGCGGTGATCTTCACTTCCTGAAAAACTTCCTGATGTTTGCGATCTGCAGTAAGTTGTATGGTTGAGGGCTCAACGGTCCAACCTTCAGGAGCCAATAATTGCACTTTTGTGTCTAATTTGTCCGCGAAAGAATGAAAACGAATTTTCACCGTTTTAGAATTTCCAGGCTGAAACAGAGCTATTTTCTGCTCAAAATTTGCAGTGTACAGTGGACTCGCCACCACTTCTCTTCTTCTTTCACCATAGGCGGGATCTCTTTCAACAAATTCAAAAGGTAGTTGAACCTCTAATTCTTCTCCGTTGATGGAAAGAGAGACATTTCCTACAAATGAAGGCGGATTTTCTGGGAACCCCAGTAGTGCCTTGTTTTCAACTTGATATGTGTTTTGATATTCTCTCAGCAACCAATAAGGGTTAGAAAGTAAACTCGTTTTATTTAAATCAAATTCATGACTGAAAGGTTCATTTTTTGTAAGATTCGCCGATTTCATGTCGATAATATCTTTGTCTGTCAACCAATAGTAATTCACCACAACATTGGCATCTGAGCGAACCAAAAAAGTAAGTTTACTTTTCAGTTGTTTGTCTCTGGATTGGGCAAAGTCTTCTGAAGTGGCCTCCATGTACAAGCCTGCGCAATCAATGATGATTTGATTAATCCGATTTAGTTTTTCCGATTTCAAATAGGAATCAGGCATTTTTAGAACCGAAGATCTAATTTTAAATAGAGATGCAATGTTCTTTTCAGGGTGGATGAAATCGAAGTCATTGACGATTTGATTGAGTTCTTTTTCAAAGTCTTTGTTGATGAGATCGGACCAAGTATGATGTTCTTTTTGAAAAAAGTTTGTGAGTTGTTCTCCCGCTAAATGTTCAAAATATTCTATTCGGGATCCTCTTTCAATAATGGCTCCGAATCCCTGGCATTTGTGCTGAGATCTCGCAATGGTTCCTATTTCGTTGTAAGACATTCCTAACAAAGAATTGTATCCTCCAATATCTTGAACAAGGTATTTGGGATTGTCTTTGGATTTGGTTGGTAGCGAATCGTCCCACCAAGAAGAAGAGTTCCAATACACTGCAGATGCCTTCCAAGTACCGTATAGTTTTACTTGTTCTGGTTCAAAATTCGGATCAGCTGCTTTTTCTAAACCTTCAATGGCCAACATGGCTGAGGCAGTGTGGTGTCCGTGTCCTCCTCTTTCATCTGGAGGAAATCTTGTGATGATGACATCCGGCTTAAATTTTCGAATCACTAAAACCACATCAGAAAGAATAAGATCTTTTCCCCATTTTTCCATGGATTCTTCCGGTGATTTGGAATAACCAAAATCAACTGCTCGGGTAAAAAACTGATTGGCTTTATCGTAAGAACGTGCAGCTAGAAGTTCCTGAGTTCTCAAAATCCCTAAATCTTCACTTAATTCGCTTCCGATGAGGTTTTGTCCTCCATCTCCACGTGTCAAGGATAAATAAGCGGTTTCCGCATTTTCTCCTAGGGAAAAGTATGCTAAAGCTCTTGTATTTTCATCATCCGGGTGTGCAGCAATGTAGAGTACACGTTTCATGGATTTGAATTTGAGTAAATTCTGATAAATCTCTGCTGGATTTTTGTTTGCCCAAGAGGCATTGACCAAAAGAATTGCGAAAATCAAAATGATTTTATGCATGGAGTTCGTTTGTTTTAGTTTGTTATTCGTTGGAACGAATTTAATGAAAAACGAGGGGAAAATACAAATGGTGGCTTGGTGAATCAGAATTTAACTTTTATTTAGATTTTAGAAAATAGACCTTTTCTTTTGAAAAGCAGAGGCTGGAAAGGATTCAATTTCGCTTTTTACATCTGAAAAACTCTGATATCGCTCCTTCATTCCAGCCCAAAGTCTTTTGTCCAAATCCAAATCTTGATAACGATTAGGAGGAAGTTCAAATTGATATTTGTGACAACATTTCAAAATGAGCTGCATTAGGTTTTTATCTACCTTTTTGGAAGAAGGAATGGGGTAGGTAATTTGTAATTGCGTAAAATGACTTGGATTGTCGTCTGCGTAGGGCAGTTGTCCCAGAATCATGAAATAAAGCAACATGCCGAATGAATAAATATCGGATCGCGTGTCCACAATCATTCTTCTATTTAAAATTAGTTCAGGGGCAGCAAATCCGAGGGAAAATAGCGTGTAATTTATTTTGGGATCTCCCAATCTCTGAGCCAAACCAAAATCCAATAAATGGACTTTCCCATCTTCTCCCAAAAGCACATTAGAAGGTTTGATGTCGCAATGTGTGATTTCATTTTCTTCGAGATAGATGAGTAGTTCCAGAAGTTCGAGAATAATTTGTTTCAATTGTTCACCTTTCAATTCTTTTCGAAGCTCTTCAAGAGATTTCCCTGCAACAAATGGTTTGACTAAAAAATGTTCTCCATAATCTTCGAAATAACGAACATCTTTAGGTAAACCTTCCCGATCGAATTGAAATAATTCTTCATTTTCGAATATCCGTATAACTTTTGGATTGTCCCGATGTTTGGGTTTGATGCGTTTTAAAACAAAGTCCTTCCCTTGCTCCGATTTGAGATAGGTTGTAGAAAAATTCCCAGACCCCAGAACAACAGGCTCTGAATTACTCATTTCGATACTTAAGTGCTTTCAGAATTTCATCCAATGTTTTTTCAATGGTTTCGTATTCTCCATCAGGCATTGGTGATTGGGCTGGTGCTTGAACAATAAAACCGTCAGCATCTAATAAAAAGTAAGTAGGTAAATCCTTCACTTTAAACTTAGATAAGACCTCATTTTTATTGCCATCAATATGATAAAAATCCCAATCGAATTCCGGATGCTCCTTTCTGAATTTGGCGTAGGTTTTGGGGTCGGAATCTGTACAAATGGATACAAATTTTACTGCACCTTCATATTTCTTATTCAAGGATTTGATGATACGCATTTCTTTCACGCATTCTGTGCACCAGGTTTCAAAAAAAGAAAGATAAACATGGATGCCTTCGTAATTGTACCATGTTTTCGGTTTTCCATCATCACCAGTTAAAGCTATCACCGGAGCGGGGTATCCTGGCATTAAGCTGGTGATTTCATTCAAGATATTTTGTGCAATAATTTTATTTTGAGGCACTCTTGCAATTTGAGTTAGGGAATCTAAAATTGTAATGATATCCATTTGTTCATAAGGCATGGAGTAATACGATTCCCCTAGCGCCAAA
>JAWKMJ010000014.1:0-111965 GCA_041392305.1 Crocinitomicaceae bacterium
GTCTGACTTTCATTAGCAACAAAGCTAATTCTCAGATTACACTAAACAAAATTGCAACTTACCACACAGGGATTTTTGATGGTGGAGGGACTGAAATTGTTTCTTATGACCCAACCACTATGAGACTTTTCAGTGTAAATGCAGATGCGCAATCTGTTGACATCATCAATTTAGCAGATCCGTCAAACCCAACATTGATTTCTCAGATAGACATTACTCCTTACGGAGCAGGAGCTAACTCTGTGAAAGTAAAAAATGGCGTAGTGGCTGCGGCTGTGGAAGCAAACGTTAAACAAGATCCGGGAAAAATAGTTTTGTTCCAGACTGATGGAACCTTTATTGCTGAGTATCCTGCTGGTGCTTTACCTGATATGATCACTTTTGATCATTCCGGAGATTTAATCATTACTGCTAACGAAGGAGAACCAAGTGATGATTATATGAATGATCCAGAAGGTTCGATCACGATATTGGATATTTCTGCAGGAGCAGCAAGTGGGACAGTTACTCAAGTAAGCTTCAACGCATATGACAATAGAAAAGAACATCTGATTAATAAAGGAATTCGAATTTTCGGACCCAACGCAACCGTATCGAAAGACATGGAGCCGGAGTACGTAACTGTTTTGGATAACGACACCATCGCGTATGTAGTTTGTCAAGAAAACAATGCCATGGTAGTCCTAAACCTAAACTCTAAATCTATCATGGATATTTATGCTCTCGGTGTAAAAGACCATAACCATGGATTGCCTTCTGTAAACAATATCATCTTAAATCAAGCGGTTACAATGCCTGCGCTTGGAACTCCAGTTTATGGTGGAGGTCAACCAACGGTTAATTTAGGAGGTTTTTCAGGGTTGTTCTACGATGCTGCAAATTCAACAACAACGGACTGGGTGTTTTACGCTATACCTGATAGAGGTCCAAATGCAGACGCAGTAAGCAAATCAACTGTTACGCCAACTCCTTCAGGAAATCTTAGACCATTTAAACTGCCTGATTATCAATCAAGAATTGTAAAATTTCATTACAACCCAACAACTCAAGCAGTGACTTTAAACGCAGGAGATCAAATCATGTTGTTTCAAGCAAATGGAACTACTCCAATTTCTGGCAAAGGAAATATCAATGGATTTGACGAGGTTCCTGTAGCATATTATGATGCTGCGACTATTTACAACACTGTAGACTATACAGATGGAAATGGCGTTGAATATACGGCGCTTCCATACGATAGATTTGGTGGCGATTTTGAAGGAATTGTTCGTGATAACAACGGAAACTTCTGGATGTGCGACGAATACAGACCTGCAATCTACAAATTTGCTGCCAATGGAAATATGATCGACAGATTTGTTCCTTCCGGAGCACATCAATTGGCTAACCCAGCTACAGCTGCGGATACACTAGGACATTATGGATCTGAAACACTTCCTGCAGTTTACAATAAAAGATGGGCAAACAGAGGTTTTGAAGCAATTGCTTATGATGCTTCTAATAATTTAATCTACGCATTTATTCAGTCTCCAATGTTTAACCCAGGTTCGGTTACAAAAGATCAGTCAGATGTAATTCGAATTCTAGCAATCAACCCTGCTACTGGTGCTCCAGTTGCGGAATATGTTTACTTGCTTGAAAGAAACAAAGACGCCGGATATTCTTTAAATAGAACTGATAAAATTGGAGATGCAGTTTATGTAGGAAATGGAAAATTTTATGTTTTAGAAAGAGATTCTTCTGATCCGAACACCACCTTAAAAGGAAAAAAATATGTTTACGAAATTTGCATAGACGGTGCAACAGATATTCTTCCTTTGCCAATTTCAAGCCTGACAGACACTACGGGAGGGGCTTTAACATTGGAAATGATGACTGCAGACCAACTGATTGCAAATAATATTCGCCCTGTATTCAAAAGAAAAATGCTGAACTTACCATCTGCTGGGTACATTTCTTCTGACAAACCAGAAGGTATTGCTTATATCAACGACTCAACTATCGCAGTTGTAAATGATAATGACTTTGGTTTAGCTGGGGCAGGAGTAACGGATAATACTGTTTTAGGAATCGTTAACCTTGGAAGTAATAATGCCATAGATGCTTCCAACACAGATGGGAATATCAATATCACAAATTGGCCTACTTTCGGTTTCTATATGCCAGATGCAATCACCAATTTTACTGATGCCAATGGAGAAACTTTTATTTTAACAGCCAATGAGGGAGATGCTAGAGATTATGGTGGATATAGCGAAGAAGAGCGTGTTAAAGACCTTACTTTAAACACAACTTACTTTCCAAATGCTTCTACACTTCAGCAAAATGACAATCTAGGTCGATTGAATTCGACACTAGCTCAAGGAGACATCAATAATGATGGTGAAAATGAGTATGTGTTCTCTTATGGCGCTCGATCATTCTCGATCAGAGATATCTACGGAAACCTCGTATGGGATTCTGGTGATGATTTTGCTCACCAAGTTGCCGCAAACTATCCAGCGCAATTCAATTCGAATAATGATGACAATGATTCATTTGATAGCAGATCTGATGACAAAGGAACAGAGCCAGAGGCAGTGACCGTGGCTAAAATTGACGGAAACAATTATGCATTCATCGGTTTGGAAAGAATGGGAGGAATCATGGTTTATGATATTGACGATGTAAACAATCCCTCATTTGTGTTGTATGAATTAAATAGAAACTTCAATGTACCTGCAGATTCTATTAATAGTTCAAACGAAATGGTTACCGGTGATCTTGCACCTGAAGACTTAATTGTTATTTCTGAAACAGAATCGCCAACAATTTATCCTTATTTAATTTCTGCAAATGAGGTTTCAGGAACAATTACGATATACCAGATTAACTATCCTGGTTTGGGTGAAAAAGAGAACGTTTTAGCGAATGAAACATTTACCGTTTATCCAAACCCGAATAAAGATGGAAACCTTTATGTTTCTAAATTCGGAACATACAAAGTATATGATATGTTTGGAAAAATGGTTAAAACAGTTGCCAACACAAAATTGGTTAACGTTTCGGAGTTAACTCCAGGAGTTTATTTCCTAAACGATTCGAATAACCAATCCGTGAAATTTATAAAGTACTAAACTTTCTTTTCATAACACACAGTAATGGTTTAAAAAGGACGGACTTCAGCGGAGGTCGTCCTTTTTTGTTTTGTATATTTGCAAAAAACGGACTGATGAAAAGATTCATTTTACTCTACCCTATCCTCTTCCTTTTGGTTCTTTCTTCTTGTGGCAAACTAGTTAGTGAAAAGAACCCTGACTTTATTGGTACATGGACTTCCACAGATTTTACCAATAGCTATATTCTGGTAGTTGAAAGTGACAATACTGCGGCTTTTTATAAGCTTGATTCCAATGGAGACACCATAACAACCAACCTGGGAACAGCGAGAATCAATAATTTCGACAAGCTTGTTATCGGGAATATCAAATTAAAAATATCTGAATACCCAAGCTTTGACTCGCAAAACGGTGTCTGGGTTTGCAAATTAGAAAACTGGCCATTTGTTAAGCAATAAGCGCCTTTTATCTCAATTTTTACAGTAATTAACCTTTTTTTACAACCATTGATACGTTTTTTAACCCGTTTCTGGGAATGAATGCTGTAGTTTTGCAATAAACCGGCGATGAAACTTTACATCTCCTAATATAAACTATGAAGCACATTCTTTTATTATTTAACCTCTTTCTGACACTTGGAGCATTTACTCAAATCAAATACTCTGGTCGAATACAAACACCTGAAGGAGATACTTTGATTGGCGGACAATTTGGAATCTATTCTACTAATGACACCACATTCATTAAAGGCGATCTTATTGAAGAGAATCAATTCGAATTCAACTACGCCAACAAGCCTTTTTTCATCAAAGTCTTTTCCGTTGCACATAAAGACGATTATATTCGAATTGAGCCGACTCCAGAAAACGGAAAATTTGAAATACCTACAATTCAATTGCAACCAAAGGAAAACCTAGATCAGGTAACTGTAGTTTCGACAAGGCCTATGTTTGACCGTAGTTTAAAAGGAATTAAAGTTAATGTTGCCAACACTCCCCTTTCAGAATTACAAACGCTTTTTGATGTCTTAAAAGCCAGTCCTAAAATCATGTCTCCAGATGACGAAACTCTCACAATTGTGGGAAGTGGTGCACCAACTATTTATGTAGATCGTCAAGAAATACTTTCAATGGATGAGCTCAAGGCTATTCCTGCGTCCTTCGTTGATAAAATTGATATCATTACCAATCCATCCGCAAGATATTCGGCCTCTGGATCTGGGGGCGTGATTGAAGTTTACACCCTAAATTATCACATGGAAGGAGCAGTTACCTCAATTGGTCTAAATGGTGGGATCAACACCAAAGCCCAGCCCAGCCTTGGAGGAAATATAAATACCAATTTTAAAAGGAAAAAATTCAGCCTAAACTTTAGTATAAATGGAAGCTATGGTAAATATTTAAACCCTAACACTAGCAGAACAGAATATACTGATTCATCTGGAATTATTCAAGACCTTTCAGCGGAAAACAGGGGGGCACATTATTGGGGATACGGCAATCTTAAAATTAGATACGACTTTAATCCAAAACATTCCCTAACGGCAGGAATTAAAGGATGGGGAGGGGGTAACCTTGGTAATAGCGAAGAAAAAGAAAATTTCTATCAAAATAATATTCTCAATCAATACAAAAACTCCTTCCATGATGAAGAAAATGTTTGGATCAACCCAACAGCAAATCTGAACTACAAGTGGGTCACAGATTCATCGGGAAGCTATTTCAACACCCGAATTCAATACAATTTTAGTATTCGCGATGGAAAATCGTTGGATAATTCGACATTCTATGATTATGTAAACACAAACACAACCGGTTTCAATAGAAAAACAGATTCTAGAAACAGACCTCATGTAATAACAACTTTTATCGATTATGTCCATATTTTCGGTGAATCTGGCTGGGAGATTGCTGCAGGAGGTTTTCATTCAGGCTTAATTAACGATAAGATTTACGATCAATATAATTTTGTGGATCAGGAATGGGTTTTAGATCAACAATTTTCAAATCAATATGATTACAAAGAAAATATAGCTGCTCTCTATATGGATATGGAAAAAGAATGGAAAAAATTTTCCATGAAAATGGGAATTCGCGGAGAAGGTACTTTTATTAATGGCTTTTCTCAAGCACTAAATAAACAGATTATCGACACTTTTTATTTGAACCTTTTTCCTTCGGCTACTTTTATGTTTAAATTCAATAAAGACTGGAGCATGACGGCGTCTTACAACTCTCGTATTTCCAGGCCAAAATTTGAAAATTACGATCCTTTCATCAGACAACCCGATTCGATATCAATTACTTATGGAAACCCCAATCTTTTACCAGAATATTCGCATACAGCATCCATTGAATTTGGATATAAATTTGGATATTCTTTGGGTGTATCTTATACCAGAACCAACCGACCTATTTCGAATCGATCTTTTGTGGATTCTAATACATTCATTTTAAATTCAACTCCTGCCAATGCAGACTTTTCAGATCAAATAGGGATTAATCTTTCTATTCCAATTAATTTGAAGTGGTGGCGCGGCTATAATTCCTTTTGGGCAAATTACAACAAATATTATTTTCCCGATAATTTCGGGCGAGCTCCTTTTGGTAACTTTGCCTTCGGACTCTATTTATATGAACAGTTCTTTTTACCCAAAGATTGGAGTATCAATACAAGTCTAAATATTAACTCCTGGGCCAATTCGGAAAGTTCTATGAAACCTCAGGTTTATTGGAATATAGGTTTGGGTAAAAAACTTATGGATGGGGATATCAACCTGCGTTTTGATGTAAACAACATTGCCCCTCCTAAAAATAGATCCACTTCTTATGGTGCCAACTATTTTGTAGAAAGCCAATTTCAATGGGCTTATACCACTTTTAAACTAAGCTTTACTTACAAATTTGGCAGATTGAAAGCTGTACAAAGAATTGAAGATGCAAGTAAAAACAATCAATTAGATCGCTTTTAGAATTTCTGATACTATTTTCCCAACAGCTGGACACATTCCCGAATTGGTTCGAGTTAAGTTGAGAATTTGATACATGTTTTTCCTATCAGTATGCGGATATTCTCTACATGCATTTGGTCTGAAGTCATAGATAAAACAAGTGTTGTCTTCATTTAGAAATGCACAAGGAGAGGACTGCAATACATAATCCTCGTCTTCATCAATTCTTAAATAATGAGCAATAAATGCACTTTCTTTCATCTTGAATTTTTTTGCAATTCTACCTATATCCTGAGTTGTAAATATTGGGCTGGTTATCTTACAACAATTGGCACATTTTAAGCAATCTATTTCTTCGAATGCTTTATGATGTTCTTCATGAAACAATCGATCAAGATCTTTTTTCCTTTTTTTTAATCCCTGTAATTTCTTTTTCATTTCGGGATCGTTTGGATCTTTTAGATAGACTTCATATTCCTTCTTCATTCCTTACATAACTGCAATTTTCGCAGAGTTTGACTATTTTTACAACAAACTTACGAATTATGCGATCATTTCTTCTTCTTGGCATGGGCCTATTTACCTCATTGATCTGGACTCAAATTGATGAAGAAAAGGAGATCATGAAGCAATTATGTTCACCTGAGTTTCACGGAAGAGGCTATGTCGAGAACGGTATGAATTTGGCAGCAGACTACATAGCTAAAGAGTTTAAATTGTTCGGCGCAGAACCCGCAGGATTTGCAAACAGTTATTTTCACGACTTTTCTTTAAACGTCAATACCTTTCCGGGTATCATGGCTGTTAAAAGTAAAAAAAGAGTTCTATCTCCAGGAGTTCATTACCTTGTCAATTCCTCTTCAGGATCTTTTAACGGCAAAGTAAAACTCGTGCCTTTTGATGCCTTCAAATTGATTCATCAAAATAAAAAGGAAATTGAAAAGTTAACTAAACTAAAAGACAATTCGGCTATATTATTAGATCTTACTCCTTATACTTCTAGAGATACAATCAACCTGTTTCATGAAATATCTATTGAATTAGGAAACTTAAGACCTGTAATTTTAATCACAGATGAAAAATTTATGTGGAGTGTGGGTCGTTTCGAATTAAAATTTCCAATTATTTTGATTCAGGATTCGGTATTCAATGATGAGAAGTCTATGGAAATTCATATTGAAAACAAATTTATTAAGAATTTTAAAACTAAAAACGTAGTTGCAAAAGTGGCTGGCAAATCATCTGATAGTTGTTTTGTTTTCACAGCACACTTCGATCATCTGGGACGCATGGGTAAGGAGGTATACTTCCCTGGAGCGAATGACAACGCAAGCGGCACAACGATGTTGTTATCGCTCGCAAAATATTTTGCTGAAAACCAACCCAAGTACGATCTCTATTTTATAGCATTTGGCGCAGAAGAGGCTGGGTTAGTCGGATCTAAGGCTTTTGTTGATGACCCCAGCTTTGACATTCACAAGATCAAATTCCTAATGAATCTTGATATTATGGGATCCGGTGATGAGGGGATAACAGTTGTGAATGGAACCTTGTACAAAGATCAGTTTGAGCTTTTGTCCAAACTGAATGAGGACAAATCACTTTTGCCTATTATAAAATCAAGAGGAAAAACTCAAAACTCAGATCATTATTTTTTTCAGGAGGAGGGTATTTTGACATTTTTTATCTATACTATGGGAAAGAACAAAGCATATCATGATATATTTGATCAATATGAAACCTTAGACATGGATAAATTTGAAGATTTAAAGACCCTTTTAATTGATTATATTCTGGTCTATCCGTAAATTACATGCTGTTCGCTACTTGGTTTAAATTAAGAAGTATGAAAATTTGTGTACTAATCACCCTCATTTGTCTTTCTCATTATGGCTCAGCACAGACTTTTAAAGACGCCCAGAATTATAATTCAAATTATCAAAAATCCTCTGGTTGTGCTCCCAGTGTAGGAAAAACAACTTTAGAATTGAACAATGTTCGGGCTCTTATTCATACCGGTGGTAATTTATGGCAAATTACTTCAGAAAACCGTGCTCAATATGAAGTTCCAAAAGGCTCTGGAATTATGGCTTTATTTACTTCTGCGCTATGGCTTGGGGGAACGGATGTAAACGATCAATTAAAACTTGCCGCACTTAGATATCTTAATGGTAGAGATTATTGGACCGGTCCGCTCACAGATGATGGAACGGCAGAAATCACGGCGGACGAATGCAGCAAATATGATAGACATTTTGTAATTACAAGAGATGAAGTAAATCAGTTCGATGCTTGGTTTAAAGCGGGCTTGTATGATGCACAAAATGGAACGGATACTCAAAACGAGAGATTTCCAAATTATTCCATTCCTGAATCTATATTAGATTGGCCGGCACATGGCGAAGTGGCTTTGAATCAGAGCTACTATTTAGCACCATTTTATGACCGAAACAATGATGGAAATTATAATCCTTATGACGGTGATTATCCTTGGTACGATATAGAAGGTGATATAGAATGCAATAACGATAGAAGACTTTCTCTTTATGGTGACCAAACTTTTTGGTGGGTAATGAATGACAAGGGAAATATCCATAGTGAAACCTATTCTGAACCCATTGGAATGGAAATTAAAGCACAAGCATTTGCCTTTTCATCCAATGATGCAGTGAATGACATGACGTTTTACAATTATGAACTGATCAACCGTTCCACTCAAACATTGACAAACACCTATTTTGGTGTCTTCGTTGATGTTGCGCTTGGAGGTCCTTTTGATGATTACGTTGGTTGTGATGTTTCCCGAGGTTTAGCCTATGCTTACAATGGGAGAGCCAATGACCTTTCTGAAATGGGATTTCTTGGTTATGGAACAAATCCGCCAGCGATAGGGGTAGATTTCTTTGAAGGTCCATATCAGGATAATGATGGTATTGATAATGCTTACGGGATCGATGATGGAGAGGCACTAAATGGGATTGGATACGGAGACAGCATCATTGATAATGAACGGTTCGGTATGCGTCGTTTTGTATACTACAATAATGTAGGTGGAGGAAATGGAGCACAGACAGACCCTGTTACTGCCCAAGAATATTACTACTACCTGCAAGGTATATGGAAAGACGGAACACAAATGGTTTACGGAGGTAGTGGCCACGTATCAGATGCATTAGCAAATCCTAATCAACCTGCATATTTTATGTTTCCTGATGACTCTGATCCATTAGCTTGGGGTACTGACGGAATTCAACAATTACCTTGGAATGAACACACAGCGGGCAATCAGCCATACGATAGAAGGTTTGTACAATCTGCAGGTCCTTTTACCTTGCTTCCAGGTGCGGTAAATAACATTACAGTGGGTGTAGCTTATGCAAGAGCTGCAGGTGGAGACCCTTTTGAGAGCGTACAAGTATTAAAATTGGCTGATGATAAAGCCCAATCCCTATTTGAAAATTGCTTTAAAATTCTGGAGGGTCCTCATGCCCCCCAAATGGAAATAACAGAGCTTGAGAATGAATTGGTTTTTACTCTATTCAATCCCTCTGGAAGCAATAACGAAGATGAGAATTATTCAGAACGCGACCCCTTTATTATTACAACAGATAGTTCTTCTGGAGATGATCATTTTAGATTTCAGGGATATCAAGTTTTTCAATTAGTAGACAACTCTGTGTCCCTCAGCGATTTAGATGACACAGACAAAGCAAGATTGGTGTTTCAATGTGACAAAAAAGATGGTGTAGATCGCCTTATTAATTTCGAGTTCAATCAAGAACTTGGTGTCTCATCTCCTCAATTAAAAGTAGATGGTGCAGACGATGGTTTAGCACACAGCTTTTCAATAAAAGTAGATCAGTTTGCAACAGGTTCAAAAGAGTTAGTTAATTTTAAAAAATACTACTATCTCGCAGTAGCTTATGCTTACAACGAATTTGACGAATATGATCCCGAGGATCCAACAAAACTGGATGGACAGAAAGAACCTTACCTTCTAAGTCGTAAAAGTGCTTTTGGGCGAATTGAAACACTTGAAGCTACCCCGCACAATCCAATCGCTAATGGTCATGGTACAAGTGTGAATTCTTATTATGGACAAATGCCGGAAATTACCCGTATTGATGGGAAAGGTAATGGAGGAAATTTTACGGATCTAACAGATGAAAGTATTAATAACATATTATATAACAACTTCTCAGAAAAAATTACTTACAAAGAAAATTTTGGTCCTATTTCGGTTAAGGTTATAGACCCTTTATCCCTTTTGCCAGCAGATTACAGAATAGAGATCTTAGAAGATAGCAATAACGAATTATTTAGTTCAAGCTGGAGATTAATCAATTTGAACTCTGGTGATACCATCTTCTCAGATCAGGCAATTAATGTAAGAAACGAACAAATTATACCAGAAATTGGATTATCAATAACCTTTAATCAATTTAGATATCAAAAAGATACTATGACAGTAAGTAGTTGGTTTACTGATCCGATAGACGCAACAATTAACTATGAAGATTCATCTAAAATATGGTTATCAGGAGTATTTGATGTGGATGCAAGTAATCCTAACAATTGGATCAGATCCGGAACGAATTTACCCGGTTCAAATGATTGCCAAAACGGGCCTGACCTAAGTAATTATTACGATCCATGTTGTTACTTTGATCGACCCGGAGCAGATATCGACAAAAAATACCAAGGTCTGCTAAATGGTACAATTGCACCCTTCAAATTAGTCGGCTACGAATGTGTTGGTATGCCATTTTCTGAGAGTTCTTATATCCCTTCAGCTACAGCTCTTTTCAGTTTTACTTCAATTAGTTACAATTCTGACATAAACATCGTTATGACTAATGATAAAACTAAATGGACGAAGTGCCCAGTAATAGAAATGTGCAAAGACCCAAACCAGTCTGTTGGAGGCACCGAACCAATGACTTTAAGGCAATCGACTTCAAAAGATAAAAACGGAAATGACATAGTCGGATCAATAGGCTTGAGTTATTTTCCAGGATATGCAATAAATATTAATACTGGAGAAAGGCTAAACATGGCATTTGGTGAAAATTCCGGTTTGTATACTGGAGCTGATAATGGTAGAGATATGCTATGGAATCCAACCTCCACATTTTACAGCAGTAATGGTTATCCTATTTTTGGAGGGCAACATCCTATTTACATCTTCCAAAAAAGTAAGGACTCACAAGGAATGCCATTATATGATGAAGGACAGTACATTTTCAACAACCTGAATGGTGGGAATGTTTTAACACATAGAAATGTATGGAAAGAATGCATCTATGTATACTATCCCTTATTGGCACCTGGAGCAACCTTACTTCAAACAGACGCAACAATCAAAGTTCGCACTCAAAAACCCTATGAAAACTTTGTTGCCACAGGAGAAAGATCTGGATTACCCACCTATGAATTTACTACACGAGGAATAGAAGTTATCAATGAAGACCTTGAATCATTGCATGATAATATGTCTAATATTAACATCGTACCTAATCCCTACTATGGATATTCTGAGTACGAACAAGGAGCGCTTCAATATGTTGCTAAAATCACCAACCTTCCCCAAGAATGCGAGGTAATTATTGTAAATATTAGAGGAAAATTTGTACATAAATTCAAAAAGGACAATCCACTTACCTATTTAGATTGGGATCTTACAAATAGTATCGGTGTCCCGGTTGCTTCAGGTGTATATCTGATTTATATCAAAGTACCAGATGGTGGAGAAAAAGTATTGAAATTTTTTGTTGCTCAAAGGCAAGTTGATACTCAACAATTTTAAAAACTGAAAATTCGGCTCTCATAAACCGGTCTATAAGGCGATATCAAAAAAATCTGAGACACGAATACACTTAACGCAAAAACAAGCCTTTAAAACTCTTTAAAATCAGTTTTTTTCTTTATAACATAAATCTGAGAGGTACACCCATGCGAATTTTTATGAAAATAGGACCGCATTCCATTCCATAATGCATAAAGAATGTTTCTACCCATATATTGTTCACTTAACATAGAAACATAAACCGGATCAAATTGCATCGGTTTGATTTCTACAATTTCCGCTCCATATTTTTGAAATAGATTGGAAACATCCTCCTTTCTAAAATGATACAGATGTCTTGGCACGTCCCAACCTCCCCATTTTTCTCCATAAAATTTTGCATCCCAAGAATCAGGATTTGGTACTGCTACAATTAAAACGCCATCATCTTTTAACAGCTTCAACATCTGCGGAACATCCTCATTCAAATTGTAAACATGTTCCAAAACATGCCATAGAGTAATCACGTCTATAGATTTAAAAGGCAGCTCATATAACTGTTCAATTGGTCTGAAATCAAGAGCAAAGTTTTGTTCAGCCTCCATTCTAACGGCTTCGCTTGGTTCAAGTCCTGTAACATCAAACCCGCAAGAAAAGGCCTTGTTTAAAAAATACCCTGCGCCACTCCCAACATCCAATAGTCTTCCCTTTGGAACATATCTTTGGACTAAATCTATTTTTCGTTGGAGCGTGAAGTTTCTAACCAAGTGATAAACAAAATTCTTAATGCCCTTTTTTGTGTTGGAATGACTAACATATACTTCCGACTCATAATATTTCCCAATAGAAGAAACAGAGGGCACTGGGTTTGTAAAAAGAAAACCACATTCATCACATTTAAAGACAGAAAATTTTTCCTGAGTAATCATATAATCGTTTGTGTGAAAGTGGAAGTGAATATTTCCCGAGTCACATATTGGGCATTGTTTTTTTTCTAGTTGTTCCACGTGAAACATTTTATCTACCACAAGCCACCAACAAGACACTAATATCACTAGGACTTACGCCGCTAATTCTACTTGCCTCACCAATGGTTTGCGGGTTAATATTACTTAATTTTTCCCTTGCCTCGCTTGACAAGCTACTCAGACTATTATACTCAAAGCCTTTTGGTATCTTAACATCTTCAAGCCTCCTCATTTTATCTGCCAGATCCTTTTCTCTCTTTATATAGCCTTCGTATTTGATTGAAATTTCCAGACTTTCGGCTTCTTCTTTAGTTAAACCACCAACAATCTCACGTAGACTTGAATCAACACCACAAAAACCAATAAGATCAACATTTGGACGGGATATCACTTTATTATATTTAACTTTTTGTTTGAGTGGCGCACTACTATTTTGAGATAGATATTCGTTCACAATTATAGGATCAGCACTAAGCTCCATAATCTTATCTTCTGCCTTTTGAATGTTTGAGTACTTATCAAGGAAAGCTTTATAACGAACCGTAGACAACAACCCTAGTTCATAACCTTTAGTTGAAAGCCTAGCGTCTGCATTATCCTGTCTTAATAAAATCCTAAACTCAGCCCTACTTGTAAACATTCTATATGGTTCCTCGGTTCCCTTTAATACTAGATCATCTATCAAGACGCCAATATAAGATTCATCACGCCCAAGTATAAAAGGAGGTTTGTTGTCTACAGCCAGAGCCGCATTAACCCCTGCTATTAAACCCTGACATGCGGCCTCTTCATATCCCGTAGTTCCATTAACTTGTCCGGCTAAATACAATCCATTAAGGTGTTTGGATTCAAGTGTGTGCCTCAGCCCAATTGGATTAAAATAATCATATTCAATTGCATAGCCAGGCCTAAAAAAACGAACATGCTCGAAACCTGGTATTGTCTTTATTGCATTAAACTGGGTTTCCATGGGAAGACTTGTGCTAAATCCATTTACATAAATCTCGATAGTATCCCATCCTTCAGGTTCTACAAATATTTGATGTCGTTCTCTTTCTTTAAAACGATTAATTTTATCTTCTATACTAGGACAATATCTTGGACCAAGTGACTTTATTCTACCTGTAAACATCGGACTTTTATCGAAGCCAGATTCTAAAATCTCGTGAGTTGCATTATTTGTATAAGTGATCCAACATGACCTCTGTTCCTGTAGAGGTTTTATCTGAGGATCAAAGGAAAACTTACTCGGGTTTTCATCTCCTGGTTGTTCTTCCATTTTTGTATAATCTAGAGATCGTCCGTCTACTCTTGGTGGAGTACCTGTTTTCATTCGACCAATTATAAAACCATAATCCAAGAGAGAATCAGACAAACCAAGACTAGCTTCATCTCCAACACGGCCTCCCTGAAAATTATTTAAACCAACATGTATTAGCCCATTCATAAAAGTGCCAGCTGTTATCACCACCCTTTTACTATATATCTTTTCATTCATCTTAGTTTGAACACCAACAACCGAATCTTTTTCTATCAACAAACCAACAACACTGTCTTGCCAGAAACAAACGTTCTCGTTTTCTTCTAAAAACTGTCTCCATAACTTTGAATATAGAAACCGATCATTTTGTGCACGCGGTGACCACATAGCAGGCCCTTTGCTTCTATTTAACATACGAAACTGAATCGCACTCATATCTGAAACGATTCCAGACATACCACCCAAAGCATCGATCTCACGCATAATCTGACCCTTCGCAACACCTCCAGTAGCAGGGTTGCAAGACATTTGGGCAATCGTATTCATGTTCATGGTGATCAGAAGCACCTTCTTTCCCATCTTTCCAGCAGCATGTGCAGCTTCACAACCTGCATGACCAGCACCAACAACAATTACATCGAAATTTTCTTCCATAGATATGTTTCACGTGAAACACAAAATTAGAAAGTAAGTAAGGATAAATAAAAATTTTCACGCTCTCGCATCACGAGTTTCTCTTCTTCTGTTTTATCGTTATATCCAATAATATGCAACACACCATGAACCAAAACACGATAAAACTCGAATAAATAGATTTCTCCAAGATCTTGTGAGTTCTCTTTAATTCTGTCAATACTAACCAGAAACTCACCACTTATTATGTCGCCTATTTTTTGATCAATTGTGATAATATCCGTAAAATAATCATGACCAAGTAGCTCCTTATTATATTCAAGGAGTTGTTCATCAGACATAAAAACATATATAAGATCTCCTTCTGTAAAACCTTCAGATTCTATTAGATTTGAAACCAATAAATGAAAACTATTTTCCGAAAAATCTTCAGGTGGTTTAGATTGGAAAATAAATTCAACCATTACAAAGAGAATTCGATTTCCACTTTACTCCCATTATCAAAATACTCAACTTTATCAGCTAAGTTTTTCATTAAAAAAATACCCCTGCCATTCGGTTTTTCTATGTTCTCGGGGTCAGTCGGGTCTGGTAAATTATTAAAATCAAATCCATTGCCTTCATCTTTAATGGCAAATTTTAGTACCTTATTAGAAAGCATGCACTCAACCGTCACAATTTTCTCTTCCACATTTAAATTACCGTGTTCTATTGCATTATTAACGGCCTCAGTTACGGCAATAAGAACATTCCCATAATGATCCTCAGAAAAATTATTCGACTCACACACCTTGTCAATTAGGGATTCAACTTTCGCTATTTCTGCGGTAGAACTAGAAATCGTAACTCTCTCTTCCATTGGTTAATTATCAATTGTATTGAAGTATTCATTTGCTTTAGATTTATAATGTAAAATTCAAGTCGGATTCAGCGTTTAACAGCTCAATCTGCTCCTCTTGCTTTCTTCTTATACTCAAGAAACTTTAAGGTTACTATTCTCTATTTTTTCCAGAATCGATTCTTCTATCATCAAAATCTCTTCTCGCCTACCTTTTCTGTTCTGCAAAGATTAGATAAAATATCTTGTTGACGCTTTTAATAAGATCTCTTCTGTCAAATCGTTTGTTATTCTTCCATTTGCTCAAGTTTCAATCAGGTCATTTAACTTGTTTCCAATACTCCGAACCATCTGCATTTTTTTTTGTCTTAATTTTTCAAGAGATTTTCTAATTGCAATCTCGTTCGCTGGCCATTTTTGCTATTCCTTACTTGTTAAACCTTTCCCACTATATTTTTTTTTCCGCCTTGTCCAGTATTATTCCCATCTTCCTGCCTCTGTCACTCTCTTCATCTGTTCCATTTGATTTTTAAGAGCATCTTTCATCTGCTGTAGTGACATATTGCCTGAACTCATTTTTGTCCTTGTCCTCCTGGATTGTTGCAGCTTCCGTTACCACCTTGTTTACTTTTCATTTGATTTTGCATCTGCTCCAAAGCTTCACTAAGTAACAAAGCAACATTATTGTAAGATGTCATTACATATTGCTCTGAATCAAGAGCAATCGTAGTTTTTCTTCCTCTGATTATCCAATGATTTTTTTAAATTATGATCAATCTCTCTCACCTCATTTCCAATTGTAGAAGCAATTACCGGAACTCTTTTCATCAAAGCATTTAAACTATCTTTAACAATTATGTTATCATCTATAATCTTTCTTTGATCTCTTACCAAATCTAAAAAATGCGGGTCGGACACATCAGTACCCTTTATTTCGTCTAGTAAACGTTCCTGTTCGAAAGACAAACGGATTACGTTCTCTAAAAGATCTCTTAAAGCATCCATATCTAAGCTTTCTTGTTGAGCCGAAGCTGATTGCAACATATTCTGAAGAGATTGGGCGTCTTCTTTCATTTTTTCCGCAGCAGACTTTTGTGAATCAGAAGATTTCTGATTCTTGTTTTTATCCAGTTGTTCTTTCGAATCGTTTATTTCTTGATTCGCATCTTGATTAAGTTTGGGATCCATGTCCAATGGCGATTTCAATTCATCATTCTTCTTTTGTAATTCTTCTAAATCTTTTTTAATCTGATTATATTCCTTCTCAATTTCTTCTTCCTTCTTTTTCAAGTATTCATTGGATAAATTTTTATTCTCCGTATCCTCTGCATTCTTCTCTTGCTTTTTAGCTAATTCTTCAAGTTGTTTTGCTTTATCTTCTATTCCCTTTTCTACATCCATTCTTTTTAACATCTCAAGAGTATTGTCCATCTCTTCATTCATTTTTTCGACGTCCAACTCAAGTTCCTCTAAATCATCTTCACTAATATTCTCTTCTTCTTTGTTTAAGAGTTCCTGCATCTCTTCCAACAACTTTTTAAGTTCCTCATCCATCAGGCTTTCCATCAAATCTTCAATCTTTTCCTTCTTCTGTTGTATTTCTTCATTGTACTGATCAAACTTTTCATTGTAGGATTCATTCTTGTTAAAGTTGTTCAAAATATCTTCTAGATCTTGATTTAAATCTTCCCTTTGATTAATCACATCCTCCAACAATTTCTTGTTCTTCCATTGCTCTTCGCGATTAAGAAAATTATTCTTAAGTTTTTCAACCTTTTTCTGATATTCTTTCATCTTCTTCATCGCATCCTCCAAGTCATTTTCCACCTTATCGCGATTCTTTTGAATCTCTTCCCTATATTCCGCCTGACCAGGAATGTTGTATTTAAAAATGCGACTCTTTGAACTCTTCGAACCATTCACACCATCGTTATCCCAAACAACAAAATAGTATTCAATATCATCCTCCAATTGAATGTCTATATCCGAAAAATTCATATTAAAAAAGAAACGAGATTTAGTTAGATTGATTCCTGACTGCACAACTATACTGGTATCAAAAACCATCTTTCCATCCCGTATGGATCTTAAATAAAATTTCACCGTTTTTAATCCATAATCATCTTCAGCATTACCGGAAAAATATCGATTAAAAACATCTGCACTATCGATAGATTCAGAGATTGCTATGTTAGGATACTGATCCTTGATGATATCCATGTGAAAGTGTTTGACTTTGAAACTATCAATCTGATCATTTTTATAGGAAATAAGATAATCTTGTGAAGCCCTAGGTGCGTACAAAAACTGATTTAAACCAATAGCGGACTTATTTCGAATAGTGGTATCCTTAAACTCAAATTTATACTCATTGATATTCTCCAACCTGAGTTTATAAGCCAGGACAGTTCCTTCTGGAATAATCAGGTCTCCATTATTTATAACCGTCTCATTAGGTCTATTTAAGTATTTCGGATATTGAAGTTCAACTTTTAATTCATTGATACGAGGTCGAGGAATCACAACAACATGGTACTTTTTCGATTTAAAACCGTTACCCTCAAAGCTAAAATCAAACGATTCGCTCACTCCTTTAAATTTATGTGTAAACCGATTACTTTTCTCCTTAAGCATAGAAAATCGACCATCATCGGTCATCACTTTTACGATGCTTGGGAATTCACTACCATCCAATTCAACCTCAACTGTAAGATCTTCTCCTTGTAAAACAACTAATTCATTGTTCTTTAAATTAAAACCAAACGGTGCTTCTGGAATATACTCATCCTGATAATTCAAGAGTCTTTCCGTACTCTTCAATAAAATACTGGAATCCCAAAGAACAATTAACAAGACAATAGAGATTGGAATTAATACAAACTTTAATTTATCTCGGTTTGCGCTTAGCCTAATGGAAGAACTGAACTTATGGATTAAAAGCGTCTTTGTTCTTTGCTCAAGAGAGGCTAAAATCAAATCATAATTTTGAATATTGCTTTCCTTTAATTGAATGGTATTCAATAACTTATCATCAATATCAGGAATTAACGAACCTATTTCCTTAGCAGCCTCTTCTGTCGACATTCTTCCACTTCCGCCGAACATTTTAAACAAAGGGATACCTATATACCTCAAGAGCAAATAAACATTTGCCAATCCGAAAAAAGCCAGAATCATTCCTCTCCAGAAAGTAGAGAACTCAAATAGATATTCGGAAATAGCGGCGACAGTAAAAAAGGAAATGAACAATCCTATAAAATACATTCCTCCCTTAAAAACCTGATTCAAATAATACTTGTTTTTAAAGGCTTCAATTTGATCTAATACTATTTCGTATTTCGTCTTTTCCATTGTTGCTTGTAAGACCAACTAACTAATTTATGAAAAACCCTATTAATAAACGTACAAAAGCCAAAATTATTCCATAATCGACGGATTGTATATCTTTGCACAAAATTGTACAGATGAGTGAGAAAAAAGTTCGCGTAAGATTTGCACCGAGTCCAACAGGACCTTTGCATGTAGGGGGTGTGAGAACAGCTTTATATAATTATCTTTTTGCCAAACACCATGGAGGGCAATTCATCCTTCGATTGGAAGATACGGATCAAACACGTTTTGTTCCCGGAGCAGAAGAATACATAATTGAATCGCTTAAATGGGCGGGAATTTCTCCTGATGAAGGTCAGGGCTTTGGAGGAGAGTATGGTCCGTACAAACAATCGGAAAGGAAGGCCATGTACAAGCCTTATGCTGATCAGCTAATTGCAGATGGAAAAGCGTACTATGCTTTTGACACTCCAGAAGAGTTGGATCAAATGCGCGAAAATGCCAAACAAATGGGGATGCCAAATTGGCAATACAACTCGATTACTCGAAGTAATATGAAGAACTCTTTAAGCTTGTCGGCTGAAGAAGTTGAAGAGAGATTAAAAAAAGGAGACCCTTATGTGATACGAATAAAAATGCCGCGTGATTTGGATATTAAATTTGAAGATATTATTCGGGGTTGGGTTTCAGTGAACACAAATAATTTAGATGATAAAGTGCTTTTCAAATCTGACGGAATGCCAACCTATCATCTTGCAAATATTGTTGATGACCGTTTAATGGAAATCACACATGTAATCCGTGGTGAAGAATGGTTACCTTCTGCGCCGTTACATGTATTTCTGTATGATGCTTTTGGGTGGGAAGCTCCAAAGTTTGCTCATCTTCCATTAATTCTAAAACCAGATGGTCCAGGAAAACTAAGCAAAAGAGATGGAGATCGTTTAGGTTTCCCTGTTTTCCCATTAAACTGGACTAACTCAGATGGAGAAATCTATTCCGGATACAAGGAGAGTGGTTATTTTCCAGATGCTTTTGTAAATATTTTGGCTTTTTTAGGGTGGAATCCTGGGGATGAAAGAGAATTGTTCACCTTGGAAGAATTGAGCAAAGAATTCAAACTTGAAAGAGTTGGAAAATCAGGAGCTAAATTCGATCCAGATAAAGCTAAATGGTACAACCAACAGTATTTAAGAAAAAGATCAGCAAAAGAACTTGCAGATCTACTCCAATCATACATAGGTGAGAACAATTTAAAAACATCTCCTTTTGAACTTGAACCCGTATGTGAGCTCATGAAGGAGCGTGCTACTTTTATTAAAGACATCTATGAAGATGGACACTATTTCTTTGCAGGTGTGGACAATTACGACGAAAAAACCCTTTCTAAAAAATGGAAAGAGAATACCTCCGCTTTGATGAGTGAATGGTTAGGAATTCTTAAAAATATTTCATCATTTAACGCGGATTCAGTAGAAAATGAGTTTAAGGATTTTATCACCAATAAAGAATTAGGATTGGGAGCTGTTTTACCAAATTTCAGACTTTTACTAACTGGTGTTGGAAGTGGTCCATCATTGTTCAGCATTGCAGAAATTCTTGGTAAAGAAGAATGCATCAAAAGAATGGAAGCGGGTATCGAAAAAATCAACGAACTTAAATCACAAGAGGCCTAATGATCAATAAAATATTGGTTGAAGGAATTAAGATCTATGCCTTTCACGGTTGTTTGGAAGAAGAAGCAAAAATTGGTTCCGATTATATCGTTGATGTTGCAGTAACCACCAACTTCATGAAAAGCACCGCAACAGATGATTTAGACGACACCATCGACTATGTTGAAATCAACCAAATTGTTGAAGAGGAAATGAAAATCCGATCCAAACTAATTGAACACGTGGCGTATAGAATTCTCAATAGAATTAAACAGAAATATACCAGCGTAATTGGCGCCACAGTGAAAGTCACTAAAATATGTCCACCCATCAATGGAAATGTGGATAATGTTGCTGTGATTATTGAAGAATAACATTTTTTTACCTACTTTTGCCCACACATGTTGGTTCCGTGTCCGTCAGCTGACGGATTAGGCACCGATCCTTTATGGTTCCGTGGCCGAGTGGCTTAGGCACCGGTCTGCAAAACCGGTTACAGCGGTTCGAATCCGCTCGGAACCTCACTAATTAAGCTCTGTGTTTTGCAGAGCTTTTTTTATTCCATTTATTAACCACTTACAGCGGTTCGAACTTTGAGCCATTTCGAACAGAAATATTCAATCGAAAAGTCATTGGCGATCACGACCGTCATGGAGTAATCCGCTCGGAACCTCACTAATTAAGCTCTGTATTTCACAGAGCTTTTTTTATAGCTAATTTTGAAAACAAAAAAGCCCTCAGAAATTCTAAGGGCTTAATCAGTTCAGTAAATGACAATCCTATTTTTTGATGTAAAGGAAGGACTTTCTAACCATCTTCTTGCTATTCGTATCCATAGCAACTAAAACCATAATATATTTTCCTTCATCCAGAGTTTTACCTCCAAAATCGATTCCAGAATAGTTGATTTTTGCTCCTCTTTCTTTGTAAAGCAATTCACTTCCTCTTTCATTTAAAATTTGAATTTCAAATTCAGTGATTGATTTGTAGGAGAAGATAATCTCATCATTGATACGATCCCCATTTGGAGTCATTACATTTGGAATATTCTCCATGTAAATTTCTGCCCCCGTTTTTTCAGGTTCCTTATCCTTTTGAATTACATCGTTGTGATGCACCTCATTTTCTTCAACTTTTGGCTCATTATGTGATGGATTCACATTATTATCATTTTGAGCTACTTTTGGGTTATCTTTTTTAATCTGATCTCTCTTCGATAATTCATCCAACAAACTCTGATCCAATAGATCATTAATATCTGCAGTATTTATTGGAGTATTTTCATTAAAATCAGAGATGACCGTTTTCTTGATTTCATCTTTATGTTCAATTAAAACTGGATCGACAGACTTATCAATCTCATCAACAATTTTTTCATTATTGTCAATAACCACCAAGTCTTCGTTCAAAACTGTTTTTTCTTCCGTATCAGTTTGAACTACAGGCTCTTCTTGTTTATTTTCTGTTTTATTTGCATCGCTTCCAGAATAGTTATAAATCAAAACACCCGTAGTAATCGCAGCCACTGAAACTGTTCCAATAATAATCGATTTTACGAAGCCAGATTTAGCCGCAACAGCATTTCCGCCATTACCGGATCCAGAACCAGATGCTCCATTCATGTCTGTTTGGATTTTATCCCACAAACCTGGATCAACCGGCTTTTCAAAGTTCTCAAATGACTTTGAAAAGAGTTCTCTTATTTCATCGTTTCCTGCCACTTTATATTAAATTCTGTTCTTCTAAAATCTTTTTTACAAATTGTCTGGCTCTTGAATATTGAGATTTAGACGTGTTTTCACTTACTCCAAGTTTATCCGCTATTTCTTTATGCGAATACCCTTCCACAGCAAACATGTTGAATACAATTCTATACCCTCTTGGCATGGCATTGATAATCTTCATAAGATCATTTGCCGCCAGTGATTCCACTATAAAATCATCGTGTTCCAAAAAGAAACTTACATCGTCCAACTTTACATCTTTCTGATATTTCTTATTCTTTCGGTACTGATCTAAAGCTGTATTCACCATGATCCGTCTAATCCAACCTTCCAAAGAACCTTCCATATTATACGAATGAATTTTACTAAAAACTTTAACAAATCCATCCTGAAGTATATCGTATGCTTCATCTTCGTCTTTAGCGTACCTCAATACTACTCCAAGCATTTTAGAGGCAAACTTCTCATAAAGCATACGTTGAGCTTTGGGAGAATTATCATAACATCCTTTTACAATATCCTCTTCAGTTAAGCCCATATTCTATATGTAAGACAAATAATCCCCATGTTAGGTTGCATATATAAAAAAAAATATTTCTTTTTGCACACAAACAACTCCCATTTTGAATAATTTTTTTGTCTTCTTACTATTCTTTGTATCAATTAGTTTTTTAAACCCTTCTTTGGCTCAATCTAACACTTTGGAGGAAGGCCGGTGGAAAATTAAATTGATTCCAAACGACTCTATTTCCATCCCTTTTTATTTTGATGTAAAAATTGAAGAGAACCAAAAACTCATCTTTGCAATTGTTAATGGAGATGAAAATATTGAGATCAATTCCTACAAAATAATAGATGATTCTTTATATATCTATTTACCTGTTTTCAATTCAGAATTTCATATTCAAATTCTTGATGGTTATAATATTTGTGGAAAATGGATGAATTATGCCAAAGGAGAAAATTATGCAATTCCTTTAGTGGGATACAAAACCAAAGAAGATCGTTTTTCTTTCAAGGAAACGAAAAAAAACATCAATTTTACTGGGAATTACGAAGTAGTTTTTTCTCCTCAAGAAGATCCCTGGAAAGCTGTTGGTTTATTTCACCAGAAAAAAAATCGAATTACCGGAACATTTCTAACAGAAACTGGAGATTATAGGTTCCTTGAAGGAAATGCATACGGAAATGAAATTTTTCTGTCTTGTTTTGATGGTTCACATGCTTTTGTTTTCACTGGTAAAATGATTGGCGACACGATTTATGGTGATTTTTATTCTGGAAACCACTACCACACCGATTGGATCGCATCAAAAAACACTCAATTCAAATTAAGAGACCCTGATTCTATAACGGTACAAACGCATAAGTCAGACATAGCGTTTGAGTTACCAGATTTAGATTCTAACCTCTATCAGTTTCCAAATAGTAAACTGAATGGTAAAATTCTTATTGTTCAAATTATGGGTTCCTGGTGTCCAAATTGCATGGATGAAACTAAATTTTACAAAGAGTTATATGCAAAGTATAAAGATCAAGGTCTTGAAATTATTGCTATCGCATTTGAAACACCCAAAGATTTTACTTCGAAAGCAAGAATGCTGAAAAAGCTCAAAAATCATTTCGATATACAATACAAAATTTTGGTTGGAGGTGATGCAAGTAAAAAAATCGCCTCTGATATTTTTCCTAGTTTGAACTCAATTGTTTCGTTTCCTACATCAATTTTCATTGATAAAAACAATAAAATCAGAAGAATTCATACTGGGTTCAATGGTCCGGGTACCAATAAGCACTACAAAGAGTATGTAGACAAGACAATGCGATTAATAGAAGAAATGCTAAAAGAATAAATGCTAGCAAGCAGGAATTTTATCTACTCTTCTTTGATGTCGCCCTCCTTCAAATTCAGTTTCAAAAAATATCTTAACAATCGCTTTTGCCGTTTCCAAATCTACAAAGCGAGCTGGCAAAGAAACAATATTTGCATCGTTATGTAACCTCCCTAATTCAGCAATTTCCGGTGTCCAAGAAAGAGCCGCCCTTATGTGTTGATGTTTGTTTGCGGCCATACTAATACCGTTACCGCTTCCACAAATAAGAATTCCTTTACTTCCAGGATGTTCCTTTATAAAATCACATACATGATGAGCGAACTCAGGATAATCACAGCTGTCTTCTGAAAATGTTCCATAATCTTTCGGTTCAAATCCAAGCTCTTTTAAAAACTCCTTTAATCGTTCTTTTAATTCATATCCCGCATGATCCGAGCCTATTGGTACTATTGTCATAACCCAATTTTTTGAAATTTCTTTCAAAGATAATAGTTATTAACATCTATTTTTTTTCCTGTGAATAGGAATTTTGAACAAACCAAAATATTCCTTGATTTAAAAGGGGTTTGAATGGTTTTGAGATATGAACAACTGGTGCGGAAAAATTGTGAATTAAGAACCAATTAATTGTGAAAACTAAATTTGTATTTCGTCATATTTATTTCATATAGGTGAATTTATGAATCTACAACTTGAAATAAAATAAAGTTTATAGCTGATTATACACAACATGAAAACACAAATTGTAAATGAAATATAACACTGATTATAAACATACTGTCTTATTAACACAATTGTTAATTAATATGGAATTCCTTAATTTACATAACTTAGTAAGCAATTTTAAGTTTGAAAACTTGTTATTAACTATTGAAAAGAGAATTATCAAAGCAATTCTATAATTAGTTTCAAACATATTCACAGCCTTAATAAGGAATAATAATATAACTTTAAATAATTAAATTACTATACTATATTACATGAGACAAACTTTCCAGATCGGGTGGGTATTTTTCATAGTTTTGTTTTCAAATTCGATAGGTTTTTCACAAGAAGATTCTTTAAATAATAATATAAAAATTTTCTATTACGCCTCGGGCGCTAAAAGCAGCGAAGGAAGGTTGATAAATGGTAAGCCAGAAGGATATTGGAAAAGTTATTTTGAAAACGGCGTTCTGCAGTCAGAAGGTAATCGAGTTAACGGATTACTTGAAGGAGATTGGAAATTCTATACAGAAACTGGAATTTTAAGTAAATCCATAGCTTACAGTAAAAACAAAAAAAATGGTTATACTCTTACCTATGATTCTTCTGGAACAATTGTGTTAAAGGAAAACTATTACATTGATGATGTACTAGATAGTTTACAGAAGGAATATTATTCAGATGGGTGCCTAAAATCAATCGTGAAAATGCGCAACGGGAAAAAAGTAGGTGTAGAGGAAATATATGCTAGAGAGGATGGGCGATTAATTACAAAAAACACTTATGATGATGGGTTTCTGAAAGAGGTGAGGGAATTAAATCGATACGATGAGGATAGTTTAAAAACAGGTTATTGGCAAGAGTTGTACGCCAATGGAAAGGTAAAATCCGAGGGATATTTCAGGAAAGGGAAACCAGACGGAATTGTGAAAGAATACAATTCAAAAGGAGGGATAGAGCAGCTTCAAAAATTTCATAATGGGGAGATTGATCAAAATGCAGAGGAAGTGGTAATGCTTCAATTGCATAAAGAATATTATCCCAACGGAAAGATTCATTTAGAAGGAGGCTATACAGATGGTTACAAACAAGGTGTGTTTAGGGAATTTGATCTTTCAGGCGATACAGTGATCAATTCTTATGTGTATGAAAAAGATACTTTGATTGCAGAAGGCATTGTTCTGAAAGACGGAGAATACCAGGGAGACTGGAAATATTACTACAAATCAGGTGAACTTCAATCCAAAGGAAAGTACGAAAACTCTATTCGGCAAGGAAAATGGAGCTTTTATTACGAAAACGGAAAGATAGAGCAGGAAGGAAAATACAAAGATGATCAACCCAATGGGATGTGGATTTGGTACTATCCTAATGGTCAAGTTAAAAAGCAAGAATATTTCAGAAAAGGTGTATCTGAAGGAGAATATGTAGAATACGATCATGAGGGCAACGAAATCATTAAAGGGGCCTTTTTAGGGGGTAAAGAGGATGGTTTATGGGTTTACCAGTATAATGATCATTATTCAAAAGGAAATTATGCTGATGGAGATAGAGATGGAAAATGGGTAGAAATCTATTTAAAAACAGGGAGAACACGCTTTGAAGGAGAATATTCTTACGGTGTGCCAAAAGGAAGACATAAAGCATTTTATCCCAATGGGAAAATGAAGTATTTTGGTAAGTACAAAAGTGGTAAAAGGCATGGAACATGGCGGTTTTATAGAGAGGATGGAAGTGTGGCAATGGAAATACTATACAAATATGATCGCCCTGTATTTATAGATGGAGAATCAATCAAAAACCCCAAAGAGGTTGAAAGATTATTGAAAGAAATGGAATAAATGCTGGATTTAAACTATAATATAGCCGGAAGAAATAGGTCTATTCTCATTATCGTTTCATTCCTTGGTGCACTCTTTTCTATAGGTTATTATCTAATACTTTTTCCTAATAGTTCATACAATATTTCATGGATCAATTATACAGTAACAACCGTCTATTTTTTGTTTTTCTTAGTCGCGTTATCGACTAAAAATGAGGACTATATTCGAAAACTTGAGCTGTTTTATTTGTTACTCACTATAGGGGTATTTTTTTATAATTGTTTGGTAGTCTATTCGGATAGAAGCCCGGAAAAATATCAGGGAATTATTATACTTTTACACGCATCACTTGTCTTTTCCATAGACCGCTACGCCTACCAACGAGTTTTCCTTCTTTTCAGCGTAATTTCAGTTGTAACAACTTATCTGTTTTTTAAAGTTAATGTTGTCCAGCCAATTGTACTTTTCGCAATGTTTGTACTGATGATTTATGCGTATTTGTATTTATCTAAAAATGCTATTGCGAAGGTTTCAACACTCTCACTTAATTTTGAAAGATTCATCAACAATGAACTCTCAGGATATGTTTTTTTAGACACGCGAAAGAAAATAATATTTTACGCCAATGAAATCTCCAATAAACTCTGGACAAAACAAGATCCAAATTTTCTAATGGATATTCCACTAAATGGAATTAAAGAATTTGGCAAACTTAGGTTTACCAACATTTTAATCAAAAAGCACCACGTGATAATACGTGTGGATGATATGACGGATGAACAGAATTCTATTGAGTTTTATAACCATATTTTTGAAGAAAACCTCGCGGGGGTTTACGAAACCGACGTTAATGGCTCTATACTATTGGCTAATGATTCTTTTGCGAGAATTTTTGGATTTCAAAACAAGGAGCAAATCATCGGGCAAGACATAACAGCTTTCTATAAAAGACCGGAAAACAGGGAAGAATTTTTAAAAATCATTCGTCGAGAAAAACAATTAACCAATTTCGAATCGTTGCAGATAAATAAAGAGGGCAAAGAATTTTATGTACTGAACAATATTGTATTCAATGAGTCTAAAAACACACTTAGCGGTATTATTATTGATATCACAGCAAAAAAGGCACATGAGCATCAGCTTATTGAAGAAAAAGAAAAATCTCAGAAGGCTTATGATGATCGTACACTAAAATTTAATTCAATTATCGAGGGACTGAAAAATACTTTGGTTTATACCTTAGATAAAGAATATCGAATAACAGCTTTCAACAACAATGCAAATAAAGCTTTTGAAGGCATTACAGGTGCTCAATTAGAAGAGGGAAAAGGGTTTTTTGAGCTTTGGAAAGGACATTATTCGGAGGATTATTTTCAACAAATGCAAAAAGGAATAAATGAAGCTTTTACTGGGAAAGGACAATATGTGTTTGGTCGAATTGAAAACAATGACAGAGAGTTTTGGATTGAATCATATATTAACCCCATTTACTCCTCCGATGGCACAGTTAATGAAGTTTCCTTGATTAATAATGACATTACCCAAAAACAGGAATACGAAAGAAAATTAAAATCTAGTCTTGAAGAAAAAGACGTACTTTTAAAAGAGGTTCATCATCGTGTAAAAAACAATTTACAAGTAATCAGCAGTATTCTGAATCTACAATCCAGTTTTATGGAAGACGAAACGATCAAGAATATTCTTTCTGAAAGTCAAAATAGAATTAAGACAATGTCTTTTATTCATGAAAGCCTTTATCAAACCAAAAACTTCGCAGAAATTCATTTTTCTGAGCACGTAGAAAAATTGCTTAATAATTTGATTTACAGTTATTCTACTCTTCAGAAGGATATTGAAATAGAAAAAGAAATAGATGATATAAGTCTCGATCTAGATATTGCTATTCCATGTGGTTTAATCGTGAATGAGATTATTTCTAATTCACTAAAACATGCTTTTATAGATAGGGAAAAAGGAAAAATCTTGGTTAAGATGAAAAAGTGTGCTGAAAAAATTCATTTGCAGATTGAGGATGATGGAATAGGAATCGATAAAGAAATGAATATTTATGAAAGCAATACCCTTGGATTGCAACTGATCATAACTTTGGTAGAACAGATTGATGGGACGATTCATATCGAGAATAAGGAAGGAACAAAAATTTTAATTATCTTCGCTCCATAGAAATCAATTATAATATGCCTAAAACCAATATTTTAGTTGTTGAAGATGAGAGCATTGTATCGAAAGATATCCAATACAGCTTGAAAAAGTTGGGATACAGTGTGGTCGGAGCGGCAGCGACTGGAGAAAAGGCGTTGGATCTGGCTAGAGAACACAATCCTGATATAGTAATTATGGATATTATGCTGAAAGGCGATATGAACGGTATCGAAACAGCACAGATTATTAAATCCGAACTTAAAATACCCGTTATTTTTCTTACGGCTTATGCAGATGAGTCAACATTGACGAAAGCCAAAGTGACGGAACCCTATGGGTATATTATTAAACCATTCAAAGAAGTGGATCTTCACACGTCCATTGAAATGGCTTTGTACAAAAATGATAAGGAAAAAGAGATTGAGAAGGAAAGGGATCTTCTTTTTTCAATTGTTGAGAACAAAGACTCCAAAGATTTCATATTTGTAAAATCCAATTCCAGATTAATCAAGCTTAAGACGGATGAAATTTACTACATCGAAGCTTTAAAGGATTATGTTGTCATCAACACCTTGAAGAACCGCTACACGATTCATTCCACCATGAAAGAGATGGAAAGAAAGCTTTCAGGAGATAGCTTTATCAGGGTCCACCGATCGTTCATTGTGCGGCTTGATAAAATCTATTCTATTGAATATCCAAATTTGCAATTAGAAGACGATAAAAAAGTTATTCCTATTGGGGGACTTTACAAAGATGAGTTGGTTAAAAAGATCAATCTAATTTAGTTCCAAATCTATTTGTCTTTTCATTAAATCCACTTTTGCGATTTTTACATTTACATGGTCTCCTAGTGAGATACTGTGATCTGTATTGTGTCCAACGATAGCAAAGGCATCCTCATCAAAATAATAACTATCACCATCTAATGACTTGATGCTGACCATTCCTTCAATGGAGTTTTCAAACATTTCTACATAAAACCCCCAGTTGGTAACTCCTGTAACAACGCCGTCATAAGACTCACCAATTTTGTCTTCAACAAATTTTGCTGCAAAGTACTTTCTAGATTCTCTTTCCGCATTTACAGCTCTTCTTTCGGTAGCAGAAATATGCTTCGCAACTTCTTTCAATTTACCAGACTTGGAATAATTCTCACCTCTTAAAACACAATCTAAAACACGATGTACAGATAAATCAGCATATCTTCGAATAGGCGAGGTAAAATGAACATAATGTGTAAATCCCAAACCGTAATGCCCAACGTTCTTAACATCGTATGCCGCTTTCTGCATGGTTTTAATCGCCATTTGCTGAATGAATGAGTATTCATCTTTTTCTTTGATGCTTTCAAGTAATTCGTTGATGCCTTTGGTAATATCATCTTCTCCTGAAATATTCAATTTCAGACCAAATTTTCTAAGGAACACAATGAATGTATTTACTTTTTCTATATCAGGAGAGTCGTGAACCCTGTATAAAATTGGTATTGTAGATTTGGCACCTAAAGCAACACGTTGTGCTACCGATTTGTTTGCCAAAAGCATGAACTCTTCGATTAGTTTGTGGGCATCTTTTGATATTTTTTTGATTGTTCCTACCGGATTGCCCTTGGAATCAAGCTTAAAGTACAACTCTTCTGATTCAATATTCAAAGCTCCATTTTTGAGGCGTTTTTTTCTATGAAACTTTGCAAGTTTATCTAAAATCAGTATTTCTTTTTCATACGGACTATCTTTAGTTTTACCTTCAATAATTTCTTGAGCTTGTTCGTAAGTAAACCTGTGATCAGAAAGAATCACTGTTCGACCGAACCAAATGTCCTGAATCTCTCCCTTTTCGGTCATTTCGAATTCCACACTATAGGTTAATTTTTCTTCATTCGGACGGAGAGAACAAACAATATTTGAAAGATTCTCAGGGATCATTGGAACTACCCTGTCAACTAAATAAACACTATTTCCCCTTTTTTGAGCCTCTTTATCCAAAGGTGAATCATCTTGAACATAATGAGAGACATCAGCAATGTGTACGCCAATTTTCATATTTCCATTTTCAAGAAATTCGACAGATAAAGCATCATCAAAATCTTTAGCCGTATCAGGATCTATAGTGAAAGTGGTAATCTCCCTAAAATCTCGGCGCTTTAAGATTTCTTTAGTATCTAATTTTGAAGGGATGGATTCCGATTCTTCTAAAACATTTTTTGGAAATTCAATGGGAATATCGTTTTCAAGCAAAAGACTTTTCATCTCTACCTCATTAGATCCTGGCGCACCAATAACTTCAAGAATTTCACCGTAAGGATTCTTCGAATCACTGGGCCAATCCGTCATTGCAACCACAACCTTATCTCCTTGTTCAGCATTCGAAAGTTTGCTTTTTGGAATGTAAAAGTCAACATTGATCTTAGGGTTGTCGGGTCGAACGAAACCAAAGTTTGATGTGATATCAATAACCCCAATATACTGATTCTTAGCTCGTTCAATAATTTCAATCACTTTTCCTTCTGGTCTTCTGCCATCTTTGAAGATTTTTATCTGGACCAAATCACCTGGAAATGCTTGATTAAGATTATTCTTGTTTACAAACACGTCCTTACCCCCTTCGTCTAAGGGAATCACATAACCATTTCCTGAGGAATTAATATCTAATCGACCCACAAAATCTCGAGGAGCCCGGGCTAGGGTAAAAGAACCGTGCTCAGTTTCTTTGAGTATTCTTCGATCTGTAAGTTCACACAATACGAAATAAACCAATTTCCTACTTTCTCTGTCATGAATACCTACTTCTTCAGATATTTGGCGAAGGGAAAAATTTTTATTTGGGGCATCTTCAAAAAAACGAATGATTTCATTTGTTAGAAATTCCTTTAACTTATTGGATTTTTTACCCGATTTTCTTTTCCTGCCCATTAATTTTGAATAAATTGGATGTTTTAAAATCAAATCATAAAAGTAAGAAAATGTTGAACAAAAGAGTAGAAGAAGCATTAAATGACCAAATTGTTAGAGAAGGTCAATCCTCTCAACTTTATTTGGCTATGGCTTCATGGGCAGACACAAATGGATATGCAGGAACGAGCGAATTTTTATACCGACATTCTGATGAAGAAAGATTACACATGCTCAAAATGGTCAGGTTTGTTAATGAAAGAGGAGGAAAGGCCATCATTCCTGGAGTTCAGAAACCTGCTCAGGATTTTGCTTCAATGAAACAAATTTTCGAAGAAATTCAGTCTCATGAACAAATGATCACAAACAAGATTAATGAGATTGTACAAATATGTTTGGAGGAAAAAGATTTTACTACTCATAATTTTATGCAATGGTATGTTTCCGAACAATTGGAAGAAGAAGCCTTGATTTCTAAAGTCTTAGATAAATTGAAGCTTGCAGGTGATGATAAAGGGGCTCTTTATATGTTCGATAGCGACATGGAAAAAATGGAAGGTCAGCAAGCAAATCCAAACATGGCCTAATATTTGCCTAAAATTATTTCGCTGTTACAAGGAATATATTATTTTTGATAGATTAAAACCGTAAGAAAACTCTTGAGATTACTCGTAGTCATATTTATTTTATTCTCCCTTTCTGGTTTTGAAGGAGCCAAAAAGAATATGGATGTAAAAGACTACAGCTATAGGCTCAAAGCTGCTTTTATATATAATTTCGCCACCTTAGTAGATTGGCCAAGTAGTCGAAAAACTGGAGATTTTGTTATCGCAATTTATGGAGATGATGAAGTCTACCAAGAGTTAAAAAGCAGATATTCAGTAAAATCAGTAGGTTCACAGAAAGTTAAAGTAGTCAAATATTCCGATGTTGCTGAGATTAGCAAGTCGCATATCTTGTTTGTTGGAGAACAAAAGGGAAGAGACCTTAGTACAGCAAAAAGTAAGACCAGTAGCTACAATACACTTTTAGTGTCTGAGGCTAAAGGTGGACTGCAAAAAGGTGCGATTATTAACTTTATTGGACCGGGTGGTGTCAACTATGAAATCAGTAAATCAAACGCCAAAAAGCACGATTTAGTGGTTGCTTCACGTTTATTAAATCTAGCGAAGAAGGTAGAATGATCCGATTTAGACACATATCAACACTTTTTGCATTGTTTTTTACAGTGGTGTTTTACGGTCAATCTAATGTGGATTTAGCATACAAAAACTTCAAAGAAAAGAACTATTCAGCAGCTAGAGATTATATTGACAAGGTAATTCATGAAGAGGGAATCAATCAAGATCCACAAGTTTGGCAATTGAGAGCCTTAATTTATAAAAGATTGACTGATGATTTGGGATTGGTTGCAAGAGATACTGCTTTGAGTAGTTTAGATCAAGCTGATCAATTGGATGCTAAAGGAGAGTTCAAAGAAAAAATACAAGGGTATAGAAAGAACATTGTGATTGAGTATTACAATGATGCCGTTGTTGAACTGAAAGCAGGAAGGTGTGAGCAGTCGGAAAAATCGTATTTAAAGTACAAAGAGCTCTATTTGTCAAGGATCGAACCAAATAATGATTTTAAAACCCAAGACATCGAATACTATTTAGCCCTTTCATCTAAATATGAAACAATCTCGAAAGAGTCTTCTGAAGAGAGTAAGGCTAAGAAAAACATGGAACAAGCCATGGTTGCACTTGAGGAAGTGTTAAAGTTGGATGAGAAAAATTATGAAGCTAATTTGAGAATGGGCATCATCTATTACAACAGTGGTGTCAAATTGATTCTTGGCCTGACTCCGGATGTAAGCATCGAAGAGTGCATTGAAACCAATAAACAAAGCGTTAGTATCTTCAATAAAGCATTACCTTATTTCCTTAAAGCTTATGAGACTAATCCAAATAAAAAAGAAATTATTGAGGGGTTAGCTGGAATTTATACGAATTTGAATAACAAGGAAAAAGCTCAGGAATTCGTTGAAAAATTAAAACAATTTGAGAAGTAGGAACCCCCTGGATGGCATTTAGATATACCATATCAAGAAAGATTGGGATTGGATTTGGGGCGTCTTTGATCTCGGTCTTCATTGTTTTTATATTTTCCGTTACCAACTTTCAGTCTGGTGATAAAGCAATCAAATCAGGTCAAACAAGATATTCTAAAATTGAAGAGGTTTACCAACCTTCAGAAGAACTTTTAAATAAGCTCATTTATCAGATTGAACAGTCGAAAGGTAGAGCTTCCCAATGGGTCAACGATCAGAGTAAAGATGAGGCTAAGTTTAAAACGGAGTTTAGAGATTTGGTTTTCAATGAAATTCCTAGAACAAAAAGAATGCTGGGAGATATTATGATGCAGTGGGAAGATTCTACGGAACAAGCTCAGTTGCTCACAGCCTTTAAGAAAATTGACGATCTTTTTATGTACTATGACGATATCATGACCATGTTATCTGATTTAGAAGCTTATAACAATGCCTCGAATGTCATGTATCTAAGAATTTTCGTAAGTAATGAGGGAGAAGTAGAAGTAAATGCAAATGACGCCATTAACATTTTAAAACAAATTCTGAAAGCTCAGCAAAGAAAAACAGAAGAGGCGACAGCCAATTTCAAACAAGATATGGCGGAAGTTTCAGATAATTTTGAAAATGGGATTCGGATTATTACAATTCTGGGTATAGCACTTGGCGCAGGTGGGTTGATTATTGCAATATTGACCATCAGATCTATTGTTGTTCCAGTTAGAAAGTTAAGAGAAATGCTCCAACTTATGGGAATTGGAGATCTTCCGGAGAAAATAACAAATTTCAAAAATGATGAAATTGGGGATATGTCAAAATCCATGAACGATTTGGTTGATGCTTTAAGACGTACTTCTGATTTTGCAGCTGAAGTGGGAAAATCTAATTTCGACTACCCTCATGAGCCTTTAAGTGATAAAGACACCCTTGGGAAAGCACTATTGAAGATGAGGGATGAATTGGCAGAGACGGAGAGAATCCTTGAGGAAAAAGTCGAAGAACGTACAAGGGAGATTGAAAAGCAAAGACAAAGAGTGGAAGAACTTTATATGGATGTAACGGATTCGATAAAATATGCTAAACGCTTACAGGATTCAATATTACCTCCAGACAATAAACTTAAAAATTTATTGGATGACTGTTTCGTACTTTATAAGCCCAAAGATATTGTTTCCGGAGATTTTTATTGGATTGAAGAGAAAAATGACAAAGTGTTCTTTGCTGCTGTAGACTGCACGGGACATGGAGTTCCAGGTGCTTTTATGAGTTTGGTTGGTTCAAATGGGTTGGATCATGCAGTAAAAGACCATAAGAAAAGCTCGCCAGCAGAAATTCTCGATGACCTGAACGCAACAGCTTCCGAGACCTTCAATAAAGAAGCTTCAGAAAAAACTGTTTCTGACGGCATGGATGTTGCGCTTTGTTCTATTAGTAAAGACCGAACCAAATTAGAATACAGTGGTGCCAATAACCCACTATACCTTCTCAGAGATGGGCGAATTATTAAATATAAAGCGGATAAATTTGCAATTGGTTCGTTCAAGAACGGAGAAAAGAAATACACCAACAATGTGGTAGAACTTCGAAAGGGTGATGTTATTTACATTTTTTCAGACGGATATGCGGATCAATTTGGAGGAGAAAAAGGAAAGAAATTCCTGTACAGTAACTTCCGGGATTTGCTCGTAGAAATTCATCAAAAACCAACTATCGAACAAAAGGTGCTTCTTGATGAACGCATCGAGCAATGGAAAGGGAATTACGAACAGGTTGATGATATTCTGGTATTTGGAGTGAAAATCTGATTATGCACATAAGGCATTTATTTTTATCAGTTAGTTTTGTTTTATTGCATTTTGCATTTAGTCAGAACAATGACATCAAATTCAATAATTTCACTATCAATGAAGGTCTGTCACAAAGCTTTGCAACCGACATTCTACAAGACAAAAGAGGCTTTATTTGGATTGCTACGCAAGACGGACTCAATAAATATGACGGTTACCACTTCATCAAATTTGAACACAATCAAAAATTAGACTATTCTCTACCCAATAATTATATCCATGATCTTTATTTAGATGAGGAGGGATCAATCTGGATTGGAACGGAAAGAGGATTAAGCTGTTTGAACCCAAAAACGGAAAGGATTGAAAATTTTACTCCAGAACAAAAAAATTACTCTATTACTAAAATTATACCGGATGAAAAGGGGTTTATTACCCTTACAAAAAATGGAATCATCAAATTCTTTCCTCAAACTAAAGAAACCCAACCCTTACTGCTAAAAGAAAACATTTTAGATATTGCTTATATAAAAGACCGCCTCTTTTTCACAAACTCAGCTGGACTTTTTGAATTAATTGAAAACAAGCCTCAGCTAATTCAAAAAGGGGAGTTCAATAAAATTATTCCTTACGATACAAATAAGTTTTTAATTAATTATAATGGTTCTGTCTATTGGTTCAACGAGGGCAAGATAGGCGAGTTATTTAACAAAAAGCTCGATTCTATTTACACGGATATTTTGATCAATGAGATCTATATCGATAAGGTCGAAAATATTGAATGGATTGCAACTCAAAACCAAGGACTCATCAAAATAAATAGGGGATCGAATCGAATTCAAGGATATAGAAATGACATTTATTCGCAGACTAGTCTTTTAGATAACCATGTTCAAAAAATCATGGAAGACCAAAGTGGTGTTATCTGGGTGGCAACAGAAAGAGGGGTTTCGAATTTTGACAAATACAAACAGTTTATTTCTAATGTTTCAATCAGTGAAAATCCAGATTTAGGGTTGACGTCCAATGCGGTTTGGGCTTTTTCAGAAAGTCCTAATGGAAAGGTTCTTTTCATAGGCACAGATGACGCTGTAAGCAAGCATGTAAAAGCAAAAGAAACATTTGAGCACTTCCCGTTAGATAAAAAACAAATGGGTGTAAATCCACGCATTCTATCCCTCTATGCTCTAGATGATCAATGGGTTCTTGTAGGTATGAAAACGGGATTTTTCAAGTTGAATACCTTCAATAAAGTTTATCAGCAAATTATACCAGAAGAAAAAGGACTCGGAGGGGTATATCGAATTATTAAGCACCAAGAAGGTCAATACTGGCTTTTTGGAATTAAAGGCTTTGGGTTGTATGACCTAAATAAAAAAGTCTTTCTTAAACAGTACTTGACGGATGGTCACGACAAGATCATAGGCGAAGGCATGATTCGTGCTGCAGTTAAATTAGGAGAAGATCTTTATTTCACAGTCGGACAAAGAGGTATTCTTGTCAAATACCGAATCAACTTCGAAACGGAACAGTTTAATTTTAAAGTCTTACATCAATTCAGTTCCCAGGTAACTTCAATGTTATGGTTTAAAGGTGACTTATGGCTAGGTACATACGGAAGGGGTATAATACGTTACAATACTCGGACAGAAAAAAGAACCAATTATACAACAGATGAGGGGTTAAGCAATAATGTGATCTACGGGATTTTATTGGATGATAAAAACAAAATTTGGGCGTCAACTAATAGGGGGTTGGTCATGATTGATCCTCAAACTGACAAGATTAAAAATTATACAATAAAAGATGGGTTACAGTCCAATGAATTTAACTCCGGAGCGTATTTTAAGTCTCAGGATAATCGTCTCTATTTTGGAGGGATTGATGGTTACAGTAACTTCAGACCAGAAGATATTCGAATAAACGATAGTCCACCGCGTACATTGATCACGGATATTCGTTTGTATGGACAAAAATATCAGGTGCACGGAGAAGAAACATTTAAGCAACCTGAGTATCTTGATCAAATTGTCCTAGATCACGAATCCAATAATATTACAATCTATTTTGCAGCGACTCATTACAGCGATACTAAACGAAACAAATTCAAATTCAAATTAGAGGGACTTGAAGAAGACTGGACGATAGTTGAAGGGGGAGAGAACTGGGCACATTACGCTAATTTGCCTGCCGGAGACTATAAGTTTGTGGTGATGTCTGCAAATGCAGATGGCGAATGGAGTACAGAAAGACGTGAATTAATTATCATTATTAATCCTCCATTTTGGGATACTTGGTGGTTTAAAACTCTTGCTGTAATGTTAACCTTATTATTGATTTACTTTTATTTCAAAAGGAGAATCGAGAGCATTCGAAGACAAAAGGTTCGCCTGGAGCTGCAAGTTGTTGAACGAACTAGAGAACTAAAAAAGAAAACCGAGCGTCTCGCTGAAGAGATGAAAAAGGTGGATAAACAAAAGAAACAAATTGAGGAACAAAATAAGTTATTGCAAAAGGAAAAATCAGAAGTTGTAGGCATCATCCACAATATCCTTCCACAAGAGGAGGCAAAAGAAATCCTGCAGCGTAAAAATGTACAGGCGAGACACTATAAAGAGGCTTCTGTCATGTTCACTGATTTTGTAGGGTTTACCAAAATTACGGAGAAATATAAAGCTGAAGAATTGGTTCAAATGTTGAATATTTTCTTCTCGAAGTTTGACGAAATCATTACAAAAAGAAATCTTGAAAAGATTAAAACGATTGGTGATGCCTACATGTGTGTAGGAGGGGTGCCGATCAGGAACCCTGAAAACCCAGTGGATACTGTTTTAGCTGCTCTCGAAATCCAAACCTTTATGAAAGCCTATAACGACGAGGCAGAAAGAAAAGGAGAGCAAAAATGGGATCTCAGAATTGGAATCAATACCGGAGAAGTGGTTTCAGGAGTATTAGGTTTAAAGAAATACGCTTATGATATCTGGGGGTCCACTGTAAATGAAGCCCAACAAATGGAGCGACACGGGAAACCTGGTGTTGTCAATATATCCGGGAATACATTTGATAAAATCGAACCTTTGTTTGATTGTGAGTATCGTGGAAAGATCAAAACCAAGAAAGGGCTTCTGGACATGTACTTCGTAATGGGAATTAAACCGGAGCTATCGGAAAATGGTGAAGGATTCACACCAAACGATCAGTTTGAAGTCATAAAGAACTACTTACTGCGGTCCAATATTATGTATTCCAAAGCAGAAAGATATATTCTGAAATTACTGAAGAAAAAATTATCACCTTCTCTTCATTATCATGGCTTGGATCATACAAAAGATGTAACAAGAGCAGCAGAAAGAATTGCGCTGATGGAAGGAATTACGGATGAAGGTATTTTCTTGCTTAAAACGGCGGCAAACTATCATGACGCTGGCTTTATTGAACAATATGATGCCAACGAGCCTGTTGGAGTTCGAATGGCGCAGCAGATTCTCCCGAAATACGGATATGAACAACAACACATTGAAGTCATTAAAAATCTAATACACGCGACTACAGTTCCTCATAATCCACAAAATCATCTGGAAGAAATTATTTGTGACGCCGATTTGGATTATTTAGGAAGAGACGATTTTTGGGAGATATCAAATAAGTTGAAAAAGGAATTGATGGAACACGGAAAAATCCAAGGAGACCGACAATGGGATGAGTTACAGGTGAAGTTTTTCAATCTCCATAAATATTTTACGAAATCGGCTATTCAATTAAGACAAGAGAAGAAGGATCAACATCTGGAAGAGATCAAAAAGAAACTGGAGGAAGATAATTACAATTCATAAAAAAAGGCCGACCCCCAAAATAAAAGTCGACCCTGAAACCAGTAAGCTTTTTTATATGTAATACCATTAATCGTAAAAAGTTACAAACGAATTCATTGCGGATTACGGACAACTTCAACGCGTTCTGAAAAAAGAACGAAAAATGAAGAAGAAAGTGCTTTTCGTATTCCTAGTTACAGGGATATTATTGTTGGCAATGATCAATGTAATATATTCCAATTCGAACACAAGGGAATTTAGTCAGCATTCATCTAAGATAGACCAAATGGATATTGCAGTTAGTGCAAATGGATTCTTCGTTTTTGGAAATCCGACTAAGAATAGATTAGTCGATATTTCATCAAGTTATTCTATAAAAATGGATTCAGGATATGTTTTAACCAATGAGATTAATAGTCAGGCGGATTTGATGAATGATCTATTCAATTATAGTGAATTGAGAAAAAAGCAAAAGCCTAAAAAGGTGAAAACAACACTCGTTCCAATACAGAAAACCGCAGAAAAGACGGTATATCGTATAAAACCAGAATCTCAAAACGATTTAGCTCCATTTTTAGATGTTTTTTATTTTCAGATGGCTAATGGAACGCATAAATTTAAGATTCAAAACAACGGACCCTTTACTATAAAAAATAAGAAGGTATCCAATTTTAAATGCTACCAGATAGAACTAGAAAAAGAGTCTGTTCACAATGCAGAAATCATTTACAAACAGGGCGATACCACCTATAGACTAATGATTCAAGCAGTATGGACTATTTAAAAAAGTACCTGTAAATGTCGTTTCCGTTGGCATATAAAATCAACGAGAAAAGAATCACGAAACCAACTATTTGAGCATATTCCAACACTTTTTGATGAGGAGCTCTTCCCGTGATCATTTCATATAGAAGAAAGACTACGTGTCCACCATCCAAAGCGGGAATAGGTAAAATATTCATGAAAGCTAAAATAATGGAAAGTAAGGCGGTTCTGCTCCAAAACACATTCCAATCCCAGACTTCTCCAAACATGTTAGCTATTGAACCGAACCCTCCTAGTTGAGAGACACCGCTTGAAGTGAAAAGGAATTTCATTTGTTTCACATAGCCACTCAATACTTTGTTCCCATAGGCAAAACCAGCAGGAATGGAAGCAAAAAAGCCATAATGATCCTCTTCAATTTCATACCATCTTGTGATGTCGTCTACAGGTTTAATCCCAATAACGCCCACAGTTTCATCACCTCTTTTGTCTTCAGCAACTTCAACTGCAACCGAGTCTAGCTTTCCTTCACGGTAAAATTTAACACTGATTTTTTCACCAGCTTTATCTTTTAAAGCAAGAGAAAAATCTTGAAAGTATGGGGTAGCTTGATTATTCACCCCAACAATGCTATCACCAGGAAGAATTCCAGCCTCCTGAGCATTCTTAAATTGAATGTCTTCCGGATAGTCGTCTACAATAAAAGGGATGGGCATAGATATTAATGCGTTTGCCCCATCTTTTTGAATCATTTGGTACTCGATGTCTTCAGGAAGTGAGATGCTTACTTCTTGGCCGTTTCGATCAACAATGAGTTCGGTTTTATTATCCAATAAAATTCCAGCTCTAAAATCTTTAAAACTGGTGATTTTTTCTCCGTTCAGACTAACTAATTTATCTCCGGTTTTCAAGCCATATTCCTGACCCAATTCATCTGCATAAATTCCATAAGGCATTTTATCTGGATCCAATCGTTCATTACCCCAAACAAAAAGAATCATCATAAAAATGAAGTAACCTAAAAGTAAATTAACAGTAACTCCCCCAAGCATTACAATTAATCGTTGCCAGGCTGGTTTGCTTCTAAATTCCCATGGTTGAGGTGGCTTTTTCATTTGTTCTTTGTCCATGGATTCATCGATCATTCCTGAAATTTTCACATAACCACCCAAGGGAAGCCAACCAATACCCCATTCGGTTTCTCCAATTTTTTTCTTCCAAAGAGAAAACCAGGGGTTAAAGAATAAATAGAATTTTTCAACTCTGATTTTAAACCATTTTGCTGTGGCATAATGACCAAGCTCATGAAGAGCAATCAGCAATGAAAGAGATAAAATAAACTGAGTGGCCTTAACCAGAATTTCCATTTATGTAAGTTTTAAAAGCAGCAAAGATACAGGATTTAGCAGAATAAAAAAGGTGAAAAAAACTTAAAACTCGAAATAGTCTAGAATTGCAAGTGTGATAAGTTCCTGTTGTTCATCAGCCTTTAAACTAGGTAAGTTTTCTTTAGCTTCGAAATGCGGCCAATTTTCCTCGTCACGACCCTTGAATTCGTAATATCCATGTGGTTCAAGTAGAGTACAAATAGCCACATGCATTAGGTCTACCTTCTGATCTTTGGTAAACTTTTGATATCCCTTTCCATATTCCTGTACACCAATCAAAAACAAAATCGATTGCAAGTTGAGTTCTGGTCCAAATTCTGGCTCTAAATGTTTGATTAAGGCATTAAAACGCCTACCTGTTTCCAAATCCATACAGCAAAATTACAAATTGAAATGAACGGATAAACACTTCTGTGTTGGAAAATTTGAATTGACAAAAGGTTGAAGTGCGATTCCCCAAACTAACTTTGTGAGATGAACTTCATCGATCTTTTGATCATAATTCCAACGATCTATGGTGGTTGGCGAGGATTTAAAAAAGGATTTATCATTGAGATCTTTACCTTATTAGCTTTATTGGTAGGGGTGTATGCTGGTGTACATCTATCAGATCAGGTAAGTATAGTATTACGCGATTATGTTAGTATAACCTGGAAATATTTACCTACAGTATCATTTATTTTGGTTTTTTTGATGGTTGGAGCAATGGTTTATTTTCTAGGAAAACTAGTAGAAAAAGTAATTGATCTTACAGGAATGAAATTATTGAATAAACTAGCTGGGATGTTCTTTGGAGTTGTTAAATTCATTTATATAATATCCATTACATTGTTAATAGAACAATCTTTTCAGATAAAAGGAGATGTTTTGCCTGGAGACGCCAAGGAGAACTCATTGTTATACCAACCGGTTAAAGATATTTCCTTTAAGACAATACCTTCTTTTAAAGAGAGTGAATTATTCTAAGGTATCTATTTCAATCTGAATATCTGAAGAAATTGAATCGGATGAAGGCGTCTTTGTCTTTTCAATTGATTTTCGTGAATCAAACAAATCAATAGTCAGATACACCAAAAACGCCATTGCAATTAAGGTAAGAAAGACTCGAATTAGATACTTTGGAGATATGAATTTGTACTGTTGGTGTCGTTTAAGATTGACAGGTTTTTCTTCCTCCGATCTCATGGTAAAATCACTTTCTTATAGGTGGTTTGGAATTGATAAATATGCAAATTGAACTCCTTGTAGGCACTTTGATGATAGACTTTTACTAAAGCAGTAACAAATCCAGTTTGGCCATTAATTTGCCGATCTGAAAAATTTATATCTAAAGTTCCGTCAGCTTGTGTGTAAAAGGTGTCGTTAAATATAATCTCATTCGAGTATGAACTGTCATAGGGATCTCCAGTAAAGACAACCATTGCAGAATCTGCAGGAACTAAATTGGAGTCGTATACAGAAAGCTGAACTATTGTAGGCTCTTCTTTACAAGAAAATAAACCAAGCAGTAGCAAAAATGAAATAAATCGCACAGACTTATTGCGGCTGAACAATCACAGTTTCTTCACTAGTTACTTCTTCTTCCACTTTAATAATTCCAGAACCTTCTAGAGTATCCATTGTGGCTTTGATATCTAATACAGCAAAACCAGCTTGACCTAATTTGAATGCTTCGGTATAATTAAAAGTAGCTTTTCCAGTAGCATCAGTAAATTGTGTGTCCTTTCTAATAATTTCTAACCCGGCATAGTCTGGAGACGAAGGTGTTCCATACAAAATCACAGTTGCACCAGGTACTCTAGCCCCTGAAGTATCAACTACAGTGATGATTGCGATTGTATCTCCTTCTTTTCGGCATGATGGCATAACAACCAATAAAAATGCAAACAATCCAACCAGTGAAATAAGTTTAACGTGCAAAGCTTTCATAATTCTTCTTGTTTTAAGGAAAATTCAGTCGAATTTTGAATACAATCTTACGACAAAATTCTCAAATAATTAACAATTTGATACCTCTATTAACAATATAGACGCTCAAAAAGTTACATAGTTGGCTTAATTTTTTAGAAAAACACACTTTAAGACTCAATAATCAGGGTTTCTATAGTGGTTTTTTGCGCCTCTACTTTAATGGTTCCAGATCCTTCTAATACACCCTTTGTTGCCGTTATATTGAGTACAGCGAATCCAGACTGACCAAGTTTATAAGCTTCAGTGTAGTTAAAAACTGCCTCACCCGACGTATTCGTGAGCAAGGTATCTGAACGTTCAATGTATGAATTGCTATAATTAGGATCCAAGACACCATAAAGAATCACTTGTGCTCCAGGAACAGCCACGTTGCTTGTATCTCTTACTTGGATAATTGCAATCGTGTCTGATTCCTTTACACATGAAGTCAAGTTTAATAGGGCGATTGGAATAAAAAGGAGAAGAACAGATAAAATTTTCATAATCGGTAGTTTATGTTTCTGGTATTAAGACAATTGTAGGGGTGAAAAAGTTACACACGGATTAAATTTGAAGTAGGAACTAGGCAATTTGAATTAGAGAAATCGAGCATCAACACATCAAATTGCCATTCTAACAAAGCTTTCGTAAATTCGCGCAAATAATTCAGCTGAAAGAATGAAAGAGAAGATAGAATCTTATAAAAAAGAATTATCAGACCTAAAAGCAGACACTTTAGATGCTTTGGAGGCCTTCCGAATTAAGTTTTTGGGATCCAAGGGTATAGTGAAGGAATTGTATGCCGATCTGAAGTCGGTGGCCAATGAGGAGAAGAGAGAATTTGGTCAGCTGATTAATGAATTCAGAAATTTAGCTGAAGAAAAATACAACGAAGTAAAAGAGGCTCTTTCTTCAACAGTTAGTGGATCTGAGTCAGGAGAAGACCTCACAAGACCAGGAACGCCATTTGAGTTAGGAGCAAGGCATCCTATTTCACTTGTAAGAAAAGAAATTATAGAAATTTTCTCTAGAATTGGATTTACCGTTTCGGAAGGACCGGAAGTGGAAGATGACTGGCATAATTTCTCAGCTTTAAATTTCCCACCAGAGCACCCAGCAAGAGACATGCAGGATACTTTTTTTGTGGAAAAAGGAGAAAACGAAATGGCCTTGAGAACACATACTTCAAGTGTTCAGGTAAGAGTGATGGAGAATTCTAAACCTCCTATTCGAACCATATCTCCAGGTAGAGTATTTAGAAATGAAGCGATTTCTGCAAGAGCGCATTGTATCTTCCATCAAGTAGAAGGACTTTATATTGATGAAAACGTTTCATTTGCCGATTTGAAACAAACCCTTTTGTATTTCGCAAAAGAGATGTTTGGAGATCAAACAGAAATCAGATTAAGACCATCTTATTTCCCATTTACAGAACCTTCTGCTGAGGTAGATGTTTCGTGTAATATCTGTGCTGGAAAAGGATGTAATGTTTGTAAATACACGGGATTTTTGGAAATCTTGGGATGCGGAATGGTGGATCCAAATGTTTTGGAAGCTGCTGGTATCGATTCTAAAAAATACAGTGGATTTGCCTTTGGAATGGGAATCGAAAGAATTGCCATGCTCAAATATCAAGTAAAAGATTTGCGGTTATTTTTTGAAAATGACGCGAGATTCTTGAAACAATTTAAATCAGCATATTAATAAATGTTCTGGAAGAAAAAGGAAGATGGAAATGCGTTTCCATGGGAGGACTTGCAAGAAGTGGGTCAGTTAGAAGACATTATTGAACTTTCAAAAGAGAAACCTGTACTTATCTTCAAACACTCGACGAGGTGTTCGATTAGTTTTATGGCAAAAAGTCGATTCGAAGGAGGTTATGAAGACATGGGCATGTCGATTTGGTTATTGGATTTGATCAAAAATAGATCAATTTCAAATCAAATTGCAGAAGACTTTGGCATCAAACATGAATCGCCACAGGTTTTACTGATTAAAGAGGGAAAATGCATATATTCAGCTTCCCATAATGCAATTGAATTTAGAAGTGTAAAGCAAAATTTATGAAAACTGCTGTAATCATTGACGACATTGAATCTGCAAGAAAATCTTTAAAAGATGATATTGAACACTATTGTTCTAGTGTAGAAATCGTTGGTGAAGCAGAAGGAGTTGTTTCCGGTGCGAAAGTGATTAGAGAAACAAAACCAGACATCATTTTCCTGGACATACAAATGAACGATGGAAGTGGGTTTGATCTTCTTGAAATATTACCAGAACTGGATTCGAATGTGATTTTTACGACTGCCTCTGATCAATATGCCATTAAGGCCTTCAAGTTTTCAGCGATAGATTATTTACTTAAACCCATTGATCCAGACGATCTGGTTAAAGCAGTAGACAAGGCTTCCAAAGAATCTGATGGCAAGGAGAAACTAGAAATTTTAAGAGACAATTTTAATTCTCCGAAGAAATTGGCTTTAAACACACTTGAGAAAATCCATATAGCCAATATTCAGGACATTGTTAGATGTGAGTCCAATGTAAATTATACCATGTTCTATTTCAATGACAACTCGAAAATATTAGTGACCAAAACCCTAAAAGAATATGATAAAATGCTTACTCCACAGGGATTTCTAAGGCCGCATCAGTCTCACCTAATTAATTTGGAGTTTGTTAAAGAATTTGTAAAACTGGATGGAGGCTACATTGTAATGAAAGATGGAGCAAAGGTTCCGGTTTCAACACGTAAAAGACCAGAGGTGATGGACCTCCTATCTAATTTATAGTCAGATGAAAAAACTAATATGGATTCCTCTTTTTCTAATTTTGATTGCATGTGACACGGACGATCAAAATTCATCCAAATCAACCCCAAAAGAAACGGTAAAAGCCAGATTCACTGGGATTAAAAACAATGATCAGTTTATTGCTGGAAACGACATTCATGTTAAGGTTCAACTCAAAGAGCCCGAAAACATTAAAAATTTGGAAATTTATTTTGAAGACAAAGTTGTTTTTTCAGGAAAACCCAATTCCGATTTTCATGTAACACCAATTAATACGGATTCTTCAAATGTTGGATTTATCAACTTAAAGTTGATAGCTGAATATGATGGCGAAAGCAATCCTTATGTAGACAGTAGAAAGATTATTCTTTTTTCCAATATCGTTCCTGAGACCAAAACAGTTAAAATTCTAAAGAAATTCCCACACGATCCCGAAAGTTATACTCAAGGATTAGAGTTTGATGGAAACCAACTGTGGGAAGGCACAGGGCAGCGTGGACAATCGAAAATTGCAAAGGTGAATTTAAATGATGGGAAAGTAATTGCACAAACCGAATTGGAAAGAGCATTGTTTGGCGAAGGCATCACTATTTTCAATGACAAGGTTTACCAGCTTACTTGGCAGGCAGGAAGATGTTTGGTTTATGATAAAAACATTATGCAAAAAACAAATGAATTCAATTACTCTGGGGAGGGCTGGGGACTCTGCAACAACGGAACTCATCTGATTATGACTGATGGGTCTTCTAAAATTGTCTTTAGAGATCCCGAAACATTTCAAGTAGTACGAACAATATTTGCATTCGATCATAGTAAAGAATGGAATATGCTGAACGAAATAGAATGGATCGACGGAAAAATTTACGCCAATGTTTACCAGCGTACAGATATTATAGTAATCGACCCAAATTCTGGGAAAGTATTGGAAGTGCTAGACGCTTATGATGTGGATCGAGAACTTAAATTAGAAAACCCAAATTCCGATGTGCTCAATGGAATTGCTTACAATAAAGAAAAGCGAGAGACGTATATAACCGGAAAAAATTTCCCCTATTTAGCAAAAGTTCAATTTGTTGCCGACCTGCCTTAAGTTTTCTTTTTACGCATAAGATAAGCCTTGAACGCGGCAATTTTTTCTCCATTTTTTAAGTTTTTCAAAAGAGCTTTTTCTTGATCAGTTAGTGGAAGACTAGAACGGAAGACACTTTTGTACCTGGATTCGAAAACAGTATGTTTCCCCTGGATATAATACAAATAGATTTCTCTTAAAGTGGCGCGAATAAAATAGTGATTGGCCCGATGTGTTTTTTTGTAAATGAGCAAATGGTAATTACATTTCAATGACTCTCTATATTCGTTATCTTTTAAATAAATAGTGGACAGCGTATCCCAGAATTTTTGTGTGTAGTAATTGCTAAAATTCTTGCTTTCTTTAGTTACCAGTTCTCGCAATGAACCTAATTCTTCTTTCCATTTGTTATTAACCAGAATCTGCTGCAATTTAAGATCAAGCATCCGCTCATCTCGTCGTATGGATATTCTTTGATTATCAGTCTTTAATGACTTAATGTTTTGAACAATCCGGGATAGTTTTTCTTGCTCATTATTGAAAAGATAGGCCATTCCACAGGCATACCACACATCTACTTTCTGTTCTGGGTTATCCTCGAATTCATGCGGGTTATTCTCCATTAAACGAATTAGTGAATCGGAGACCGAAAGAGCGCTTTGATAGTCTTTGGTTTGGACGTAATACAACAATGAATGATGCAAGTTATAATAGTAAGCCGATCGAACATCGTCAAACTTTTTCTCTCGGGTGGGGTCGTATTTAATCTCATCAAAAGTTTTACCATTCCAAAGCATCGATTGGGTTCTAAAGAGCATCAATTTTTGGTATGCGTACAAATAATAGCTGCGACCCACCCATCTGGCAGTGGTAATGGATCGATTAATTTGATTTACAAATTCTTTGTTTTTTTGGGTGTAGAATTTCAGCTCGGTTTCTTTTAATATAACTTCCATGTAATAAGTAAACCGTTCATGTTTTTCAATGTTTTTCTTAATAGCATTACATTTTTTAAGAGCTTGAGTGTACAACTTTTTTTTAATCAAAAGATCAATTTCAGTGAGTTCGTTCCGGATAATGAAATCTATATTCGATTTCCTATGAAATTCACGCATACTTGAAAGTAAGGCCCTGTATAGCTGATTCTTTATGGTTGGAAGGATTGCAACAAACTTTTTGCCCTTAAATATTTTTATAAGTTCTTTTTCATCGTATTCATTGGCTTTGGCAACCTCCTTATACAAAGTAAATATATGATTTTCAGGAACTTGTTTTTTCTGTTCCAGAACAAATTGTCTTTTTTCCATTTTAGACATGGATTGAATAAGCTCTATAAGATGATCCATTTAGAAGATATATAATTTAGTCTTTTGACATGTCACTAAACACTAATTTAGATAGAAATACGAAATAATTTGTCGATTAGAAAATATAAAAATATTAAATAGTGATTTTTAAATGAGAATAGAATCGCTTAATTTCCTTTCAGAATGAATAGAGAGATTTAAGTATTTAGTTAAAAAATCTCTACTACTACTTTGTCATAAATATTTACGGGGGCTTCGGCTTCCGTTTTTTTTTGGTAACATATTTTACCTTTTTTCAGTATACATGTTGGAATAAGCTAATCAATTATCGCTATGATAAAAAAAGGAATTTTGATCATTGCTGTGCTCTTAGTATCTGTAATTGGAAAAGGACAGGACATTCATTTTTCACAGATTTATAATAGTGCGTTGCATTTAAACCCTGCACTAACAGGTTCATTTGATGGTAATTTTAGGGTAAATCTTAACTGGAAAGATCAATGGAGAACGGTTGGAAAATCTTTTCAAACTTATGCATTATCTTTTGATCAAAATGTGCTAAAAACTAAAGTGGGAAAGGCCTATTTTGCTTATGGAATCTCTTTTTATCAGGATATTGCTGGTGAAGTAAAACTAGGTACTACTCGGGTTCAAGGAAGTCTTGCTGCCTATATTTGGGCAGGAAAAAAAGGACGAATTTCCTTAGGTTTGCAAGCAGGCTGGGGAAGGGTTGGAGTGGATCCTACAAGAATGCGTTGGGGAACACAGTATGATGGTTTGCAATACAATCCTTTTCTACCAAGTGGAGAAACAAATCAATTTAATCCGTTCAGTTTTGCCGATGTGTCAGCAGGAATGACTTATTGGTTTTCTTCTTCAGGAAATCGTGTAACGCATGATGATGCAAAAGATTTTCGGATAGGGGTGGCTGTGCATCATTTGAACAAACCACGGAACGCCTATTACACAGATGAGCGATTGCCAATGAAAATCGTGGTACATGGAAATGGATTTTTTGGAATCAGGAACACGACTTTCGGGATTTGGCCAAGTTTTTCCTTTATCTATCAGAAACCGCATTGGGAGTTAATGGTTGGAACGTTATTTAGAACTACTATAAATGGTAAGGCCAGAATAACGGGATTCAGAAAGGAAATGGCTCTGTCTTTTGGAGGGCACTTTAGAATCTCCTCGCCATTTGATGCTTTTATTCCAGAGATGTTTTTTGAAATAGAAGGAGTTGGGATAGGGGTAACCTATGATGTGAACATTTCATCTCTGAGCACCGCTTCGCATTTACAAGGAGGAATCGAATTGTCATTGAGATATATAATGGATGATAAATATTATTACCAAAGACCCACACGCAGAGTCCCCTCCTTTTAAGAAAAAGTCCATTCATCATAATAATTTTTTAATGAAGGATTAATCTTATATATTTGCTTAACATCAATCGGTTCGCAATGAAAATATACGCAACACTATTTCTAACAGCAACACTATTTATAATCGCTGCCTGTGGAGGCGGAAAAAACAAAAACGAACTATCTCTGAAGGAAGGGAAAGGAGGAATAACACTTGGAGGGGTTTTTAAGGTAAACGAAATCGAAACATTTCGATCTTTATTTCCACTTACAATTACAGACGTTTATTCCTATAGAATTGCAAATCAGATTTATCAATCACTATTCAAATTTAACCAGGAAAACCTCAAAGTGGAGACCAATCTTGCAGACTCTTATGAAGTGAGCCAAGACAAATTAGTATATACAATCAAATTGAAAAAGGGAGTTCATTTTCAAGACAATGATTGTTTTTCTGGTGGAAAAGGGAGGGAGTTTAAAGCTTCGGATGTTAAATATTGTTTTGACAAAATATGTGAGTCAATTCCTCAAAATAAAATGTACTGGCTTTTTAAAGATAAGGTTGTTGGCGCTCAGGATTATTTTGAATCAACAAAAAAAGGAGCTCCACTTAGCGAGGGTATTAAAGGAGTACAAGTTGTAGATGATTACACAATCAAAATTACGTTAGTAGAACCATTTGGAGCCTTTGATCAGATATTGGCGCATATGGGGACGGCGATTTATCCTAAAGAAGCATTTGAAAAATATGGTAAGGATATGCGTGTGAACTGTGTTGGAACCGGCCCATTTGCTTTGAAAAAAGTAGTAGAAGGTAGAGAAGTCATTTTAGTTAAAAACGAAAATTATTGGGAAGAGGATGAGCATGGAAACAAACTTCCTTATTTAGATGGAATTAAAGTTTCTTTTATACCTGAAAAGAGTACAGAGTTGAAAGAGTTTCAAAAAGGAAACTTACACATGATTTGGGAAATACCCGTGGATGAAATTCCAAATGTTATTGGGTCTTTAGAGGAAGCGAAAGAAGGTAAAAACGCTGAATTTATTCTTCAGTCTTCTCATAGTTTATCTGTTCAATATTATGCCTTTTTATTTACCCACGAGATTTTTAATGATGTAAACGTTAGAAAGGCTTTCAACATGGCCATTGACCGTGAAGAGTTGGTTGAAGTTACGCTCCAGGGTGAAGGCGATCCTGCATTTCATGGATTTGTTCCTCCTATGGAAGGTTATCCTCAAGAAAAAGTAAAAGGATATGAGTTTGATGCAGATGAAGCTAGATCATATTTAGCAAAAGCGGGTTTTGCGAATGGTAAAGGATTTCCAAAGATCAAATTGAATTTGAACAGTGGAGGTAAAACTCAGGAATTGCTTGCCGTGGCGGTAATGAATGAATTAAAAAAGAATTTAAATGTTGAAATCGAAGTGGAAGTTCTTCCGATGAATCAACATCAAAATGAAATTGAATCAGGTAGAGCAGCATTCTGGAGAATTGGTTGGGTAGCTGATTATCCGGATCCTGAAAACTTCTTGAATTTGTTTTATAGTAAAAACCTTCCAGAAAATGCATCCGATGATGCGTATATAAATTCTGTTAGATACATCAATCCAAAATTTGATGAAGCATTTTTAGCGGCAAGAAGAGAATCAGACCCTCAAAAAAGAATGGAATTGTTCGCAGAGGCAGATCAGATTCTTATGGATGACGCTGTAGTAATGCCCTTGTATTACGATGACTATATTCGACTTTTAAATCCTCAAGTTAGAAATTTTCCAATGAATCCATTAGAATATAGAGATTTCACCAGAGTCTATTTTGCGAAAGAAAAGAAAAAGAAATAAAATAAAAACCCTGATTGTTCAATCAGGGTTTTTTGTTTAGAATAAAAGTTTCACATTGGTTGAAAAAAGCTTAACTGCAATTGCCATCAGAATAATCCCAAAGACTTTTTTCAATACAACGATTCCAGTATTACCAAGAATCCTTTCAATAATTGAGGTTGAACGCAACACTAGATATACAATGATCATGTTCAATATGATTGCGATTACGATATTAATTGACTGAAACTCTGCTCGGAGTGATACGATAGTAGTCATACTTCCAGCCCCTGCAATTAGAGGAAAAGCAATAGGAACAATAGATGCGGACTTATTTCCTATTTCGTCATCACTACTTTTAAATACTTCAATCCCAAAGATCATTTCCAATGCTAAACCGAACAGCACCAACGAACCAGCAACAGCAAAGGATTCCACATTGATACCGACTAGTTGTAAGATGCTGGTTCCCAAAAAAAGAAACACAATCATAATTGCCCCTGCTACCAGAGTGGCTTTACGAGCCTCAATAAACCCTACATCGCCCTTGATTTTTATTAGAATAGGAATGCTACCTACAATATCGATAACTGCAAAAAGAATCATGGTCGCAGTACCAATTTCGACCAGATTAAAGGAAGTTAAAAAATTCATATTTATCGTATTATGTTTTCAATTATTTGTGGAAAATACATTTGCTCTAATTCTTGCACTTTGGCTCTTATTTCATCAGCTGTTGAGCACGACTGAACATTAACGCGTTTTTGCTCAATAATTTCCCCCTCATCAAAGTGATCATTCACAAAATGCACTGTAATTCCTGATTCAGTTTCTTTATTTCCAAGGACTGCCTCATGAACTTTCATCCCGTACATTCCTCTTCCTCCATATTTTGGTAAGAGACTGGGGTGGACATTGATTATTCGTTTAGAAAACGCGTGAATTAAATCGGGGTGAATCTTTCTCAGAAATCCCGCAAGAACTATAAAGTCAACCTTTCTTTTCAATAATTCTGAAACGATTTTATCTGGTTGATTCGCAAATGTTTCATTATCAAATTCTAAATACTCGATAGAATTGTTTTCTGCTATTACTTTGAAACGGGATTTTGGTGTATTACTCACCAGAGGACCTATTTCCACATTGAAATTTCCATTGAAATATTGGATGATGTTTTCAGCATTGGAGCCTGTTCCGCTTCCAAAGACAGCGATGTGCTTCATTTTTTTCAAATTTGTGGCAAAATTAGACCTTTTTTTCAGTAGGAAATAAAAAGTAGAGATCAAATCCCTGAGTTTTAGACTAAAAAGCACTTTGTACGTATGAAAAAGTGAAAAATATCTTTGATTTAATTGACAGAAATTATTTCTTTGTGGCTTGAATAAACATTAAAACTTTTTAAAATGTCTGATATCAAATCAAGAGTAGTATCAATTATTGTTGATAAACTAGGAGTTGAAGAGAGTGAAGTTTCTTTAGAAGCTAGCTTCACAAATGATTTAGGAGCTGACTCGTTGGATACTGTGGAGCTTATTATGGAGTTCGAAAAAGAATTCAACATTGCAATTCCAGATGATCAAGCAGAGAAGATCCAAACTGTAGGAGAAGCAGTTTCTTACATCGAGGAGAACGCAAAATAAATTTTTACAAGAAATTTTCGGTTTAGTTTATGGAACTTAAAAGAGTTGTTGTTACGGGGCTTGGTGCGCTTACGCCATTAGGAAATAATACAAATGATTATTGGAATTCCTTAATCAATGGAGTTAGTGGTGCGGCACCAATACAAAGCTTTGACGCAACTGAGTTCAAAACTAAATTTGCGTGTGAAATCAAGAATTTTGATGTTCATGATCACATTGATCGCAAAGACGCCAGGAAATTAGACCAGTTTTCACAATATGCCATAGTTTCTTCTACGGAAGCTATGGCAGATTCTGGCCTTGACCTGGAAAAACTTAACCTTGATCGGTGCGGGGTCATTTGGGGATCAGGAATAGGCGGACTAAAATCTTTCCAAGACCAGTGTGAGGTCTATTTTTTGGGAGGAGGCGCAAGCAAGTTCAATCCTTTCTTTATTCCAAAAATGATTGTTGATATAGCACCAGGTCATATTTCAATGAAGTATGGTTTCAGAGGGCCTAATTATGCTACTGTTTCGGCATGTGCTTCTGCTACCAATGCTTTAATCGACTCTTTCAACCTTATTCGTCTGGGCAAGGCAGATGTAATTATCTCAGGAGGTTCGGAAGCAGCCGTAAACCAGTGTGGAATCGGAGGATTTAATGCTTTAAGAGCGCTTTCAACCAGAAATGATTCCCCGGAAACAGCTTCAAGACCCTTTGATAAGGATCGAGAAGGGTTTGTTTTGGGAGAAGGATCTGGAGCTCTTATTATCGAGGAATTAGAGCACGCCAAAGCTAGGGGTGCTAAAATCTATGCAGAAATAGTTGGAGGAGGCTTAACTGCCGATGCTCATCATATCACTGCTCCTCATCCGGAAGGACTGGGTGCGAAAAACGTAATGATCTTTGCTTTAGAAGATGCCAATCTAAAACCAGAAGATGTTGATTATATCAATGTTCACGGTACATCAACCCCTTTAGGTGATATTGCTGAAACTAAGGCGATCAAAGAAGTTTTCGGACAACATGCTTACAATTTGAATATTTCGTCCACGAAATCAATGACTGGGCATTTATTGGGAGCAGCAGGAGCTATTGAAGCAATAGCGTGTGTGAAAGCAATTCAGGAGGATATTGTTCCTCCAACAATTAATCACTTCACTGATGATCCCGAGATCGATAATGATCTGAATTTCACCTTTAATAAAGCACAGAAGCGCACCGTGAATGTTGCTTTATCAAACACCTTTGGTTTTGGGGGTCACAATACATCAGTGATTCTTGCCAAATACCAAGGTTAATTTGAAGGTCAGTTTAAACTTATTCCCAAAGAAAAAATCCAAAGATGAGGTCAAAATCATCAAATTTGTGATTAGCAAGTTTGGTTATCGACCTAAAAATGTGAATTTGTTTAAAATTGCACTGACACATAAATCACATTCCAATGACAAGGAACATCTTGAGTCAAATGAAAGGCTAGAATTTCTTGGTGATTCAATCATAGATGCAATTGTAGCAAATTTGCTTTTCGAAAAATTTCCGGAAGAAGACGAGGGGTATTTGACAAAACTGAAATCTAAAATAGTAAGTCGAAATTCACTCTCAGAGATTGGACATAATCTAGGAATAGGTCAGTATATCTTTTACAAAAAAGGACGTTCTATTAATATGGCCACACTTGAGGGGAATGCTTTTGAAGCTCTTATTGGAGCAATCTATTTAGATGCCAATTACGACACAGCTCGTAAATCCCTTCTTAATCATGTGTTTCGAAATTATGTGGATCTGAATAGAACAATATCTGAAGAAATCGACTTTAAAAGTAAGTTGTTTATTTTTTCTCAAAAGAATAAACTGGAATTGAGTTTTGAAATTGTCAACGAAGAGCACAATGGCAAGCAGATTGTCTATGAGGCCCTTGTCACGATTAACAACCGAGAATGGGGTAAAGGGAGAGGGACATCCAAGAAAAAGGCTGAGCAGATGGCATCGAAGGAGACCTTAGTCTTAATGGGAGAGCTTCAAAATTAACTATTTCATAAAACTTTAAAATCCAATTCTTTCTTATCTTTGATAATGAAGAAAATCGTCTTAGATCTAGATGAAGGTTTTGAATACGAGGTGATCGGTATTTGTACAAGCATGGTGGATTACCGTTTGGCTTGGGAAATCAACCAAATGCTTCAATTGAAAATGGCTAGATCTGAAGAAGATTATTATAAAACTAATAAAAAAGGAGAAATCCTTAGTTCCCACTCACTTTATGAAGCTATTGATGAAGATCAGAATACAGATTACATTCTGGTTAAAAACAAAAGTAAAGGTAAACTGTTAATTGGAGAACTTGAGATGATTGATTTTTTTCTATTGGTAAATGATCCAAGGGCAGATGTTTTTGAAATGTCTGCGAACTTGAGATCAATAGAAATGATACAGACCACAGTGGTTGTGGATGTAGAAGAACACAAAAGTTTTGATCAACTAGTATTTTAAAGAATGAAAAGAACCAAAATAGTTGCCACATTAGGACCTGCATCAAGCTCAAAGGACGTCCTAAAGGGAATGATTTTAGCAGGAGTCAACATCTTTCGTTTAAATTTCTCACACGGAGCCCATGAAGAACATGAGAGAGTTATCCGAATTATCGAGGAATTGAATGAAGAAATGAATACACATGTGGGTATTCTTGCTGATTTACAGGGGCCTAAAATTAGGATTGGAGAAGTAGAAAACAATGGTATTGAGCTTCAATCGGGAGATGAAATTACGATCACAACAGATAAAGTTATAGGGACAAAGGAGAAACTGTATTTGAATTACGAATCCTTTCCTGAAGACGTACAGGTTGGTGAAACCATCTTATTGGATGATGGAAAGCTAACTTTTGAAATTATTGCAACAGACCGTAAAAAGGAAGTAAAGTGCAAAGTGGTTTATGGCGGGATACTCTCGTCAAAGAAAGGCGTGAATTTACCTAATACGAAAATCAGTTTGCCTTGTTTAACAGAAAAAGATCTCAAGGATCTAAACTTTGCTTTAAAACTGGATGTGGATTGGATTGGATTATCGTTTGTCCGATCAGCAAGAGATATTATTGAATTGAAGCATTTGATCTTTAATTCCAAGAAAAAGGCGAAAGTCATTGCTAAAATTGAAAAACCTGAGGCGGTTGCGGATATTGATGATATTATGAAGGAAACGGATGCAATTATGGTAGCCCGAGGAGACCTTGGTGTTGAGATTCCATTGGAAGAAGTTCCTCTAGTCCAAAAAATGTTGATCAACAAAGCACTGTTGAACGCGAAACCCATTATTGTGGCCACTCAAATGATGGAGAGTATGATTACCAATAACACTCCGACTAGAGCTGAAGTTAATGATGTTGCTAATGCAGTCCTAGATGGCACAGATGCAGTAATGCTTTCTGGTGAAACCTCAGTGGGTCAGCATCCTGTAAAAGTGATTGAAACGATGTCAAAAATCGTAATGGAGATAGAAAAGTCTGAAAACATTTATCATAAGGAAGAAATTCCAGAAAAAAATCAGGAACGATTTATCACAGACTCTATTTGCTTTAATGCCGTTAGATTAAGTCAGCGTGTGGAAGCCAAAGGCATTGTAACCATGACACATTCTGGATATACAGCTTATAAAGTTTCTTCGCAAAGACCAAAAGGCAAGATTTTTGTGTTTACTGGAAATAGGGAAATATTAACCCAGTTAAATTTGGTATGGGGAGTAAATGGATATTTTTATGATAAAATGGTGAGTACTGATCATACCATTGAAGACATCAAATATTTGTTAAAGAAAGAAGGACTTTTGGAAGCAGGCGATTTAGTGATTAATATTGCATCCATGCCGATCGAGAAGATGGGTAAGTCGAATATGTTGAAATTAAGTACAATTGAATAAAAAAAGCAAGATGAAAATGATGAAAGGATTGGCAATAATTGCGGTTTTTGTAACTGCTACTGCCTTTGTTGTGAAGCCAGCAAGTGGACCGGTTTCTGAGTATTATGTAGAATATGATGTTACGTTTGATTCCGATGATCCTCAGATGGAGCAAGCGATGCCTTTTTTGGCGGGTTCGGTAATGAAAATATTTAAAAACAGTAAGTTCACTAAAACAGTATTCAAAACCGGAACAGTATCTACACAAACTACAACGATCGACAATAAAACAAAAAAGGGAATTGCTGTAACAGAAAGCATGATGGGGAATTTTTATACCATGCTTGATGGAGAAGAAGATGACAAAGATCCTGAAGTAGAGATCGAAAAGACAAGCGAGACGAAGGATATTTTGGGATTTAATTGCACAAAATACATTGTTTCTGGCGGTGCAGGAGGAGAGATTGAAGTCTGGTCGACTACGGAAATTGAAGGTGAATTTGTTTCAAAATGGGTTCCAAAATCAGGAAAGATGGAAGGATTTCCCTTACAAATAACTGTTGAAATGGAGCAAATGTCAATTTCTATGACGGCAAAAGATTACAAAAGTGAAATTCCAAAAAGTGAAGAATTTTCATTGAAGCCACCAAAAGGATACGACGAGAAAAGTGCTGAAGACATCCAGAAAATGGGAGGAATGTAAGACAGAATGAGAATGAGAGCGAAGAATGAGGCTTTAAATGGTCTCGTTTTAGTAAAAGATAGTGAAAGCGGACTCAAATGGGTTCGCTTTTTTTATTCAATTTATTCAAAGAAAATTAGACCTAGATGAAGTCATAAAATCCTAAGATCATAATGTCATAAGGTCAAGTCAAAATCACTTTAACAAAATCAACTTCTGACCTTTATCTACGGTGTCTCCTTTAGAAACCAGTATTTCCTTTATTTCAGCATCTCCTTCTATCTTGATACCATTTTCCATTTTCATGGCTTCAAGAATTAGGACGGCTTCACCTTGAGATACATTTTGACCTTCAGCGACCAAAACATCAATTATTTTACCTGGCATAGGTGCTACAATTTCTGAAGCTTGCATGCCTTCTACGGCCTTGATACCCATTTGATCTAATTTGTGTTCCAGATCCGTCTTTACTTCGAAATCAATGAGAAAGTTGTTGACATATACCTTTTTTGTTTTGTTTTCGGTCTCTACAACTTCTACCATATATTCCTTACCATTGATCATTAATTTATCTGAAGAAGATTTTCCCAAATCAATTTCCTGCCCATTGACAACCAATGTTTTCGCATCTTTTCGGTGGATGGTAAAGTTTTGATCTTTATGTTGGATATGCATACACGCTCTATTTAAAGACAAATTTAGGAGAATTATTTCAAATTTAGAATTCTTGAAAAATTACCCGTTATAGAAGAAATAAATATTCTTGCCCTCTTTGGCACAAGAGAAAAGAAAGAGCAAAAAGATGATTATCAGGTTTTTCATGATCCAAAGATAGTAAACTATAATTGGAGATGTTTGCGGGTTTGCACAAGGAATGAATTTAGTAGTTGATGGGTAAAATCAAGCTGAACTTCACTGCTTTTTTACAGTTATGCTAGCACTAATAATTAGGTCAATCCGAGTGAGATGCCTGAATCAGCTAACTAATATTATTAATATTTGGCGGCTCTTTTCTTAATCAAAACCTCAATTTCCTCATCCCTTGAAACAAAAAAGTGAGACCACATAGCCTCACTTCTTCATTAACGATATTCTGATTGTGGTCAACCAAAAAAGTTAATTTCTTAATAATTCATTGTTACAGTCACGCTGTCCCCTGGATTGAGGAAAAAAGTTGTGTCATAGAATGTAGTAACCCCGTTCTTTGTAGCATTCCATTCATATCGATAATCACCATAAGGTACGTCTACAAAACCGGTAGTGATATTTATACATCCTAATTGATAGTTTGAAAATGATCTGTCCCCATTAAGCCATACCCCATTATAGTATATACTGTCATCAGTATTAAAGCAGTTTATATTGTGAATATCTAAACTAATACTTGCACAATGAGCATACTCAAATACCACTTCTTGATTTTCAAAATTTCCCCCAAGGAACAGATGTTGTGATATTTCATTAAAAAAACAATATCCTTCAGAACTATTAGGTGGGTTAGCATAAATTCGGTACGAATAATTCGTATTAAACCTCTCAGTAATAACTAGCTCGCCATTGGAGTCAGTATATCCTTCGAAAAAATCATTATAGACACCACTCCCGCCTACTGAAGCATTCGTTTCTTCAACAATCCAAACGTGAGTATTAGCTATACCATTAGAAGTCACTTTATCCTTTATTTTCACAGAAACCGATATTTCCTTTTTACATGAAGAAAGTACCCAAATAAGAGCAATTAATATTAAACCATAGTTATTTCTCATTCTAAAACAATTTTCTTAGTTCGCACCTTCCCCTGTACAATACAATGTACAAAATAAATCCCTCCTTTCAAATTTGTATTGACACTGTGTATTCTTCCTGAATTATTAGACGTATAAACTAATTTGCCTAAAAGGTCTCTAACTTCAATTATAATGTCCTTAAACCCTTGGTCTAATTCAATAGTAAACTCACCTTTCGAAGGATTTGGAAAAACCTTCATATTTGAAAATTCTGAGGAATGATTTATAGTTGCTTCATTTGACCCATGAAAGTCATTATGGTAATCTTCTAGATTATCTGACCTCCCACCCTCATTATCTGCTATTGTGGATCGTTGAATATTGCACCCGTCCCAATATACATAAGCATGCCAATATGCTCCACTTTCAACATGAAATCCATTCCCAATATACACTTCTTTCCCAGCATGTGTGGTAATGTCCCCAGATTCTTTTATTCCAAATTCATTGTAGTTAGTTTTATCTGTTACGTTTGATCCTATTTTTATGGTATCTTTTGCTTTATACCATGCTTTGTATCTATAATTTGGAATTGAAACAGTATGATTTTCACCAATAACTTTGTTTTGTAATTCAACATTATTCCCTTCAATCTCTCTGATAATAAAATTTCTAATTGAATCCATAAAATGATCATTTCCAGGAAGAGATGTCTCTTCAATTTTTATATGTTCGTACGTCTGTTGATCCGCATACACAGCCTCATATGGTGTGATTTCGAAATGATTCGATGGATTCCCTAAATGAGGATAACCGAAATATTCATTTTGAACCCCAAATTGTTCTTCTGCTTTCGATTTAAACATCATTCTATAATTATGAAGATTAAATGAAAGTTGATTATTTGACCATATATTAGGATTAATTCCTAATGCCGAAACAATCGGCATAAATGACACATTATTATGATAATATTTATGATTTCCTAGACCGAAACTCTGTAATTGTAAAATTGGAATAGGTGAAATTGGGACAATCCCATTCCCCCATTTGTCATAAAATTCATTCTTATATCCCCCCTGTGCTTGATCAAATTCTGGTAGAAATCTTGTTTTGTACCTTCTCTGAGTTATAATTGGAATCAAAAGAGCTACCATTCTTATATCCTTCCGATAAAAATTATTTGCAGAATAGTCATACTTACTTGAATACAAATCTCTCTCTCTCACCACCCACCCGAACCAAGTGGGGTTAGTAGCAAATTTATGAAAAACATGATGTCCAGGATTTAGCTGGTATTCATTAGTATAGTTGACATCAAACCTTCCTGTTGAGATAGAAACATTTCTAGAAAACGAAGGCAGATTAAATCGCATATCATTAGGACCAGTATTCGTATATGCATGTACAAAAGAATTATCTAATTCATTCTGTAAATCAACTCTTTCCGTTGTAGGACTGGGATGAATCGTAAATTCATTTGTTCCAGTACTTTGAATATTACTTGATGCGATATTATTTATTAACATACTTTTTGATGCTGGATCAGTCAACGCATCATAAGATAATGCAGCCCATAAATTCCACGTTCTATCCATTTCATAATAAACAGATTGAGCCATATAGGGAACACTCGCCCCATGAGTTGGTGAGTCAAAAGGAATGTACAATCTAGTATGATGATGTTCTCCTCCATTATCCATATGATCCTTTTCCATATACATAAGTGCATACCTTGCATGTTGTCCTCCTGCACTAAAACCAATAAGTACGTTTTCCCAGTCTTCATTTGGAAAGTTATATTTCTTCAATTGATTGATACTTTTTATAAAGAAAGACAACTCAACACCATTCTCTTTAATAGACCTATTGCCTGGTTTCTGTTTGATGAAAATAACATCATATCCCAAATCAGTTAAATCATCAAATAACCCTCTGATATTAAACTGATCATAATATTTATCCATTGAAACAGATTGAAGTAATGGTCTATATGGAGGAACAAAAATTACAGGCCTTCTTATTTTACCTCCATTTCCACAACCATATTTAATACCAACTCTATATTTTAAGTCAGTATCAGCATTAAAGTCTTGAGTGTACTTTTCATCCCATCTGTCTTGTGCTCTATTGCCTCCGCTCTTAGCCGTTGAATTGACTGTCTTTGTAATATACATTCTAATCAAATCAGTTTTAAGTTCTCCATCTTGATAAAAACTAATTCGAACTACAGCCTTAGCAGAGTCTATATTCCTAGAAAAGTAGACATCAGAACCCGAAGACAATTCTTCAAAGCCGTTCCCTACATCGATCTCGATATTGTTTAAAACTATATCATCGGAAGTGGATATAAATTTCGGATCATATACAATTTTCCCTTCAGGATACCCACTATCATCGTACAATTCTAAAATTGCACAACTTTTAAACAAACCGGTATTTATTAGATTTGATAGTGTTGAATTAGCCACCAATTGACCGTCCATCACACTAAAATTATCCGAATTAAAATCTGAAGAATCGATGTACGACAAATTATGGTATAGAAGCGCAAAAGGAACCTCATATTCATCAGAGTTTAGTTCTGATTGATAATAAAATTCATTTATCTTCTCAATTAATTCCCTAGAGTTGAACATTTTACTCGAATCAAGATAAGATAAAGAAATACTAGGATAAACATCAAAGAATGTGTAAGCAGTGTGTACCTGAGAATAATCTCCATACATTTGATCAAGAATTATCTCGCTTTCAGTCAAGGACCTATTCAACAATGATCCATTCCAGCCAGTTGTATCTAATCTCCCAAAAATTGTATCTGCGATTGCCTTAGGATTTGACAATCTCAAAGTGTCATTTTGTCCAAATGTGAAGAAAGCCAATAACGATGTTGAAATAAAAAAAACTAGTCTCATAATTATTGCTTTAATTCAGCCATCTTTGCCTCAAGCCTTTTTACTTTCTTCTCTAGTTCGATCATGTAAAGAGTCATTTCTTCCATTTTCTCCATCAACATCTTATTGGTTTCTCCTAGATTTAAGCCTTCTTTTTCAATTTCTTCAGCACTTTTCACATTGGGAAGATGTCCGTTTTCTTCGATGTATTTCTCTACTTCAGAAAGAGGCATTAAAACATAGTCTTCTTTAAAAACATAATCCGGCCAATTGTCTAGATTTACTTTGATCTCTCTGCCAAAGACCAATCCATCTCCTCCTACTTGAAATAGGACATGATTCCCATTTCCATTATCGTAATCTGGATTTTCAATCACAAGCATTCGATCTGTATTCGTTGCTCCAAAACCAATTACATGTAAATAACCTTGAGGGTCATCTGTATTGATTCCCACTTTTGCATTTCTTTCACAATTCCAAATCCCTGTAGATACAATATCCGGATTGATAGAATGCCAGGTAGGAGAAACTGGTATGACATTTCCATAAGGGTCTTGCAAACATTCCTTGCCTGCATTGGCAATATCTAAAATCAAACGAGCAAAGGAAGTCCTGTCTTTTGGAAAGGTTCTCCCATCTTCATCCAAAAACATGATTCCATAGTCCTGAATGGAATCTGCATACCCTTCCATGATGATGTCGCCATCTATATGCGCATCTTCCTTTACAATCAGGTCTTTCTTTGTTTTTAATTTCTTTTCAAAAATACCTTTTCCATCCACTCTTAAATCTTGTTTGATTTTGGCATCCCTTTCAACCACCATACTATCTCCAATGGTAATAGAGGAATCAATTGCTACACTTCCTTTTAAATTAGATTTTCCTACCACTTCAAGTGGAGTGGCCGGATTGGTAGTTCCCACACCTACATTTCCAGTGGTGTTAAGGGTGTTTTGTTGAGTTTGACCCAAAGCAAAATAGCTTACAATAGTACATGCAGTTGCAAATAGAATTTTTTTCATGTTATAAATTTTACACTATCGTAAAATGCTCAAGAAAGAAACTTAAAATAAAAGGATAGATTCAAGTTTTCGTAGGCGCATTATATTGATAGTCAGTTTGATTGACCCCAAATTGCAAAAAAAAAAATGGATTAATCCAAAATTTTTTAATGGAAACTTTTGAACAATTGACCAAAAAAGAGAAAAATCAGGTTTTGTAATTTCCTTTAAACCTGAATTCTAAAAACTAATCTAGGAATGTCACCGTTTAAAAAATAATAATTCGAAGTGTCACATCTTTTTGGTTTATTTGCTTTCTAAACTTAGGCGTAATATGAAAAAATATCTTGTAGTTCTTGGGGTTTTATCACTTGTAGCATGTGGAACAAAGAAAAATTCAACTTCCACTCAGGTTGCCAATCCTGAAATTCCTGTGCCGGATGGTCAGGATAAGAAGGAGGTCGTGCGCCCGCTATATAATCCCTCGGAAACTCGTGAAAATGATCTCATTCATACTAAATTGGAAGTTAGTTTTGATTGGGAGAAACAACGGTTAGATGGAAAAGCGACTCTTGATGTTAAGCCTTATTTCTATCCACAGAAAAAACTGATTCTTGACGCCAAAGGAATGGACATTCATTTAGTTAAACTTACCAATAAAGATGGGAAGGAGTTAAGTCATCAATATGATGGTTTCCTATTGACCGTTGATCTCGACAAAGAGTATTTAAGAACTGACACTTTCCAGGTTTATATTGAGTATACCGCTAAACCAGAAGAATGGACCGCAGGTGGATCACAAGCAATTATGAGTGACAAAGGCCTCTATTTCATTAATCCAAAAGGTGAAGACCCAAATAAAGTGAAACAGATATGGACACAAGGTGAAACGGAGGCCAGTTCTGTCTGGTTTCCTACTATTGATGCCCCTAATGAGAAAATGACTCAGGAAATCCAAATGACCGTAAAAGATGAATACAAAACACTTTCCAACGGGAAAATGATCTTTTCTTCTGAGAATGGAGACGGTACAAGAACGGATGTGTGGAAGCAAGAAATTCCCCATGCACCTTATCTAACCATGATGTTTGTGGGCGACTTTGCTGTGGTAAAGGATTCTCTAGTTAAATCTGACGGAAGCATCTTGGAAGTAGATTATTATGTTGAAAAAGACTGGGAGAAATATGCGAAAGACATTTTTGGAGCCACCCCAGAGATGATTAAATTTTTTGGAGAGCGTTTGGGGTATGAGTATCCTTGGGACAAATATTCCCAAGTAGTTGTTAGGGATTATGTGTCGGGAGCTATGGAAAACACCTCTGCCGTGATCCATGGAGACTTTCTATATCAAACTAGAAGGGACTTAATAGATTCTGACAATGAATCGATTATTGCACATGAGTTATTTCACCACTGGTTTGGAGATTTAGTAACCTGTGAGTCTTGGGCCAATTTGCCTTTGAATGAATCTTTTGCTAATTATTCTCAATTTTTGTGGGATGAATACAAATACGGTGAAAATCATGCAGATTATTATGCAGAGGTAGAAGAGGAAGGGTATTTTCAATCTGCGGAATATTCAGGATTTCATGATATGATTTGGTTTGCCTACAAAGACAAAGAACAGATGTTTGACGGGCACTCGTACAATAAAGGAGGTAGAATATTACACATGCTCAGAAATTATGTTGGCGATGACGCTTTTTTTGAATCCCTTAAATTGTATTTGCAGCGCAATGAATTTAAACCGGCAGAGATTCATCAATTAAGACTAGCCTTTGAGGAGGTAACCGGGGAAGATTTAAATTGGTTTTTCAATCAGTGGTTTTTTGGAAAGGGACATCCTGAATTAGATGTGACTTACTCTATTGACTCAACGGAAAATGCTCTTTTGGTTAAGATCGAACAAAAACAAAATTTTGATGAGGTTCCACTTTACAAATTGCCTTTTAAAATAAAAGTATTCAGTGGAGATCAAGAAACTACATTTGATGTAATTGTAGAAGAACAATTTACAGTATTTGAATTTCCTCTAGCAGGAGAATTAAAGAATGTTCTATTTGATAGTGAGAAAGTACTTTTGGCAAAGATTAAAGAAGAAAAACCAGCTCCTTTTTATTACCATCAATATTATCATTCTGACGAGTACAAAGCAAGAAAAGAGGCCATTCAGGAGGCGTCAAAGTCAAAATCAGCAGAAGCAACCAAACTCATTTTTGATGCATTTGATGATAAATTCTGGGCTTTGAGATCACTCGCTATTGTGAAGTCTAGACGAGCGCAAACAGAGGATTCGGAAAAGATGTACAATGCACTGATGAAGCGTGTAAGAGAGGATGAAAATTCCCTGGTGAGAACACAAGCACTCTCTAAACTGATCAAATATTATCAAGACAGAAAAGAAGTGGTTGCATTGATAAAAGAAATCATGGAAACGGAACAGTCTTATTCCGTTCTTGGCAAAGCTCTAAACGGACTTTTTGAAATTGATCCTAAGGAAGGTATGGAGATGGCTAAAAAGATGGAAAACGAGGAGAGCCAGGATTTGATTTTATCTATTTCATCAATTTATGCCGAACATGGAAAGGCAGAGCAGTATGCGTTTTATGAAAGAGCTTGGAATGAAATAGGAGGATTTAAGAAGATCGGATTGGCAAGTAATTTCACTTCCTATGTTGTAAATCAAAACAATGATATCGTTGAAAAATCACTCGCTATTTATGAAAATATGGCCCAATCTGGAAACATGTACATGCAAGTTTTCCTGCCTAATTTATTGGGCCAGGTTACCAACAAATTGGATAATGAGGCAACAAGTATCAATGCAGAGATTGAACAATTGAGAAAAGACGGAAAAGGAGAACAGGCGACTCAAAAAGAAAACGATATTCTTAAAATTGATACCATCAAAAAACGAATTGATGAAATTCTTGGAAGCTTGGACAAGAAAGACAATATGAAAGTGATTATTCGAAATGCTGGAGAAGACGAATGATTTGAAGTAAGAGATACGATTTTGAAGCACGAATTGGGACTACAATAATCCCAACTTGGTTCTCACTCTTCCAAGTACTTCATCAGCAGTAACTTTTGCTTTTGCGGCTCCTTCTGCCAGCACTTTGTCGAGTTCGTGGGGATTTTCCATGTAGAAATTGAATTTTTCTCTTGGTTCAGCAAATTTGTCCAGGATCAAATCTAGAATCGCCTTTTTGGTGTGCCCATAACCCCAACCTCCATTTTCATAATTGGAGCGCATTTCAGCGGTTTGTTCAGGGGAAGCTAAGAGTTTGTAGATAGCAAAAGCGTGGCAGATGTCTGGATCTTTTGGCTCTTCTAATGGTGTAGAATCAGTTACAATTCCATTGATTTGTTTTTTAAGCTCTTTTTCAGGTAAAAAGACATTGATGATGTTACCTCTTGATTTACTCATTTTATGCCCATCTGTACCCGGAATCAACATGGTGTCTTCTTGAATTTTATCTTGAGGAATCACAAAGGTTTCTCCCATTTGATTGTGAAATCGATTGGCAACATCCCGTGTGATTTCAAGGTGTTGCAATTGATCTTTTCCGACCGGAACAAATTCAGCATCATAAAGCAAGATATCGGCCGCCATGAGCATTGGATAAGTAAACAATCCTGCATTGACATCTGATAATCGATCCGCCTTGTCTTTGAAGGAATGAGCCAGGGTTAATCTTTGGTAAGGAAAAAAGCAATTCAAGTACCAGGTTAATTCAGCTGTTTCGGGGCGGTCAGACTGGCGATAGAAAACCGTTTTATCCGTATCCAATCCGAAAGCTAACCAAGTAGCTGCTGTGGCGTAGGTATTATGTTTCAGTAATTCAGCATCTTTTATTTGAGTAAGTGAGTGAAGATCAGCGATGAAAAGATAAGATTCATTTTTAGGATTTTTCGCCATTTCAATTGCTGGAATAATTGCACCCAAAATATTTCCTAAATGTGGAATGCCTGTTGACTGAATACCGGTTAAAATTCTTGCCATTTTTGTTTTGTTTTTGCCAAAAATATAAAATGATGCTTATAATTTTGTAGATTGGATTGCATAATGTCAGAATAAGGTGAATAAACTAAAGCAGAGTGTGTATTTAGCGTATAAAATCTACTTCGCAAGTACTTTTTTTCTTGTGCTGCTTATACATTACCCACTTCTTTATTATTATTTGAATTACGAAAAGAATCACAAAAAGGGGCAGAAGTTTTTTGTGTATTTGTCTGATTTGGTCCTTATCCTAACATTTATTTGGCCCAGAAAATCGGGATATTTAGAGAATGTAAGACCTGAAAAACCTTTAATAGTTTGTGCGAATCATTCTTCTTATTTAGATATTCCCATGATTCACAGTGTTTTTCGAGAGCAATCATTTCTGATTTTGGGGAAAGCGGAACTCACAAAATGGCCACTATTAAGGATGTTTTTTAAAACCATGCATATTCCGGTAAATCGTGAAAGTAGTAGAGAAAGCGTAAGGTCTTTGGTTCGCGCCCGAGAAGCTTTTCAAGATGGATGGAATATTGTAATTTTTCCTGAAGGGACAATCCCCACCCATGTCCCAAAAATGAAGGCATTTAAAAATGGTGCATTTGAAATGGCGATCAGAGAAGGAGCAGACATATTACCCATCACTTTTTTAGATAATTGGCACAGACTAACTGAACCAGACAATAATAAGACACAAAGTTTGCCGGGGATTGCGCGTGTAGTCGTTCACGATATTATTCACATAGATGACTATTCGAAAGAAGATGTTGTCAAGTTAAAAAACAAAGTCTTTGAGACAATTGAAAAGCCCATGATTGAATATGGGGTTGTGAGCAAGAGGACTGAGCAAGAGCAAAAGTAGTGAGCAAGAGCAAGAGCAAGAGTAAGAGTAGTGAGCAAGAGCAAGAGCAAGAGTAAGAGTAGTGAGCAAGAGCAAGAGGATTGAGTGGAAGTTTTCTAAATGCTATTGTTCCATAAAATACTATTCTGTCAAAACCCCCATTTTTCCTGAGTGGGCATCATTTAAAGCTTGAACGATTTCAGATTGCGTATTCATGACAAATGGACCGTAGGCTCTGATGGGTTCTTGAATTTTATCTCCTCCTAAAATCAGCAATCTAGAGGGTTCATGAATTTGGATTTTTAGGCTATCCTGATTATCTATTTTGATCAATTCGCATTTATCGACTTTAGTATTCTCCATTGTAATATTCCCGGAAAGAACATAGACAATTTTGGTGTTTCCAGAAAAGTGAAGTTCCAGCGTATCATTTCCTTGTGATTTTACCATTGCTGAAGTGACATTGGAATGATTTTGAACAGGACCGTTGATTTGATTCATTGATCCACTTACTACATAGATTTCTGTTTTAGTCGTATCTGCCCTTCCCATTTCATCGGCATCCACACCCATGTAAGAGGGATCCGACATCTTGAATTCACTTTTTAGATTTACCCATAGTTGAATCATCTCGAAATCACCTCCATTTTCAAGAAAAGCCGGACTCATCCCTTCACTGTGCATCAGACCACTTCCCGCGTTGATCCATTGGACTCCATTTGTTTTAACCAGACTATCATTTCCAAGCGAATCTTTGTGATGGACTTCACCATCAAAGACAAAAGTGATGGGTTGAAACCCTCTGTGTGGGTGTGGTCCGACATAAAACCCTTTCCCAGGTTCAATTTTTTTTAATTCTGCGTGATGCAGCAATAAGAAAGGATCCCCTTCGGAAAGTTCACGTTGAGGAATCGGTTGTTTCACGTAGGAATTTCCAACAGGAACATCTATGGATTGAAATATCTGCATGTTTGTTTAAACAAATAAATGAATAAAAAAGGGGATTTTTACCCCCTCCATTTATCTAAAATTCGATTGAGTTCTTTGGCTTCAGCTTCGGAAATAGATTCAAATTTCTTTTCAATTTTTTGCATGTCAGCATCAATGATTTCAAGTAATTTTAAACCGGCTTCTGTGATTTTAATATTCACCTGTCGTCTGTCTTGGTCACAATTTTCCCGATCTACTAATTTCTTGGCTAAAAGACGATCAATTAATCGTGTCAAATCTGGGTTTTTATCCAGCATAACTGCTTTGACGTCACCTACTCTTTTGAAATCAGGATAAGAACCCCTCAGTATTCTGAGAACATTGTACTGTTGATTTGTAAGCTTGTGTACCTTGATCGCTTTAGATACTCGGTTATTGAAATGATGAAAAGTATACATGAGGTTGACATGAGCCTTAACAAATTCATTTTTAAAGCTTTTTTGCTTGATTTCTTCTTCTATTTTACCCATCACAATATTTGTTACAACAAAGATACAAAGGTTTTTACAAATTAGAAACCAAAAAGAGGAATAGAACTTAATTTTTTCAAACCATCCTGCAAATTAATAGCTTCAATGCCTTTTTAATGAACAGCTTTTCTCGGTTCAGTTGTTCCTATAATAATCGGAAGACTCTATAGTTGGAAAGATAGTTGATCCAAAAACCAAAGAAAACGAAAAAGCGAAGAAATTTTCATTTTGGACTGATGAATCTTTACCGAGAAGTAACCAAATAGAAGACCGATTAATTGCAATTTTTCGCAGCTTCTGCTGCTTCTTGAGACCCTAATTTGGCGGCTTTTTTAAAATCTTTACAAGCTTCCTTTTCGTTTTTTAATTGAATATATATGATTCCTCTTTGGTAATACAAATCACCGTCGGTACGATCTCCGAATTCTATTTGTTTTTGGATGTGTTCCAATGCGGTATCATAATTTTCCAAAACATAGTAGACAATAGAAAAGTTAAAGTTAAGATTTGAATATTTATCATCGATTTTTTCTACAATCTTTAAGGCCTCTAAGGCCTTATTGCAGTCCACGTTGTCCTTGGTCAGCCAAGATTTTTGACATAAAGCAACCCCAACACCATACTTGGCTTCAATTCTTTTAGGGTTTAATTTTTCTGCTGTTTCAAATTTAGACAGGGCGATATCAAACTTTTTTTGATTCAAAAAGGCTCTTCCTTCTTTAATTAAATCATCATAGTTTTGACCAATACTAAGAACTGATGTTAGAAGAATTGCGAAGGATAGAAGTATTCTCATTAAATGAATTTTTAGAACACTAAAGATGAAAAAATAATAGAAAAAAAACAATACTTAGAATAGTTGATTTCTATAAAATTTCATGCTCTTCACAAAACTTAATGAGTTCAGGAGCAGAGTGTAAATTAACTTTGGCTAATATTCTTTTTCTGTGAGTATCCACAGTGGTTTTGGCAATATTGAGATCATCAGCAATCATTTTTGAGGAGAGTCCTTCTTTGATTTTTTGAATGATTTCGAGTTCTCTATTGGAAAATATTTTTCGCATGTGTCCGTTCACTCTAAGACCAATGATGCAGATATCATCGATTTGTTCCAGTTCTCCTTTCCAACGATTAAACTCCACATCTAGCATTTCTTTTTGGGTGTCCATTTCCTTGGACTCAATTTCCATTAAGAGCTTTTTGAAGTCGGCGTATTTGTATTTTTTGCCTTTTTCTCCACCAAACTGATCTGCATAGCCATCAGAAAAGAGATAAATACAATCTCCAGGTTCGAGCTGGATCTCTGTTGTTTGGAATGGTTCCATGTGATCAAATGCGCCAACGGGTTGTTTAGAAGCTTTGTATTCGATCAGTTTTCGTTCTCCCATATCCAATGTTCTAAGTTCCTCGGATACAGGAGTGTCAATATCTGTAATTCTATAGAGGGGATTATGCGCTCCAGCAAACCAAACTTTTCTATCCAAAAGATCTAAAGCACAAAGCGCGATATCCATCCCATCTTTTACGGTGTCTTCCGATTGTTCAAAAGTTGATTTTACAAGCTCAACGACTTTATCCAAAAGCAAACCTGGATCATGAATCCCAAATTCTTTAGTAGCCCGATTCATGGCATTGGAACACACCACCGAAACCATTGCTCCGGGTACCCCGTGCCCTGTACAATCGGCGGCAGCAAAAAGAATGATGGTTCTTCCCTCTCTTTTGGTTGTTTCCATCCAATAGAAATCACCAGCTACAATGTCTTTGGGCTTGTAGAAAATAAAGGAATCATTAAGCCATTCCTTCACTAATCTAGGAGGAGGCAGGATGGCATTTTGAAGTCTTTTTGCGTAGGAAATGGAATCGAGAATTTCTTGGTTTTTTTCTTCGACAATGTGTTTTTGAGTTTCGGCTATTTCTTTTTGTTCTTCAGCAACTTGCTTCTGTTCATGAGCAATATCTCTCTGTTTTTCAGCTTCAGCTTTTTGTTCTACGACCTCTTTGGTACGTTCTTTAACCGTATTTTCCAGCACTTTTTGTCTTTTACGCATTTGAGCAGTTCTAGCTTTATAGAAAACAAAGAAAATAAGTAATAATCCTGCCCCGGCGCTTCCTCTAAACCACCAAGTCGCATACCAAGGGGGGTAAATTGTAAAAGAATATTCGTGGATTTCTGATTCGATTCCATACCCATTTACGGACTTAAACCTGTAGGTATATTTTCCCGGAGCAAGATTGGATAATTGTACCGAATCTATATCACTTCGGATCCATTTTTCCGAACCAGAAGGTCCTTCTAATTGGTATAAATAATAAACTGTTTCAGGCTCAAAATTCGTGATGGTTTCCATCCGGATGGTGAGGTTGTTTTGGTTGTAATCTAAGCTTAAGTTTCCTTCTAAGGTGGAGTCTGCGAACAAGAATTCTTTTTCGTTGTCGAAGATTTTGATTGAACGGAATTTGGATTTGAGGGAGGTGAAGGGTGGGGTAAAGCTACTATCATAAACAAAAAGATCTCCATCAAAATGAATCCGATATTTTGCCCCAAGACGATCTACATGAAAATCTTTTATATTCTTATTTGCATATTCGAACTTATGATCTAGTTTTTTTAAAATTAGTCTTTCGTTTTCCAAAGAAAAAAGGAAAAGGAAATCATCAGATATTAAAAAGCCAACCTTATCTTCTTGCACATAATCAAAGTGATTTACAAAGACTTCTTTTCCATCAAAATTTGCTGATAATTTCTTGATTTCATTTGTATTTGAATTGTAATAGGTCAAAGTCTTATTAGAAGTAAACAGGAACTCATAACTTGACATTTTAGCCCATTTTGTACTATAATCTATATCAATTGAATTATCCAGAATTTTAATCAATGAGTCTTTGAAAGTAAAAATGTTTTTTTTTCCGGCAAATAAAATTTTATCCCCGTTTTCAATGGAATAGATTAAATCTTCACTTGAATGAAACAAGTATGAGACCTTATCCTCTAGACTATAGTAGTCATACGTTTTATCTTCTTTCCTTACCCTAAAATAAGCCCTTGATGGGAAGTCCGTCGTTTTTTTAAGGAAGTAGCAAATTTCATTTAATGAATCTATTGCTGTTAGCTTATCATGTTTAATTTTCAAGAATGTCGTTTTATCTGTTACATCGGTGACTAAACTTGACTTACTAATGTGATCTCCATAAAATTGATACCAGTTTTTCGTGGAATCAAGAAGTTTAAGAGAATAATCCTTTAAAGAGAATAGTTTTAGAACGTTTCCGTATGTTTTATATTCATTATCCTACAATAATAATTTTGATTTTGTTAGAGGAAACACTCGATCAAAATTAAAGTCAAAATCAATTGTAGTATCCTTTTCTCCTGAAATGTGAATTAAAGCGTCGGCAACAAATTCGGAGCTATATCCATTTTCAACTTTTCTATCTAATACAAGCTGAAACGTAAACAAAATGTCATTGTAACTATAACACTCAGAAACACCTACCAGACTTTTTTTCTTTTTGTATTGCAGACTATTTGGGGTGATTTTGTATAGTGCATAAGGGTTGTTGAAATGAAGCCAATAAATCTGTTCGGAGTCTTTTATAACTTTAAATTCACCTGAAAAGTGAGAGTTTTCAGGATCGAAAGAGTGAATTTTTTCCTCCTCCACCGAGTTTACTCTTATGAGCTCATAGTTATCGTTTATTATCAATAAGGATTTTCCTAATTGACCAAAACTTCTGACATTGTTGTATAAAGAAACATTGTTGGTCTCAACATTATAAATTGCAATATCTTTTTTTTCCGTTAATAGATTGTATTTAGAGAAGACAATGTCATTTCCAATAACTTTATTCAGATAATAACCTTCTAAAACATCAATGGAATCCAATATTTGACCCAGATCATTTACTAGGAACAAATGGCTCTTACTATTTCTGATATGAGATACAAGAAAGTTATTTTTGTACGAGAGTATTCTTGTAATAAGAGGTATATCCTTGAAATTCAATTTTTTTGTTGATAAATCTCGTGTCACTTGGATATAGTTTCCATTTGATTCTGCAATAAATACTGAAAAAGCATCTTGAAAAAATGGTTCACTTATCCAAAATAAAGATTTCAAATCTACTTGATTGATGTTCTCCTTCCCAGTTATCGAGAGAATTTCAGATTCATTTAAATATTTGTTGAATAGTTTCTTCTTGAGTTTTTTCCCCAGCACTGATTCAACTAGTAATGAGTCTCCGTCCAAAAATGACACATTAAATGTAGTTGTAAAACCATGTTCGCCAACAATTTGGACTTCTTGTTTCATGTCTAAAGTGTCACCATTAATAATGTACTTAGTCTCTATAAAAGCATCGTAGTTGTAGGTGGTATCGTCAATTAAATTCAGCTGATTTCCAGAAAAAACTCCGAACTTATCATTGGTGTAGAAATGAAGATTTTGATTCCGATAGAAAAACCTATTGCTCCATCCTTCAAAAATAGGACCATATTTGGACACATAGTTTAAGACCTCATTCCCATTAACCCGATTCAGTCCTATCTCATCCGCCACCCAAATATACCCCTCCTCATCTAGCCAAACTCCTTTGACATTATCACTCATTAACCCAAACTCCTTGTCTATTTTCGTGACTTTGTATTGGGTGAAAGCGACCAAAGAGAAAAGAGAAAAGAATATGGAGAAAGGGACTTTCATTTGTTAACAGGCAATTTTTATTACAAAATCATTGCATAAATGGATTTATGCAGGCATCCAAGTTAAATGAATTATTGTCCTAATAATTCATCCAGCTGTCCTCTCAAATCCCCACTTGGACGTTCTGAACTTAAGTGGACAATTTTCCCTGTATTATCAAGGACTATGTATCTTGGAATACCTGTGATTTGGTATTTTTGGGTGATGGGGTCGGATTGTTCTTTGTTTAAAAAGATATTGTTTTCAAAACCGTATTGCGGAGCGCCTTCCAACCATTTGTCTTTTTTATCCCAAACACATACGCTTATAATATTGACCTTGCCTTTATATTCTTTTTCGATTTCTTGTAGGTAAGGGATTTCATATTTACAAGGACCACACCAGGTCGCCCAGAAATCTACCACAATGGGTTTTCCGTAAAAGGAACTTAACTTGAGGTCTTTTTCTTTCAAATCTATTCCGGCAATGTCATCGAGCATTTTGCCTTTTAGTTCTTTTTCAAGAAGTTTAAACTTAATGTCGGTTCGTACTATTGATTTGTAGCGACCTTTCATCCAGTCATAATAATTCTTTTTGTCAGTGAGGTAGAACTCGATTTCTGGGTAACTTTCGAGTCCTTGGTCTGTGTATTTAACCAAACGATCAATTTGTTCTTCAATGAATTCAAAAACTTCACTAGTATCAGATTCATCACAATCTTTTGTCTTAACATTGAAGCCCATAAATTGAATTTCTTCTGCCAGACCTAAATCTGACATATAATTATTTCTGCCAGAAGCAACACCGGAATAATGAATGGATTCATCAAACATGAGTGTATTTAATGTAAGGTGTAAATTCTCTCCTTTATTTAGGTATATCTGAGTTTGCTCGTTTCCATCAAAGAATTGAATACTTGAAAGAGAGTCTAAATTGACTGCTAATTTGAATTCTCCTTTCTCAATTTTACTCGAATCCAGAATTACAGGAATCCATTGACGATTTTCCTGCTTGTAATAGCGCAGATAAACATAATCCTGATAAGGGTTTTCGATCTTTCCAGTAAGAGTGGAAGTCTGTGAAAATGCAGATAGGGCAACTAAGCCTGTAAAAAGTTGTAATAGGTATTTCATGTTTTGTGTTTAAAAAAACGTGAGTTTCAAATGTATTCAATATCAATTGATTAAACAAACTTAATTAGAAAAATCATTAAATTTTAAAGGGCTCATTGATGCTGAACCCTTTCTGAGACACTAATAAAAGTCAATATCATAGGATCCATTTCCATTACAAGGACAGAAATTGAAACTACCTTCAAAATAGTTTCCATCGTAAACTGAGAAGGTTACGCAAGAGCTATTCGTTACCGTAAGTGATAAATCGCCATAGGCATCCACATTAAAAGAATTTCCTGTGGCTCCGGAAATAATGGTGTAATCGTACTGATCAAAATTGTCGAGTTCCAGGGTGCTCGTACAGGTACCTGATCCACCTCCATTATTGTTGTAAACACATGATCCGTCGTTTTCTTCTGCTTTTGGATCGTAATTGGTTGCATTTGGTTCTGTACAGCCCTCTTTTTTACAAGAAATGGTTAAAAGGGATACCAAAATTGAAAAGAATAATAGCTTTTTCATAATAGATTGATTTTAAAAGTTTGTGTCAAAACTAGGGTGGAGTAGAGTGGAAATCAATACCTATTTATGGGTAATTTCATTTATTTTGAGGGGTAGTATTCAAAATGGAGTTAATTTTTTACAACCAAAATTGAAAATTGAAAATTGAATTTCTAATTTTACACCATGCAAATCACAGATGAAATAATCGATCAAATTGCGGAATTGGCCAAATTGAAATTTGAAGGTGAGGAAAAAGAAGCCATCAAAGGGGATTTGAACAATATGGTGCACTTCATGGACAAGTTGAGAGAAGTAGACACGGAGGGTGTTGAACCTTTAATTTCCATGGTTGAAGAAGAAAACGATATGCGAGAAGATGTCATCGGTAATGAAATCTCTAAAGATGAAGCGTTAAAAAACGCACCTTCCAAAAATTCAGATTATTTTAAAATTCCTAAAGTTTTAGATAAAAAGAGTAGTTAGGAGCTCGACTTCATTTCAAATTTTCTTTTTTGGAATCAAGAAAAAAACCCATTCAAAATATTGAATAGGCTTTTTTAAGTTTAGTTCGAAAAGGTGTTTAAAACCATTTCATAGGATAGTCCAAATCTCAGAAAAACGTTAAAATAGCGCAATACTCAAAAATGGGTATTTTATTCCGTCAAGACTGATTTACTGAATAAATCCCACTCCAGCTGTTGTATTCGATTGTGGATCGATGAGGATAAATGCTCCATTTGCTTTGTTTTCTTTGTAGGGGTCATAAAATAAAGGCTTATTTACTTTAATCCTTACTTTTCCTATTTCGTTAAGATTTAATTCTTCAGTGTGCATTTCAGTATCCAAGTGAAGGTTGTAAAGAGATTCTATAGATTCAATCTTGCTTAGAACACTATTTACTCCGTGTTGTAAAATGTACTTATTTCGTGCTTTTAATGGATTGGAGTCCATCCAGCAAATGGCAGCCAAAATTTCTTTATCGACCTTTGGAATTTCATTTGATTTAACAATCATATCACCTCTGGATATATTGACATCGTCTTCCAGGGTTATGGTGATTGAAGAACCTCTTGGGGCGGATTCAAATTTTTCATTAAAAAAGAATATTTCTTTTATTTTCGATTTCATTTTGGAAGGCAAAACAATCACTTCATCTCCAACCCTTAAATCGTCGCCTAAAGTTTTTCCTGCATATCCTCTAAAATCATGAAAAGCCTCACTTTTAGGCCGAATGACTGTTTGTACAGGAAATCTAAATTGTGCTTTTTCAAGAATATCGTTGTTTTGAATTTTTTCCAGATGTTCGAGAAGTGTTTCTCCAGAATACCAGGACATATTCACCGACTTTTCAACTACATTGTCTCCTTTCAAAGCTGAAATGGGAATAAAAGAAAGATGTTGTCCCTTAAAATCTAATTTCAATGCAAGTGCCTTCATTTGGTTTTTAATCGATTCAAATTTGGTCTGATCGAAATCCAAAAGATCCATTTTATTGATTGCAATGATAACGTCTTTAATACGTAAAAGATTATTAATGAAGAAATGCCGCTTGGTTTGTTCAGTAACCCCGTTTCGAGCGTCCACTAAAATGATAGAAGCCTGAGACGTTGATGCTCCCGTAACCATGTTTCTTGTATATTCGGCATGACCAGGAGTATCTGCAATAATAAAAGATCTTTTGGCAGTACTAAAATAGATATGGGCAACGTCAATGGTGATTCCTTGTTCTCTTTCAGCAATTAAACCATCGGTAGCCAAAGAAAAGTCTAAATAGTCATATCCTTTTGACCGACTATTTCGTTCAATCGCTTCAATTTTATCATCTGTGAGCGATCTTGTATCGTAAAGTAATCGGCCGATTAAAGTTGATTTTCCATCATCTACACTTCCGGCTGTGGCTATTTTTAATACTTCCATATTTTAAGATTTTCAGACCTTAGGGTTTCGAATTTAAACTTTTCAGAATGTCATAACTCACTCTCCTTCCCCTACTGAAGTCCCTTCTTATTTTCTTTTGATTATTGTCTGTTGCCTGAGTTTTAGCATCTCTTACTTTCGACTAAAAATACCCTTGTTGCTTTCTTTTTTCCATGGCCGCTTCAGATCTTTTATCATCAATTCTGCTTCCTCTTTCAGAAATTCGTGAAGTTCGAATCTCTTGTAAAATAGCAGTGATGGTAGTCGCGCTGGATTCTACAGCAGCTGTGCACGACATGTCTCCAACGGTTCTAAAACGTACTTTTTTCAGTATAATTTCTTCTTCTTTTTCTCGAAAGACAAACCTGTCATGAGCTGACCAGATCAACCCATCTCTAACAAATACCTCTCTAGAATGCGCAAAATAAATGGATGGAATTTCTATTTTTTCCTTTTCAATATATTCCCAAACATCAAGTTCAGTCCAATTAGAAATGGGGAAAACACGTACATTCTGACCTAAACTAATTCTCCCATTCAACATGTCAAAAACTTCAGGTCTTTGATCTTTTTCGTTCCATTGGCCAAAATCATCCCGAACAGAAAATATGCGCTCCTTTGCGCGTGCTTTTTCTTCATCTCTTCGTGCACCTCCTATACATGCATCAAATCCAAATTCTTCAATTGCATCTAATAAAGTTTCTGTTTGAAGGACATTTCTGGACGCATATTTTCCGGTTTCTTCCTTTACACGACCTGAATCAATATTATCCTGAACTTTACGTACAATGAGCTCCAAATCAAGCTTTTGAACAAGTTGATCTCGAAACGCAATGGTTTCCGGAAAATTGTGACCAGTATCGATATGCAATAAAGGAAAAGGTATTTTAGCAGGAAAAAAGGCTTTTTGGGCTAGACGAACCAAAGTGATCGAGTCTTTTCCCCCTGAAAACAATAGAACTGGTTTTTCGAATTGCGCCACTGTTTCTCTGAGGATAAAAATGGCTTCGTTTTCCAACGCGTTATTCTGTAATACTTTTGTTTTCATGAGCCTGGTTAATCACAAAAGACATAAGAGTTTTTTCCGATTCTTCTACACTAAGGTCATTTGTACGAATAATCAAATCGTCTCCCGAAGGGGGATCGAAAGGAGCACTAATCCCGGTGAAATTCTTAATTTGTCCTTGTCTCACTTTTTTGTAGAGTCCTTTTACATCTCTGTCTTCACAAATTTCAATGGGGCAATCAATAAAAATAGTTGAAAGGTATTCTTTACCGATGATATCTTCCACCATTCTCCTTTGCTCCAATGATGGTGTAATAAAAGAGCACACACAAAACAGGCCGTTTTTCACCATTAGTTTAGCAATTTCTGCAACTCTGCGAATGTTTTCGTTTCGATCATTCTCCGAAAACCCTAAATCCTTATTGATTCCGTTTCGGAGGCCATCACCGTCTAAATGGATTATTTTACCCAATTGTTTAGAAGAAAAATTAGAAACTAAGCGTTCCGACAAAGTTGTTTTACCTGCACCACTCAGACCATAGAGCCAAAAAACACGAGGTTTTAGATTATTTTCTAACATTATTTTAATGTGTTCAATTTTCTTTGATTCTTAAGGGGTTCAATATGGGTTTGAAACATTTGGTCGTAAAAAGCACTTTGTTGGTCATTAAATATTTTTTGACCATCTCCAGCAACTCCTTTACGAATAAACTGATCATACACCATTTCGATCTTTTTTTCTGGGGGTTGTTCTCCAAATTTGGACTCGTGTTCTTTCATGAATTCAAACCCACTTTTTTCAATCACCCGATCTATATCTATTTTCGATTGATCGATCCCAATATATTGTGCCAGTTTAATGATGGTCTCTTTTTTATTTTTTGTAATCTCTTCATACGTAAGATAAAGAATATCAAAATTGTTTTTGTTTTCGAGCCATTCTTTATTGAATAAAAACCAATTACTGTCCCGATTTGAAGTAGACTGTTGCAAAAACTGATCGAATGTTAGATCGGGAAGACCATAACTCCGTCTTTGATGATAGAGAGAATTTAGAGCATCTTTACCATCTCGAATGACGAAAATAATTTTTCCTTTGTGCCTTTTATCAAATATTCGGTAGGGATCATGAGATTTGATGATTCTAGGTTCGGGCAAATTCAGATTGGGGGGTAGACCTTTGAAAATGTCATTTCTTATCCAGGGCGAAACCTCGTAGATATGGTTAAAATCCGTGCTCCCATCAGAAATCATCTGGTACAGCATCATTTGAGTAAGTGTGGTCCCAGATTTGGGAAAAGTTACGACGTATACGTCAGTTTCTTTGAAACCAAATTGTTCCATGTACAATTCGTAGTAGAGGTATTCTTTCACTTTTGTCAAAGCAAAAAGCAAACGCTTCACTACTTTCAGCGAAATCTTAATCAATCGGATTTGATTTCTTTCTTCTTTTTTCATCAAAAAAAAACCCACTTAAAAAAGTGGGTCGGAATCAGTTTAAATTAGATTATTTATTTTCTGCTGCAGCACAGTTCATCCCGTACGTTGTCCAAATATAAGTCGCGTAAGCTGTAGTTTCACCATTCGCCGTTGCATAAGCAGAAATCCAATTGTCTTTACATTGATTTTGAGCATCAGATTCTGACTCTGACGTCACACTTCTATCCATACCAAAAGGATGGTAAGTGTAAGTAGCACCACCGTAGCTGTAAGAACAGTTACATGTGTAATTTTTTTCCTTTTTACATGATGAGAAGAAAACTCCTGCCATTCCAGTAAGTAACAAAAATCCTTTTTTCATAATTGATAAGTTGTAGTAAATAAATAATGCTTTGTATTTATGCTGTCCTTCGAAAGATAGATTTGAGCCGAAAAATACGAATAAATTTGAAAAAAGAAAAAATTGCCGTTAAGGTTAATGAATATATAAAATAGAAAACCCAATCTGATCGATAGGGTTTTCACATATTATGAGAATAAAAACAAAGTTATTTATTGCCGATACAATATATCAGTACCCAGACTTGTGACAATAGTTAAGGTATTATTGTTATTACTAAAACTGTACGTTCCAGTAACCACATCGCCATCAAGAAAATCAATGGTAAAAGACTGATCGGCAGAACTGTAAGAGTATTCATAGGATCCGGTGTTCCCTCCAATAATCTCGATTGTCATAGATCCATTCGACTGAAATGTCCAAATCTGATCCTGACTTTGTGTATTCTAAGACTAATCCAAATTTAATTATGAATAATTACGTACGGATTTTGTCTTTTTACCACAGCAAACATTCTTGCGATTAATTTACAAGCTACAGCATTAAGAACAGAATAAGTTGCGCTCACTTCAGTACATTTTTTCTTGAATAATATTTTCATTTGCGGATCATAGATCACAGCTGAATTGGCTGCATTCATTAGTAATGTTTTCATAATTTGATTTCTAAATTTACTAGTCTTTTTATTGGACACTTTTGTCCTGAAGAGTTTTCAAAAGGAGCGATTCTGAATAACAACTGAATTTTCTATGATTATCAAATGAGGTAAAATTGTTGGTGTATACTATAATTTGAGCAGCTACAATTATACCGATTCCTTTAACTGAGGTGATTAATTCAAAGTTTCTATGGATCTCTTGATTTGATTTAATTTTATCTTTTATTTGCCTTTCAACTTGATTAATTTCTTGGTTTAGTTGTTCAATTTGCTTTTGACAGATTATTGTTGCTGTTTCATCTTCAGATACTTTGGATGCTATTGTGGAATCTTTAAGCTGTTCTTATAACTAGATCTGGTTTTGATAAATGTCTGAACGAGTAATTGCTTAATCACAGTAGTTCGCCAACGGGTAACTTAGAAGGCTTAAGACGTGCATTTTGAATAGCTGCAAATTCAGCAATACGAATGGCATCTATTCGATCATTCTTACCTCTTTTATACCTGAGAGGATAATCTCCTGGGCTGGAACTACCGAATATAAAAGATTTTTAGTCCAAACAAAGCATAAGTTCAAGTCCATAATTACCTGTGTGTTCAACAAAACCAGTAAGAGTCCGGCATTCCCCTTTTTTTATTAATTGATTAATTAATTTAAAAATGTGCTTTTGATTATTATCGATTCTTTTCTCAGAAATAATCTTTCGAATCAGTCTCCAAGACTGCAACATCTAACAATCCTTGGAGATAATGATACCTACATAAAATCTTTTCATATCTTTACTTTAATTGACTGTTGAACCAATATGAAGGAATAGCTAATACCTTTAATAAGCCTTAATGCTTAACATTCTAAATGGCAGAAGCCTTCAGAAAGAGGACGAGTCTAATACACAAATAGTTCATGACTAGAACTCCGTTTAGTTCACCTGTCTTCCTTTGGTTCTTACTTAAAAACTACTAAAAAGAATATATTGCTAATCTAAAGGTAATCCATGATCCAATAAATAGGTTCGTTTGACTTGGCGTAGAGTCTCCATCGTCGCAGCTGATGAAGGCGGAAGTCATTAAAGTAATTAGTGCAAAAAATAAAAGGGTCTTTTTCATAAAAATAATTTTAGAATTAATTATAACTGCCAACAAAAATGAATTCTTATTTTTTGCTTATCAATACTCAATTCTGAGTATTTTGTAATTATCTGGATTATAGTTATTTTGGCGATTGAAATATTTCATTACAACTAAAAATTAATAACTATGAAGAAAACATTACGTTTACTAGCGCTTTCAGCAGGATTGACTTTTGCATTTGCATCCTGCGATACAACAAAATGTGAAAACTCGTGTACATACGCTTATGATGGGGTGTGTGATGACGGAGGATCAGGTTCTGTATACAGTGTTTGTGACTTCGGAACAGATTGTTCAGATTGTGGAGCTAGATAAATAAGATTATTTTCTACTAAAAAAGGGGTGTATTTTTTACACCCCTTTTTTTATAATGGAATATTACCATGTTTTTTCTTAGGGAGGGTTTTCACTTTGTTTTTCAACATTTCAAAACCTCGGATTAATTTCATTCTTGTATCCGAAGGAATAATCACCTCATCAATATATCCTCTCGCTGCCGCATTATAAGGATTAGCAAAAAGTTCAGAGTATTCTTTGTCTTTTTCTGCTAATGTTTTTTCGGGATCAGGACTATTTGAGATTTCATGTCTGAAAATAATTTCAGCAGCCCCTTTAGAACCCATTACTGCAATTTCAGCAGAAGGCCAGGCAAAATTTAAGTCTGACCCAATATGTTTGGAATTCATCACATCGTAAGCTCCGCCATAGGCTTTTCTTGTAATGACTGTGATTCTTGGGACAGTCGCCTCACAAAAGGCATACAATAATTTGGCTCCATTTGAGATGATTCCATTCCATTCCTGATCGGTTCCAGGTAAGAAACCGGGAACATCTTCCAAAGTCAAAATTGGGATATTGAAAGCATCACAAAAGCGAACAAATCTAGCTCCTTTGTTAGAAGCTTTAATATCTAAGACACCAGCCAAAAATGCCGGCTGATTGGCAATTATACCAACTGATTTACCTCCAAGGAAAGCAAAACCTACAACCATATTTTCAGCATAATCTTTATGGACTTCATAGAAAGAACCTTCATCAACCAGTTGTTTGATTACATCCTTGATATCATAGGGCTGGTTTGGATTCTCAGGGATAATAGTATCTAAATCTTTTCTTAGCTCGTCTGTATTATATTGATATGCAACCTCAGGATTTTTCTCTTCGCAATTTTGGGGGATATACTGTAATAATTTTCTTATTCCATTTATACATTCCAGTTCATTTACAGACGTAAAGTGGGTGACTCCAGACTTTGATGCATGTGTTTTGGCACCTCCTAATTCTTCAGAAGTGACTTCTTCATGCGTTACGGTTTTCACAACATTTGGACCTGTTACAAACATGTAAGAAGTATTTTCTACCATGAAAATAAAATCCGTTAATGCAGGTGAATAAACGGCCCCACCAGCACAAGGGCCCATAATTGCAGAAATTTGAGGAATCACCCCCGAAGCCAGAGTATTGCGGTAGAAAATATCAGCATAGCCGCCTAAGGAAACCACTCCTTCTTGAATTCTTGCGCCTCCAGAATCATTTAAACCAATCAAAGGAGCCCCATTTTCTAATGCAAGATCCATTATTTTGCATATTTTTTTTGCATGTTCTTCAGCTAGAGATCCTCCTAAAACTGTGAAATCTTGAGAAAAAACATAAACAAGGCGACCGTTAATTGTTCCGTATCCGGTAATCACACCATCTCCGTAGAAAGTTTGTTTGTCTAATCCAAAATTGGTTGATCTGTGAGTTACTAATTGTCCCATCTCCTGAAAGGAATTGTGATCAAGCAACAATTCAACTCTTTCTCGGGCTGTTAGTTTCCCTTTGTTGTGTTGGGATTCGATTCTTTTCTCTCCACCACCTTTTAAAGCTTCGGCCTTCTTCTTTTTTAATAGCTCATATTTATCACTCATAATTCTGATTTGGATTGTCTCAAATGTAGGAATTGATAATGTAAAATATAAAATGAAGAATGGAAAAATTAGAATCCAAGGCGAATAATCTTCAAATTTTCAAATCAAAAAATCATCAAACTAGAAAAATGCCCTAACCTCCATACCACCAGTATGTATGACTTTATTCCCCTGAGTTGATCGTCCGTTGTAGGAAATACTCAACTGTAAAAATTTAGCAATATTTCTTTGGTAGCTTACTCCCCAAGTAAGATTGAGACCATTCTGAAAACCTTCTAGCATTTCATAAGCAATAGGGGTATTGGCCAAACCTGAGTATTCGATCATGATCAGATTAAAAGTTGCTTGCAAACTTCCTTTTTTGGGCTCATTAAATCGAAATTCAACACCCGTATCCAATAACTGTGCCCTTTCAGCTTCAGCACTTTTATTCAACTTATTAGTGTATTTTGCAAGAATTGTGAGTCGCAAGGACGTACTAGGCTGATAACTAAAATTAAGTTCAGGTTTGTAATATTCCAAATCAAAATTACGAGAAGAAGTATAAGTAGCACCTTGTCTTTTGGTTCCAATTTCTCCTGATACTTTTAGAGTAAATTTTCTAGAAATATTGTAGCGTAGATTCAGTTGATGAAAATTTTGATCTCTAGCATCAAAACCATTAGCAATTAAAGCTTTAGAGCTCAAATACTGATATGTATAGTCGAAACCAAATACGGGATTGGTCCGATTAAAATAAAAGGAGTTTCTGAAGGAGGTATTCAAATTCATCAAGGCCGTATCGGCGATTTCAAAAATAAAGGGGTTAAAAATATCACCTGTTTGAGTTTGTCCGGTTGTTTTTCTGTTTACCCGAAAAATGGTCTGATTAGATAAGCGTGAAACAAATTTTAAAAATCCCTTTTTGCGCGCAAGAACACGTTCAGGACGAATATTTATGGAAGACTGAAATTCATTTGTATAGACCCGAACATAATCTGTTGATGGAGTAAACACCCTGATGTAATTCGCTTGATCCTGAAACTGTGAGAGTTCAAATTCATTCAGATCTTTGATCCCATCATTATTGTAATCTACCCAAGCATAAACACCTTGGCCTGCTGCAACTTCCAAATAAACAAATTCCTTCTTTTGCTCTAGTCCGGAGCCAATTTCATAAAAATTACTCCAGTTGATTGCTCCTTTCCAAACATTTAAAATATATTCCAAACGGCTAAGAATAGTGTTGTCAGGCTCAACATCAATCAATTCTGCATTTTGAATAGTTAACTTTCTGTAGGAAACTTTTGCTTTGACAATATTGCTTTTCCATTTGGTCAATCTAAAATCGGCACCAAAAGTTTGAGCCAAGGCTGCTGATCTTAAATTTACGGTGTCTGAATGCCAGTCTTTTCGCTGACTATAAAACAAGCGGTAACCGATTTTATTCGTGTCGGGTGTTCCTACATAAGTTTCAAAATCGTAATATTGATATGATAAAGGATCCTGGACTAAATTGTTCAGTCCACTTTTTTCATTCCATTCATGATCATCTTTGAAGCCAATTTTCAGCCATTTTTGCTGATAGTATATATGCGATTTATGTCGAAGAAATAGTGTTTTTTGCACTCCTACTGAATTCAATAAGCTTCCATCAACCCACACATGCAAACCTTTAAATCGCGTGTCGATTTTCAATTGGTTTTTGTATCCTTGGTAATCATTTCCCCAATAGAACATTTTGAAAGTGTAATCAATTTTCCCAATTTTTGAATGCTCGAAACCAATATTTGCGTTTCCTAAATACTGATCGCTGTAATAATTTGCCGTGAGAATATTCCAGTCTCTTTGAAACTCAACATCACGATATCTTTGAATAGGATTAAAATCTTTGCCCCTTCCCTCAAAATTGATTTCGGACTTAAGGCGCCAGGGAGTAATGGTGTCTTTGGAAATTTTGTGATTGGTATTCAAATTGAAATTAAGCCCCAGACCAGTATTATTTTTTTTATCCAGATTAGAGAATGTGTTAACATCTTTATTGGAAAGCGCCATCTCGAACTTTGAACTCACCCCTCTTGCTAAATCTAAACGTGCACCCGCTGTTATCATTTGTGTCTTGACAGGAGCAGTGAGCAATCTAACCGGAGCATAATCCCCTTGTGAAACACCAGCCACAGGTTCCACCCATTTATAAACTTTACCAAATGCAGAATAATAATCAAAAACATAGTCTCCATTTCCCGTACCAACTGAAGAAAATGTAACCTGATAAATCGCACTATCGGGTGAAGTATTGATCACAAGGACAGAATCGTATCCCAGACTGTCAATCATTGCATAAAGATTTTGATTGTCGTTAAAACCAATATTCACTACACTGGATCTAACCGCGTTCTGAGTGCTGTCTCCAACCATTGACAAAAGGGCTTTATCCTGATCACTTAAGTCCTGTTGGAGCGGCTGATTTTTTAGATCAGATTCTGAATACGCATTCACATAAACCCGGAACTTCTTCTTTTCAAATCCAACGGATCCTTGAAGGAGTGTTCTGGAATAGCTTTGATCAGTATACTGAAATTCAACTTTAATTCTTTTGTCTTTTGTAATTCTTCGATTCGCTGTAAAGGTAATTTCTGCTGTATTGTAATCAATCGTATAGTCGTACTCTCTGCCTCGAGTAAGCAATTCCCCATCGATAAAAACTTTTTCTGTACCGGAAAGGACAATGATATAAATTTCATTGTTGTTACCTGTTAATCGATATGGACCTTGATTTCCTTCCACTCCTTGAATCACGTTTCTTCCAAAAACCCCTTTTGAAAAAGCGAAAGAAGCTTCGGCTTCAATGAGGCCAACCTCAATCTTTTCCTTTCTAGTAGCATTAATATCCAGTTTTTTAGCTGGTAGGGAAACGGTTCCATTAATCCCTTGACCCCTTTTGTTGTAGTTCATGAAATACCCATAAGGCTTGTTAATCCAAAAATCTCCTCCTGTTAGAGAGAAAGTATTGTTGTAGATAGAAATGTAAACTTGGTCAAACTCCTGAAGTTGATTGGTATTTCCATCTGGTTGAATTGGAATATTGGCATCTGAAATGGAGGCCTTGAGATAAAGATTTTTAGTGATCTCTCCGGTTAACTGAAGGTTTAGAGTAGAGTTCACCGATAAATTTTGATTGTTTCCAAAAGTAATTCCTCTCGAAATGGATCCATTCTTTTTTAATTTACTCGCGCTGAAAAAATCATCTTTGTAGGTTTTTGCAGTGTACAGAAAACTCTCTTTTTCCGCGGGTCGATCATATTTGTAGATGATATTCGTGTCTTTGTTGGAATGGATTTTTGCAAAATTTAAGGGATAAGTTCTATAGGTTGTAGTAAGTAAGGTGTCCTGAATTAAATTCCACTTGAGAATCAATTCCGCTGTAAAGGGATTTAAATGATAAGCATTTTCATTAATTGATTGTCCATCGGATCCCAATAACCGAAATTCACTGGAAACGATACTCAGCGTATCCAATACCAGCGTATCTTTTCCAGGCCGTATTTCTTTTTTTCGAATAGTATTCTCCTGTCCAAAGGAAAAATTCAAATTTAAAATAAAGAAAGCAGCAAAAAGTAAATATTTGAGCCTCTCCAGCAACTATTGTCAGTCTTAAGATTATCTTTGCTATTCTACGAAAAATAATCGATTCATTTAAACTATATAATCACGCAGAATGGCCAAAATTATTTCATACAACGTCAACGGAATCAGAGCTGCGATTAACAAAGATTTTGCGGCATGGTTAAAAGCAGCTGACCCAGATGTGGTATGTATTCAGGAAACCAAAGCTCAACCAGATCAGATTGACACCCAGCTTTTTGCTTCCATGGGTTACCATTCCTATACGGTTTCAGCTGAAAAAAAAGGGTATTCAGGGGTGATGATTCTAAGTAAGAAAGAGCCTGATCATATTGAAAAAGGTTGTGGAATCGAATACATTGATCAGGAGGGCAGAATTATTCGAGCAGATTATGGAGATCTTTCTATCATGAGTGTTTATATTCCAAGTGGCAGCAGTGGGGAAGTTCGACAAGATTTAAAAATGCAATTTTTGGACGATTTTTATAATTATATCCAAGAATTAAGGAAAAGTAGGCCCCAAATAATTATTTCAGGAGATTACAATATTTGTCACAAAGCGATTGACATTCATAATCCGGTCTCTAATAAAAACACTTCAGGATTTTTACCAGAAGAACGTGCCTGGGTGGACAAATTTGTTGAAAGCGGATTCATAGATACTTTCAGGGTTTTTAACCAAGAACCGCATAATTATACTTGGTGGACATACCGTATGAACGCAAGAGCAAATAACAAGGGTTGGCGGATTGATTATCACATGGCAACCGCAAATTTGGAACCTGAATTGAAAAGAGCCGTAATATTAAGTGAAGCTGTTCATTCAGATCATTGTCCAATTTTATTGGAATTAAAAAATGACCTTTAATAAAAATAAGGACAGAAAAGGGAATAACTGAATGGAGGGTCTAATTTTGTAAGATTAAAACAAAAACCAGAGATTGTCTGAAATTATTTTAAAAGCAGTTGTAATGGGGTTGGCACTGGCGATGTTGCCGGGACCGGCATTTTTTGTTTTGCTTCAAACAAGTATTAAAAATGGAATTCGTTCTGCCATGGCCTTTGATATTGGTATTTTGGTGGCAGACATTATTTATATTCTGGTCGCATATCTGTTCTACGCAGAAGTTCAGAATTTGGCAGGACAAAAGGATTATCTCACTCTAGCCGGAGGAATCATCTTTGCTATTTTTGGAATCAGCTTCTTTGTAAATATTAAAATGAAGCATCGGAAATCTAAGACCGAAAAAGAAGAAAAAATCAAAAAAGCCAAAAAAGAGGGTAGCTATTGGGTACTATTTTTAAAAGGATTGCTACTAAACGGATTCAACCCATTCGTGATTTTCTATTGGCTGGGGGTGATTACTTTTGGTTCGAATGAAGTAGATGCAGAAGGCAATCAAATGCTTTGGTTTTTGACTATAATTTTAATCACATTTTTCAGTATTGATGCCTTAAAAATATTGGGCGCAAAAAGTCTGCAAAGGTTCATCACACCGAAGTTCCTAAAGAATTTGAATCGCTTTATAGGCATTGTTTTCATCATATTTGGAGTAGCAAGTATTGTGATTGGAGTAAGAGGACTTATGTAACCTCACCCCGAGATTTACTTATAAAATAAAAAAAACAGGAATGAAGTACAGCATCATCTTTTTAATCGCATTTTTTTCAGTATTCACTAGCACTAATGCCCAGAAAAAAAGAGATAAAAAAGCACATATGGAGTACTGGGATTACAATCACACTAAAATTCGTGTCAAGGGATATTATTACATGTTTCCATCCGGAACGGTTTCGGAAATGAAGCACGGAAGATGGACTTATTTTACCAAGGATGGAAAAATTGAAGAGGTTCAAACCTATCATTTGGACAAACTTCATGGTAAAACGACAGTTTTTTATAAGAATGAAAAACCAAAGATTGAAGGGTTTTTTAAGGATGGTTTACAAGATTCCATATATAAAGAATATTGGGAAAGCGGGAACATTAAAATGGAAGGCTATTACAATTCCGATACCGCCACAGGTATTTGGAAGCATTATTATCCATCAGGATATTTAATGATGGAGGAGGAATATGTAGATACTACTTTGTTCGTTAAAAATTTCTGGGGACCTGATAGTTCACAATTGTGTAAAGATGGTAATGGAAAAACCATGACCTTATATGCATTTGGAACGGAAAAAGAAGTATACCACTATAAAGACGGATTAAAAGACGGGGAATTTTACGAAAAGAGTATGTATGATGGTATTACTGTAAAAGGAAGATATAAAGAAGGACTAAAAGATGGAGATTGGGAATTCTATTTTATCAGTGGGGTTCCGAAGCTCAAGGCTAGTTACCGTGAAGGGGAATTAAATGGAAAATACACAAAATACTATCCGGGAGGGTTGATAGATGCAAGTGGAGTCTATGAGAATGGAAAGAAAACAGGAGAGTGGTTTTGGAACTTCAAGTCGGGTAAAGTTGAAATGAAGGGGAATTTCAAAGAGGATTTGATGCATGGTCATTGGACCTATTATTACGAAGATTCTGATCAAATTTCTTACACTGCGGAATATGAAGATGGGAAAAAATCGGGTACTTGGAAGTATTTTTATAAAGACGGATCGCAATATCGGATAGGAACTTATAAAGACGATAAAAGAAACGGAGAATGGAAGACTTGGTATGAAAACGGACAACTTTTAATGGTAGGTAAATACGTTGATGATCTAGAAGAAGGATTGTGGATCAATTATTTTGAAAATGGTCAACTAAAGAATGAAGGGTCTTTCGAAAAAGGTAAATTAAATGGAGAATGGAAATCTTTTTGGCCCAATGGGAACCCAAAATTAGAAGGGGAATACAAAGACAATTACAAAGTAGGCCATTGGATTACCTATGCTTCAAAGAATGGGAAAAAGGAGGAAGAAGGGGATTATAAAATCGTAAAAATTAAAAAGAAGATAGATTATGGCCCTTTTAAAGGACATGAGGTAGAAGAAAGTGTTAAAAGTGGACACTGGATTACCTATTCTCAGAAAGATTTTCAAAAAACCGAAGAAGGAGAATATAAAAACGGGAAGAAACACGGAGAATGGATTGCTTATTACCCAATGGGGAAAAAACCAGCCGTGATTTCGAATTATAAAGATGGAAAATTGCATGGCCCCATGACCTCATATCGATGGGGAAGAAAGGGAGGAGTTTCTTCTATTGTGAATTATAAAGATGGTCTTAAACATGGTAAAACACAGGTGTTTGACAAAAAAGGCAATATGATTTCCGAAAAAACATTCAAAGAAGGTCTCGAAGTTATTGAAGGAGGTACTCCAGGGTGGACTCCAAAATAGAATCCACTACATTTTTTTAATAATCTTGCTTTTATTAAATTTGCCCCCCTGATTTGTTTCAGAAAGCAAATGCTAAACACTCAATAGAGTAAAACCAAAAGATAAAATGAAATTATCCGCGTTTAATTTTGACCTACCTGAAGAATTTATTGCTAAATATCCTTCCGAAAATAGAGATGAAGCCAAATTAATGGTTGTTCACCGTGATACAGGAAAGATAGAGCACAGACAATTTAAAGATGTGATCGATTATTTTGATGAAGGAGATGTGATGATCATGAATAACACGAAAGTGTTTCCTGCAAGATTATATGGGAATAAAGAAAAAACCGGAGCAAAGATTGAGGTTTTCTTATTAAGAGAATTAAATCGCGAAAGTTTACTTTGGGATGTACTCGTAGATCCTGCAAGAAAGATCAGAATTGGAAACAAATTGTATTTTGGTGATGATGAATCATTAGTAGCAGAAGTAATCGATAATACAACCTCTAGAGGAAGAACTCTAAGATTCCTTTTTGAAGGAACACATGAAGAGTTTAAACAAAAGATCACTGAACTGGGGGAAACTCCTCTTCCAAAATACATTAAAAGAGAGGTTGAACCAGAAGATGAGGAGAGATATCAAACTATTTTCGCTGAAGTTGAAGGAGCAGTTGCTGCACCAACAGCAGGATTGCATTTTTCAAAACAGTTGATGAAAAGACTTGAGATCAAGGGAGTACTGAAAGCTGATATTACTTTGCATGTGGGGTTGGGTACTTTCAGACAAGTTGAGGTAGAAGATCTTACTAAACACAAAATGGATTCGGAAAGGGTGATTATTCCTCAAAAATCTGCTGATATAGTGAATCAAGCAAAAGAGAATAAAAAGAAAGTATGCGCCGTGGGAACTACTTCAATGAGAGCCATTGAAACATCTGTTTCTACTGAAGGAGAATTGAAGGAATTTGATGGTTGGACAAATAAGTTCATCTTTCCCCCATACGATTTTAGCATTGCAAATTGTATGATTACAAATTTTCATACACCCCTTTCTACACTTCTTATGATGATTGCAGCTTTTTGCGGATATGAGCTCATGATGGAAGCCTATGAAATGGCGAAAAAAGAAAAATATAGATTCTATTCGTATGGTGATGCCATGCTGATTCTTTGATTGAATGAAACTTTTTATAATAAGACGGATTCTTAGGTATCCGTCTTTTTTTTGGTCAATTTGAAAGTAAGACATTCAATATAAAATCTTATTTTCCGTATCTTTAGTAACTATGTGTGCATTAAGAAAAACAATTATTATTACCGCAGCTGGTGAGGGGAAGAGGATGTATTCCAAATTGCCTAAACAGTTTTCCAACTTAAACGGAAAACCGATTTTAATGCATACTATTCGCAGGTTTTACAGAATTGATCCAAAGTTTGAGATCATTCTCACCTTGCCGGAAAATCACTTACAAACCTGGAAGGAACTTTGTTTGGAACATGATTTTCAAATTCCACACCATACTGTTAATGGAGGAGAAGAAAGGTTCCATTCGGTTAAAAATGCATTGAATTTTAGTACAGGAGACCTAATAGGTGTGCATGATGGGGTACGACCTGTAATTTCTAGAAAAATGGTGAATCATTTATACGAAGAAGCCGCAAAAAAAGGAGCTGTTGTTCCAGTAATTGAAATCAATCAATCCCTTAGAAAAATCAAAGGAAACTCTTCAGAATCTGTTGACAGATCAGAATATCGAATCGTTCAAACACCTCAAGTTTTTAAATCGGATATTTTAAATAAAGCCTACAAGAATTCTTATCAGAAAGATATTACGGACGATGCGACTTTGGTAGAACGCGTTGGGCATAAAGTCTATATGATTCCAGGGGATATTAACAACATTAAAATCACCTTCCCAAGAGATATGTTGTTGGCAGAAGAGTTGTTAGGTTAGACGCAATCCATTCAATTCCACCTACAAAATTTAAGAATAAGAATGGAAAATCATCAAGCTTAGTACCATTTGAGCACAAAAAATAGTTTTCTTCCAACAAATAATCAAAAACCTGTGTTTTCCATCTCTAAAAAACTCTTAAAGCTCAAATATTAGTTAACTTTGCACTTAAATTTCACGGAAAATATATAATGAGTAAGGAAGTCAAAATTAAGAACGCCCTAATTTCGGTTTTTAACAAAGAGGGTTTAGGGCCCATCGTTGATAAGTTAAATGATCTTGGGGTACAAATTTATTCTACTGGAGGAACTCAAAATTTTATTGAGGAAAGAGGGATTGAAGTTGTACCTGTTGAAGAATTGACAAGCTATCCATCTATTTTAGGTGGGAGAGTGAAAACCTTACATCCGAAAGTCTTTGGAGGGATTTTAAACCGAAGAGCGCATTCAGGAGATCAGGATCAAATTGTTGAATATGAGATACCGAACATTGATTTGGTGATTGTTGACTTATATCCTTTTGAAGATACAGTTGCATCAGGTGCATCTCATGAGGACATAATTGAAAAGATTGATATTGGAGGAATTTCTTTGATTCGTGCAGCAGCAAAGAATTTTACAGATGTTGTAATCCTTCCTTCGATGAATCAATATGAAGCCTTTTTGCGTCTTTTAAATGAAAAGAATGGGTCCACTTCTGAAGAAGACAGAAGAATTTTTGCAAGAGAAGCCTTTGATGTATCCTCACATTATGATTCGGAAATCTTTAAGTATTTCAATCAAGAAGAAAAAGATACTTTCAAACAATCTATTGGGAAGTCACAAGTTTTAAGATATGGAGAAAATCCTCATCAAAAAGGAGTTTTCTACGGTGATTTAGATGCGATGTTTGATAAATTGCATGGTAAGGAACTGTCATACAATAATTTACTTGACGTGGACGCAGCAGTAAGTTTGATGGCCGAATTTAAAAATGAGGATCCTACCTTTGCAATCTTAAAACACAATAATGCATGTGGTGTTGCGACAAGACCAACAATTAAGCAAGCTTATTTAGATGCGCTAGCTGGTGATCCAGTATCTGCTTTTGGAGGCATTTTAATTTCAAATGCGGAAATTGATGAGGCTACTGCTGAAGAAATCAATGAGTTATTTTGTGAAGTTGTTATTGCCCCAGGATATTCCACGGAAGCACTAGCAATTTTAGAATCGAAGAAAAACAGAATAATTCTTGTCCAAAAAGAAGTGACGCTTCCTAAAAAGCAATTTAGAACCCTATTGAATGGCGTTTTAGAGCAAGACAAAGATTTAATCACAGAATCTAAATCCGATTTTAAAACGATTACAAAACGTTCTCCTAACGAAAATGAGAAGGATGATTTGGTGTTTGCGAATAAGTTAGTGAAACACACAAAATCTAATACGATTGTACTAGCAAAAAACGGGCAGCTTTTGGCTAGTGGAACAGGTCAGACTTCCAGGGTAGACGCCCTTCGACAAGCCATTCACAAAGCCAAGTCATTCAATTTTGATTTAAATGGGGCGGTTATGGCTTCAGATGCTTTTTTCCCTTTTCCGGATTGTGTTGAAATTGCACATGGAGAAGGTATCGATGTTGTTGTACAGCCAGGAGGATCCATCAAGGATGAATTGTCTGTGACTTATTGCGATGAAAATGGTATGGCCATGGTTTTCACCGGAAATAGGCATTTTAAGCATTAATTTGTATATTTAGTAACCACCATAACGAGGAGCGAGTAACCTTCTTTAATATATTGTAGTATAAGAGATTTGAACTTTTAAGAAACCGCATGGGATTATTTAACTTTTTTACTCAGGAAATAGCTATCGATTTGGGTACAGCCAACACGCTGATCCTAATGAATGATAAAGTTGTCCTGGATGAACCATCAATCGTAGCGAAAGATATTCAGTCGGGAAAAGTTGTTGCCATTGGAAGGAAGGCACAACAGATGCATGGTAAAACACATAAGTTGATAGAAACTATCAGGCCCTTGCGCGATGGAGTGATTGCAGATTTCCAGTCTGCAGAAATGATGATTCGTGGATTCATTAAAATGATGAATAAAGGGAATCGATTTTACAACCCATCTTTAAAAATGGTGATCTGTATTCCATCAGGGATTACCGAGGTTGAGAAAAGAGCCGTAAGAGACTCCGCTGAGCATGCTGGAGCTAAAGATGTTTATCTAATTCATGAACCTATGGCAGCAGCTATTGGGATTGGTATTGATGTAGAAGAACCAATGGGGAACATGATTATAGATATTGGAGGAGGAACTTCAGAAATTGCTGTAATCGCCTTAGGAGGAATTGTTTGTGATAAATCGATTCGTGTAGCAGGGGATGATTTCACCAAAGAGATTGAAGATTATATGCGACGTCAACACAATATTCTTGTTGGAGAAAGAACAGCTGAACAGATTAAGATTGAAGTTGGATCTGCCATGTCAGAAATTGATAATCCTCCACCAGATTATCCGGTAAGAGGACGAGATTTAATGACTGGTGTGCCTAAAGAGATTATGGTTTCTCATGTTGAGATCGCGCATGCTTTGGATAAGTCCATCTCCAAAATTGAAGAAGCTATTCTGAGTGCTTTGGAAATGACTCCACCGGAACTTTCAGCAGATATTTACAAAACGGGGATTTATCTCGCTGGAGGAGGTTCTATGCTCAGAGGATTGGATCAAAGAATTTCAATCAAAACAAAATTGCCCGTGCATGTTGCAGAAGATCCATTAAGAGCAGTAGCACGAGGAACAAGTATTGCATTGAAGAACGTAGATAAATATCAATTTATCATCAAAGACTAATGGGAGGGAATGAATGAGAAATCTGCTGATATTTCTCAATAGATTTAAGATTTTTATCGTTTTTGTAGCGCTGCAATCCATCGCATTAGGCATGTATTTTTCCTACACCTATTATCCTGGCATGCGCTTTATGAGTTCAACCCAATCCATTAATAATTCTTTAATCAATTTTCGAAACGGGATCACAGACCATTTTTATTTGCGAGAGAAAAACGATTCTTTAATGGCTGAAAACAGTTATTTGCGGAATCAGCTTAAAGAGAATTTTGTGAGAATTCAAGCGGATCTAGTTAAAATTTCAGATACAATTTACAGACAAAATTATACCTACATCGCAGCTAACATAGTCAACTCTACGATCAATCACAGAAATAATTTTTTCACTTTAGATATAGGAAATAAACACGGGATCGAAGAAGGCATGGGGGTGGTTTCCAAAAATGGTTTGGTCGGAATTGTATTTAAGGTCTCCGATAACTATACATTAGTAAGATCAATTCTTAGTGAAAACATCAATATTTCAATTAAACTTAAAAAGAACAATGAGCACGGACTACTCAAGTGGAATGGAAGAGATTATGAGACTGGATTGTTTACAGGGTTAACCAACGATTTGGAGGTGAACCCCGGAGATACTGTTGTAACTAGGGGATCACATACACATTTTCCAAGAAATTATCCTGTTGGTATTGTAGAATCAGCAGAATTTGTCGAAGGAAAACCACACCAAAAAGTGGTGATTAAATTTTTTAATGATCTCAATACTTTGCAATATGCCTACATTATTAATAATCTGACCAAAAGAGAACAATTGAAAATTGAAAAATTAATCGAAGAAGAGAACAATGACTAATGCCCTTCGGATATATAGCATTCAGTTTATTTTGCTGATAGTAGCACAGATCGTTGTATTCAATAGTTTGCAATTCTCTACATTGATTTATATCATGATCTATCCTTTGTTCCTATTGTTACTTCCATTCAATCTTGGAGTAATAATGGGAATGGGAATTGGATTCATTTTTGGCTTGTTGGTAGATTATTTTTCCAATACATTTGGTTTACATGCCTCCGCTTCTTTGCTTGTGATGTATTTGAGACCGGCACTTTTAAAATTTATTTCTCCTAAGAACGGTTATGACCCTATATTAATTCCATCGATTCGAGATATGGGTTATTTCTGGTTTTTGTATTATGCTAGTATCGTTTTGTTTATACATCATTTTTGGTTTTTCCTTTTTGAATTTTTTAGTTTTTCAAACTTATTTTGGATCCTGCTTAAATCTATCTTATCCCTGTTTTTTGGGTTATTTTTTATGGTGATCTGGCAGTTTTTATTTTTAAGACCCTCTAAAGTTATCTGATGAACTCTCTTGAGTACAGAAAATTTGTAGTTCTATTCTTTTTCCTGATTACAGCAGGTGTTTTCTCCGTGCGAATGTTTTATATGCAAATTATTGATGATAAATGGAAGTTACGGGCCGAAGAAATATCAAAATACAAAATGACCACTTATCCATCTCGTGGAATTGTTTATGATCGAAATGGAAATAAATTGATCGCTAACGAAACGTATTACGATATAATGATGATCGAAGAGGAAATCAAAGATTTTGATACAACTCTTTTTTGTAACACGTTCAAGCTTTCGAAAGAAGATCTAATTCGAACCTACGAATCAATGGTGGAAAAACAAGGGAAAGACAAGAAAGGGAAAAGTAACTATAGGAAATTTAAACCCTATGCGCTTATTTCCGGTTTGTCTTCTGATGAATTTTCAAAAATAGCGACAGAACTCCAAAAATTCCCTGGTTTTTTTGAAAACATCCGGACCCTGAGAAAGTACCCTCAAAATTCAGGAGCCCATGTTTTAGGGTATATGAATGAGGTGGATGGAGATATTTTGGCAAAAGAAGCTTATTATAGAATGGGAGACTATATTGGACGAACAGGAATCGAGAATTATTATGAGGTCGAGCTAAGAGGACAAAAAGGAGTTCAATATTTAATGAAGGATGCACGAGGAAATATTTCAGGATCTCAAGAAGAGAGTAAATATGATACTGCCGCAATACCAGGAAGAAATCTGGAACTTACATTAGATGCTGATCTTCAAACTTATGGAGAGTTATTAATGAAAGGGAAGATAGGTTCTATAGTTGCAATTGAGCCTTCTACAGGGGAAATTTTAGCTTTTGTTTCTTCACCCACTTACGATCCCAATTTATTGATTGGTAAGAAGATTGGTAAAAACTTTTTGATGCTTCAGGAAGATTCCCTTAAGCCCCTATTTAATAGACCACTTCAAGCAAAATATCCACCGGGGTCTACATTTAAATTGGTAACTGGATTAATAGGGATGGAAATGGGAGTGGTGGATTCTAACCGTGCTTTTTCCTGTATTAAAAGTCTTGTAAATTGTCATGGACACCCGACTGCAATGTCTATGTCTGACGGAGTAAAATATTCATGTAACCCATACTTCTATCAGGTAATGTCTCGCATTGTTCAGCAAGGTAAAAGCCGGAGTATTTTTAAAGATTCTCAATTAGGACTTGCAGAATGGTATGAATATGTCAAATCTTTTGGATTAGGTCAACCATTAAACATAGATCTTTCTGGAGATATTCCAGGATTTATCCCCGACGTTGAGTACTACAATAAAAAGTACAATAGCGCGTGGGCATTTTCAACAATTTATTCCATTTCAATTGGTCAGGGAGAAGTTGGAGTAACACCCATACAAATGGCCAATCTTGCCTGTATTATGGCGAATCGAGGGTATTATTTTGTGCCTCATTTGATTAAAAGTATAAAAGGGAAAGATATATCTGAGCGATTTAAAGAAAAACATTATACGAAAGTTAGACCTGAATATTTCCGACCAATTGTAGAAGGCATGTATCGAGTAGTACACGAACCCGGCGGAACTGCAAGAAGGGCACGGACCGAAGGGTTAGATGTCTGTGGTAAAACTGGAACTGCTCAAAATCCACATGGAGAAGACCATTCAATTTTCATAGCATTTGCACCAAAAAACAACCCTAAAATTGCTATTGCTGTATATGTAGAAAACGCCGGATTTGGTGGGACATGGGCGGCTCCTATAGCAAGTTTGATGATTGAAAAATACCTTACTGGAGAAGTGAAACAAGAAGTTAAAGAGAAGCGAATCTTAGAAAAGAATTTTTTAATAGACCCTAGTATTCATTGAGAAAGAACGAGACCATATTAGACAATATTGACTGGAGTTTAATCTTGCTCTATTTTGTGTTGACGATTCTGGGATTGTTCAATATTTATTCCGCCTCCTTTAACGAGGAGTATCCTTCTATTTTCTCTTTTTCTCAAGAGTATGGAAAACAAATTATATGGATTGCCATTTCCATGTTTTTAGGTTTTATCGTTTTATTGCTCGAAAAAGACGTATTATGGAAATATGCATACTGGTTTTATGGTTTCTGTATGTTTTTGCTGGTTGCTGTTTTATTTACTCGAGAGATCAATGGTGCGAGGTCCTGGCTAGGAGTAGGATCTATGGGAATACAGCCTTCAGAATTCGCAAAATTGGGAACTGCGATAGCCATTTCAGCATACATTTCCGGAATGAATATCAAATTGCAAAGTCAGCGGTCGGCATTTTATGCCAATATGATTGTAGTGTTTCCTATGCTTTTGATTCTGCTTCAACCTGATGCCGGAACATTTATAGTTTTTACTTCTTTTTTATGGGTGTTTTATCGTGAAGGGATATCCTACGATTTCATTTTGGGATCGTTGTTGAGGTTAATCCCCTTTGTAGACCACACAAGAATTAAGGTGGGCTCTAATTTTATCCCTTTACTGGTAGTCTCTGGGATATTGGTTGTATCTACCCTTCTATTGAGCCAAAGTAGTATTCAACTTTTTGGTTACGCATTGGACGGTTACTGGGGATTAATTGTTTCGATTGGTGTTTTTCTTATTTTAGCACTGATTGTTGTGAGACTAACAGTAATGCTAAGAGAGCGAAAAAAATTGTATTATGTCCTTATAGTCGCAGCAATTGCCTCCTCCTCACTTGTTTTTGCAGTAAACAGTGTTTTTGGCTATTTAAAATCTCACCAAAAAGAAAGAATCGAACTCTTTTTAGGTTTGGATGAAGATCCTGATGGAAAAGATTATAACCGGAATCGTGCAATGGCCGCCGTAGGTTCAGGTGGGTTTTTTGGAAAAGGATATCATGAGGCCACTTTAGCCTCTCCGCAGCAAGGGCATGTACCAATGCAGTCTACAGATTTTATTTTTTGCACACTAGCAGAAGAATGGGGTTTTGTTGGGGGCTTGATTGTACTCAGCCTTTTTATTGTACTATTATTTAAGATCATTCAAATTGCAGAGAGGCAAAGATCTACATTTACTCGAGTTTTTGCCTATTCTGTTGCAGTGATTATTTTTTACCATTTGGCTATCAACATAGGAATGACAATAGGTTTAGCTCCAGTAATTGGAATTCCTCTTCCTTTTTTCTCGTATGGAGGCTCCAGCTTGATGTCTTTTACTATGATGCTGTTTGTTTTAGCTAAATTAGACTCAGAAAGAAAAAATGTATTTCGTTAATGTTTAAAAACATCAAATTACTCTCACCCACTATGCAGCTCCTTTTTCTGTTCGGAGTTATCGTGTTTGGGTTTTTTCAATACATGTTTCTACAAGGAATTATTGTAATCTCCTGGATTCCGGGTATAGAAGAAATGAGTGATGAAGAAGTGATGAACAGAGTTATGGGATCCAATTCTGGTATTGCTCAGACTTTGTTAATCTTGCAACAAGTTTGTTTCTTTTTGTTTCCAGCCTTATTTATGAACTATTTGTTAAGGGAAAATGGAAAAGGTATTTTTTATTGGGACAAAAGATTACAGCCTTTTATTGTTCCTTTGACTTTAATGCTTGTAGCAGTTTTTTCCATTCCTTTTTTATATTTCGTCAATATACAGGTAATAGAATTATTTCCAAATTCTGAGTATTTCGTTTCCATGGATGAAGAAAGGACAAAAGTGATTGAGCAAGCCACATCTAATGACTCTTCATTCCTTTTTCTTTTAAACATTATTGGCATAGCGATTCTTCCTGCAATTGGTGAGGAAATGATATTCCGAGGCTTTCTAATTCGAAATTTCTATCAGAATTCTAACAATATTTATTTTGCTGTAATTGGTTCTTCTGTTCTGTTTGCTTTAATCCATTTTCAACCTTTGAAGATACTGCCGATGTTAGCTCTGGGTCTGTTGCTTGGTTTGATTTATGTCTATACGAGAAATTTGTGGGTGTCTATTGCCGGACATTTTTTAAATAATATTCTGAGCCTAATTTCGACGAAGTATCCGATTCTTAATTTATCCGAAAACATTTATATCTCTAGTGCTGCGTCACTTTTGTTGATTCTAGGAATTGTATACTATTTAAAGGGTATTCGAAAAATTCAAATGGAATAAAAAAAACCCCAGGGCTCGGCAGGGGTCTTTTATCAAATATTCTTACTTTTTAATGCATTGTCAGATGCTTTTCTAGTTTCTCTGCACGATCATTTTTTTAGTCATTTTTTGTCCACTAGGACTCACAACTGAGACAAAATACAATCCATTCTTATAGTTTGTATTAGACATTTGCACTTTTTCCTGAAATTTCTCAATTGTGATGTTTTCAATCAGTCTGCCGGAGGCATCATGAATAAAAATTTCGCCATTTTCTTGAAAAGAATTATTTAATAATAAGGTAGTTCCACCTATTGTTGGATTAGGATAAATTAAGAAATCCATTGCGGCATTGTCTTCATGTACACCAGTAAGACCAAGTATAGTTGAAACCTTACCTGAAATGGCTTGATAAACTTCTTTAGAGTCTTTGTCCTGAATCCATACAACTACATCTAAATTATTCAAATTAAATGCATTTGTGACCGTAGTGCTTTCAAACAAAGATCCAGAAACACCTGGAGTCCATGTATTAGCAAATGAAGTTCCAGAAGCACCAGGTAAGAAATTGAGCAGCGTATTTCTATGAATACCAGGAATTGATTGGCTCGATAAATCCACCGAATCTTCTATTACTGCAATGCGAACTACGATTTCCTTATTTCCTAAGTTTTCTTTCGCCCAGAAATCAACTTGAACATCCAAATTGGCGCCCGTTTGAGTCATGTTTAAGTCAATTCCGAATTGAGGATCTACCAAAGTACGAGATTCTAGTTTCTCAAGATTATTGTACCACGCACTTACATCACCCCTAAAGGAAATACCGTCGTTGATTACATAAGGAATGGAATCTAGGCCATAATAATTCTGTCTTGCTGCAGGGCCAGAAGGATAGTTGAGATTGAGCAGTTCGCTAGTAGATTGTCTAGTATGGTATTGCACATTTACCAAATCTAGAGAATAGTCGTTTAAAATTGGATCATCAATTTTGTTGTTAAAGAAAGGAGTAAGGGTGTTGCTTAATCCATCATTATAATTGGTAAAATGTTCAACCAATACGGTTCTTTCTCTTTCTCCAATCCAGATATCATCTATCGCAAATCCGTCTAAAGTTTGTGCGATATCAGATCCAAAAATAATTTTGAATCTGACCATCGTGTCCCCAACAAGAGTATCTAATTGATAACGCGCATCAACCCAACCTCCTGTTGAACCGAACCACCCTTCCGGGGAAGTGGTATTGTTTGGATCAGATTCAATCAGACCCGTAACGAAATCATCATACCAATTAATCCCTTTACCTACCGTTCCTAGAGGAAAATAATCGGCCCCTTGATCTCCATATTCCATTTTCATCCCATCTCCTTGATTAGTTTCGCCCCAAATTTTCACTTTAATCATTGGCCGTTTCAATTGAGAAAAGTCGAAGCAAGGACTGATAATGAAGGAGAATTCACTATTGTTGTGGTTGTCATTTAATCCGGTCATTAAAACATTGTTTCCTGAATAGGCTGAATTGATTGCTGTACCTGAAGGAGCGCCCCATTCCCAACTGTTGTTCACTCCAACTAAAGTATCGGGTACCCATCCATAATTTCCACTTTCAAAATCTGCAAAATAAGGATAGGTTTGCACGTACTCACGAATCCAAATAGATTTCATTGCAGTATCAATACATCCGTAATCAGTTTCCCCAATTACTGTTACCAGATAAGAGCCATTTTGAGTATAATTAAATAATGGTTCAAACTGATTTGATGTAGTATTTCCAGGGTCACCGAAACTCCAGCTCCAGGTAGTTACACTATCTATTGGAGGAGTATTATTTACAAATTGGGTATTCGAAACTCCACCAATCAAACATTCATTAGTCCAATCGAAATCAACCCTGGGTTTTTCACCAAACCATTCGATCAATTGATAGGAATCTGAGCATCCTGCAGTTGAGGTGACTTCAAAAGTAATTACTTTCTGGCCACCATACTGAAAAAGAACTGAAGTATCTTGAGAAGATGAGGCAAACCCATCGGAAAAAGTCCAAGAGTAATCAGCAATAGTCGCACCATTGGTAATGGAAGTATCAATAAAATCAATTGTATCTGTTATACAATTTGAGTTAAAGGAAAAGCCAACATTTGGTGTAGGATAAACGAGCATGGAATCTTCAGCATAAGCCTTGCATCCGTTGTTATCAATATAATAATATTGAACAGTAATAATTCCATTGGGATAATTTCCGGCTACAACCTCATAGAATCCAGTAGGGTCGTAAGTTTCATAAACACCATTAAAAAATAAGGAATCATCTGGCCCAGGAAGAGGAATAGCATTTACATTGGCAGTATCATTGGAACAAAACTCATATCCATCAATATTTACACCTGCAACGGGTAAATCGTTCACATACAAATAGTCTGTAGTTGAATTGGTACAACCATTTACATCCGTGAATTCATAAATATATAGATAGTTTGAATCGGGTTGTGCAAAATTCGAGTTGAACCACGCCTCACCCGCAACAGTTGTGTCGGTTATACCATCATTTAAATAAAAATGTCCCACTCCTGAATTACCATCCCCAAGACCTTGCAGTAAAAGGGAATCTCCATAGCAGATATCATTATTGGTATTAATAATTGAAACAACGGGTTGATCATGAACGGTAAACAGCCATGTGGAATCTACGGTACAACCATTTGCATCTACAAAAGTAAAAGTGATAGGTTCGTTAATGACTGGACCTGTACTGGTGTTTAGTATCGCGAATCCATCATTTGCTATTCCATTATTTACATTATTACCAGAGAAATTTCCAACTTGAAGTCCCCCTGCAAATCCAAAAATAGTATCGGTTAATCCCAGGCAAAGCTCATTAGTTAAAGGAATTGCTCCGGGAGTTGAATTTTGAGATAATTCAAGGTTTGGCACACTACTAACTTCAATAGCGCCATTAATACTCATTTGGCATTGTTCTAATGGAGATTTATACAGATAATTTATGGTATACGGCACATCTTGAGCACCATCAAAAACGCCAGGGTTGAATGTTACGGTTGTCTGATTCGTATTGGTTAAACCACTATTTGAAAATGGCGGAGCACCAGTCATTGTCCATTCTGATATTCCACCTATTGGATCTTGATTTTCTACTACAATATTTACCGGCCCTATATTTGAACAATATGGTGGTGCTAAATTCGCAAAATTACCTGGAGTATTAAGGTGTTCTACATAAAAGTATCTATCTACGTAATAGTTCTGAATTGCATAGGTGGGGTAGAAATAAGGCAAACATATTGTCCCAATAAATGGAAGAGAAAAACATTGTTGATCCAAGTAAATCCCATTCTGAATCTTGTTCTGATATTTGTATCGAAGCTTAAAGGTGTCAAGAAACTGTCCAGGAGTTATTGGAAGTGCTGCAAGGATAATCGTATCGTAATCATTTACAGTACAACAAGCCAGTACTCCTCCTTCGGTTAAAGTGGTTGCACTAATATTATTGTTTTGTGAATCAAACAGTCTAAATCCCGAAACGTATGTTAAAGCCGACCCTGGATAGTTCGGAGTTCCAGGTGACCATGGTTGAGGAACACTACCATTGGGATCAGTAGCGCTGATAGGAATGAGTCCCTCTGTATTGCAAAATAAAGCATCGCCTAAACCGGAAATTGCGCCAGCGGAGACAATATTAATTGAATCTGTGTCAGTGGAAACACAGCCTGTTGTATCTGTATAGGTATATCGATAAGATTTATTTCCTCCTAACCCTGCGACACTAAGGTAGAGTGAATCTCCACTTGCTCCAGGGCCTTGAAAAAATCCTGTTCCACCGATAGGAAAAGGCGACACTTTTCCCGGTAAATAAACATTGTCTTCCCCTATAATGTATTCTGTTTGAAAGAATTCAAGATCAAAGAAAACGGTATCATAAATGTAGAATTGAAAAACTGGAGAAGTAAATGTACAGCCATTATTATCTACGTAAGTATAGGAAACCAAATTAGTGTCAATATTCGTTGATGTGTCTTGTAAAATAGTATCCGTTGGAGAATAAGACAAGAAGGTGGTTATGGTATCATGTCCATTAAGGCTAAAATAACTTGTTCCTGAAGATGGAGATCCACTCATCACTACATAATCATCATTTTGGCAATAGGTAGTGTCTAATCCCGTAACCACTGGAAAAACCTGTTCCACAAAATTAATGGTTACCGCATTAGAGTAAGAAGTGTCAGGAACAGCATCAATTGCCATTCTTCGAATAAACACATCTTGAGTGGGGGTATAGACCCCATAGTCCGAGGTAGTTGGCACACCAAATGTGTTCCAATTAGATAGATCCGTTGACCATTGCCATTTATAGCCGATTCCTCCAGAACCTCCGGAAGCTAAGGTCCGATTTTGAATTGCAGAAGTAGAGTTCCCAAAACAAATCAGCTCATAAAAATTATTTCCAGCTGCAAATTCAATGACACCGCCATCGAAAAGTGCTGGTTCAAATAATACTTCTGTGGCTTGAGCAGTACACCCATTACTATCAGTTACTGTAACGGTGAAAGTTCCCCCTCCCAGTCCAGTTGCATTTTGGGAAGTTTGAATAGGATTAGAGTTCCATAAATAGGTATAAGGTGTGGAACCTCCAGATGGCGTGGAATTTACAAAACCATCATTGGTCCCTGCACCGGAGGGATCGGTTCCAGTTGCCACAACGGATAAAACTGTAGGTTGAGTAAGACTTTGAACACCATTCACTAAACAACCATTTCCATCTTGAATCACATAATTTATTGTCCCGGCACAAAGGGAATCCAGCACACTTGAAGATTGAAAAGAAACCCCATTATCACCGCTATATTGGTAGGGTGGCGTTCCTCCAGTTGCAGTAAATGCAATTGCGCCGTCACATTTATTATTACAAGAGATAGTGTCCAGAATAAAATGGGTTTCAGACAAGAGGGTTGGCATTGCAATCGAATAGTTTTTGGTTTGTCTACAGGTTGTATCGGTAGCATCTGAAATGGTAAGTGTATACGTTCCTTGAGCCAATCCTGAAATTGAACTATTGGTAACGTTCTCTTCATCAAAACCTGTACTCCAGGCAAAATCATAGTTTCCTCCTGCAGAACCAGATAAAGTTACTGCTATTGAACCATTTGATAATCCAAAGCATGAAATGTTATTTACCGTTTCAATATCATAAGAAAATGGAACAGAAACATCTGCCAAAGTGATAGATGCCACAGCATCTCTACAACCATAAAGATCTTGAACCAATAATTGATTATTTAAACCTGTGGGTTGACCGGTAATTGTATTGTTGGATTGCCATGTTGCCCCACTATCAGCAGAAAACTGGTAGGGGGAAGTCCCACCTAAGGGAGTGAATACAAAAGAGCCGTTATCCACGGGATCACACGTTACATCGTTACCGATTGCAGTACTTCCATTAAACTCTCCACTGAAGTTCAAAGTAAAGCCAGAGAAATTGGAAGCGGCATTAGTTTTTACAATTAAAACAATGGTATCATTTGGAATCACCAAATCCACAGGGATAGCCGTTCCAACATACTTACCAACTAGGGTCAAACCAGGAGCTGTTCCATGAAAAATAATTAAGGAGTCATTATTTGAAGCTCCCATATTGAATGACCCGAAATTGATTCCTACATTAATGACATAAGAAGGAAAGGCCAAAGTCATCGTATCATTCAAACTATTTGAATAGTTTCCAGATGGGCCCCCATCATCAAAAATGACTTCATCGCACCCTACGGAGAACGTTCCTTGTGAATGATTCAACTGCGAAATAGCAGAAGAAAAAGTCAATAGTAAAATAGCGAATAGTAGCGTTCTCATTTTTAGTTATTTAGTCCACCAGTAACTAGACGGAAAAATTTCTACAAAGTTGGTATAAAATGATTTATAATTCAACATTTTCATTCAGTTTGATCATCGCTGCATTGGAAACTAACTGATAAAGTGAGGAGCCAACAATCACGAACCCTCCATTTGTTGAAGGAATCAATCGATTTCCAGTAGCGTTACCTTCATAACCTAATTCAAAGTGATTTTCAAGGCTAAGGGGTTGAGATTGAATTTTATAGACAGCAATTTTGTTGAAATTGTCAACGTTATTCAATCCGGTTGCACAAATTGTTCCGTTCGACTGAATACGAAGATCGGCGATTTCTTCCAAACCAGTTGTTTGAATTAAAAGACTATCTAGTTTATTTCGAATATCGTTGGCATCGATATTGAGTACGTAGCCTTCTTTTATTCCCCCCAAAGTAGTTAGATAACCTCCTCCAATCAATAAATTGCCATTTAGATCGTAGCAGATTGAATTCCCAGTTTGATCTTGAGGGTCGCCCCAGCAGTGTGCATCATTCTCGCCCAATTGATTACTGAGTTGAACAATGTATACTAATTTTCCTGCGTGATAACTTTCATAGGCTCCGGTAAAGCTCTGAGAAGTACCAACAGCAAAATACTGGTTGCCACCAAATGAGATAATATCGTTCCCTATATCATTATTACTTCCACCGAATTGATTGGTAATTAAGCTATCTCCGTTCTCATCAATTTTGCATACCATCATATCATTATATCCAGTTGGGTTCCCATTTCCTCCACTGAATCGAGTGGTTATTCCTACGATCACATAACCCCCGTCATTGGCTCGGATAATCTTTTTACCTATTTGATTGTCTGTGCCTCCAAATGAATTGTACCAAAGAATAATTCCTTCAGGACTATATTTTGCTACGAAGAGATCAATTTGTCCTGTGTTATCTTCAAGTTCTCCACACACCACATAGGTGTTGTCGTTTCCAAGTGTTACCCCATGCAGTTCTACGCGATCTGCACCTGGAGTGAAAGTCTCCCATTGTGTATTTCCAAACTCGTTAGTTTTAACTATATATCCTTTGCGATTGGTTGTATCCTGTTTGGAATAACCTACGAAAACATAATTCCCATTATCTTCAATTACATCTTCTGCAGAATTTTCAAATTGGGAACCGAAAAATTTCACAAAGGAATTTCTTTGCATATTCTCATAAGTTTCTTTGGTACAAGAAAAAATGATTGCGAATAAAAACAATATGGAAACTATTCTATTCATTTACAGTTGAATTCATTTTTTTGATTTTTTTCTTTTCTTCCCTAGCACCTTTTTTATCTTTCTTTTTCAAACCAATTTTCTTAGGGATATAGAAGTTGTAGTTGTAGCCTATTTTGAAATAGAAATTATTCAAACGAAAGTCGTTGGAAACGTAAAAATATTTAAATAGAAGCTCGTTAGTGGCTTCATTGGATAAATTGTAGCGCTCATCGGGATTGGAAATATTCATTAAATTGTAATCATATCCTACTTCAAAAAATACATTTCCCTTGGGTATTTTGAATTTCATTCCTATCATTGCTGTTGCCCAAGAATTCCATCGATTTCGAAGATGTTTGATGTCTAATACTGAACCTTTAATCGTCGATTGAGATTCTCCAATAATAAATTTTTCAGCGTTGATATTCGAAGCTAATAATAAACCTCCTCTAATTCCTATACCTAAGTAGGGAACAACTTTAGAATACACATTCTTTCTAAACATATATTTGTAACCTATACTGAGGTTGAGAGAATTGACGGTTTCCGTGTATTTGTAGTAGGAGTGCGGATCTTGGTCTATTGGATAATTGTAATTAAACAATCTGGTTTCTTCTTCGAATTTATAATTTACGTAACCTAGATCCATAAATACTTCTCCATCTCGATGAGGATGATAGGATGCAAAAACCTCGGCTGAAAACCCCATTCGAACGTTATATTTGGAAGGTAGAGAAGAGGATTCAATATTATGTGCCCCAAATTCGTTAATGACAACTAATTGACCTAAACCTAAACCAAGTTTTACTCCAACGCCAAAAACTGGATAATTTCTATATGCAGCATGTAGATCTATAAATTCCCTTCTGTCCGTTTGCTCGGATGTTCGAAATTCTGGGTTGAACTTTAAAAATTTCACCATATATATGTCTGCACTATCGTTCAATCCTTGAAAAATGTAGGAATCAATCAATAATTTAAACGCCTTCGTTTTATTTTCTTTGCTATAATTATTCTGATCCAAACATTCTTTTACCAGTCCGGGAATGGCTTCTATATTCCCTCCTTTGTAGGACTTATCTGCGTTATTTAGGTTAAGTAAACATGGATCAGTTTCGGCTTCAATAATCTGACCCATCAATGGAAATGCTGTGATAATGGCTAATATGTAAAGAAGTTTTTTCACTATTTTATTGATTCACAAGTTTTGCGATATGGGATGTCTTTAGCAACAAATCGCTCCCATTCTTTTTGGGTCATATTTCTTTTCAAAAGTGTACAGAGATCTTTTGCCAATGTTTTAGTTCTTGTTGGATATTTTGCAATTTTACCCGAAGCGGAACCGCAATATAGTTGTTCTCCATCAGAAGAAAAAGCTAAAGACCAGACCCAATCATCTAAATCTCTTAATACAATTGGCTCTAAATCAAGTTTTTCCAAAGAAAACAATCTTACTGATCCATCAAAACTGGCGGTTGCCAAGAATTCGTCATTTGGACTCAACTCCAAATCTGATACTCTGGCAGTGTGACCAATTAAATCGATAATTTTTTCTCCATTTTTTGAATCATATACGCCAATATGCCCTTCCATATCTCCGGTTACCAGATATTTTCCGTCTGAAGTAAAAACAATCTTAGTAATGCCCACGCCAGTGTAGCCTATGCTATTTTGTCTGAATTCATTTCCTACATCAACACTCATGATCTCTCCTACAGCTGAGCCTCCGATGATCATATTTTTAGCGGGAGAGTAGTCAATAGACTTTAATTCAGTAAGTAGTTCCAATGATTTGATATGTTCTCCTGTATTATAGTTCCACATTTCAAGTGTCGAATTTCCATGAGAAACGAACAAAGCATCATTATAAGCTACCATGTCCCAAATACGGTTTCCATTTTTTCTCAAACTTCTTGTTTCTCCATCTGGACCTACAATAACAATTTTACCATTTTCACCAGATGCTATCAGATGACCCTTGACTTCAATAATTTTTGTTGGTGTAATAAGTGTATTTTCTGATCCTTCAGTAAAAATAAATTTACTACTGCTCAATACATTCATTTCTTTGTCCCACTTTTTCAAATCTCTGTCCGACCCCAACGTGATGAGCTGGTCGGTCTTTGTATCTAGAATCAAATCTCTAATTCCTCCACGGTGTGCTTGTAGATGGTTATAGCCTTTTTTATTGACCTGGGATAAAGTGGAATACAAACCAGCGTAAACGTCACCATGATGTTCCTCCCCATCATATTCATCCACATATTGATAAGCTTGGTAAGCCAACAAACCTTTTTGGTCTGTATCTTTATTTGGTTGTTGAGCCTTTACCGCCATGGATTGCGCAATAGAAAGCATTCTGAGGCGGTCTGCTCGATCCGCAGCTTTATCGGCATTGTCTTTTTGGAGTAAGGCTTCTTTGGCGTTTTCATCGGCCTTTTTTGCATTTGCAATGGCCAACTTTTCTTGCTCGATTGCTCGTGTTAAGTTTGATCTTGCTATTCCAGCTTGTCTCTCAGCGTCTCTTCTTGCTTCATCGGCTTTTAATTTCTCTTCTTCAGCTATTTTTGCCGATTTTTCAGCTTCTTCCGTCTTTTGTTCAGCAATTAATTTCTGTTCTTCCGCAAGTTGTAGGGCTTCTTTAGCTTTTTGAGCTTCAATTTTGGCTTGTTCTTCATTTTCTTTCGCGGCAAGTCTTTGTTTATCAGCCTCCACTTTTAATGTAAACGACCAAATCATCATCCCCATGGCAAAAAGTGCTGCCAATCCAACTACTAAAGCAAATAGACGAGTTCTTCGGAGGGTTTTTTTCTGTAACCGAACTTTGTTTTTCTCTTCTTCCAAATACTCCTCTTCCGAAGCATTCAAATAAACCATGGCCCTTTCAAATGCTGGGTTATTTCTTACTGCCCAAGATTTTGTTGGGTTGTTTTGATCCCTCCAGTTGATAGCCAACTGCAAATCAGGTGGTTTCATCAAGCCGATTTCTCCTTTTTGATAAAGCAAAGAAGAATCACACAATTTTAAATATACTTCTACGGATGTGGTTTCCTCTTCTACCCAAAGAATCAATTTAT